>JBEEFP010000071.1:0-60668 GCA_041166085.1 Actinomycetota bacterium
TGTTCTTCCACGACTGGGCCGAGGCCAAGGCCCGGCTCGGCCATGACCCGAGCGTGCTCGACCTTCCCCGCACCCCGGCCCAACGACGGGCCGACGCCCTCGTCGAGATGGCCACGCGCAGCCGCACTGCCCCGGCGAACGGCCGTCGCCCCGAGCCCCTGTTCAGCGTCCTGCTCGGCGACGAGGCCCTCAGCCGTCTCTGCGAGCTGGCCAACGGCACCGTGATCACCCCCGGCTCACTCCTGCCCTGGCTCGACCAAGCGTGGATCGAGCGCATCGTCTTCGGGCCCGCCTCCCGCGTGCTCGACGTGGGCGAGCAGCGCCGGCTCTTCGAGGGCGCCACCCGACGGGCGGTCGAGGTGCGAGACCGCGAGTGCTTCCACCCGAGCTGTGACGCCCGGGCCGATGACTGCCAGGTCGACCACATCGAGCCCCATTCCTGGGGCGGTGAGACCACCCAGGACAACGGCCGGCTGGCCTGCGGCTTCCACAACCGGGCCCGCCACCGACCAAGCGAGCCACCGACTCCCTGATCGGAGCCGGTGGCGCGGGTGTGATGAGCAGGAGCGGCCGAGCGAGCGCAATGCGCTCGACGACGCACGCCCACACGCCCGTGTAACGCCCGGGATCCGGCAATATGCGCTCGTGCTGCGACGGAAGAGGACATGCGCCCTTTGCGGACGGCCCGCCGACGCACACAACCGACACGTCCGGTTCCGGCTCCCCGACCCTGTTGCCGCGCATCCAGACCAGGAGCGGATCGCCGGGACGTGGATGAGCCACCAGGACCCGGAGTCCTCGGTGTTAATGCAGGTGCCAGAGATCTCTCCGTTCGTCCGGGCGCTCTTGCCGGTGCGCCTGACGGGCGGCTTCACGCTCACGTTTGGGGTGTGGATCGCGATCTCCCCAGATGATTTCCAGAGGTCGTTTCGCGTGTGGTGGGAGCCGGACTATCAGGACCTCGTCTTGCAGGGCTTCCTGGCCAATGCCCTCCCCCAGTGGGGATTGCTAGGCGTGCCGGTGCTCGCGAGAGTGAAGGACACGGAGCACACGCCCTACCTCGTCGAAAGTAGCGACGAGAGCCTCATGGCCGTCCTTCATGATGAGTGGCCCCACGAAGTGCTCGACCTCCTTCCGTGACCGCCCATATGTGCCGCTATGGGGTGGCTGCACAGACCGTCCAACTCACGGCATCCTTGTGCCGTGGCGACCTGGCAGGTGATGGTGTTCGATAGCGCGACAGATGCGCTGCTGACCGAGTACCCAGCACGTACGCCAGACCGCGCACGCGTGCGATCTGAGTGGGGTCTGCTACCGGGAGCGGCGATCGGCGAACTACTCGTTACACCCGAGCGCACGCCGTTTGTGAACGCCCTCTTGGACGAGCCGCTTGTGTTGGCGGAAGGTCAAGAGGCGTATCTGGGTGAGACTGCCGAGTATGACGGCGAGATCGTCACCGACTAGCCCATAGGTGCCGCTATGGCGCCCCTAGCCTTCGACCGTGGATGAGATTCGGCTTCGAGTGGTCGCCGGGATCGGCCTGCAACGCGTCCTCGGTGAGCTAGTGGTTGAGCGCGACCTCGTCCGCTTAGTGACCGATACCGGTGAGGAGATCGGGCTGAGCAACGGCGTAACGGTGACGCACAGCCTGTTGGCACCACTCGGGCTGAGGACCGAGATCACACTGACTCCGACGAGAGCAGGGACCGAGGACGTGGTGCTCCGTCTCCGACGGCGGGCGACACGCGAGCTTGTGGATGCCTTGTGCCGTGCTGGCATCGATGTGTCCGAGTCCCGAACGCTGCTGTAGAGCCTCTGCGCATAAGTGCCGATACAGCGCGCCTGGCATGAGTCTGTCGTTGGGAGCAATCTGTGCGAGTGATCGAGCGTGTCCAAGCAGGTTTTGTGCTGCTCGGCGCTCTGACTGTGGCTGCATTCGGAGCGGCCATCGCCCCGGCATGATTCGATGATGCGACGACTGGCCGTGCTGGTGCTGGTTGCCGGCATGGGCGCAGGCGCGTGCCACGACGGGAAGACCTACTCCTACGTGCTCGACACCAACCGTGGACGGCTGGGTTGGCGTCAGAGCGCGAACCCAAGCCGGGGGCCGTGCGTGGCGCTCAAGCCGGCGACGGGTGACGTCGCAGAGGTCTGTCCCATTGCCTATGGACCACCGGGCACCCAGTTGTACGGCGGGTGGGTTGACGTCGGCGGCGCGACGGCAGTCATCGGCTTCTTGGCATCGGACGTGAAGGAGTGGTCCTCCAGCGGGGTCGGTGTCATCCGTGAGTCCAAACCCATCTCCGCGCTGGAGGGTCGACGGCTGTTCGTGCAGCTCGTGGATGACGGCGTCCAGACCGAGCGCTCGATCCGGCTGACCCAGGGACCCGATCCGTCGGCAGCGGGTCATCCGACGGTCACGATCACGGTTCGCCATCCGTAGCGCGGATGCATGGGTGCCCTTGCCGAGCGCATTGAGCTCGCTCGGCGGTCGGCGCTAGGCGGGGGTGGCCGCTCCGAACCATGTCGTGAGCGCTCGAGGCAGCTCGGGGTCCGTGAGATCACCTGCCCAGGCAACATGCCCGTCGGGTCGGATCAGCACGGCCGGGGGTGCAGCGACCTCACCGAGGACCGGGAGCTGCAACGCGCCATCGTGCGTGGCGTCGACGAAGCGGACTCGATCCGCCCAAGGAGCGATGTCGAACCCCCCGGATGCACCGAGGTTGAGGAGGACGGGCCGGGCGTCGTGCAGCAGGGTGAAGACGCGCGTGGGGCCGTCCGCAGTCTGCACGTCGAGGTCGGGCATGCGCCGCCCGAGCAGCGGGTGTCCCTCTCCGAGGTCGTAGTGGACGTCGAGCGCGCAGAGCATCCCGGCGATGCGCCGGCGCGGCTCGTCCATACCCAGCAGGTCGGTCATGGTGTCGCGCAGGGCTACGTGGCGGTCGTCGGCCCCGCTCAGGGCGACCTGGGCCATCGTGTTGTGCAACACCCGGGCACCGACCGGATGTCGCTCGGCGTGGTAGGTGTCCAGGAGGCCCTCGGACGATGTCCCGTGGACGACCTGGGCCAGCTTCCATCCCAGGTTCACGGCGTCCTGCACGCCCGTGTTCAGGCCCTGACCGCCGTGCGGGGAATGCACGTGGGCGGCGTCACCGGCCAGCAACACACGCCCTGCGCGGTAGGACACCGCCTGCCGGGTCATGTCGGTGAAGCGGGAGATCCAGGTCGGGCTGTGCACCCCGTAGTCCGTCCCGTAGGCATGGATGAGCGCCGCGCGGAGGTCCTGCAGGGTGGGCTCGCTGGTGTGCTCGACGTCTCGTTCTTTGAGCACGACCCCGTACGGCCCCCCGCCCTCGGCCCGGTTGACGGGACCGATGCCACCACCCTCGGGGCGCATGCCGATCGGCGGATCCTCGTCCATCTCGACCTCGGCGATCATGAAGCTGGTCGATGGGTCCCACCCGGCGAAGTCGATACCAGCTGCCTTGCGGACCACGCTGCGTCCGCCGTCGCAGCCGACGAGATACTCCGTTCGCAGCGACGTGGCGTCGGACAGCTCGATGTCGACGCCGGCGTCATCCTGCGCGAAGCCGGTCACCTCACGCTGGCGATGGATCGGAACCTTCAGCTCATCGATCACCCAGCCAGCCAGGATGCGCTCGATGTGGCTCTGCCAGAGCCCGAGCACGTAGTTGTGCCGGGTGGGGAAGTCGCTGACGTCCATGAAGATCCCGGCGAATCCGAGTGCCGGGTAGGTCTGTCCCTCGGTGATGAATCGATCCGCGACGCCGCGCTGGTCGAGCACCTCGATGGTGCGCGAGAGAAGACCCCCGGCGCGCGATCCCTCGAGATCCTGACTGGCACGTCGTTCGACGATGACGACGTCGACCCCTGCCAACGTCAGTTCCCCGGCCAGCATGAGCCCGGTCGGGCCGCCGCCCGCGATCACCACGGAATGTTCGGTCATCGGCACTCCCACGACTCCCGGCTCCACAACGTCTGGCCGCGGTCAACTGACGCCCGTGTGCTGCCGGTGGGCAGGTGCCGCCGGCGAAAGAGGGCTTACGCCGAGAAGTTGATGACGCTCTCGCCGTCGACGACCTCGGGCGGGCCGGCGGCGATGCCGTCGAGGTTCTCCTTGATGTACGCCGCGGCTGCCTTGTTCGACTCCGCCGTACCTGCCGGCGAGTCGAACACGCTGATGCTGACCCCGCCGTCGGCGGTGCGCACCAGGTAGTAGTTCACGAAGCCCGGGACGTCGCGGATGAGCTTCTCCACGTCACCTTTGCGCTGCTCGAGCTCGTCGATGAGCTTGGAACTGCCCTTGTACTGGCGGACGACGACATGCATGAGAGGCTCCATTCGGCTCCCGGGGGATGGCTTTCCCGGGGCGCGCCCATCCTCTCACCAATTGGACTTCCGCGGGCCCGAACTCGAACATCGTTAGCCTGTGTCCGTGCGCGTGGCGTGTCATGACTGAGTTGCAGAGCGTCGATGCGATGGACGCGGGGCTGACCGCGGTCGTCGCCCACGGCGTCCTGAACGCGCTGCAGGGCGCGGTCAGCGGTCCGAGGTTCTTTCGAGCCGGTGCCGATCCCAACGTGTACTGCCCACTGATCCGCAGCAGCCTTCAGCACGCGCTCGCAACCGCGGAGGACCTGGACCCACCGTCCGGCCGACTCCTGCAGGCGAGCCTGCTGCCGGCGGCGCGGGCGGCCGAGGACCTCGAGTCACGGTTGGACGCGCAGATTCTCGCGTCGATCGAGGAGGCGGCCCGCCGCGCCGAGGCCATCCTTCGATCCCTGGTGCAAGGTCTCCCCGACGACGCGGTGCAGTACCTGGACGAGTTGAACGCACAGTCCCTGCCGCGCGTCTAGGACTGCTCAGCAGATCCGAGGCAGGGGATCGCCCACGAGCACGTCGACGATGCGCGTGCCACCGAAGGCGGTCTTGAGCAGCACGAGCCCGGGCGGGTCGTCCCGGACGGTCGCGATCACGGCTGCATCCTGCCCGAGCGGGTGCGATCGCAACGCTGCCAACGCGGTGTCGGCCGCCGCCTCGTCGACCACGACGACGACGCGCCCCTCGCACGCGACGTAGAGCGGGTCGATGCCGAGGATCTCGCACGCGCCGTTGACCTCGGGGCGGACGGGGACGGCGCCCTCGTCCAGCACCACCGCCACGTCGGCCGCTCGCGCCATCTCGTTGAGGACGGTGGCCACGCCGCCGCGCGTGGCGTCGCGCATGGCCCGCACGCCGTCGGGGACCGCGTCGAGCAGCGAACCGATGAGGCCATTGAGGGCGGCGGTGTCGGACACCAGGTCGGCCTCGAGGTCGAGCTCGCCGCGCGCCAGCATGATCGTCATGCCGTGGTCGCCGATGGGCCCGGACACGAGCACGACGTCGCCGGGCGTGACGCGCGCCGCCGCGGGGTCGGAGGGTCGCTCCATGACGCCGACGCCCGCGGTCGTGATGTAGCAGCCGTCCGCCTTGCCGCGCTGGACGACCTTGGTGTCGCCCGTGACGACCTCGACGCCCGCCGCCTCCGCCGCTCGGGCCATGGATGCCACGATGCGCTCGAGGTCGGCGACCGGGAAGCCCTCCTCGAGCACGAACCCAGCCGACAGCCACTTCGGCGTCGCCCCCGACACGGCCAGGTCGTTGACCGTCCCGTTGACGGCCAAGTCGCCGATGTCGCCACCCGGGAAGAAGAGCGGAGACACGACGTAGCTGTCGGTGGTGAAGGCCAGGCGCTGGCCCCCGGCCAGCTCGAGCCGGGCCTGGTCCTCCAGCGGCTCGAGGCGCGGATTGCGGAACGCCTCCAGGAACACCGCCTCGGTGAGTGTGTGGCTGGCCTTGCCGCCCGCACCGTGGGCGAGGGTGATGTGCTCCTCCCGGACGCGCGCCTTGCGGCGGCGGGCCTTGTCGATGCGGTCGAGGACCTCCTCCTCGCGGGAGACCTCGGTGGAGCTCACGACCGCGTCGCCTCCTGGACCCGTTCACGCGTGAAGCGGCCGAAGTTGTAGTACGCCGCGCACGCGCCCTCGCTCGACACCATGCACGTGCCGATCGGCGTCTCCGGCGTGCACGCGGTGCCGAACACCTTGCACTCCCACGGCTTGATGACGCCCTTGAGCACCTCGCCACACTGGCATGCCTTGGGGTCGGCCACCCGCACGCCGGGCACCGGGAAGAGGCGCTCTGCGTCGAAGGCGGCGAACTCCTCACGCACCTGCAGGGCGGAGTGGGAGATGAACCCGAGGCCGCGCCACTCGAAGAAGGGACGCAGCTCCATCACCTGGTTGATCACCTGCAGCGCCTTGCTGTTGCCGTCCCACGGGACAACGCGCGAGTACTGGTTCTCGACCTCGCACCGGCCCTCGCCGAGCTGGGCGAGGAGCATCGACACCGACTGCAGGATGTCGAGGGGCTCGAACCCCGCGCACACCAGCGGCTTGCGGTGGGCCCTGGCGATGAACTCGTACGGACGGCAGCCGATCACCGTGGACACGTGGCCTGGTCCGAGGAAGCCGTCGAGGCGTAGGTCGGGGGAGTCGAGGATGGCCTTGATGGCGGGGATGATCGTGACGTGGTTGCAGAAGATGGAGAAGTTCTCGATCCCCTCGGCCCTGGCGCGCAGCACCGTCATGGCGGTGGACGGAGCCGTCGTCTCGAACCCGATGGCCATGAACACGACGCGTTTGTCGGGGTTCTGGCGCGCCACCTTCAGGGCGTCGAGGGGGCTGTAGACCATGCGGATGTCGGCGCCCTGAGCCTTGGCGTCGAGGAACGAGCCGTTGCCACCGGGCACCCGCAGCATGTCGCCGAACGACGTCATGATCACGTCGGGCTGATGGGCGAGGGCGATGGCGTCGTCGACCCGGCCCATCGGGATCACGCACACCGGGCAGCCAGGCCCGTGCACGAGCGTCACCGTCTCGGGCAGGTAGTCCTCGAGCCCGTGCTTGTAGATGGTGTGCGTGTGTCCGCCGCAGACCTCCATGAACTTGTACCGGCGACCCGACTCGCACTGCGACGCGATGCGGGCGCTCAGGGCCTGCGCCTTGGCCGCGTCGCGGAACTCGTCGACGTATCTCATGGCTCGCTCCCTCACGGTCGCTCACTGGCGGGCTGCTCGTGCCTCGCGACGCCCGCCCGGCGGCTCAATGCGGTGAAAGGACCGCGAGTGGGGTGCCGCCGCTCCTGCCAGGGCGCGATCGCGCGACTCATGAGTCGTCGCCGGAAAGGGACTGCTGCAGAGAGCGGATCTCCTCGTCGTAGGCCTCGCCGATGGACTCGAGGAACTCGAGGGCGGATCGGGCCTCGGCCTCGTCGATCTTGGACATCGCGAAGCCCACGTGGATGAGCACCCAGTCGCCCGGCTGCACGTCCTCGTCCTCGAGCAGACCGATGTTGATGGCCCGCTTGACGCCGCTCACGTCGACGCGGGCGAGGTCGGGATGCTCGGTCATGAGCTCCACCACCTGGCCGGGGATGCCGAGGCACATGGCTACGGAGCCTCCACCCTGATCGACTCGAGCATCAGCTCGTCGCCCGGCACGACCTCGAGCTCAACCTCGGCGCCCTCGGCAACGGTGCCCTCGGCGACGAGCACGAAGGCCTGGTCGAGGGCCTCGTCGACGACGCGGTGCTGCTCGCCGACCCGGAACTTCACGCCGAGCACCTTCCTGCCGTTGGCCCGCCGCTCCACGGCATCGAGCAACGACTCACACAGTCCGACTTCGTGCACCTACATCCTCCTCATGCGCATGTAGCGCCGGATGTCGCTGAGGTTCATCGCGAGACCGATGACGATCAGAACGGCCAACACGATCAGCACCCACAAGAGCACCATCATGGTTGTCCTCTCTCCTACATCTGACGCATGCGCAGGTAGCGCTTGATGTCACTCATGTTCGCCGCGACTGCAGCCGCGACCGCCGCCAGTAGGGCCAGGCGTACGAGCTTGCCCATCAGCTTCCCCTTCCTGTTCCGACCTGTGCGCCGACGAGGTCGCGCACCATCGTGACCGCCCCGTCGACCGCGCCTGCGACGACGGGACTGAGTCCTATGCGTTCGGTGATCTCGGCCGGCTCACACGCCACGACGAGGATCCGTCCGATCTCACCTCCGAGGATGCCCACCATGGCCAGGACGGCGTCCGGGTTCATGCCGTGGGCGTCGAGGAGGGTGGCGTCACCGGCATCGGCGTCGGGATCGGGCTCGATGAGCGAGACCGTGCCGGGCGCTTCACCGCGGGGGCTGGCGTCCACGATGATCACCGTGTCCCAGCCGTCGAGCAACTCGTAGACGAGGTGCACGCCGCGGATGCCGGTGTCGCGCACGACGACGCCCTCGGGCAGGTCGGTCTGCTGCAGGCGCGTGGCCACCTCCACGCCGAAGGCGTCGTCGGCGAGGAACACGTTGCCGCACCCGGCGACGAGGATGCGGGGCGCGGCGCTCACGAGGGCATCACCTCGTCCGGGCGGAAGTAGAAGAAGCGTCCCTGCACCCGCTGGATGTCGGATCCCGGGTCGTCGTCGAGGGTGACGGCCAGGTGGTAGCCGCCGTCGACGTCGGCCAGCACGGCCTCGACGGTGGCGATGCGCCCGTCGAGGAACATGTCCTGGGCGTCGGCGCCGACCCGCGGGACGAGCTTCACCTTGGTGCCCTTGCCCACCGGAACGCCGGCCACGTCGACGGTGTCCGTCTCGGGCGACACCGACGCGTCGGCGCCCGGGTCCCACCAGGGCGCGTCCGGCTCGGTGAAGGTGGGCACGTCGTCGCCGCCGGGAGGCCTCAGGGTGCGGATGGCCCCGTGCAGGCGCTCGAGGATCTCACCGGGCATGGCGTCGACGCGGTCGATGACCGCGGCCGCCCGCGGATCGGTGGCGCGCGCCTCCGCCTTCTCCTCGTCGGTGAGGGTCAGGGTGCGGAGCGAGAGGATCTCGTCGATCTCGAGGGCGTCGTACAGGTCGCCCGGGCTCTCGGGCGCGATCTGCGGGTGCTCCTCGAGGATGATCGGTGTGGCCAGCATCACGTCGTCGTCGTCGCCGACCAGCACGGGCCACAGGCCGGTGCGCCGGCAGCCTTCGGCGTAGGGGCGGGCCCACTCGGGCGGGTCGACGAGTGACAGGAAGCGGCCGCCGTCCACCGACACCAGGAGGTGGGTGCCGACGAGCGAGTGGCGGACGACCTCGTCCCGCGTCGCCTCGCGCTCGGCCCACGGCGTGAGGTTCTCGATGCGCAGCCCCAGCTTCACCACGCCGTATGGACCGGGCAGCGCCTCGGTGGCGACCGTGACCCGCCCGGCGACGGCCTGACGGACGCGCCCGCCGTCGTCGCCGGCAGGGAACGTGAACGCGTCTTCCCGCCCGCTGCCGTCCAGCACCACGTCGACCGTGACCTCGCGCTCCACACCCTCGTCCCACGGTGGCTCGCCAGCGCGCGTCTCGAGCTGCAGGCATCGGGCCTGCACCCGGACCCGTGCCGCCGCCCCCGCATCGACGAGCAGGTCGACCTCCGCCGCCCACGGCTCGGCCGCGGCCTCGCTCTGCTCCCGGGGCACGAGCACGCCCCACTGCCAGCGCAGTTGGTTCTTCTGGGCCGACGCGCGGTACGGGTAGAGGACGTACCCCTCGTAGAGCACCGCGTCGGCCACCTTGCGGGCGAGGTCGAGACTCACGTCAGCCGCCTTGGCCGGCCGCGCCGGTGAGGAGCAGGTCGAGCGCCTCGTCCCAGCTGGGGATGGCCCGCGCCGACTTGTAGCGCTGCAGGGCGTCGAGGGTGTCCTTGCGGAGCCGGATCCACGCGCTGTTCGGGAAGTAGAGGTCCATCAGCTCGCGCCAGACTCGCACAGGGAGCCGGTGGTTGGCTTCCTTGTGCCACGGCACCTGCTCGATGGTGAAGCCGGCGTCGGCCTTGAAGAAGGCGGTGCCGCTGAAGAGAAGCAGCAGGGGCACCTCCCCGTCGTCGAGGGAATGGAAGTACTTCGCGGCCGACACCTCGAAGTCATAGGTGCACGGCACGTGCACGTCGACCTCGGTCGAGCCGCTGAAGCCGGGCACCATCACCGACACGTTGGCGAACTGCAGCGGCTTGAGGGTCTCGCCCCAACGAGTCAGCTCACCGAAGAGGTCGAGCAGGCGCTCGGCCTCCTCCTCGGTGTAGGGACGGCGTTGGGGTTCGATGCGGATCTGACAGCGCAGGGCCATCGCATGGACGTGGCGGTCACCGGTATCGGTGATGCGCAGCCGGAAGAGCAGCGTGGGGACGGCGGCGAAGCGCTCGGGCCCGGCGTCCACACACTCGAAGCGCAGGTCGCCGGTGCCGGTGGGCACGCCGAACCCGGTCACGGTCGTCACGCCGCCCCGACGGACCGACTGCGGTCGGTGATGGCGTCGAAGAAGGCGTCGATCGCCGCCCACGCCTCGGCGCCGCCGTCGAACCCCTTCCACGTCATCCGCACCCGGCCGACCAGCTCGTAACAGGCGTCGACGGGGACGAGGTGGCACTGGTACGTGCCGTCGTCGCGCCGCCGCACGAGGAGGGCCTCCACGTCGGGCTCGAGCGTTTGCACGAGTGGGGTGCGGGCGGCCAGGTCGCCCCACGTCTCGAGCGGCAGCAGCGACTCCGTCGCGCCGGCCGGGCTCGGATAGAACGCGACGGGACCGTCGAGGTCCGACTGGCGGAAGAAGAAGGCCATGCCGACCGGTACCTGCAGCGAGTCCCACTCCGCGTCGGTGAGCTGGAGGCCGGGGTCGTGCAGATAGCGGTCCGGCACGGTGCGGAACCGTCCCTGCGCCGCCCCTTCGTGGGTGAAAAGCAGCCAGCAGGCGCGACACGCGCACTGGAGACTGCGCGCCTCGACGTCCACCAGGTGGCCGTGCTCCGACCCGATCGGCGCCGTGCACAGCTCGCACTTCTCGAACTGGGCGGGAGAACCGGCCGTGTCGCGTGCGATTTTCCCGCCCGGTTCGGCTGTCGGGGTCACGAAGCGGCGCAGGCCTGTCGTCACGTCGTCGCGGCCACCGTCCGCCGGCCCAGCTCGACCGGCGTGGTGACGGGCTCCGGCTCGGTCACCCCCTCGACGTCGATGCCCGTGAGCTCGGGTGCGGCCTCGGCCACCGCCTCGGTGACCTGCGACTTCATGGTGACGAGCGACGACGGGCACCCGCTGCAGCTGCCCTGGAGCTCGACGTGGGCGACCCCGTCGTCGTCGACGCCGTGCAGCCGGATCCAGCCGCCGTGCGAACCCATGTACGGGCGCACGGTGTCGAGGGCGGCCTCGATGCGCGTCTCGACGGGCACCGGGTGGAGGCCATGGAGCACGAGGAGGCTGGCGACCAGCTGGTCGCCCGCCACCTCCGTCGTGACCTGTTCGCCCAGCTCCTCGACCAGCCGGGTCAGACCGGCGCCGTAGAACTCGACGATGAGCCGCACCGCCTCCTCCGCCTTCGCGGCAGAGGCAGGATCAGCGGCCTGGAGCTCCCCGAGCAGCTGCTCGATGCGCTCGCCGGTGTCCTGCAGCATCACTCCACGCCGCCGTACATCGTCGGCGAGTGCGTGCGTTGCAGCGTCTTGCCCTTGCCGAGGTACATGTGCACGCCGCACGGCAGGCACGGGTCGAAGCTGCGCACCGCCCGCATGATGTCGATCCCCTTGAACCGCTCAGGCGGGTTCTCCTCGAAGATCGGCGTGTTCTGCACGGCGTCCTCATACGGACCAGGCGTGCCGTAGATGTCGCGCACGCTGCCGTTCCACGGTGTGGGCGGGTACGGGTGGTAGTTGGCGATCTTGCCGTCGCGGATGACCATGTGGTGCGACAGCACGCCGCGTACCGCCTCGGTGAAGCCCACGCTCACCGCGTTGTCGGGGACCTTGAACGGCTCCCAGGTCTTGCTGTGGCCGGCCCGTACCTCGGCCAGCGCCTTCTCGCAGAAGTACAACGCCTGCGCGGCCGCGTAGGCCTGGAAGTACGTGCGGGCCCGGTTGCGCTCGATGGCGTTGCTCCACTGCGGGATCTTCCACTCGAAGCTCACCGGCGGCTTGAGTGCGGTCTTGGGCAGGTTGATCTGCACGCTGCTGCCAGTGGCCTTCACGTAGCCGGTGTCGACCAGTCCGGCGAGGGCGGTGGCCCACAGGCGGGCGATGGGGCCGCCTCCCGTGTCGAGGGCGAGGTGGTCCTTGCCGTCGAACCAACGCGGCGACATGGTCCAGCTGTAGTTGTTGTCGAAGTCGCGCTTCTGCGGCTTGGGGATCGTGTGCTGGTTCCACGGGTGGTTGCGGTCGACCGGGTTCCCGAGCGGGTCCCTGGTGACGAACATCTCCTTGTCCTCCCAGCTCTCGTAGTACGAGCTGCCGAGGAGGATGCGGATGCCGAGGTTGATGTCGACCAGGTCCGTCGTCACCAGCTTGCCGTCGACGACGACGCCGGGGGTGACGAACATCTTCTTGCCCCAGTCGCTCATCGTCCTGTACTGGAAGTCGCAGTGGTCGGGGTCGTTGAACGCACCCCAGCACCCCAGCAGCGTGCGCCGGAAGCCGACCTGCTCGTAGCCGGGCAGGGCCTCGTAGAAGAAGTTGAAGAGGTCGTCGTGCAACGGCACGACCCGCTTCATGAACTCGACGTAGCGCATGAGCCGCGTCAGGTAGTCGGTGAAGAGCTGGATGGTGGCCACGGTGCCGACGCCTCCGGGATAGAGCGTCGACGGGTGCACGTGCCTGCCCTCCATGAGGCAGAACATCTCGCGCGTGTACCGGCTGACCTGCAGGGCCTCGCGGTAGAACTCGCCCTCCAGCGGGTTGAGTGACCGCATGATGTCGCCGATGGTCTTGTACCCGTGGTCGCCCGCGTGGGGCGCCTCGGTGCGGTTGGCCTGCTCGAGCACCCCGGGATTGGTCTCGCCGACCATCTTCTCGCAGTAGTCGACCCCGACCAGGTTCTCCTGGAAGATGTTGTGGTCGAACATGTACTCGGCCGCCTCACCGAGGTTGATGATCCACTCGCCCAGGTGGGGCGGGCGGACCCCGTAGGCCATGTTCTGGTTGTAGACGGAGCAGGTCGCGTGGTTGTCGCCGCAGATGCCGCAGATGCGGCTGGTGATGAAGTGGGCGTCGCGCGGGTCCTTGCCCTTCATGAAGATCGAGTAGCCGCGGAAGACCGACGAGGTGCTGTAGCACTCGGCGACCTCCTTCTTGGCGAAGTCGATCTTGGTGTAGATCCCGAGGCTCCCGACGATGCGGGTGATCGGGTCCCAGACCATCTCGGTGAGGCCGGTGCGGGTCTCCTCGGTGGCGCGTGTCTGCGTGGCCATGCGGTCGCTCCCTACTTCCAGTCGGGCTTGTAGCCGGTCGTGATCTCGCGGCCCTTGTGCCGCCACTTCGGTTCCTTGTCCACCGTCTTCATGGTCACGCTCCGCAACGAGCGGATGAACTTCCCGTAGGCGCCGCTCGCGGCGGCAGAGACCTTGCTGCCGGGTGGCTCGTCCATGAACGGCATGAACTTGTCGGGGAAGCCCGGCATGGTGCAGCCGATGCAGATGCCGCCCACGTTGGGGCAGCCACCCACGCCGTTGATCCACCCGCGCTTGGGCACGTTGCAACGCACCACCGGTCCCCAGCAGCCCAGCTTCACGATGCACTTGGGCGACCCGTACTCGGTGGCGAAGTCGCCCTGCTCGTAGTAGCCCGCCCGGTCGCAGCCCTCGTGCACCGTCGAGCCGAACAGCCACGTCGGACGCAGCGCCTCGTCGAGCGGGATCATGGGCGCCTGCCCGGTCGCCTGATAGAGCAGGTAGAGGATCGTCTCGGAGAGGTTGTCGCCCTGCACCGGGCAGCCCGGCACGCACACGATCGGCAGTCCCGCCTTCGAGCGCCAGTCCCAGCCGAGGTAGTCAGGTACGCCCATGGCGCCGGTCGGGTTGCCGGCCATGGCATGGATGCCGCCGTAGGTCGCGCACGTCCCGACGGCCAGCACGGCAAGGGCCTTGGGCGACAGGCGGTCGAGCCACTCGCTGGTGGTGATGGGCTGGTTGGTGGCCGGATCGCGTCCGAAGCCCGACCAGTAGCCCTCCTCCTTGATGGACTCGTTGGGGATCGAACCTTCGATGACGAGCACGAAGGGGTCGATGAGTCCGGCCTCGGCCTTGTGGAACCAGTCGATGAAGTTGTCGGCGCCCGTCTCCGGTCCGCACTCGAAGTCGATGAGGGGCCAGTGCACCGCGACCTTGGGCAGGCCGGGGAGTGCGCCGAGGACGATGTCCTCGATGCTCGGCTGGGTCGCGCCGGTCAGCGCCACCGAGTCCCCGTCGCAGCTGAGGCCGGCGTTGATCCAGAGGATGTGGACGACGAGTTCGTCCTCGACGGTGGCCGTTGCCATTGGACGGCGCCTCCCTTCGCGCGGGCGCCGGGCGACGCCCGAGCCGTGTGTTGCTCGCCGTTCGCGGGTCTACTCCGAGCGGCCTGGGCCGGTAAGTGGCAGGACCCAGCTAGGTGCAGCGTGCGGCTAGTGGCGCGTGCGGGCCCGGGGTAGAAGAGCAGTGGCGACGAAGGGAGCGCGCATGAGCGACGTGTCCGGCGAGAGCGACACCACGGGTGCCGAGGAGCACGGCGAGGACAAGGACGAGGCGGGCCGCGACGAGGAGATCGAGCGGGAGGCGGGCCGCAGCTCGGGCACGACCGACGCGCGGATGTCCACCGGTATCGCCCCGGAGCGCGAGGACCCCATCGACGACGAGAGTCCCCACCTGCAGAGCCCGTAGCCGCTCACGTCTCCAGCGCCGACCTATGCCGCCTTTCGGCGCTTGATCTCATACGCGCAGGCGCGGGCGCCGGCGACGATGTGGCTCACGCGGTCGACGTCCGCGTCGGCCATGACGTCGCGGAGGAACGCGAGCTCGCTCGAGCAGGCGTGCCCGTACTTGAGGGCCACGTCGAGGATGGCGCAGTTGCCCTCGACGATGCGCCACGTCGTGGTGTCGACCTGCTCGGCCGACGCCAGGTAGCCGTCCTCCTCGAGGATGCGGGCCAGCTCGACCACCCGGTCCTCGAAGGTGAGCCCGGCCAAGCGGGCACGTGCGCCCTCGGTGCGCCGTTGGCGGCGCTTCTCGAACAGCTCGGGCACCCTGGCCGGGTCGACGTAGTCGAGGAGCTCGTTGGTGAGGTCGCCGTAGCGCTGCGGGAACAGTCCGCCCGCCGCGGGCGTGAGCGAGTAGCAGTGAGTGGGACGGCCGCGCCCCTCGTCGCCCCTGCGGCGGTGGGCGACGAAGCCGGCGTCCTCAAGCTCGTTGAGCTGCTGGCGGACGGCGGCGGCGGTGAGCTCGAGCTCTGTGGCGAGGTCGCTGGCGCTGGCCTCGCCGCGCGCCTTGAGCAGCTCGACGACGGCCCGCTTGGTGCGCGGGAACGACGCCAGCGTGGGCTCGACCCTCACGGGAGCACCAGGTGCACGTCGCCGAACTCGTGCCACAGGTAGCCCTCGGCGAGGGCGGCCCGGTACGACCGCTCGACCAGTGGACGACCGGCGATCGCGTCGAGCATGTCGAGGTGGGACGCCTCGGGCTCGTGCCACCCGGTGAGCAGCCCGTCTGCACTTCTCACCCCGGACATGGGTGTGATGACCTTCTCTGTCCATCCCTCGCCCGCGTGCACGTGTCCACGTTCGTCGACGACGGTCTCGAGCGCGCGGACCACGGTGGTGCCGACCGCGATGACGCGGCCGCCTTGGCGACGAGTGTCGTTGACGGCGTGCGCGGTGTGGGCGCTGACCCGGAACTGCTCGGGATAGGGCGGCTCGTGCGCCTCCAGCGACGACACGCCGGTGTGCAGGACGATGGGCACCACCCCGACGCCCTTGGCCACGAGGCGGGTGATGACCTCTGGCGTGAACGGACGCCCGGCGCTCGGCATCTCGGCGCTGCCCGGCTCGTTGGCGTAGACGTTCTGGTACATGGCGATGGGCCAGGAGCCGGCGACGTATCCGTACCGGATGGGACGGCCGTGCCGGGCCAGGAAGGTGAGCAGCGGGTCGGGCAGCCGTAGGGCCGCGACCCACAGGCGGCCGTGCGAGCGGGCGTAGGGCGCGAGCAGCTCGACGGCGCCGCCCGACGGGAGGGCCAGCGTCCATCCGGCCTGGGCATGCGGGAACGGGTGGTCGTCCTTGCGCACCTCGACGACCCAGAGGTCGGCGGGCAGCCGGGTCGACAGGTGCAGCCTGAAGAGCTCACCGCTCGGACCGGTGGCGTCGACTGCAGCCGGGAGCGTGTCCGACGTGTTGACGACGACCAGGTCGCCCGCGTCGAGATGCTGCGGGAGCTCGGAGAACGTGGTGTGCACGATGCCGAGGTCATGCCGTGTCGCGGCCATCATCCGCACCTCGTCGCGCCGGATGCCGCGCGCCTCTGGTGGTGCCGACGCCTCGAGCTCGGGTGGCAGGTCGAAGCGCAGGCGCTCGGGGACGGCGGCCAGCCCGCTGCGCGGCTCGGCGACCGACAGCGTCATACCGGCACCACCACCTCCTGCGCCCGATGGCGACCGCTTGCGATCTCGCCGTCGATCAGCGCGACCAGGCCGGGCACCGCGACGTCCGGCAGGGGCCGGTCGGAGATGTCCTCGCCGGGGAATGCCTCCTGGTGCATCTGGGTGCGGAGGTCGCCGGGGTCGACGCGGTACACGCGCAGCTGCGGCTGTTCCTCCGCCAGCACAGCGGTGAGCTGTTCGAGCGCGGCCTTGCTGCTCCCGTAGCCGCCCCATCCCGCGTAGGCCTCGACGGCCGCGTCCGACGTGATGTTGACGACCGCTGCGCCGGGTCTGAGATAGGGGAGGGCCTCCTGCACGAGGGCGAGGGGCCCGAACACGTTCACCTCGTAGACCTGGCGCAGCACGTCGAGGGGATAGACCACGAGCGGTGGTTGCGGACTCGGCCCGAGCAGGCTGGCGTTGTTGACGACCGCATCCAGCTCGCCCAGCCCGCGTGCGGCGGTGACGAGAGCCTTGCGGTGGACGGGGTCGGCGACGTCACCCGCGATGGCGCGCACGGTGGTGCGCCGGGCCAGGTCGACCGCCGCCCGGTCGAGGGCCGGGCCGTGGCGGGCGTCGATGACGAGGGCCCAACCTCGGTCGGCCAACGCACTGGCGAGGGCCAGGCCGAGCCCTCGCGATGCTCCGGTGACGATGGCGGTTCGCATGCCACCGGCTTACTCCTGCCGCGAGAATAAAGCAAGAGTTTCCTTGTTTAAATCGGCGGGTGAAAGACTGGTCCGGTGGACCGGGTGGCAGTGGTCACAGGCGGGGGACGGGGACTGGGCCGGGCCCACGCCGACGCACTGATGGCGGCGGGCTTCACGGTCGTCGTCAACGACGTCGACGACATCGACGGCGTGGACGACGTGGCCGACCTCGCGTCGGTCGCAGCGGGCCGCGCACTCGTGGCGAGGGTCGTCGCGCGCTTCGACCGACTGGACGTGGTCGTGAACAACGCGGGCGTCAGCGTCCGGTCGCCAGTGGCGGACCTCGACGACGAGCGACTCGAGCACCACCTCGGCGTCCACCTCAAAGCGACGATCGGGACGACGGCCGCGGCTTTGCCGGTGATGGCAGCCCAGCGTTGGGGCCGCATCATCAACACCGTGTCGGGCGCCGGCCTCGACCCGCAGTACCCGGGCAGCGCGGCCTACGCGACTGCCAAGGCGGCGGTGCACGGCTTCACGCGCGCCGCCGCGCTGGAAGCACCGCAAGGCGTCACCATCAACGCCATCTCCCCGCTGGCGGTGACGCGCATGTCGGAGGCCTACTTCGCCCGCGCCGAGGCGAGCGCCCGGGAACGGCTGGACCCGGCCTACGCGGCACGGGCCGTGGTGTGGCTGGCCTCCGACGACGCGGCCGATCGCAACGGGCGCACCTACCGCGTCGACGGCACGGACGTCCGCGAGGTGACTTAGCTTCGCGGCATGAAGCAGTCCGTCGATTTCGGATCCGATGACCACGTGGGCGACGAGGACCGGCCTCAGACGATGTGGTCGGTGTCGATCCTCGACGACTGCGACACCTGCGACGACATACGCGTCGAGTTGGTGCTGGAGGAGCAAGGGCGGCCGGGCACGGGCGTCGTCGCCCACCTGGCGCCGGCAACAGCGGTGCGGCTGCGCGCCGCGCTGGCGTCCGCCCTCAGGGACGCCGGCGCGCCGGATGCATGAACACCGACGCGACCGCGCTGTCCACCCAGTCGTCGACCCACGCGCACATGCGTTCGGCCACGGCGCGGGACTGCGAACCCGTGAGCAGCACGACGGGGCCCGCGACGGCGATGTTGACGTCGTCGTGGGCGACGGCGTCGAACGCGGCGAGCGCGGTGAGCGGTGGAAGGTCGACGAGCTCCATGCCGCGAACCTACGGGCTCAACGTTTCGGTCCGGTTGCGGACGCAATAACGTTCGGCGCGTGACCTTCAAGGGATGGCCGGTGGAGGCCATCGAGTTCTTCGAAGGGCTGGAGGCCGACAACTCCAAGACGTACTGGACCGCGAACAAGAGTGTCTATGAGGACGCGGTGCGGGCGCCGATGGAGGCGTTGCTCCAGCAACTGACAGCCGAGTTCGGACCGGGCAAGGTGTATCGCCCGTACCGCGACGTGCGTTTCTCGGCCGACAAGACGCCCTATAAGACAGCCATCGCGGCGTCCAACGAGCGGGGCTACGTGCAGCTGTCGTCGCAGGGCCTGGCCGCCGCCACCGGCTACTGGCACATGGCGCGGGACCAGCTGGTGCGTTACCGGGCGGCCGTCGACGACAAGAGGAAGGGCGCGGCCCTCGAGGCGATCACCGTCGCCCTGCGCAAGGCCAGGTACACCGTCGGCGGCGCCGGCGTCCGCACCGCACCGCGCGGGTACAAGGCCGACCACCCGCGCATCGAGCTGCTGCGGTTCACGGACATGACGGTCTGGCGGGAATGGCCGCCGGCCGCGTGGTTGGGTACGGCCAAGGCGGCCGACCGCATCGTGAAGGTCTGGCGTGACGCCGCGCCCCTGACGGACTGGTTGGACGAGTACGTGGGCCCGTCGACCGAGCCCACGCGCTAGCAGGAGGGCCTATCCGGCGGCCGCGACTCCGCCGCCCGGCGGGATGATCGACTTCAGCTCGAGGTAGGCCTCCAGCCCTTCCTTGCCGAACTCGCGTCCCATGCCGCTCGACTTGTAGCCGCCGAACGGAGCGATGAAGTCCATCGTGTACTGGTTGACGCCGAAGGTTCCGGTACGCACGCGCCGGGCGATGTCCATGCCCTTCTCGGCGTCGCCCGTGAACACCGACCCAGCGAGGCCGTAGTCCGACGCGTTGGCGAGGCGGACGGCGTCGCGCTCGTCCTCGTAGGGGATGACGGCGAGGACGGGTCCGAAGATCTCCTCCTGGGCGATGCGCATGCCGTTGTCGACATCGGCGAACACCGTCGGCTGGACGTACCAGCCCTTCTCGATGCCCGACGGCATGCCGTTGCCGCCGACGACGAGGCGGGCGCCCTCTTCTTGGCCGAGTGCGATGTACTTCTCGACCCGCTCCTGCTGGCGCTGGGCCACGAGGGGGCCGATCTCGGTGGTGGGGTCGGCGGGGTCGCCGACGCTGAGTCCGCCCACCATGGTGCCGAGGGCGTCGACCACCTCGGCGTAGCGCGACCTGGACGCGAGGATCCGCGTCTGGGCCACACACGCCTGGCCGTTGTTCATGAGTGATGCGAACTTGAGGGCCTCGATGGTGGACCCGAGGTCGGCATCGTCGAGGATGATGGCGGCCGACTTGCCGCCCAACTCGAGGGTGCAGCGCTTGAGCTGCTCACCGCAGATGGCGGCGATCTTGCGCCCAGCAGCGGTGGAGCCGGTGAAGGCGACCTTGTCGACGCCGGGGTGACGCACCAGGTGCTCGCCCACCTCACGGCCGGCGGGAACGATGGATACGACGCCCTCGGGGATCCCGGCTTCGGTGAGCATGTCGGCCATGACGAATGCGTCGAGAGGTGTCTCCGGCGCGGGCTTGAGCACGACCGTGCACCCTGCGATCAGCGCGGGCGCCAGCTTCGACATGGTCACGAACTGCGGGACGTTCCACGGCACGATGGCCGCGACCACACCGACCGGCTCCCGGCGCACGATCACCGGGCTGCCGAGCACGCCCTGACGCGTCTCTTCCCAATCGAGCTGGGCGCCGACCTGCAGGAAGGTGTTGAGCATCATCCACGGCGCAGGTGTCTGAGCCAGCTGTGAGAAGGAGATGGGCGAGCCCATCTCCTCGGTGATGACCGCGGCCAGGTCCATCATCCGGGCCGCGTAGATCTCCGCGAACCTCTGCACGATGGCCATACGGTCGGCGGGCGCCATCTGCGGCCACTCGCTCTCGTCGAAGGCGCGGCGGGCGACCTCGACGGCCCGGTCCACGTCGGCCTCCTTGGCCTCGGGCACCCGGCCCACGATCTCCTCCGTGTGCGGGGAGATGACGTCGATCGTCTCGGAGCTCGAGGGATCGACCCATTGGCCGCCGATGAACAGCTGTCCGTACTCGTGCACGTCTGGCCTCCTTGGGGCTGTGACGACTTTACGAGAACGTGTTCTCGTTGGTCATTTCGCGGGAGGCGTGAACCCTCGTTGGAGCTGGCGCCACAGGCCTTGGGAGGCGGACCACTCGCTCTCAGCGGTCTGGAAGTCGAGGGCGAACCCGTAGGTGTCGGTGACGAAGCCGAGGTTGACGGCATGCTGGCCCGAGTAGCTGTACTCCCAGCGGGCGCCGCGGTGACCCTGGTAGGTGGCGGAGGCGATGGCCAGCTCTCGGTAATCGCCGTACCGGGCCCGGAACGACGCCGATTGCTGCTTCCACGCGTCCACCGGTGAGGCGCCGGGTGGCTTGATCCAGTCCACGCGGAGGTACGTGGACGAGCCCGGCTTGCGGAAGTCGACGCGATTCCCGCCCGGGCGGACGACCTGCCAGCCCGACGGATAGGCCAGCCGGTAGCCGGTGGCGGGGTCGATGTAGGTCTTGGTGCCGCCGCTCGGAGCGCGCTGCGTCTGCTGGGTCGCCGGCGCGGCGGTGGTGGCCGTCGATCCACCGGTGGAGGCGGGGGTCGCGGCGCGGTCGGTGGCGCGCGCCAACACGGCGGCACCGACCAGGAGCACCAGGAGGCCGACGAGCACGGCGGGAAGGAACCAGCGGGGGCGCGCCGCGGCGATGCGGACCGCGGGTGGCGTGTCCTCGACCTTCGTCGCGTCAACGGTCGGCGCCGGCGCCACGGCGACGGCCGGAGCGGCGGTGCTCGCCTGGAGCAGCGTCCGGGTCCGCGTCGCGGACGGCCGCGCTGCGGGGTCCTTGGCCAGCAGGGCGGCGATGGGCTCGCCCAGCGCACCGGTCCGCACTCCCGGCCGCGCGTCCTCGTGCACGACGGCGTGCATGGTGGGCAGCGGCTCGCCACGGTCGAACGGGCCCACGCCCTCGACCGCGTAGTAGATCGTGGCGCCGAGGCCCCACATGTCGGTGGCGGGTCCACTCTCGCCATCGGTGGCCTGCTCGGGGGCCATGTACGACGGCGAGCCGAGCACCATGCCGGTCGAGGTGATGCGAGGGTCATCGGTCAGCGACGCGATCCCGAAGTCGCTGAGCTTGACCGAGCCGTCCGGGAGCACGAGCACGTTCGAGGGCTTGACGTCGCGGTGCACCACGCCCTGGCGATGGGCGTGTTCGAGGGCGTCGAGCACCTGCAGCCCGACGGCGGCCCCTTCGTGCGGCGTCAGCGGGCCGGCGCGACGGACCCGCTCCGCCAGCGTCTCGCCGTTGACCAGCTCCATCACCAGCCAGAGGCGGTTGTCGTCCTCGACGACGTCATAGACCGTGACCACACGGGGATGGTTCAGGCGGGCCGCGGCGCGTGCCTCGCGCATGACGCGGGCGCGTACCGCCTCGCGTTCGTCGTCGTTCAGGCGGTCGGGGAGCGCAACCTCCTTGATGGCGGCGGCCCGGCCGAGGACCGTGTCCTCCGCCTCCCACACCTGGCCCACGCCGCCCCGTCCGATGACGGCTCGAAGCGCGTAGCGGCCGTTCACCAGCCCGCGTGTCGCCTGCTCGCCCGCCACAGGGCATGCGTACCCGGGCGACCTGCCCTACAACCGCTCGCCGTCGACGAACACGTCGACCTTCTCGCTGTAGAAGCAGACCATCCCCATGATGGGCTGGCTCTCGGGGAACGGCGTCGGGTAGGACCACACGATGTCGGGCACCACGCCGTCCCCGACGCGCGCCGACCAGTAGCGGGCGTCGCCCTTGTACGGACAGCTGGTCACGGTGTCGGTTGGCTCGAGCAGGTCCATGCGGACGTCGACCTTGGGCAGGTAGTAGCGGGGCGGCAGACTCGTCTCGAAGAGGATGGTGGGGTGGTGGGACTCGGCGAACACCACGCCGTCGATCTCGACGCGGACATGCCGCGAGCTGCGAAGGGCGTCGATGCGCTTGTACGGGTCGCGCGCGTGGACGAAGACCTCCTCGTCCTCCTCGAACCAGCTGTCCATGACATCCCATGCGAACGTCACGTGGTCCGGCACAACGTCGTGCTGGCGACCCTTGGCCACCACGTCGGCGCGGACGGCGTCCACCGGCACGAAGTAGGTGGGGTAGTAGGGCTTCTCCCACACCAGCAGCGCGTGGGTCGTGTCGACCACCACTTCACCGCCCAGATAGGCGCGGAGGCGCTTGGCCGTCGGCTCGACTCGCAGCTGGTCCGTCATGGAGGGGTCAACCGGTGACGGGCCGCGATGATTCCGTCATGGGTGCGACCGCGGTGCTCCGGTCGCCGCGGCGGGCGGCACCAACGACACGTCGGGGTTGGTGCGGATCACCACGAAGACGGCCGCCACCAGACCGAGGCCGATACCGAGCGCGACCGTCACGCCACTGCGCGCCGCCCACGGCGGCAGGGTGGATGGCACCTGCGAGCTGGCCAGCGTGCCGAGGTCGGACAGCCCGCTGAACAGCGCGATGAACAGGCCGGCCACCCCCGCGCCGACGAGCGCGCCTTCGCGCGATCGCTGCAGGGGCCCTATCGCGATGGCTCCCACCACCCAGGCCACCGTCGAGAACACCCCACCCAGCAGCACCTTGAGGACGAGCACCAGCACGCGGTCGCCCGACACGGCGCCGCTGGCGAAGCTCTGCACGACGTCGATCGCGATCAGCACGGCGAGGGCGGCGCTCAGCAGTGGTCCCCAACGCTTGGCCGCGCCGGCCGCGGCGGTGAGGGCGAGCAGCACCACGCCCGCGACGGCCCACGGCAGCACCGGTGGCGGCGGCTCGTAGACGATGCGCCCGGTGATGGCGACGGTGGACGCCCCCCGCTGGAGGGTGATGGTCCAGGGCGACGCAACCACGTGGGTCCGACCCGGTGCGCCCTTGACCGCAGGCGGGTCGGCTCCCTCCCAGCGCGTGCGGTGGTCCCGCCAGCGCACGGTTCGACCGGACGAGGTCTTGTGCCATTCCGGCCGGGCGCTGCCGTCAGCCGTCGCCGGGACCGATGCCGTCGCGCCGTTGGTGGTGACGCGGTTCTTGTAGAGGGTGGGTGACCGCCGGTTCTCGAACGTGCCGCGGGGTCCGATCCGCAGGTACGGCTCGGTTTCGTACCCGAGCACGATGACGTCGGTGTCGCCGCGGTTGGTGAGCTCCACCCGTCGTCCGAGGTCGAGCAGTCGGAACGTCAGGTCGGGGTCGGCGGGCGAGATGGTGAGGACCTGGCTGCGGTAGTCGGTGGCGGTCACCCCCGAGAGCGTGTGGGCCGACGCGGCCGGCGCCGTGCCCACCATCGCTGCCGCCGCGACGAGCAGGATGACGCCCGCGCCGGCCAGCCTCCCTCTCATCGACGGCGCTGCTGCCGGCGCTGCTCGCTCCGCGTCTTGGGCCTCCGCAGCCGGCGCACGAGCACGGGCCCGAGTCCGAGCAGCAGCGCCAGCACCACGACGATGGCGACGACGGCGACGACCGCCCCGGTGTTGCTCTTCTTCTTCGTGACCGTCGGGTTGGCCGCGCCCATGTAGTACCCGGCGCGGTCGAACCGGGTTCCGAGGGTGGTCGGGCCGCCGACGGGCTGGGTCGTCAGCTTGGTCCACCGCTTGCCGTCGATCGAATACAGGATGGCGACGCCCGGATCGGGCACGGCCATCACCAGATTGCCGGGCTTGGCGACGGTCGTGATGGTCTGGCCCGACGGCTTGTAGTCGAGGGTGACCCGGTACACGTTCCCGTCGGCACGGAGTCCTCCGGGCGGAGCCGCGACCTGCTTCGGCGCGAGAGGAGTGAAGCCGAGCTCGAGGGCGCTGTCGCCGGGCTTCGGCGGCACCGCGCCGTCCGGGAGGTTGACGACCACCTGGCTGTCGCTGCTCTGCACGGACGTGAGGCCGGAGCCAGCCGCGTTGAGTGGGAGCGCACGCGTCACGGCGTGCGGCTTCACGTTCCCGGCCGCGAACTGACTGGGCGGATCCACCCACTGGTACGCGGGGGCGGGACCGATGCTCTCGAACAACGGTCTGACGTGGTGGTCGGTGAAGCGAACGGTCGCAGCCGCGACCGCGACATAGACGACGACCACGCCGACCGCGACGCGTGCGCGAGTCGCCGTCACCGCTGCACCGGCAGAGCGACCACGTCGTGGGTGGCCAGCGACCGCGGCCACACGACGGCGCGCGTGCGGGGGGCGACCCATTCCCAGATCACGCCGGCCGCCCGTCGGTTGGCGCCGGCATCGACCGCACCGGTGGGCGCAAGGTCGAGCCCGGCTCCGTTGGCCAGCGTGCCCTCGGGCAGTTTGACGGTGGTGGCGGCGCGGGCCAACGCGGTGGTGGTCAGGGTGCGGGCGGCCGGCGCCACGTGCATGAGCAGCGCCACCGCGCTCGAGAAGCCCGACAGCGCGTGCGAGCTCATCGCCTGTTCGAAGCGCGCCGTGTAGGCCCGGTTGGCCCAGGCGAGGGCCTGGCGTCCCTCCGGCCGGAGACCAGCCTGGTTGACGTGGGCCGCGTCGGGCTTGTCCGACGCGAACAGCCCGACCGCCTCGTCGCCGAGCGCGTCCCCGAAGGCGGGATGACAGAAGCTCGAGCTCGTGCCGATGGCGGCCAGCAACGGGAGATGGAGGGTGGCGCGCCGCAGGGCCACGCCGTCCTCGAGGTAGGACACCGCGAAGAGCACGTCGGGCTCGGCTCCCGCCAGCTGGGTCGCCAAGGGTGCGAAGTCCTTCGTCTGCGGGTCGTACGGGAAGGCGCCCGCGAACGTCTGCCCGCTCTCGGCGATCTCGGCCTCGGCGCCCTTGCCGACGGCGCGGCCGTAGGAATCGTCGATGTAGGTGACGGCGTACCGCAGCTGACCGTGGGCCGGGAGCTTTGGCGCCAGCGCGTCGCGCACGAAGGCGATGGCGTGCCGGCCCAGGCTGGCGCCCATCGGCGCGAGGCGGAAGAACGTCTGGCCGCCCGCGCCGGGAGCGTCGACCTCGCCAACCGCACCCGTCTCCCAGAACGACATCTTTCGCCGCTGCGCCTCGCGCGCCGCCACCGCGGACGTGGCGCTGCCATGACTGCCGATCACCACGTTCACGCCCTTGGCGTGGAGGGCGGCGAGGGCGTCGGGCACTGCTTCGGGGCGGTCGGCGTCGGCCTCGCGGAGCACGACGCGCTTGCCGTCGATGCCGCCGTGGCGGTTGGTCCAGTCGACGGCGAGCCGCACACCGCGCAGCTCCTCGTTGCCACCGACCCCTTGGGCGCCGGCGGTCGGGTAGACCGCTCCGACCGTCACCGTCCTGTCCCCGCCGCTGCTGCACGACGCGAGAAGGGGAGCGAGGAGGAGGAGCGGGAGCAGGCCGGAGATGCGGCGCATGTCAGATCACCACCAGGACATTGGCCAGCACGTGGGTGATGGCAGGGACGGTCCAACCACCGGTCGACCAGCGCTGCCACGACAGCACCAGTCCGGCGGCCAGGTCGATCGGCAGGACCCACCACCCGTAGACGGTCACGTGGGCGAGGGCGAACAGGACGGTCGAGCCCGCGACCGCCGCCACGGGCCCGTGGCGCGCCAACGCGCCGTAGACGAGGCGTCGGAAGAATGCCTCCTCGGCCACTGCGGCCAGGGCGCTCAGCGCGATGAAGCGTCCCGCGAACGGCGTGGGCGGGTGCCCGCCGCCGATGAGCCGGCCGAGCGCGAACGCAACGAGCCCCACCGCCGATGCGGGCGCGATACCGCGCCAGTTGCTGGCGCGGTGTCGCGCCCACAACGGTTGGGTGGCGGGCCACATGGCGCCCACCGCGAGCAACGCGGTGAAGAGGACGACGGCGGTGGTGGTCGACCGCAGGAAGAGCGGTCGGGCCACGAGGGCCGCGCAGCCCGCCGCCGCCGCGAGCACGGCGGCGTTCGGGCTGCGAACGGAGGCGGTCGCGGTGGCGGTCACGGCGCCTTGACCTCGAAGAGCACCGCGGCCTTGGGACGGTTGACGAAGGGCTGATGGTCCACGGCCACGAACTCTGCCTCGATCGAGTGCGGTCCTGGCGCCACGCCGTGAATCTGCTGCTCGGTCGTGTACGCCATCGAGACGAGCTTGCCGTCGAGGACGAGGTGGACGTGGCCCTCGGTCGGCGTGAGCTTGCCGGTCGTGCGCTGGACCACCGTGCCGCCGATGAGGTTGACCTTCACGGTGACGTCCGGCCCGGTGACCTCGTTGGGCGTCGGGGACGTGATCTGGATGCGTGCCGACGTGGTCGGTCGCTTCCCGGCGCTGGACGACGAGGGCGACGACGAGCCCCCGCCGCAGCCCGCCGCCGTCACCGCGACGGCAAGGACGCCGGCGAGCAACCAACGTTGTCGCACCCGCACCGCGGTGGCCTTCCGCCACGGTCGGGCGATGAGGACGGCGACGGCCGCCCCGAGCCCGAAGGTGGTGACGGTCTCGGGTGGCGTGCAACGGATGTGGGCCAAGATCATCACCAGTCCCGAGCTTCACCGCTCCGGCGCCGTCCCGAGAGGGCGGCCGCGAGCGCGATGAGGGAGAGGACGAGCGCGGCGCCGCCGACACCGAGGGCGACGTTGGCCCGCTTGCTGCTCGACGTCTTGCCCTTGCCCTTGCCGGTGACCGCAGCCGTCGTCGTGGCGGTCGTCTTCCCACCGCTGATCGTCGTCGCGGTGGTGCCGGCGGCGACGACGGTCACGGGAACGGTGACGTTCTCGGTCTTGCCGTCGGCGAACCCGAGGGTGACCTTGTACTGCAGCGTGCCGGGCTGGTCAGCCCCTTCGATCTCGAAGCCCCACGTGTCGAAGGTGTCCGGAGCCACCGACCCTCCGGTCCAGGTGATGCTCGTATCGGTCCTGTCCACCTTCCATCCCGACGACGCGTGGGTGGAGGTGCCGAACGGCGTTCCCGTCGGTGCGGTGATGGTCACGCGGTTGAGGGCGACCGCCTTCTCGTTGGCCGCCGAGAGGGTGAAGAACGTGGGCTTGCCGGTCTGCGCCGTCGGCGGACTGATCTCCTCGTGGGCCCAGGCGGGCGACGCGGCCAGCACGAGGGCGACGGTGAGCAGCGCACCGGTGAGGGTCTTCTTCATGGACATGGTCAGGCTCTCCTCGAGATGGTGAAGGTGAAGGTGGTCGAGACCCGTTTGCCGGCCACGGTCGTGCTGACCGAGAGACGGTATTTGCCGGGTCGGGAAAACGTGGTGTCGCCCGCGAAGTGGCCGGGCGCAATGAGTCGCATGGCGACCGCACGGGCCGAACCTACGGGCGGCGTCACCGCGACGGTGACGTTGGTGACTTCCGCCGCGGCCAGCCCGGACGGGTTGACGAACGTGACGTGCACCTGGTTCGCCCCGACCGCGGTCGGGTCGATGAACAGCTGGACGGTGTCGGCCCCGATGCCTCGTTCCACCGAGACGGCGCCCTTCTCGGCGAGGGCGAGCGAGCGCCCCGGGACCAGCGCGACGAGCGCAGAGGCGAGTGCCACCGCGACCGCGAGCAGGACGAGCTCGAGCGCGCTCGTGCGGGCAAAGGACCGCACCGCGCGGACATCGTCGTCCCCCGCCAGGTGCCGGGGCGTGACCCGGAGATGGCGGGCGGCCAACACGAGCGCCAGCACCAGGAGGACGACCTTGGCGCTGACGACCTTTCCGTACTCGGTCCTCCAAAGGTCGGAGACACCGGCCATGGCCGTGATGGCGTTCAGCGTGCCGGACGCGATCACGACTACGACCGCGACCATGGCCACACGGCTGAAGCGGGGGACGAGCTCGCGCACCAACCCGCTGCGACGTTCGGGCGGCACGGTGCGCCACCCGAGGCCGCCGAGGAGCACGAGTGCGGCCAGCCCACCGACCCAGCAACCGACCGAGAGCAGGTGGACCGCGATGCTGGCCTCGGCGAGCACGGGATGCGGATCGGTGCGGGCGTGGCCCGACACGGCCGCGGTCACGCTCAGGCCAATCACCAGCACGCCGAGGACGCCCAACCACCTGGCGGGGCGGCCGGGCAGCAGCGGCCGCGTCCGCGACAGCGCGAGCACGGGCAGGACGGCGAGCACGGCCAGCACCATCTGGGCCGACCACGCCCGTCCGTACGTCGTCGCGAGCACGTCCCCGATGACGGTCGGGGACGCGGCGTCCTGCAATGAGAGACCCGACGCCGACGCAGCCTGGAACACGATCCCGACTGCGCCCGCGATCACGAGCACGAGCCACGCCAGCGGGAGGGTCCGTCCGAACCGGGTGCGGAAGCCGTCGGCCACGGGGCTGTCGGCCAGTCCCGCGGCGCGCAACGCCGGCGTCCAGACCATGCGGCGCGCGACCGCCAGGCCGATCAACGCGATGAGGGCGCTGAACCACACGAACCGCACCACGCCGAAGCCCCAACCGATGGTCCGTCCCGCACCCGCGTCGCCGGCGATGGCGACGGGCGAGATGGTGGACGGAGCGCCGACGTAGAAGACGAAGCCGCCGTGCACCTGGTGACCGTCCGCCGACACCACCCGCCACGTCACCGTGTAGGTGCCGTCCTTCAGCGAGCCGACAGGTACCTCGACGACTCCTTGCCCGGGCGCGCGCGCGACCTTGCCGCGGTCGACGCGGTGGCCGTCGACGTCATAGACGCGGACGGCACCGAACGCCGTCTCGACCGGCTCGGAGAACTCGAGCCGGACGGAGCCGGGCGCTCGGGGGACGGTGGACTGCGGGGAGGGCTCGGTGCGGAGCAGGACGGCATGGGCCGACGCGGGGACCGCGGCGGCGACCAGCACGCCCAGCGCCACCAGCACCGCGACCACGCCCCGCCGCACGGCGGACATGGCACCTCGCTGGTTGCTCGGACGATGGGTTGTCAGGCAGCCGCGAGGCGGGGTGGTCCGCGCGTCCGGACCGAGGAGCGGGGCGCGGCCACGACGGACACCTGCGTTCCATCGGCGACGGGGAGTCCGGCGGGATCGGTCGAGCGGGCGGAAGGAGCGGCGGTGACGGCAGCCACCAGTCGGCCCCAACGGCGGAGCGCGGCGACGGCGACCGCCGCCACGACGATCTGCAGCACGATCCCGATGGCGAACTCAGGCGCGTGGAGCAACGCGGGGAGCGACACACCCGCGGCCACGCGCTCGGCTGTTTCGGCCGCCGCGAACAGGGCCAGCTGGCCCGCGGCCAGTGGCAGGAACCGCACGCCCACGTCGGTGCGCCGGCTGGCCCGCCACGCGCCGGCAGCCAGCGCCAGCACGGCGGCGCAGACGCCCCCGAGCACCGCCCCTCCCCAGTACCCGTGGCCGGTGGCGTGCAGCTCGCGAGCGCGGGCCGCGCCGCTCGGGAACGCGACGGCGTAGGCGGCCGCGTGTCCGACGACCACACCAGCGACGGCCGTGGCCAGCACCACCACGCGCCGGGGGAGGGCGTACCTCACATCGGCCACGTTAGGGCGATGGGGACGTCGTTGACCATTGCGCACATTTCCACTAGACAAAGTGAAGAATGAGAGGTCGCGCCCCAGGTCCCGGTACGACCGTCGCCGTGATCGGTGCGGGCGCGAGCGGCACCCTTGCCGCTGTCCACCTCGCTCGCGCCGTCGACCGGGTCCTGCTGATCGAAGGGAGCCGCCGGTTCGGCGTCGGTGTCGCCTACGGCACCACCGACGACGTGCACGTGCTGAACGTCCCGGCCGCGGGCATGAGCGCCTATCCGGACGACCCCTGGCACTTCGCCCGCTGGGCGCGGTGCGGGCCTGGGGAGTACGTGGCCCGTCACCGGTACGCGAGCTACCTCGAGACCGCGCTCGACGAGGCGGGCCCGGCTGTGGAACGGGTGCCGGCGCACGCGGTTGGCGCCGTACCCGGTCGATGTGGCGTCGTCATCGAGCTCGGCGACGGCCGAGCCCTGGGCGCCCACGCCGCGGTGCTGGCGCTCGGGAACTTCCCGCCCGTGCCCCCGGCCGGACTGCCTCCGGGGCTGACGGCGAGCCCGTGCTACGTGCCCGATCCGTGGCGGCCGGGAGCACTCGAGGGGTACCCGCGCGACGCGCCCGTGGTGCTGATCGGCAGCGGCCTCACCGCGGTCGACGTGGCCCTGGCGCTCGTCGAGCGCGGGCACCGCGGTCCCATCGATGCCGTCTCCCGGCACGGCCTGCTGCCGCGCGCCCATCGGCCGGGCTGGCGCGAGCGACCGGTCGACCCGTTCCCCCTGCCGTCGGGTCCGCTGACCCTGGGCCGGCTGCTGCGTCGGTTCCGCGAGCAGCTCGACGCCACCGGCGACTGGCGCGAGGTCGTGGACTCGATGCGCCCAGTGACGAGTCGGGTGTGGGGTTGCCTGAGCGTCGCCGATCAGCGCCGCTTCCTCCATCACCTGGCTCGTCCGTGGGAAGTGCATCGGCACCGCATGGCGCCCAGCGTGGCCGCGCGTGTGCACATGCTGGTGTCGACGGGGCGGCTCACGGTGTCCGCCGGTGGGGTGAGCAGCGACGTCCTGCGCCGGGCGGGGCGGGTCGTGAACTGCACCGGGTCGTCGTGCGACGTCACCAGGCGCCGCGATCGCCTCGTCACCGGACTGCTGCGCACCGGGGTGGCGCGCCCAGGGCCGCACCGCTTGGGCTTCGACGTGGCCGCCGACGGTGCGTTGGTCGACGCGCAAGGCCGGCCGTCGCACCGTCTGTTCACGTTGGGGCCCCTCTGCCGGGGACGCCGCTGGGAGACCACCGCCGTACCGGAGATCAGGGTGCAGGCCGCGGCGTTGGCCGAGCGCCTGTCAGACGCCGCGCCGCGAACGGAGCTCGTGTGATGCATGTCGACGTGGTCGAGACGCCCGAGCTCGGCGATCGCAGCTACATCGTCAGCGACGACGGCGTGGCGATCGTCATCGACCCGCAGCGCGACATCGACCGGGTGCTCGACGCCGCCGCCAGCCGCGGCGCGCGCATCACCCACGTCCTCGAGACGCACATCCACAACGACTACGTGAGCGGGGGGCTCGAGCTGGCGCGACGCACTCGCGCGACATACGTGGTCGGCGCGTCCGAGCAACTCGCCTTCGACCACACTCCGGTGAGCGACGGGGATCTGCTCGTCACCGGCGCCATGCGGGTGCGCGTCGTCGCCACCCCGGGCCACACGCCGGGGCACCTGTCGTATCTGGTGGCGGACGGCGAGGGTGACGTGGCGGCCGCCTTCACCGGGGGCTCGATGCTCTTCGGCGCGGTGGGTCGCACCGACCTCGTGGGCCCTCGCGACACCAGGCCCCTCGCCCACCAGCAGTACCGCTCGGTGCGTCGTCTCGCCGCGCTCCTTCCCGATGGTGCCGATGTGCATCCCACCCACGGCTTCGGCAGCTTCTGCGCGGCCACGGCCGCGACGTCGAGCGCCTCGACGGCGGCGCGGCAGCGGCGCGAGAACCCGGCCCTGCGCACGGATGACGAAGAATGCTTCGTCACCGAGCTGTTGGCCGGGTACACGGCGTTCCCGTCGTACTACGCCCACATGGCGCCCCTCAATCGCGCAGGACCGCCGCCGCTCGAGTGGGCCCCGGTACCGGTGGCCGGTGCGTCCGAGCTGGCCCGCCGGTGCGACGCGGGCGAGTGGGTCGTCGACGTCCGCCATCGAAGGGTGTTCGCCCACCGTCACCTCCCCGGGACGGTGAACGTCGAGCTGATCAACCCTTTCGCCACCTACCTCGGATGGGTCATGCCCTGGGGCGCGCCGCTCAGTCTCGTCGCCGACACCCCTGCGGACATCGACCGTGCCCGCCTCGCGCTCAGCCGCATCGGTGTCGACCACGTGGCGACGGTCGCGGTGGGTTCGACGTCCGTGTGGCACGCCGCCGGCTCGTACCGCGTGGCGGGATTCGCCGATCTGGCCACCGAGCCCGACGCCATCGTGCTCGACGTCCGTCGACGCGACGAGGTGGCAGCAGGACGGCTGCCCGGCTCGATCCACATCCATCTGGCCGACCTGCCTGGTCGCGAGGCCCAGGTGCCCGTTGGTGAGGTCTGGGTGCACTGCGCGTCGGGCTTCCGCGCGGCCATCGCCGCGTCGCTGATGGCGCGCGCCGGACGCACCGTCGTCCTGGTGGACGACGACTGGGAGCGAGCAGAGGCCGCGGGCTGCAGGGTGGAGCGCCTCAGCGCAGCACGGCGCTGACCGGCGCCAGGCCGCCCTGGGCGAACCAGCCGTCGCCGTGGTCGTGCTCGTGCTCGAGGAACGCGGGCAGCACACCGAGCCGGGCGGGCGTGAAGAGCTGCAGCGACGCGGACGTCATCCGGGCGTCGGCGCGCGCCGATGGTCCGGCGGCGCGCAGCCATCCGAGCAGCCCTTCGGCCGTCGGCACGCGGTCCGCACCCGCGGCCGCGGCCAGGTAGGAGCGGGTCGACGCCGCCGCCGGGTCGAAGGGAAGGGCGACGACCACTTGCCCGCTGTTCGGGTCGCGGATGGCCGGTTCCAGGACCTGCGGATCGAGCAACCAGGGTGCCAACACCAAGGGCACGGTGGGGGAGCGCATGGAGGCGATCGCCGCCGCGGCCTGGGTGCGCGTGCCGGTGAGGACCACCGCGTCGCCGTCGGGTCCGGTCGTCATTCCCGTGCCGACGAGCGCGCGCTCCATGGCGAGCGCACGTGGCGAACCGTCGCCCACCACCGTCACCACGCGATGTCCGCTGCGGACCAGATGCGTCCCGAGCAGCTGGCCGACGCTCGCCGCCGTCGCGGGGCCGAACGAGACCGCAGCGGGGAGGACGGCCGCCGACGCGAGGGGGAGGGCGCCGAGGGTGCCGGCCAGCGCGGCGACCGCCACGAGGACGCCCGACTCGGTGCGCACCCACCGGCTGCGCAGGGAGCCGCGCACGACGACCGCCACGGCGACGGCGACGACCACGAGCGTGAGCTTGGCGATGAGGACGCGGCCGTACGTCGTCCCCAACGCCGGGCCGACGGGCCCGACATGGCGGTCGACGTTGGCGACGCCAGTCGCGACGACCACCACCGTGGCCGCGATCGCCCACGGACTGAAGCGCCGCACGGCGAGCCACAGCCCGGGCCCGCCCCGCCGGTACCGAGCGACGAGCCAGAGCAGCCCGCCCAGCCAGACGGCGGCGGCCACCAGATGGAGCCACATCACCACCAGGCCCACTCCTGACGAGGTCGTCCGCCGCGCCAACTCGCCCAGCACCACGACTGCGGCACCTCTCGAGGAAAGAGCCCACGCGATCCGTGGCCTGTTTCCTCGAGAGTCGAGGACGGGACCTGCCAGCACCGCGCCGGCGAGGGCGAGGACGAGCGCGGCCGTCGCCCCGCGCCACGCGATCGCCGGACCGGCTGGGCCCACGCCGGTGTGGTCGGGGCCCCAGGCCGGTGTCGCCATGAGCATCAGGGCGACGGGCACCAGGGCGGCGCCCGCCGCCAGCCGCCTCACCGCAGCTTGGCGTTGGGGACGATGAACAGCTCCGAGTGGGGCTTGGCCGCGCCGGTCTTGCCGTGGGGCCAGTCGGTGCGGTTGAAGTCGACGCAGGGAGTGCCGTGGTCCTCGTCACGGAACGAGGTGTCGAGGGTGAGCTCACCCTTGGTGCCGACGCTGACCATGCACACCTTGTGGTTGCCGTCCACCGCCGAGCGGGCGACGAAGTAGTTGGAGACGGCGATGCGCTTCACGTCCGTCGTCTCGCCCCACGTGCCGTCACCCAGCGGCTTGAAGTTGTCGAGGGCGCCCCAGTGCGGTCCGCCCGACGTGCCGTCGGGCAGCTCGAGAACGCCGGACACGGTCGGGCAGTCGCCCTCGGCGCCACCGTCGAAGACCTCCTTGATCGTGTCGATGTTGCACGCGGGCGCTGAGGCCGCGATGAGCTTCTGCACGTCGAGCGTGTACACCATCTTGGGCACGCCCGGGTCGGACGCATCGAGGGAGCCCTCGTTGCGACCGATGACCGCGTGGTACAGGTAGCGGTCGTCGAGGCTGGTCTGCAACCAGCCACCGCCGTCACATCCTGCGCCCTCCGTGATGTGCGGGTTGAGCACCTTGCTGGCCGCCGTGTCGTCGAACACCTCGGTCCACGTCGGGTTCGCGACCGTGATGTCCGGCGTGTAGTAGATGACGCCGCCGCACATGGACTCGGAGAAGGCGCCCTTGTGGTTGGGCAGGTTGGTGACGGTGCCCTCCATGATCCCGCGCGGCTCCTCATGACCCGGGTTGCGCTCGTGGCGGGGCCCGTCGGGCATGACCGACACCGCAGTCACCTTGGGGTTGTTCTCGTCGGTGATGTCCCAGATCCGCACCGTGTCGCGGAACAGGTTGCTGTCGGCTGGCTTGATGGGATCGATGGGGACGTTCTTGGGCTCCGCGTAATCGGTGGTGATCATGCGCCCGAGGTCCTCACGCACCTGGATGCCGTGCGGGTTGGCGCAGCTGGCGACGGTGGTGGGCAGGCCGGGGCACCGTGTCGGGTCCTCGGCCGTCGGCAGCGCCGCGGGTACCTCCGACAGCGTCTTGCCGTTCTGGTCGAGGTGCACCAGCGAGCCCGGCGTGCCCGCGAAGCCGTTGCCGATGCGCGTCTCGCCGTTCGTGTACAGGCACGGCCCAGGCAGATCGGGACCGCCCATGTAGGTGCCGTACGCCGTCCCGTCGTGCAGCACCCAGTAGGCGTCGGGCACTGATCCGCACGGTGTGTCGGTGGGCAGGTTCACGCCCGAGAGGCTGACCTGGGGGAGGTTGCCGACGTCGAAGACGTACGTGGCGTCGGAGAACAGACCACCGGCGTAGACCTTGTTGCCCTTGTGCCAGATGTATTGCACGTGGTGGGGTTCGTTCTCCACGAGCGGGCCGACCGTCACCGTGTTGACGACCTTGCCGTAGTTGGGCGACGTCTTGTCGGCGTCGATGACGGCGAGGAAGTCATTGCCTGGCGCGTCGTCGGGTATCTGGATGTTCTTCAGCTTCTCGGGGTTGACCTCAGGACGCTGCGCCCGTTGCACGAGCGAGCCGGCGCTGGCGTCGCCGATGTTCTGGTCGCCGGCCCACACGACGAGATACTCGCCGGACGGCTGTGCGCTCGACGCGACCGCCGTGGACGGGCCCGAGGCGTTCAGGCCGACCAGGTGGTTGGTGATCGAGTACGTGCTGCCGTCGGACGCGTTCACCGACGACACCACCTTGGTGATGTCGGCGCGGGCGCCACCGCCCCGCGGGATCAGCAGCAGTCCGGCGACCAGCAGTGGCACCAGCAGGAGCGCCGTTCGTCGGTTGGTCAATCGGGGGAGTGATGTCATGTTCCTAATTCCCAGCTTTCCTATGGGTTTACTTGAGAATGGGCGAATAGTTCACTACGGTGACTCGTCATGTCAAGCGTTCTTCTGCTCCGGGGCGGACGGTGGCGCCATCGGCTGGCGCCCCTCGTGGCGGTGCTCGCCCTGCTCGACGTGCTCGCGCTGTTCCAGGTCGCCCGCGCCGATCGGGCACCGTCGTTCCGTCGGGGCGGCCAGTTCGTGTCGTCGTCCAAGCTGCCTGCCAACCGGCCCGTGCCCTATGGCGCGTTGCCGGACCCGACGTCGTCGAGCGCCGCTGTCCCGCCCTCCGCCGTGACCACCGGCGCGGGCCCGGCCGTCGCTTCGCACGCGGCCACGAGCAGCAGGGCGGGCACGGCCCCGACGAGCGCTTCCGCGCCCGCGTCAGCCTCCCCCGCTGCGGCGTCGCCCCTCCCTGCCACTGGGGCATACACGTACGCGGTCAGTGGCAACGAGAGCGCGCCCGGCTTCGGCTCCCGGAGCTTCCCGCCGACCATGACCATGACGGCACACAAGGCCGACGGCGTGGCTGCCGACGAGCTCGTGCTCGACCTGGTCTTCTCCGACCAGCACGAGGAGCGGGAGATCGTCGCGTGGCGGCCCAACGCGGTGGCCTTCACGTTCGAGGGCGGCTCCGTGACCTTCGGCTCGACGACGCAGACGAGCGAGGCCGACTACGACCCAGTCATGATCCAGGTGCCGTTGCCCCTCACCGCCGGCGTGAGCCGGGCGGGGGCCAGTGCGGCCAAGGATTCGTCGGGGACGACCACCCGCACCGAGGACTGGACGGCGAAGGTCATCGGCCAGGAGACCGTCGTGGTCGCCGGCGTCGCCACACCCACGTGGGTCGTGACCCTGGATCGCCAATCCCGTCCCGGCAGCAACGACCAGGTCACCCGCAACCGCCGCTACTGGTATGACCCGGCCCGCAAGCTCTGGGTCAAGTGGTCCGAGGACTTCGTCGGGTCCCGCAAGGTGCTCGGCTTCAACTTCTCCTACGAGGCCCACTACACGGCCACCCTCCAGTCCTTCCGGGGCGCGTAGTTGACAGTCGGTCGGCTCGCTGTTCTACATTGTCGACTAATTCCATCGACAATATCCAGATAAGGGGCTTCCATGCATCGCCGCCTGTTGGCCGTGCTCGCCCTTGCTGCCCTCGTGGTGGCAGGCGCCTGCGGCAACGACAAGAAGGCCACATCCGCGTCCGGGGGGACGGCCACCACGACGGCGGCTGCGCCCGTCACGGTCCGGCTCGGCTACTTCCCCAACGTGACCCATGCCACCGCCATCGTCGGGGTGGAGAAGGGCCTGTTCGCCAAGGCGCTCGGCACCGACACGCTCGAGACCAAGACGTTCAACGCCGGCCCCGAGGCCACCGAGGCGCTGCTGTCCGGCGCCATCGACGCGACCTACATCGGTCCCAACCCGGCCATCAACGCCTTCGTCAAGTCGAAGGGCGGCATCAAGATCATCTCCGGCGCGACATCCGGCGGGGCCGCACTGGTGGTGAAGCCGTCCATCACCACTCCGGCACAGCTCAAGGGCAAGAAGATCGCGTCGCCCCAGCTCGGCAACACCCAGGACGTGGCCCTGCGCTCGTGGCTCAAGACGCAGGGGCTGAACACCGACGCCCAGGGCGGCGGTGACGTCTCGATCGCCCCGCAGGAGAACAGCCTCACCCTCGACTCCTTCAAGGCGGGCCAGATCGACGGTGCCTGGGTTCCCGAGCCCTGGGTGAGCCGGCTGGTGCAGGACGGCGGCGGCAAGGTGCTGGTGGACGAGAAGACGCTCTGGCCGGAGGGCAAGTTCGTCACGACGCACTTGATCGTGCGCACCCAGTTCCTGAAGGACCACCCGCAGACGGTGAAGCGCCTGCTGGAGGGCCAGGTCGCGGCCAACGACTACCTGCAGGCGAACGCCGTCGCCGCCCAGACGGTGGTCAACGAGGGGATCGCCAAGATCACCCAGAAGAAGCTGGCCGACGCCGTCATCGCATCTGCCTTCAAGAACCTCACCTTCACTGACGACCCGATCGCGTCGTCACTGAAGACCTCGGCCGACCACGCGGTGGCCGTCGGGCTGCTGCAGAAGCCGGACCTCACCGGCATCTACGACCTGTCGCTGCTGAACCAGGTCCTGAAGGCCAAGAGCGAGACCGCGGTCAAGGGCCTGTAGGCCTCGAGAAGCGGGGTCGGTTGCGGCCGCCCCTCCCTTGGCGTAATCTCCACTAACCCAGTTGAGATTGTGGACTATGGGAGGGGCGGCACGTGACCATGCTCGATACCCGCAAGGAGGCGACCACCGCCGTCTCGGTGCAGGGCGTATCCAAGGTGTTCGGGCGCGGCGAGCACGCCGTCCTCGCCTTGGACAAGATCTCCCTCGACGTCAAGACGGGCGAGTTCGTCTGCCTCGTAGGTGCCTCCGGCTGTGGGAAGACGACGCTGCTCAACCTCATCGCCGGCCTCGACCGGCCCACGGCGGGCACGGTGACCGTGGCGGGGGAGCGCACGGCCCTGCTGTTCCAGGAGGCGGCCCTCTTCCCGTGGCTGACGGTCGGCGCAAATGTGGAGCTGGCCCTGCGCCTCCGCGGCGTGGCCAAGAAGGAACGCAGGGGCGAGGCCATGCAGCTGCTCGATCTCGTGCACCTCAGTGACTTCTACCGGCACCGGCCCCACGAGCTGTCCGGCGGCATGCGCCAGCGGGTTGCGCTGGCCCGGGCGTTGGCGCAGCAGGCCGACGTCCTCCTGATGGACGAGCCCTTCGGCGCGCTGGACGCCATGACGCGGGACATCCTGCACGACGAGCTCGAGCGCATCTGGGGCGAGCGCAAGCTCAGCGTGCTCTTCGTGACCCACAACGTGCGCGAGGCCGCTCGCCTGAGCGACCGCACCGTCCTGCTCACGAGCCGCCCCGGACGGGTGGCCGACGAGTTCGCGGTCGACATCCCCCGACCCCGGCGCATCGACTCGCCGCCCGTGTCGAGCCTGGCCGGCCGCATCACCGACCGCCTGCGCGAGGAGGTCGCTCGCCATGGCCGTTAGGGGCAACGTGGCCAGCACAGCCGAACGCCTGGAAGCCGAGGTTGCCGGGCTCGACGCCCTCGAGCTCTTCGCAGATGGAGAACCCGGCCGCCTCGCCCGTGCGTTGTCGGCGCTCTGGCCGAAGCTCGCCGCCGTCAGTCTCTTCTTCTTCGTGTGGCAAGCGCTCGTGTGGGCGGGGTGGAAGCCCGAGTACGTGTTGCCCAGCCCGCCGACCGTGCTGAAGAACTTCTTCACCGAAGCCAAGACGAGTGCCTTCTACGACTCCATCGCCCGCACGTTGCAGCGGGCCGCCCTTGGTTACGGGCTCGCGGTCCTGATCGGCTCGGTCATCGGCGCGGTGGTGTCGCGCGTGAGCGTGCTGCGCCGGGCCGTCGGCTCGATGATCACCGGCCTGCAGACCATGCCGTCCATCGCGTGGTTCCCGCTCGCCATCCTGCTCTTCACGCTCAACGAGAAGGCGATCATGTTCGTCGTCATCCTCGGCGCAGCGCCGTCGATCGCCAATGGGCTCATCAGCGGGATCGACCATGTCCCGCCCTTGCTGCTTCGGAGCGGCAAGATGCTCGGGGCGGGCCGGCTCGGTCTGTACCGGCACGTGATCCTGCCCGCATCGCTGCCCACCTACGTGCATGGGCTCAAGCAGGGCTGGGCATTCGCGTGGCGTTCGTTGCTGGCCGGTGAGCTCCTCGTCATCGTGGCCGGCCACCCTTCGATCGGCACCAAGCTCCAGTTCGCGCGGGAGTTCAACGACGCGCCGAGCCTGTACTCGTGGATGATCGTCATCTTCATTCTGGGAGTGATCGCCGACAGCCTCTTCGGGCAAGCCGACGCGGCCATCCGGCGGCGATGGGGCCTGCTCGACACGGCTGGGTGACGCGTCGATGACCGCCGTCGTCGATCCTGTCGGCCACAATTGCCGGGTGAACATCTCGGCCAAGGCGGATTACGCCATGCGCGCCCTCCTCCTCTTGGCCACTGACGAGACGGGCAAGCCCGTGAAGGGGCAGACGCTGGCCTCGTCGCAGGACATCCCGCTCAAGTTCCTGGAGAACATCCTCCTCGAGCTGCGCAACGCGGGCATCGTCGCCAGCCAGCGGGGCGCGGTGGGCGGCTACTGGTTGGCGCTCAAGCCCAACGAGGTCACCATCGCGGACGTCATCCGGGCTGTCGACGGCCCGCTCGCCCATGTGCGGGGCCTGCGTCCGGAGACCACGTCCTACGAAGGAGCGGCCGAGCACCTCCAAGAGGTTTGGATCGCGGTGCGGGCCAGCCTGCGGTCGGTGCTCGAGAAGGTCACGCTGGCCGACGTGGCGTCGGGCAAGCTGCCGCGCGTGATCGAGCGCCTCAACGCCGATCCCGACGCTTGGGTCGCCCACTAGCCACGCGTGTGAGGGCGGCGGCCACCACCGCCACCTCGTCGTCCCGCAGGTGGGAGGCGAAGTGCTCCTCGACGCCGCGCAGGTGCACCGGTGCCGCGTTGCGCAGGTTCGTCATGCCCTCGTCGGTCAGGCAGGCGCGCGTGCCCCGGCGGTCGTCGGGATCCTGGCGCCGACGCACCAATCCCTTGGCCGCCATGCGGTCGACCAACCTGCTGAGTCCGCTCCGGCTGAGCAGCACCCGCTCGGCCAGGTCGCGCATGCGTAGCTCCCCGTCCGCCTCCGACAGGTTGAGGAGCACGTCGTACCAGGCCAGCGGCAGCTTGCACTCGGCCTGCAGCTCGCGGTCGAGGACCTCGGTCAGGACCGCGTGGGCACGGAGGAAGGCGCGCCACGCTTCGAGCCGGTCGGCATCGGGTCTGATGGGGATGGGCCGATCATTGCAGGCGCAACGGGCTGGCCGAGCCCGATCCGGTGCTCGGCCATGATCTGGTCGACCATGCCGTAGGCGACGGCCTCGGTGGCGCCCATGATGAAGTCGCGGTCGCAGTCGCGGCTGATGCGCTCGGTGGGCTGGCCGGTGTGCTGCGCAAGCACCTCCTCCATGCGGCGGCGGAGGAAGGCGATCTCCTTGGCCTGGATCTCGATGTCGATCTGCTGGCCCTGGGCGCCGCCGTGGGGCTGGTGGATGAGCACACGTGCGTTGGGCAGCACGAAGCGCTTGCCCGGCGCGCCGCCGGCGAGGATCACCGACGCGGCGCTGGCGGCCATGCCCATGCACACGGTCGACACGTCGGGCGCGACGTGCTGGATGGTGTCGTAGATGGCGAACATCGCGGTTGCCGACCCGCCGGGCGAGTTGATGTACATCGAGATGTCGCGCTCGGGATCCTCGGCCGCCAGATGCAGCAACTGGGCCGCGATGAGGTTGGCCACGTTGTCGTCGATGGCGGTGCCGAGCATGACGATGCGGTCCTTGAGCAGCCGGCTGTAGAGGTCGAAGGCCCGCTCACCTCGGTCGCTCTGCTCGATGACGGTGGGGACGAGGTAACTCAGATGTGCAACCATTGAGTTGCAAGTCTAGAGTGGGTCCGTACGATCCGCAACCAGTCAGTTGCAGATAAGGGAGCGTTGCACATGCCTGATGTGGTCGAGCGGTGTGTGGAGGTCGACGCGCCCGCGTCCGACGTGTGGGAGGCAGTGATCGACCCCGAGCGGCTGGGCGAATGGCTCAACGTCGACGTGGAGATGGACGTGCAGCCCGGCGGCGCGGCCCGTTTCATCGCGCCGGACGGCACCCGTCTGCTCGGTCTGGTCGAGGACGTCGTGCCGGAGCGGCGGTTGGCGTTCTGCTGGTGGCCGTCGCCCGGCTTCGGTCGCACCAGTCGTGTGGAGATCTCGCTCGAGGAGACCGACGCGCACACCGCGGTCCGTGTGGTCGAGACGTTCCTCTCCGTCGCCCCGCCGAAGCGACCGCAGCTGCGCGTGCTGGCGTCGGTCTAGATGCCCATGGACGTGTTCGCGGCGCTGGCCGACCCGACCCGGCGCGAGGTGATCCGCTGTCTGGCCGAGGGCCCGGCCACCGCCACCGAGCTTGCGGCCCGGTTCCCGGTCACGCGCCAGGCCGTCTCCAAGCACCTCGGTCTGCTCGACGAGGTCGGGCTCGTCGTCGCCACGCGCGACGGACGCGAGACGCGGTACCAACTGCGCCCCGAACCGCTCCGCGACGCCATGTCGTGGATGGCCACCGTCGGCGCCCGCTGGGACGACCGCCTCGCCTCTCTGCAGCAGCTGCTGGCCAAGAAGTCGCGGCCGTCGCGTTAGCGAACTCGCCCGGTTTGGACTGCTGGAGCAGTCCAAACCGGGCGAGTTCGCGAACGCGTCAGCGGTTCTCGAACCGGGGCGGGCGCTTCTCGAGGAAGGCGGTCATAGCTTCCTGCATGTCCTCGGTGAACGTGGTCAGGAGCTGGGTGCGGTTCTCGAGGTCGATGGCGGCGTGCAGGCTCGGCACCTCGAGGTTCGACCACATGACTTCCTTGGTCATCCATACGCCGAACGGCGAGTTGGCGCAGATGCGCTCGGCCAGCGCCATTGCCGTGTCGACCACCTGGCCGTCGGCGACCACCTCGAGCACGAGGCCGATGCGCTCCGCCTCCTCGGCGTCGATGAGGCGTCCCGTCAGCATGAGCTCGAAGGCACGCGCCGCACCGATGAGTCGGGGGAGCATCCAGCTCACCCCGATGTCGCAGCCGGACAGACCGATGCGGACGAAGGCCACGTTGAAGCGGGCCGACTGCGCGGCGATGCGGATGTCGGCACCGAGGGCGAGGGCCAGTCCGCCTCCGGCGGCCGGGCCGTTGACCGCGGCGATGATCGGCTGGGGAAGCGAGCGCATGCGGGGGATGAGCCGGGCGATGTGCTGCTGCGCCTTCATCGACGTCTGGGGCCGGCCCAGCCCCTCGGCGTTCGGCGGCGCACCGGTGCCCTTGAGGTCGAGGCCCGCGCAGAAGCCGCGTCCCTCGCCAGTGAGGACGACCACATGGCACGTGCTGTCGACGCCGATCGACTCGAATGCGTCGTGGAGATCGGCCACCAGCTCGTGGCTCATGGCGTTGAGCCGTTCGGGTCGGTCGAGGGTCACCAGCGCGACCTCCCGCGTGGGCCGTTCGACCCGCACGGTGCCCGGCACTACTGGCCCCCGCCGTCCACGTAGATCTTCTGGCCACTGACGTACCCGGCCGCATCGGAAACGACGAAGCGGACGACGGCGGCCACGTCCTCCGGCTGGCACACGCGACCGAACGGCGACGACGTGTCGAGGGTGCGGATGTCCTCCACGCCCGCGGCGCCCTTGACCAGGCGGCGGCCCATCTCCGTCTCGACGAGGCCGGGAGCCACGACGTTGACGCGGATGCCGTTGCGCTGCTCCTCCTTGGCCAGGCCGAAGGCGAGGGCCTCGATGGCGGCCTTGGCCATGTTGTACGGGGAGCTCCACCCTGCCCAGTTGCGGGTGGCGACGCTGGAGATCATCACGATGTCGGCGCGGTCGCGCTCGCGCATCTGCGGCACCAGGAGCTGGCAGAGGTGGAACGCGCCGAAGGCATGGGTGGCGACGACGCGCTCGATCTCGGCGAACTCGGTGCCCACCACGTCGCGTCCACGGGATGCGATGCCCGCGTTGTTGACGAGGATGTCGATCGGTCCCAGCTCGTCGAGGGCAGCGGCGACCATCGCCTCGTCGGCGGCGCGGTCGTCCACCGACGCCCGGTAGGCGGCAGCACGGCGGCCCAGCTTCTCGATGACGGCGACCGTCTCCATCGCCGCGTCGGCGTCCTTGCGGTAGTTGACGGCGACGTCCGCGCCGTCCTCCGCCAAACCGATGGCGATGGCGCGGCCGATGCCGCGGCTGCCGCCTGTCACCAGTGCAGTGCGTCCTTCGAGGCTCATAGGGACGCGACAGTACGCTCCGTCCCATGACGACGATCATCGAAGGCATCGACGGGCTCAAGGCCAAGAAGGGCGAGCACCTCGGCTACAGCGACTGGCTGGAGATCACCCAGGAGCGCGTCAACGAGTTCGCCGACGCCACGGGTGACCACCAGTGGATCCACGTCGACCCCGAGCGGGCCAAGGCCGGTCCCTTCGGCGGGCCGATCGCGCACGGGTACCTCACCATCTCGCTCGCGCCGATGCTGCTGCCCCAGGTCATGCGCGTCGAGGGCATCCAAATGGGCGTCAACTACGGCATCAACAAGTTGCGGTTCCCGTCACCTGTCCCAGTCGGCTCCAAGCTCCGCGTCGGCGCGGCGCTCGCCGAGGTGGAGGACATCGCCGGCGGGGCCCAGGTCACCTTGGATCTCACCTTCGAAGTCGAAGGAAAGGACAAGCCCTCCTGCGTCGCGCAGGCGGTGTTCCGCTACTACGCGTGACGTGACCACAGTCACGATGTATCACTTGACAAACCCACCCACTGAGCGCACCATGAATTCGTGGCCGCACTCTCGATTCCGAAGCTCGCCAATCAGATCAAGACGGAAGCCGACGCGTACGAGTTCCTAGAGCGGATGCGTTGGGGTGACGGCGTTGTCTGCCCCCACTGCGACCACGACAAGGCGTACTTCCTGAAGGCGCAGAACGGCGGGCGACAGACCCGCACGGGAACGATCAGCGAACGCCGGGTGTGGAAGTGCGCGAGCTGCCGTAAGCAGTTTTCCGCTCTCACGGGGACGATCTTCCACGGCTCCAAGATCCCCGTCCGGACCTGGCTGTTCGTCGTCTTTGAAATGTGTTCGTCCAAGAACGGCGTGAGCGCCCGCGAGATTGAGCGCAAGTACGGACTCCATCCCAAGTCGGCGTGGTTCATGACCCACCGCATCCGCGAAGCCATGAAGCGCGACCCACTCGCCGGCCTTCTCCGCGGAGCGATCGTCGCGGACGAGTCCTACATCGGTGGCAAGCCCAAGCTCCCAAACGGCACCCTGAAGCCACAGACCGGCAAGCGGCTCCGCAAGGACAAGCCAGCGGTCGTGTCGCTCATCAACACCAGCACGGGCGAAGTCCGCTCCCGCGTCGTGCCTTGGGTCGACGGGCACAAGCTCCGCGAGGTTCTGCGGGATGAAGTCGATATCCCGAACTCGACCCTGCAAACCGACGAGGCCGGTCACTACAAGGCCATCGGGCGCGAGTTCCAGAGCCATGACGCGGTGTGGCATTCGGGTGGGGAGTACGTCCGCTACGAGGGTGGACGGACGATCACCAGCAACCAGGCTGAGAACTTCTTCAGCCAACTGAAGCGCTCCATCGACGGCACGCATCACCGCGTGAGCCGCGAGCACCTACAGCGATACCTGGCCGAGTTCGATTTTCGCTACTCGACCCGCAAGACCACCGACACCGGACGGATGGAAACGCTCATGCGTCAGGTGGGCGGCAAGCGTCTCACCTATCGGCCACTAACGGGCCGGTAGAATGAAGCGGAGCACAGGGGGATCGGACCCCTCGCCACAAGCCTCCAAAGCGTGGGCGGTCACCAAGACGTGCCCCGAAGGGATAGCGCCCCCGGACCGCGGCAAGGTGTTCCGCAAAAGTCCGCCCAACCCGCTAAAGGGTCCGGGGGCCTAACCCCTCCTCATAGGGGTGACTCCTCGTTGTATGCCTCGAACTCGTCTGAGTCGTCGATGAACTCAGCGCTCGCGAGCGGGACCGAGAAGTCCAGTACCGCTGTGAAAGCCCTTAGGAAGTTGTCTCGGGTGTCGCGAGTCCAGCCGCCCTTACGCGGGATCTGTCGCAGAAGGCCTACAAGCCCCGCGGGGAGCCCGTCATTGTCGGCTTGGGCTGATGCGGCCTGTGCATAGCCGCCGCCGTATGACCGTCCCTTGGCTGTTGCCTTGGCTGCTGCCTTGACGGCCCGAGGCGATGCTTTTCGAACCGGTGAAGTTGGGCGCTCCTTGGGCGGCGCGGCGATCCCGGCGTATTCGAACAGTCCCCACATAAGGGTGACCATTCGGTTCCGCTGCCCGGCGGGCTGATAGCCGCGGAACGCCTCTGCGACTCGCGTAGGCGGGTCGGTGGCAGGGTCGGCGTACTGGAGGATCTCGGAATACACGCTCCGGAGCCATGCCTGCACGCGTTCCTTGAATTCCTCCTCACCCCGAGCGCGACGCAATAGTTCGAACTGCTCAGTCGGCGTGCCATCCGGATCTAACAGGTCGAGTTGCTTAAGTGATTGGAGCGTCCGGGGCGCCAACGTGACGGTCACGCCGGCACGGATCAGAACGTCCGCAGTGAAGGGTGTCGCGAACCCGCGATCGCGGTACCCCTCGATGACCCCGATGACCGTGGCGGCGGGGGCGTACGGCGCGGGCCCGTCAGGCTGGAGCGGCATTGCGACCTCCCGTGTCGTGTAACACGGTACACAGAATAACCGACACCGTGCTCGTTACTGGGTGCTCATGATCCCGGTCCACTAAAAAAGCCCTCTACCAGGGAGAACGCTTGCACATACTGCGTAACACCCGACCCAGGAGGCCGTCATGGGGTCTAGACCGCTCGCTGAACCACAGATGTTGAAGGTACGGGGAGGCTGGCTCGCCAATACCCCGCCAGACCATCCGCTGCGCGTCGCCGTAGTCGGGGATACTCAGAGCGAGGCCCTGGAGCGGTATACGAAAGAGCTTGCGGCATGGGAGGAACTTCGTGAGTCCGCAGAACGAGAAAAGCAAACGCAAGGGCAGCGAGCCGCAAGTGTCGGATGACGAGAGAACTTCACTCGCACCGTTAGAGCCAGAAGAAGCGCTGAGAGCACTTCTCAAGGTGAAACCGAACGACAAACTTACCGAGAACGAGCAAGACAACTGAGAAAGGCAAAGTTTGCGATTCGGTGGGTGTAGTGGTTAGCGCTACAGCTCATCCGAACGCGAACCCTTGACAAGGGCACCGATAATGGAAGAACGCAAAACACCTGTTGATCCGCTGCGCTAGCGGGGCGAAAGCCTCTCGGCCTTAACGATCGACAACAAGAAGGGGGCCTGTTGGCCCCCTTCTTCGCGCCCCGGGAGGGACTCGGACCCTCGACCTGGTATTCGCAAAACACCTGCTCTATCCACTGAGCTACCGGGGCATAGGCGTCATTGTCCCACAGGGGGGTGACGATACGGGTGGTTCAGGGCTCGAACTACTCCGATGTGCTTACAGGATTGTGATCTGCCCTGTTCCCAGGCGGTGGGAGGGCTCGGCCAATGACGACGAGTCCCCCCACCTGGCCGTGCCCCATCAGGCACTCGCTCCGGCGAACCGGTCACGGCGCGCTTCAAGAGGTTCCACGGATAGCCGGAGCCTACGGGCGCTCCTGAAGGTCGATCCTGAGAGTGAGCCCGAGGAACCTAAGCCTCCGAGTCCCTGAAGCGGCACCGCCCCGCTCGGTGGTGTCCGGAGGCGGGGCGGCGCGACGGCGGCCGGGTGGGCGTCCGCCGTACTGGAAGAACCTACCTGCCCGGGAGGGACTCCGCGCGCGCCTGTTCGCGGTGCTTCTCGAACTCGCAGCTCGCGTATCCACCCGTGCTCACTTGGATCGATTCCCACCCACAGAGACACACGGCCACGAATCCGCCGTGTCGCTTGATGACGCCGTCCAGCCGGTGACTCGGCACCTATTGGTTGTACACCGTTCGCGGCTTTGGCGTCGTGACCTAGACGCGTAAGCACCGCCCCGTCCCGGCGCTGTGTTCGTCAACGCCGGGGGTCACCCGACCGGCGTGGTCGCTCAGCCGCCCGGGAGGGACGGCGAACTTCACCTACCCGGGAAGGCAGCTGCCGAAATCCTTGGGTTTGTCTCGTGATACATCGTGACCACAGTCACTCTTGACGTGCTTTGCGGGTGCAAACTATAGTTAGCGACACAGCAACACGAGCAAGACGCACGACCGCAGCAGACCCCGCCCGCATCCATCTGGAGTGAAGACATGACCATTCTCGAGAACCTCTCGAACGTCGAGGACACGACCCTCGACGGTGTGAAGCAGGCCCAGGACGTCGCCCTCAAGGTCACCAAGACCCTCGTCGACGCCGTGGCCGGCTACGTCCCCGACTACGACCGCCCGTTCGCCGACCGGCTGCCGACCGCCACCCAGGCCGTGGACAACCTGTTCGACTTCCTCGGCGAGCTGCTCAAGGTCAACCGCAGCTTCGCCCACCAGGTCATCGACGCGGTGGCCCCCCTCACCGGTGAGGACAAGCCCGTGGCCAAGCCGGCCGCCAAGCCTGCCCCGAAGGTGAAGGCCGCCGACGCCGCCTGAGCGATCGCACCACTGACGTGAGGAACGGGAGGGGCGACGATGCCCCTCCCGTTTCGCGTACCGTCTCGGCGATGGCAGGTCCGAAGGACAACGTCCGCTCGCAGTTCCAGGCGCTCGGTGAGTTCATTCGCACCCAGCGCCATCTCGCCAACCTGTCCTTGCGCGAGCTGGCCGCCCGCACCGAGATCTCCAACCCGTACCTGAGCCAGATCGAACGGGGTCTGCACGAGCCGTCCGTGCGCGTCCTGAAGTCGCTGGCCAACGCCCTCAACGTGTCGGCCGAGTCGCTCCTGGCCCAGGCCGGTCTGCTCGAGGGCGAGGACGGCAAGCGCGCAGTCGAGTCGTCCATCACCACCGAAGCGGCGATCCGGGCCGACGTCGCGTTGTCGGAGGAGCAGAAGAAGGCTCTCCTCGGCGTGTACCGCAGCTACGTGTCGTCCAACCGAGCCGCCAGCTGATGGCCTGGGCCGTCACCCAGCATGGCGCGGTTGCGGCCGATCAGCAGGTGCAACTGTGAACGCCCTCACCGGCACAGCCGCCCTCGTCACCGGCGGGGGCAGCGGCATCGGGCTTGCGTGCGCGCTCGCCCTTGCCGGTGACGGGTGCGCGGTCACCATCGCTGGGCGTTCGGCCGAGCGGCTCGAGAAGGCGGCGGCCGGCACCGAGCTGCGCACCGTCGCCTGCGACGTGGCGTCCGAGGCCGACGTGGCGGCAGCGGTCGCAGTCGCGGCCGAGCCGACCGGCCGTCTGGACATCGTGGTGACGGCCGCGGGAACGCCCGGCCTCGGTGCCATCACCGACATCACCCTCGCCGACTGGAACGCGGTCATGGCGGTGAACCTCACGGGGACGTTCCTGTGCATCAAGCACGCGGCGCCGCGCATGACCGAGGGTGGGTCCATCGTCGCCATCTCGTCGATCGCCGGCTCCCACACCCACCGGCTCATGTCGTCCTACGCGGTGAGCAAGTCGGCCGTCGACGCCCTCGTGCGCAATGCGGCCGACGAGCTCGGCGCCCAGAGCATCCGCGTCAACGCGGTGCGCCCGGGCCTCGTTCCCACCGAGATGACCGAGCTCGTGCTCGACATGACCGGCATCGTCAACGACTACCTGGCTCAGATGCCGCTCGGCCGCCTCGGCACCGTCGAGGACGTGGCCGCGGCCGTTCGCTACCTCGCCGGCCCCGAATCGTCCTGGGTCACCGGCCAGTGCATCGGCGTCGACGGCGGCCACTCCCTCAGGCGGGGCCCCGATCTGACGGCCCCGCCACCCGGCTAGGGCGCGTAGACGTTCATCGCCGCGCCGCGCAGGAAGCCGACCAGCGAGAGGTTGGCGGCATGCGCGGCGTCGACGGCGAGGGACGACGGGCCGCTGACCGCGGCGACCAGGCCGAAGCCGGCGGCCCACGCCTTCTGCACCATCTCGAACGAAGCGCGGCCGCTCACGAACAGGCCGAGGCGGTCGGCGGGCAGCTCGCGGTCGAGGAGCATGCGACCGACGACCTTGTCGACGGCGTTGTGGCGACCGATGTCCTCGCGCACGACGAACACCTCGCCGGTCGTCGGTTCGAACGACGCCGCAGCGTGCACTGATCCCGTCGCGTCGAACAGCTCCTGCCGAGATCGCACCGCCGCGCCGACACCGGCCAACACGGCGGCGTCCACTGGCGCAGGCGCGTCCAGCGGCGCGAGACGGGCGGCCAGCTGCTCGACCGACTGCGACCCGCACAGCCCGCACGACGACGTCGTGGGCACCAACCGTGGAGCGGGGACCGGCGCCAGCCCGCCCGTCTCCACGCTCACCACGTTGAACTGCGTCTCCACCGCCGAGCCGGTTGCGCAGTAGCGCACGTGGCGCACCTCGGCCCCGCCCAGCAGTCCCTCGCCGTGGAGGAACCCGACGGCCAACTCGTAGTCGTGCCCGGGCGTTCGCATCGTGGTCGTCACCAGATGGTCGTCGAGTCGGATCTCGAGCGGTTCCTCGACGATGACGCGATCGGGCGTGCGCCCGCCGCCGTTGCGGCGAACCATCACCTGGGCGCTGCGCCCGCGCGGTGCCACTACTGCTCCGGCAGCAGACACCGGGCGCGTTCGACCGCATCCGTGAGCGATCCACCCGACCCGACGAAGCAGCCTGCGAGGAAGGCGGACAGGGGCGCGTACATGCGCTCGGCGCCGTGGGCGACATCCCGGGCCAGGTCGAGGATGCGATCGCGGTCGGTGTCGTCCAACGGCACGCCCAAGGCCTCGGCGTACTGGTCGAGCCAGGTCATCGCGGGCTGCGCAGCACGGGCTCGTGGGCGACGGATCGCGACAGGTCGTCGCGCTCGTCACCCGGCATGGGCCGGTAGGCGGCCGCGGCGCCGAGCGCTCGCGGCAGCACCGTGCGATCGCCGGGCGTGCAGAACGCGTGCACGCCCGGCACCGACAGGGCGAAGCGGATGCCATCGGCGAGCGCAGCGTCGTCGGACTGCGGCTCGTACCAGGTGGTCGCCCATCGCTCCGAGCCCTCGGGCCACGGGCGGGCCGCGCCTGCCTTGATGGCCATCACCCCGACGTCGCGTTCGGCCGCCAGCGCCAGCAGGGCCTCGGCGTCACGGCGGTACTCGGGCTCGGCCCACATGCGCGGGTTGACGGGGAACATCACCGTGTCGAGGTCGTAACGGCGCAGCGCCTCGGCATGGGCCGCGGGCGCGCCGAGGTCGTGGCCGGTGATGCCGACGAAGCGGCACAAGCCGTCGTCCCGCGCCCGCAGGATCGCCTCGGCCGCGTCCCGCCGCAGCTCGAGCTCGTCGAGGGACGTGACCGCGTGCAGCTGGTAGAGGTCGAAGCGGTCGCACCCCAATCTGGTCAGCGACTGCTCCAGCTGCGCGCGCACACCGTCGCGGTTCTTGCGCATGGTCTTGCACCCGACGAACAGCTGGTCGCGCACGGCAGGCACCAGCGGACCGACGGCGAGCTCGGCGTTGCCGTACTGCGGGGCGATGTCGAGGTGGTTGACGCCGGCCATGAGCGCAGCGGTGAAGGCGGGCTCGGCCTCGGTGGTGCTGGCGTCCCAGAAGGCGGCGGCGCCGAGGATGGCCACCGAGCTCTCGTGTCCGGTACGGCCCAACCGACGCGTCTCCATGGAACCGGACGCTACCGCCGCACCGGCTCGACGCGTCCGGCGCGTATCTCCTCGGCCAGCTCGGCCGCGGACCGCACCTCACGCTCGAGCCGCGTCGCGAACGCACCAGCGGTGTGGTCGTCGTGGGCGTCGCTGCCCGCCGTCGCGGGCCGGGGGACGACGGCCAGGGCGGCCGCCACCAGGGCGTGCTCGTCCGTCGTGGTCTGGGTGCTCATGGCCTCGATGGCGTGGACGGCCGTCCAGCGCGGCAACGCGGCCACCTCCTCGGGCGGAGGCGGAGTGCGTCCGGCTCGCTTGGCCCGCTCGCCCGCCAGATAGCGGGCCGGGTGGGCCAGCACGAGGGCCGCGCCGGTCTCGTCCGCCTCGGCCACCAGCTCGTCCAGCGTGTAGCCCCGCCACAGCGGACGGCGCAGCTCCCCGTAGGCGAGGACGTGTCCGACGTCGGTGGACACCTCGATGCCGCGCAACAGCGGGAAGTCCACCGCCGCCGACGCGTCGGCCAGGTCCTCGTCGGTCCAGCGCAGGTCGTGCTCGGTGATGCAGAGCGCGTCCACGCCCCGCGACCGGGCGACGGTCACCAGCCCCTCCAGCGTGGCCCGACTGCAGGACGAGCGCGGCGAGGTGTGGCAATGGAGGTCGATCAGCACCGGCGCGCCCCTAGCGGGTCTGGCGGTGGGCCCACACGACGAGCGGCACCTGCAGCGGGAGGCGCAGCCAGAACGCGCCGCCGTCGTCGAGCGCGTTCTGGACGTTGGCGGGGAACACGCCGACGAGGAGGACCACGCTGGCCCAACCCCCGAGCCGGCGGGTGCGGCGCGACAGCAGCAGTGCCGCGCACGCCAGCTCGGCGACGCCGCTGGCGGCCACGAGGAAGTCGTCGTGCCCCCGAAGCGGACTCGGGATGATGCGGCGGAAGAACCCGGGCACGATGAAGTGAGCGACGCCGGCGGTCGCGAGCACGGCCGCGAGGGCGCGAGCGGATCGGTCGGACGCCTCGTCGGTCACTGCCCCAACCGTTGCACGACGTCGGCCAGCTCGTCGGTCAGCCGACCGGGGAAGCGCGTGCGCAGCACCTCGACCACGGCGCGGTAGTACCAGAGCTGCTCGTCCTTGCCCGCGTTGAAGCGGTCCCACACGATGTCGCCGATCACCTGCCGTTCGGCCAGGACGGAGCGGGCGTTGTGCAGCTTGTCGGCGGCCGCCACCCGCAGGACCGACGTCGACGTGGCGGGATCGGCCAGCCGGGCGATGAACGCCTCCTTGCGCAACCGCCACGGGGGCTTGGGTGTCTGGTCGGTGTCCGAGCAGCCGGCCACGATGGTCGCCACCTCCTGCCCGAACAGGTCGTCGATGTGTTCGAGGACGGCCGCGCCGCCCTGGTCCTCGACCGCGTCGTGGAGCAGGGCGGCGATGGCCTCGTTCTCGTCGCCCCCGTCCTCGAGCACCAGCGCGCACACCGCCAGGAGGTGGGAGACGTACGGCACCTGCGTCTGCTTGCGCACCTGATCGCGGTGCAGCCGGGCCGCGTCGACCAGCGCGGCCTGGAAGCGCTGGCCCAGGAGTGCGTCCACGGCGCGAGGCTAGGCTCGCCGGACATTTGACGCGGCGTCAGAAACCAAACGCCGAGAACCGATAGAAGGAGCAGTCGTGGGATCGCTGGACGGCAAGGTCGCAATCGTCACCGGAGCGGGCCGAGGCCTCGGCCGCGCTGAGTCGCTTCTGCTGGCCGGGGAAGGGGCGAAAGTGGTCGTCAACGACCTCGGTGGCGAGTGGGACGGCGCGGGCCAGGACAACCGGCCCGCCCAGCAGGTGGTGGAGGAGATCGAGGCCGCGGGGGGCCAGGCTGTCGCCAACTACGACAACGTGGCGGACTGGGGCGCGGCGCAGAACCTCATCGCGCAGGCCGTCGACACCTACGGCGACCTCAACATCCTGGTGAACAACGCCGGCATCCTGCGCGACAAGATGACCTTCAACATGTCCGAGGAGGACTGGGACTCGGCCATCAACGTGCACCTCAAGGGTCACTTCGCACCGACCCGGTTCGCGGCGGCCTACTGGCGGGAGCGCTCGAAGTCCGGGAACCCCACGACGGGCCGCATCATCAACACGTCGTCCGAAGCGGGGCTCTACGGGAACGCAGGGCAGGCCAACTACTCGGCGGCCAAGGCCGGCATCGCGGCGATGGCCATCGTGTGGGCGCGCGAGCTGGGGCGCTACGGCGTGACCGCGAACGCCATCGCGCCGCGGGCCCGTACCCGCATGACCGAGGGCACCTTCGGCAACCTCGAGTCCGGGGGCGGCTTCGACGCGTGGGCACCTGAGAACGTGGCCCCGCTCGTGGGCTGGCTCGCGAGCGACGAGGCGGCCGACGTCACGGGCCAGGTCTTCGTGGTCTTCGGCGGCAAAGTGCTGCTCACCGAGGGCTGGCACGTCGTCAACTCCGTCACCAAGGACGGCGCGTGGACGGTCGATGAGCTGGCCAAGGCCAAATCCGATCTCTTCCAGGGCCGCTCCTCGGACGTGCCCGGCTTCCCGGTCGAGCTCTAGCGACGGACGGAAGGGGCTCTTGCCCCCGTAGGATCGTCGCGTGGTCGCTACGGGGGTCGGGTCGTCGCTGCTCGCAGATCTCGCCCGCCGCGTGCACGGGCCGGGCGAGGTGCGGACGAAGGTCGAGTGGGTCGTGGACGCAGTCCGCGGCGCCACTGGCGCGCGCTGGGCCGCGTTCGCGGCCGCGGCCGACGACCCACTCTCGTCGGGAGACGGCGAATTGCTCGACGCGCCCGACCTCATGGCAATGGCCACCGAGCCGGCCGCGCTGCACATGCGCGGGCGGGACGGCTTCCTCTCCGTGCTGGCCGCGCCGGTGCGGGGCGGGGACGGGCACGCCTACGGGGCGCTGGCAGCGGCCGGCCCGGCCGATGAGCGGCTGGACCAGGCCGGGCTCGAGGTGGTCGCAGGGCTGGCCGCCCACCTCGGAGTCGCGCTCGACGCGCAGGCGGTGGCTCGCGTCCAGCACGAGATGGACGCAGCGCAGCGCGACGCGGTCCATCAGCTACAGGAGGCGGTGCGCCCACCCGTGCCCGCCGTACCCGACACCGAGCTCGGCGTGCACTACCTGGCCGCTGACCCCGCCACTCCGACCGGCGGCGACCTCTACGACTGGCAGCTGCTCCCGGATGGTGACGTGCATGTCGCCATCGTCGACGTCATGGGCAAAGGGGTGGCCGCGACCAAGGACGCGCTCACCGTCACCCATGCGCTGCGCATGCTGGTGTTCGAGGGCACGCCGCTCGGCGACGTCGTCGCGCGCGCCGACCGGGTGATCGGCGAGCACCACCCCGAGCTGGTCGCGACCGTGATCGTCGGCCGCTACCAACCTGCCACCGGCGTCCTGCGCCTGGCGGGCGGCGGCCACCCGCCGCCCTTGCTCGTGACGGACAAGGGTGAGGCCCGGCTCGTCGAGGCACCCGGCATCCCCCTCGGGTTCCCGGGCGCGGGCAGCGACGGCGTCGTGGAGATCTGCCTCGACCGCTCCGACACCGTGGTCCTCTACACCGACGGGCTCATCGAGGCGACCAAGGACATCGAACGGGGGCTGGAGGGACTGCGCCAGGCCGGCCGCGAGGTGGCCGTCTACCCGGCCGGGTCGATGGCCCAGGCCCTCGTCGAGCGGGCGCTGGCCGGGGCCCAGCGGCGCGACGACACCGTGGCCCTGGTGCTGCGCCGCCGCATCCCGCCTGCGCCTGGCCGCGAGCTGCCGTTGCTCCGCCCGTTCCGGCATCGGTTCACCGCGACGCCGGCAGCCGTGCCCATTGCCCGGCACCTGCTCATGGACTGGCTCACGCATCAGCCCATGGACTCGGGCGCAGTCGACGACATCATGATCATGGCGGGGGAGCTGACCGCGCTCGCGGTGCGGAGCGAAGGCGCAGCCGTCGTCCTCGGTGCCGCAGTGGACGGCGACGCGCTGGTGCTCACCGTCGAGGACGAAGGCGGCGGCCTGCCCCGCACGCTGGCCGACTATTCGATCGAGGCGCCCGACCCGCTGGCCGACGGCGGCCGTGGTCCATTCCTGGTCCGCACGTTCGCCGACGAGGTCGCGGTGGACGCCACCGACGGCCACACCCAGGTCTGCTGCATCAAACGGGCGGTGATGGCCGCGGGCGGTTGAGCTCGGCTCGCACCTCGTCGCCGTCGGCGTCGAGGGGCCGGCCGCCGAACCGCACCTGTCCCGGCGTCTCCGAGAGCCGCGCGATCGGTCCGGGCATGGGAACACCGTCCACGTCCACCAGCACTTCGCGTGCGATGACATGCGGGTCCTTGGCGAGCTCGCGCGCGGAGAGCACAGGTGCGATGGCGGCGTCGGCGTCGCTGAAGGCGTGCAGCACCTCCTCGGCGGTGCGGGCCGCGATCCACGCGGTCAGTGCCGCGTCCACCTCGTCGCGGTGCTCCACCCGCCCCGCGAAGGTGCGCAGCCGCTCGTCGTCGCCCAGTCCCACCAGACGCAGCACGCGCGCGGCGATCGGCTCGGACGATGTGCTGATGGCGAGCCATCGCCCGTCGCTGGTGGCGTAGGTGCCGCGCGGCACGCTGTACGGGATCCCGGCGCCGAGCCGGGGCTGGTCGTACCCGAGCAGCGCCGCCGCTGACGGCAGCGCGCCCATGAGCTGCAGCATCGACTCGAGGAGGTTCACGTCGACGACCTGGCCCACGCCGCTGTGCATCGCGACCATGGTGGCGAAGGCGGCAGCCAGCGCGGTGACCTCGTCGGCCAGCGCGATGGGCGGGAGCAGGGGCGGACCGTCCGGCTCGCCGTTCACGGCCGCGAACCCCGACATGGCCTCGGCCAACGTCGCGAAGCCTGGTCGTCCTGCGTAGGGACCGTCCTGGCCGAACCCGGTCACGCGCGTGATGACGAGGCGGGGATTGCGGGCGAGCAGCACGTCGGGGCCCAGACCCAGGCGCTCCAGCGTGCCGGGACGGAAGTTCTCGACCACCACGTCGGCCGTGTCGCAGAGGGCCAGCATGGTGTCGCGGCCTTCGTCGGACTTGAGGTCGAGGCTGATGGTGCGCTTGTTGCGCCCGACCAGCTTCCACCACAGCGTCACGCCGTCGGCCGGATCGGTCCAGCCCATGCCACGCGTGCCGTCGCCGCCGTCCGGCCGCTCGACCTTGATGACGTCCGCGCCGAAGTCTCCGAGATGGCGGGCGCATCCCGGTCCCGCGATCACGGTCGAGCAGTCGATGACGCGCAGCCCCGCGAGGGGGCCGTGTTCGAAGCGAGGCATGGCTCAGCAGCCTCGCGCTTCGAACGCCTCCTTCGTGGTGTGGCGGCCCTCGGGGAGGTACTCGCCGACCACCGTCTGCAGGTCGGCCGGCTTGCTGACCCGCTGGATGGCGTGCGGGAAGGCGGCGTCCGGCAGCATGTTGCGCAGAATCAGCAGGGTCTCGGGACTGGTGCCCCACGCCAGCCACCCCGCCCCGCACGCAGATGTCGCGTTGCTAGGCCTGTCGGCTGGCGCGCTGACCACCACCGTGTACCAACCGTTGGCGTCGACGGGCACGTCCTCGTCGACCGCGCAGTCGATGAAGCGGGTGGTGTGGCGCTCGTTCGTGCACAGCGACCAGTAGCGCAACTCGCCGGCCGGCATGGTGGCGGGGGCGGCTTTGGTGTGGGGCGTGAGCGGCGCGCGTCCGTGCAGGACGAGCACCGGCCCGATGCTGCGGCTGGCGATGGCGATCGCGTAGGAGTTGTCGGTGTTGCTCAGGTAGCCGCCGCCCGAGGACGCCAGGTTGTCGTCGATGACTGGCCGCGCCGGCGTGCCGTCGGTCGCCACCGCCGCTTGCATGTGCTGGAGGTTGAAGAACTTCTCCCAGTGCACCGGGTCGCGGGCGATGAACGAGACGGGCGGCCCAGGCAGGGCGTTGTCGCGGAAGGCGGACTGGATGGGGAGGTCGCCGAGTTGCGACGCGGCGGGCGTGGTCGCCTGGTCCGGCGCGCAGGTGGCGGTGAGGTCGCTCGTGGTGCCGTCGGCTTGGCGCAGGGTCACGGCGGGGAGCCCGGCGTCGCCGGCCAGATCGCGGCCGTCGTCCGGCACGTAGACGCGGTACAGGATGATGGGCGCGTCCATGTAGAGGGTGTTCGGCGCGCGCGGCGCCGGCTTCGGTCCGGCGACGATGCGCAGCGTGTAGCTGCGGTCGGTGACGGTGCGATCCGCCCCTGCGACGAACGGGTTGGTGCTGCCCGCGTCCGGGGCAATGGCCACGTCGGCCAGCCCGTCCACCGGCTGCAGCTGGGCGTTGTACGCGTTGAAGGACATGTAGCGCGAGTGGGGATACGTGCCGTGGAGGATGAGCTCGGCGCCCGGGGGGAGGAGGGGCCGGCCCGCCCAGTAGGTGGCGGCCTTGTCCGGGTAGGCGGCGTTCACCACGTCGGGGTCGTTGGGCCGGTTCCAGAAGCACTGGCTCGGGACGCTGGGACCGGCGGCTCGTGCCGGCAGGGTCGCGGCGGCGGCCGCGAGGACAGCCAGGACCACAGCGAGGCGGTGCACACGGGACACTTCGCCGCCGGAGGCGGTATACCTGCGCATGCGCGTCGGACTGTTCGCCCCGTTCACCAACCCGTTCGCCACCCCTGAGTACATCGAGGCCTACGGCAGGGGCGCTGAGTCCCGCGGCTTCTCGTCGCTCTGGGTGGCCGAGCACGTGGTCCTGTTCGACGAGTACGCGTCGCAGTACCCGTACTCGGCCGACGGGAAGATCCCCGCGGGCGGTGAGAGTGGGATCTTCGAGCCGTTCACGGCGCTCGCCTTCCTCGCCGCCTGCACCACCACCATCCGCCTCGGCACCGGCATCTGCCTGGTGCCGCAGCGCAACCCCGTCTACACGGCCAAGGAGGTCGCGGCCGTCGACTGGCTCAGCAACGGGCGCATGGACTTCGGCATCGGCGTGGGGTGGCTGGAGGAGGAGTTCCGCGCCGTCGACGTCCCCTTCCCCCGGCGCGGGGCGCGCACCCGCGAGTACATCGAGGTCATGCGCCGCCTCTGGGAGGACGACATCTCCGAGCACAAGGGCGAGTTCTACGAGCTGCCTGCGTTGCGGCAGTACCCCAAGCCCGTGCAACGGCCCCATCCCCCGATCCACATCGGCGGCGAGAGCGAGGCTGCCCTCCGGCGGGTGGCCCAGTTCGGACAGGGCTGGTACGGGTTCAGCGTGGCGCCCGAGGATGTCCCCGGCCGCGTGGCCCGTCTCACCGAGCTGCTCGACGCCGAGGAACGCACCCGGTCCGAGATCGAGGTCAGCATCTGTCCCTACCTGCTCGGTGCCGACGCCGACACCGTCAAGCGCTACGAGGACGCGGGTGTCGACCAGGTCATCCTGCTCGGCCTGGGCTTCGACATCCCCGGCCTCGAAGCCGAGCTCGATCGCATCGCGACGATGGCGGGGCTGTGATGGGCACGAAGTGGGACGACGCGACGGTCGTCGTCACGGGCGCGTCGCGAGGCATCGGCCGCGCCGTCGCGGAGGCGGCCGCTCGACGAGGTGCGCGCGTGGGTCTCATCGCCCGAGGAAAGGCCGAGCTGGACGAGACGCTGGCCCGCATCGGCGGACGGGGCGCGGTGGCGACGGCCGACGTCGGCGATCGCCAGCAGGTGGACGACGCCATCGCCGCCCTGGAGGCCGAGCTCGGCCCGACCGACATCCTGGTCGCGAACGCCGGCATCGGGGCCTACGGCGCCTTCGCCGACATCGACGTCGACGAGATCGAGCGCCTCGTCCGCGTCAACGTGCTCGGCACCGTGTATCCGCTCAAGGCCGTCCTGCCCGGCATGATCGAGCGCAGCCGCGGCCACCTCGTCGTGATCTCGTCGGTCGCGGGGCGCTTCGGTCCGCCGATGGAGGCCACCTACGCGGCGACCAAGTTCGCGCAGATCGGCCTGGCCGAGGCGCTGTCGGTCGAGGTCGCCGGACGGGGCATCGGCGTGTCGATCGTCAACCCCGGCGTCGTCGACACGACGTTCTTCGAGACGCGCGGCCACACCTACGACGCGTCGTTCCCCAAGGTCATCAGCGCCGAGAAGGTCGCCGACGGCGTCATGCGAGCGGTCGAGCGGGGCAAGCTCGAGACGTTCGTCCCGGGGTGGTTCCGCGCCGCAGTGGCCTTCCGCCACCTCGCCCCGGGCCTGTACGCGTCAGGGACGCGGCGCCGCTTCCGCAAGGAACTGTCCGGGGGCTGAATCTGCTGTGACCGATTCCCTCGAGATTGTCTGGGATGCGCCCGCGCCCGTCATGTCCGTGACGGCCAGCATCATCTACACACATTGGATAGGCGTCCAGGCGCGGCGTCCGGATAGCGGGGATGTGCTCTGGGAGTCGGCCGACCTCGATCCTGGTATTGCGTTCGGCATCGGGGTGGTCGCCGCGACCGAACGTCGGTGCGTCGTTCAAACCGGCGACATCCACAGATCGGGGCTTCCGCCGGTGTCGCCCGCGTACCGGGAGCTCTCAGTCTCGACCGGGGAAGAGCTCTGGCGACTGGACACAGGGCCCGCCGGCGGGGCTGTCTTGCTCGACGAGACGCTCGTCGGAATTGGTCGAGAGGGCGAGGTCGTAGGAATCGCGCCCGACGGGACTGTGGCTTGGTCCCGAAGAGACGGTGTCGTGCACGAAGTAGTCCCGACGGACGGAACCGGAGCCGCGTTCTCCCCGGGTCCGGAGCGACTTGTACTGATCGACGCACAGGGCACAATCCTGTGGGAGCGCCAGCACGAGCCCGAGCAGTTCCGCTACGTCCAATACATCGGCGAGGGGCTGTTCGTGACTGGCCGGACCGTGGACGCGTACAGCATTGGCGGTGAGCGCGTTGCCCACTATCGGTCGGACGACCCGAGCCCGGCAGGGTTCGTGCTCGGCGACGTGTGCATCGTCCTTGCGCCGCAGGAGCTCCTGGCGGTCCGCGGAGAAGAGGTGCTGTGGCGAACTCCAGTCCCCGGGGCCCGTTCGGGGGTCCGTTCGGCCGCGTGCAACGAAGTCCGCGTCGACGGCGACATCTGTGTTGCGACCACGAGCCGAGGGGTCTTCGCGGTGGAACCTGCCGACGGCCGAGTGCTCTGGACCTCAGAGTTCCCGAACGGAGCGGATGTCGTCGTCATCGACGGCGACCTCATCTTCACGAACGGGCTCGGGGGCTTCCGTGTTCACGAGCGAACCTCTGGACATGTGGTGGCGAGTTGGCTCATCGACGATCCCCAGGCGGGGTTCCACCGTCCCGTTGCAATGGGGAACGGACGGATACTCGTGGCACTGGCGAACGGGAATACCGCACTCGTTTGGCTGACGCAGTGAAGTTGCCAATCCCGCTGTGCCGCAGGCGTTTTGCTAGCTCCAGCGCGGACATATGTTCTTTTGCAAGCGGCCTCTGAGGGGCCGTTTTTGTCACACCCCCTTCGTAGAATTGGTGTCGATGGGAGTGCTGGAGAAGCTGGCGGAAGTGATCGACGAGCTGGTCGCGATCGACCCCACCGCGCTCGGTTCCGAGGACGACGTGCTCGAGCTGCACCGCCAGTTC
>JBEEFP010000072.1:0-12353 GCA_041166085.1 Actinomycetota bacterium
GACACGAGCGCGTCGCGACCATCCCGATAGACAGCGAGGTAGCTGCAGTCCGTGAAGATCGGCACGCAATCAGCCGGGCTGTGTGTCTTGATCAGGCGCCGGTAGGGCAGCCCGTCGAGCATCGCGAGCATGTCGTCGACCGGCCCCACACGTGCATCGAGCCACGGCGCCAGGTCGAAAGCGGGAGCGGGCGCGTCGCCGTACGGCCACAAAAGTGAGCCGACAATGCCTTGGGTCCAGGTTGTTCCGGACTTCGGCGGACTACTTATGAAGATGTCGTCGGGCCTCGCGACGAACCGCTCCCACCGTCGGCTGTCGTCGTTCACGTGATTGCGACGACGCGTCGGACGCAGCATGGAGGCCACCTCGGCGAAGCTACAGCTCGCGTTGAAACCGCATTCGCGGGCGACCCGGGTGCACGAGTGCATCTGCGCGGCGCGTCCTCAAGGTGCCGGTCGCGACGCTGAATAAGCAAACGCAACGACGCGCGGTAGCGGCACATACAGGTCGGTTCCTGCGGCGTCATTCAAGGTGCCCGATCGTGGACGGGGCGACAGCGTTGAGACATGTAGGCGTCACTGTGGAGGAGAATGGTTTTTCGTTCCTGTCACTGGAGGTCCACGTGAGAGCGACTCGAGCGAACCTTGCCAGGGTCGAAGCGTTTTGCCAGACCTACGACCTGCACGCCCCAATCCTGTTGGCTCCGATGGCCGGTGCCTGTCCTCCGTCGCTTTCTATCGCTGTCGCCAACGCCGGTGGACTAGGAGCGTGCGGCGCGCTGTTGATGCCACCGGCGGAAATCCAGGCATGGGTTGATGAGGTTCGGGCTCATACAACGGGAGGGTTCCAACTCAACCTGTGGATCCCCGATCCACCTCCAGCGCGCGACCTGCGAGCCGAAGCCGCTGTCCGCGACTTCCTCGGTGAATGGGGGCCCGCCGTCACTGCCGAGGCTGGTGACCCCGGACTGCCCGATTTCGAGGCGCAATGCGACGCCATGATCGATGCGCGTCCGCGCGTCATCTCGTCGATCATGGGTCTCTACCTGTCCCCGATGGTCGATCGGATGAAGGCCGAAAGGATCAGCTGGTTCGCGACAGCCACGACGGTTGCCGAAGCACGAGCGGCCGAAGCGGCAGGTGCTGATGCAATCATCGCTCAAGGCATGGAAGCCGGCGGGCACCGGGGCGCCTTCGACGCTTCACGGGCGGTCAAGAGCCTGGTTGGCCTGTTCTCACTGTTGCCCGCCGTCGTTGATGCCGTTCGCGTCCCGGTCATTGCAGCTGGCGGCATCGCCGACCCCCGCGCTGTCGCCGCCGCTGTTCACCTCGGAGCGTCCGCTGTGCAGATCGGCACCGGCTTCCTTCGCTCCCCCGAGGCGAAACTCCCTCCGGCATGGGCCGACGCTCTCGGCCGAACTGCTCCGGAAGACACGATGGTGACGTACGCCTTCTCCGGTCGGCCAGGGCGCAGTATCGCGACCGCCTACGTGCTCGCTGCGTCGGCCCCCGACGCCCCTGATCCCGCGCCGTATCCGGTTCAGCGGGGTCTCACCAAAGCGATGCGAGATTCCGGAGTTCAGACCAACGACATCGACCGGTTGCAAGCGTGGGCCGGCCAATCCGCCGCGCTGGCCCTTCCACGTCCAGCGGGCGAGATCGTCGAACATCTGTGGGGCGGCGCCCGCGAGCTCCAGAGTTAGCCGGCCGTCGCCCAAGTTGAGCGGCAGACAGTCGCGGTGGCGGTCGTTGCCTGCACGAACGTTTGACCACGCAGGTCGGAAAGCGGGACTGCGCACTTCTGGTCCAAGAGCGCGCGCAACCGCGCCGCGCCGCGGGAGCGGCACATCCCGGATGGGCAGCGCGGCTCCAAACTGACTTGTCCGAAGTGTCCGCGAACGGCTCCGCGGAGCCATTCGGGAACGAAGCGGACTCGACGGAATCCGGGCACAACTCGACAGCGCGTGCGGAGCGGTCCACCCGCTCGACGGGACTTGCCCGGCGCACGCCAGCGGTTCGGGCTCGCCCCACCCGATACCGCTGGGAGGGCACCGCCCGGTCGAGTCCGCAGGCGATTGGTAGCGGCACATCCCGAGCAGACCTGGCTCGGGCCGGCTTCAGAGTTCTCCGGTCCGGTTTGTCTGCGAACGGTCCACGTGGACCGTTCTGGAGCAAAGGGCATTCGGGCGACAACTCGGGCATCGAAGTGAGTGAGCGAGTACGGCTCTTACGGGCGGCGAACGAGCGCAGCCAGCGCCGCCAGTAACACCACTGCCGCCATGGCCCGGAGCGGCGCCGGTGGCGCGGTGACCAGCATGAGGCTCATGGCTCCGATAACGCCCGCCAAGGCGATTCGGTCGCCCCGAGCCCCACGCAGGAACGCCGGTCGCCCCGTGGGCTGTCGCCACCACGGATCGTCTGCCACCCGTTGAGCTTGCCTGATGCGCCGACACGGGGCCACCGGGCGCTCGGGAGCGGCATTTATGGGCGACGGAGCCGCCACACGTTGAGACCCGCCAGTCCGCCCGCAGCCAGGTCGAGCAATCCGACGACGGTGTGGCCCGGCACTAGGAGCCCGACCGCTGCCGCCAGGAGCAGTAGAGCGGCTGCTGCCGAGCCGAGCACCGCCAGTCGGCGTCGCTCATCGTTGCGCACACCAGCAGTCTTGCCTGACCTCTGCAGATCGGCACCTATGCGTGGGAGTCACTTGGTGCAGGTGTCCTGCCCGAAGTCCCTGATTCGCCGCAGGTCTCGCTCCGCCTCTGCACCGCTCCTGCTCCGCGGGCCGAAGCCTCGCGGGTCCATTCCTCGTATCTCGTCGTCCAGCCTGTCTGGAGCGACCGCCAGCAATCCCCGAACGTGTGCGACGCGTGAGGGTTCGGGCATGTTCTGCACGTCAGCCCCAGGGCCGAACAACGCGGCGAAGTGCTCGCAGAACTGTCGCCGATCACTGGCGCTCAGGTCATCATCAGCGCATGCCGCGCCCGACATCACGAGGCCCGAGATGAGCACCACGGCGAGACGGCGCACCCGCCAATATTGCCGGGCCTAAAGCCCCCTGTCACCCGCTCTGTAGCGGCACATCCGAGCGTCTCCTCCTCGTCGCGCGCGCGAGGCGGTCCTTCCAGCTCCACGCAAGAAACTCCCAGCAGCAGACCCAGGACGCCAGAAATTCTTTGTGCCGTGCGCGGCCATGCGCGGCCTTTGCGAGCGGACATTCTGCCCGTGTCGGTGACCATTGAAAACAGGGTCTCAAGGAACTAGTCGTCGGGGCCGAGATCCCTGCGTCCACCACGCAGAGGAGAGTCCCGCATGTCCCCCAAGTTCGCGTCGATCGTGGCCAAAATCATGGTCACTCTGATGCTCGGCGCGGCGGCGCTGCTCGCGACGCCGACAGGCGCGGGGGCGGCGTCTGACGACCCGCCGTCGACGCTGCTACCCCCGGGCGCCTCGGCCGTCCTCGGGGACCCGGTCTCGGGCCGGACCTTCGTCGCCTCGAGTGAGTCCGATGTCGTGACGGCGCTCGATGCAGGCGGTGCCGTGGTGGCCACGGTCACGGTGCAGGACCCGACATCGATCGCCCTGCACGACGGCAGCCTCTACGTCATTGCGTCGGCCACGGGCACCATCAGCGTGTTCACCACCGACGCCCTGGTGCTCGTGAGGACGTTGCAGCCGTCCATCAGCCACCCCAGCACGCTGGCTTGGGCCGGCGGGGCGCTCTGGACGTCGACGGCCTGCAATCCCTCGTACGTCTGTCTTGCCAAGGTGAATCCGGTCAAGGGCACGACGACCGTCTACAAGCCGATCGCCGGCTTGACGTACGTCCCCCGCCTGCTCGCGAGTCCCACCGACCCGAATGCCTTGTTCGCGTGGGAAGACTTCGTCTCGCCTGCCACGCTCGTTCGCCTCGACGTCAGCTCACGAACCCCCGCCGTGCGGGCGACCGCACAGCAGGCGGGCTCGCTGATGACGCCTGCCTTCACCCCCGACGGCACGCGAATCCTCTTCTCGGCCGCGGGCGAGATGCACGAGCTGTCGTTCGCGACGTTGCAGTCAACCGGACGCACGTTCTGGACCTCTGGCTGGTTCGGCGTCCAGCCGGGGACAGAGCGGCTGGCGGTGGCCAGCGACCGCCTGTGGGCGTTTGAGCCGAACGCCTTTGTTCCCAGCTGGAACCACGAGCTCGAAGACGGCCTCATTCGGGTCGCCGTCGTGTGGCCCGCGGGCGACAGCCGCGTGCAGCTGGTGACGATCGATGGAACAACTGGTCAGACCCGGGTGCAGCTCCTGAGCGAGCCGCCGCCGATCGAGCCCACGACCACGGTCCTGCATGGACCCGGCGGGACGACCGGTGAGGTCACCATCTCGCACGGGAAATCCCTGACGATCCAGGCCCAGGTGGCGAGTGACACCAGCGGCACCAGGCCGACCGAGGGCACCATGACCTTTACCGAGGGCTCGACCACGCTTGGCACCGCCGACATCGTCGATGGCGGGGCGAGCTTCACCGTCGATGGTCTCTTGCCCGGATCGCATGCGTTCACCGCGTCCTACGCCGGCAGCCGGACGCTCTCTCCGAGCACGTCGGCTCCGCTCAACGTGCGCGTCATCGACGCCGCGACCACCACGTCGTTGACGACCTCGCACCCGACATCGCTGCCGATGGACGACATCGACTTCGAGGCGACCGTCACCGGGCCGTCCTGGGCCTTGCGTCCCACTGGGGTCGTGACCTTCTACGACGGGGACAAGCAGATCGGCAGCGCGACCCTGTCCATCGTGAGCGGCAACTCAGCTCGAGCCCGGTTCAGCACGTCGGAACCCACGCTCGTCCCCGGCACCCACCGCTTCACCGCGGTGTACTCGGGTGATCAATGGTTCTCTCCGAGCCGGTCGGCGCCGCTGGACCACAGTGTGCTCGTCGCCTCGGCGCCGGTGATCACCCAGACGATGTAGCCGGCCCGCACCTGCACAAAGGCAGCAGCCCCGCACCGTTGACGTCGGGCCAATAGCGATTCTGTTCCGCGGCACGACGCTCGGGGTCGTCACTTATGCGCGACCCACCACCAGCCGTCCGGAACTCCTCATCGAGCAGGGGGCGACACCCTCCCATTGGGGGGCGCCGACCTTGCGGTGTGCCAAACGCCAGCCTGCAAGGCTGACCCGCCGTGAACGACTACATGACACCCGGCCTCCAACGCTGGCGCAGCGGCACCGACGCACCGCTGCTCGTGCTGGCGGTGGGCAGCCTTCCTATCCTCCTATTGGAGTTCGCGCGCCACGATCTGACCAGAGCCGACCGCATCTTCATGGATGCCGTGAACCTGATCGTCTTGGTGGCGTTTGCCGTCGACTACGTCGTCGAACTGTTGCTCGCACGACCGAGAAATCTCTACGTGCGGAGCGAGTGGACGAGTCTCCTGATAGTGCTGTCACAGGCAGTGGCGTTGGTGCCGTCGATGAGCGGTTTCGGCGCGCTGCGCGTGTTGCGAGCCAGCCGAGCTTGGAGGTCGATCATCGTGCTCGCTCGGCTCGTCGTGATCGGCGGCGCAGCCTCACGAGAGGGGCGAGACATCCTGCGCCGACATGCCGCTGGGTTCGCACTCGGTGTTGCAGGGATGACGTGGCTCACCTCAGCAGCTGCCTTCACGTTGGTCGAGGATGTGGGAAAGACAGGGCGCTTGCACTCCTTCTTCGATGCCCTGTGGTGGTCATCCACCACGATCACCACCGTCGGCTACGGCGACGTGTTTCCCGTGACCACAGCCGGTCGCCTGGTGGGCGTCGTCACGATGGCAGTCGGTATCAGTTCGTTCGCCGTGATCACGGCGAAGGTCGCCGAGTTCCTCGTGCGGACCGCACGAGAGGACGAGTCAGCAGCGATTGACGGCTGATCGGTGGGTGACTCAGCCAACAGACGGACGCGCCCGGTGCAATGGTCGCGTGTGGTGTCGCTCTGTAGCGGCACGTATGGGTGCCCTCGTCTCATCGACGAGAGCCTTGAGCCCTCGCCGTTGGCACTCTGACGCAGAGAACGGCCGGTCGAAACCGGACAGATCCATCGGGATCACCGGCCGTTCTCCGCGCCAAACGCGAGAGCGAGACGCGAGTGTGTGCGAGATGCATCGGCTTTGTCGCACCAGACGTAAAGCAGTGGTCGTCCAGCGGTGTGGGGGTGATCCGAGAGACGAAGCCGATCGCCGCACTCGACGGGCGGCGACTCTTCGTCCAGCTTGTAGACGACAACCTGCAGACTGAGACGTCGATCCGGCTGACTCAGGGACCGGATCCACTCCTGGCGGACCGTCCGAGTCTGACAATCACCGTCCGCCATCCGAAGAGCGCCCCTGGAACATGAAGAACCGGGCGCCGAGGCGCCCGGTTCTTCACAGCGTTGCTGCTTTGCTGGATCAGCTGGTGCTGGAGGTGACCTTCTTGTTGAAGAGGTACACACCAGCGGCCATCAGGAGAGCGGCGATGCCGAGCCCGGTGAAGAGCCGGTTCGTACCACCCGTGGTGGGCAGGACCTTCTCCGCCAGAACCGCAGCGGTCGGGGCCGACGTCGCACCGTTCCCCTGGATCGAGGCGCCCTGGATGGCGTTGTCACCTATGAGGCCTGCGCCCTGGAGGAACGCCTGGATGCTGGCGTCGCCGTCGAGGAACCCACCACCGGTGCACTGACCGAGTGTGGCCGTCACGTGCACGGTGTTCTTGAACTCCGTGGCGGCGGTCGGTGTCACCCCGACCGTGACCACGATCGGCTTTCGGTTCGGATCATTCGGGTCGTAGTCCCCGAGGTTCGTCCAGGTCGCACTCTGCCCGCCGGATGCGATCTGCGCTCCAGGGGCGTTCGTGATCTTGACGCCCTTGGCGGGGCCGGTGTCCGTCGCGTTCCGGAGCGTGTCAGTGGCGGTGATGTTGGTCAGCTTGCAGGCGATGCCGTCGAGCGCAGTCGGATCCGAAGGGATCGTGATCGTGTACGGCACCTCCTGACCGACGGTTGCGGTCGGGGAGCCTTCCTTCTTCACCGGGAACTCGCACCTGATGCCGCCCTCGGGGACCTTGACGTCGGCCTCGAAGTGACCGACCCGCAGCCCTGCGACCTGGGTGGTGCTGTCGTCAGGAGCGCCAGGCGTGAGCGCACTGAGGCGAACCACATCGACGGCGCCGCGACCCTCGGTGACTGTGGTGAGGGGCTTGCTGTCGGCGTCAGGATCGGCGCCGGGCTTGGCGATGTCGCGGGGGTCCTCGCCGATGGCGAGGCCGATCAGCTGCGCGGCCTGGGACGGGAGCACGATGCCCGCAGTACCACCGGTGAGTTGATCCAGCGTCAGTGAGCCCTGCTCGACCCCGTCCTGGAGAACCGTGAGGATCGGCACTGGGCCTGCGGGCGGAGCCTTGAGCCCGTACTGGACCTCAGCCGGCGCCTTGCCGCTGGCCTTGATGCTGAAGAACCACGTACCTGCGACATCGATCTCGAGCGCGCCCTGGTGCGTCACCGGGTCAGCTGCGATCTTGATCGGCGCCAGGATCATCTCGGTATAGGTACCCACCCCGAAGGTGCCGTCGGCCTTGCCGTCGGCCCCCTTGTTCGGGAACAGATAGGTGAAGGATCGTGACTCCAGGCCCTTCTGCTGATCCGTCGAGTCAACGGAGATGACCGGCGCCGGCAGGGTTCCATTCGGGTTCGAGGCGCCACCGGCGTCGATGAGCTCGGCTTGGGCCACCGATCCGCGACCGAAGGAGATGGGCTGACCGACGATGCAGGTCTGTGGGTTCCACACCGCGCCGGCCGCGCTCGGCAGTGCGTCCGCGTACAGCAGCGGACCACCGGGCACCTGGACGAGACTCGTGGTGACGAGGCCCGTGCTGGCCGTGTTGACGCCCGGCTTGTCGTCCGACCGCAGGGGCGGATGGGACGCGGCGGTGGCCTGGGTCAGGGCGACCTGGTTGGCCGCGTCGGGGAGGTCCGTACCGATACCGGCCTCCACGCCGGAACCACGGCCGTACGCCTCCTTGCCCGTGCTGTCGACCATCTTGGCCGGAACGAGCTGCGGATCGCCCTGCTTCCCGGCAGGGGGCACGACCGCGACGCGGGTCTCACCCACGACGCCCGAGTCGAGGCCCTGGGAGTTCAACGCCGCCGCGGAAAGCCCTTCCTCGGCATCGACGATCCGCGGGCCCGGGTCAACGCCGGTATCGAGAACGCCGGCGTGCACGATGCTGCCCGTGCTGTAGGCGGAGAACGGCGTGGTCGCGCCGTTGCCGAAAGCGGCGCCCGCTGTTTGGGCCTGTGCCGGGACACCCCCTGTCGCACTTACGAGAGCTCCGAGGAGCCCCGCTGTGATGAGGGCGGTTCGCAGCCTGCGCCCACCCACCTTGAACACGCTCGCCATTACTCCTCCAACGCTCGTCCAGCAAAGAGACTGCTCTGTACCCACTAAACGCCCGTCAACCCCCCTGATGACGCACGTTGAGTACTTTTCCCACCCTCCGTGGCAAAAAAACCTACCGCGGCCCAGTTGCTCCGACAACCCGCGGTCAAGTCCCGACTCACGGGCGCGCAACCGAAATCCAGCTCCGGACCACCGCCGTGACCCTACCATCCAGGCCCCTGAGGCCATGCGACCCGCCCTCGAGCCATTCGTGGGTGACGGGACCGGGGATGGCGGCCGTCGCCGCCTCGAGCTCCTCCCGGCTCCCGAGGCTGTCTCTGGTGCCCGAAATGAACAAACAGGGCAGGTCCAGCGCGGGGAAGTGCTCGGTGCGCAGGCGGTCGGGGCGTCCCGGCGGGTGGAGCGGGTAGCTCACCAGCACGAGGGCGGCCGCGGGCAGTCCCTCGGCGACGGCCATCGAGCACATGCGGCCTCCCATGGACCGTCCGCCGAGTGCGATGCGCTCGGGTGCGACGCCCGTGCGCGCGGCGAGCGCGACCGCGCCCTCGACGACAGCGCGCACGAGCACCGGCGCACGGTCGGGGGCCTTCCGGCCGGCCTTGCGGTACGGGAAGTCCATGCGCTCGACAGCGACGCCGTCCTCCCGCAGCGCGTCGTCGATGGCGACCAGTGCGGACTGGTTGCGGTCGGCGCCCGCGCCGGGCGTCAGCAACAGCGCGCCGATGCCGGCTGGCTTCTTGGTCGGGGTCATCGGGCGAGGAGGATGCGCTTGGCCGCGGTCAGGTCGGTGATGCGTTCGCCCGCGGCCGCCGATGCGCCGCCGTGGTCGGGATGGGCGTCGCGCACGAGCTGGCGGAACCGGCGCAGCACGGTCGATCGGTTCGGGTCCTCGGCGGTCGCGAACCCGAGAACGGTGAGGGCCCAGCTCGCGTCGTGGCGTGCGCCCCGGGGGCGGCGCAGCGCCGCTTCGTCGCCGCTCAGGTACTCGAGCAGGTGCCCGAGGTCGTCGCCTTCCCAGCGGGTGGCCCGCCAGATGAGCCGGAACACCTCGGGCCTGGCCCGGAAGGTGAGGCGGCTGGCGGCGTAGACGGCGGCCAGCACCTGGGGCAGGCCATATCCCTCGTCGTCGATCTCGAGCTCGACCGCGTCGCCCTGCCCGATCAGGCGGTGGCGCGCCTTGGCCAGCCCGTGGGTGTCGGCCTGGAAGCGGTGACGGATGCGGGGCTGCACCACGCGGCGGCCGCGGTGGAGGTCGTCGATGAGCAGGTCGAGCTCGTCACGGATCTCGTCGTCGAGATGTTGCATCCACGCGCCGACGATGCCGGCCAGCAACAGGCCGCCGAACCCGGGCGAGGGATCCACCGGCAGGTAGAGCTCGCCCAACGCGACCCGCCTGGTCGGAGCGATGGCACGCGAGTGCCGCACCTCGAGCTCCGCCAGGATCATGCAGAGGAAGGTACCGGCCGCACCCGAGACGAACCGAATGTCACACGTAGCGGGAGAGGAGCTGGCGCAGCGCGCCCGCGTCGCGCGCGATGACGTCGGCGTCCGCCTCGTCGAGCTGGTCGCACACGTTGGCGGCCAGCTCCTGGAGCTGCTTCCACTGCTCGGCGGCGACGCCGTAGGGCGGGGCGGCCGCGACGACCGCGTCGGCCGCCTCGTCGAACGCGCCACCCACCCGGGGGTCCTCGGGGTCGTGCTGGAGGCGGTCGGCGGCGACGAACAGCGCGGACATGAGGGCGTACCCCACGCCGCCGTCGTCGGCGTCAGCGTCGTCGGCCCCGTCGCCTGTGTCGTCAGCGTCGGCCGGCAGCTCGTCGGGGAACTCGACGGCCTCGATGGCGTCGTCGGCGGCGTCGGCATCCGCGTCGGCGACCACGAGGTCGCCGTCCTCCCACTCGTGCGCGATGCCTTTCGCTTGCAGACGGTCGCGCACGGCGGCCCGATCCTCGTCGGTCCAGTCGGCCAACTCGAAGACGACCTCGTCGTCGTCCTGCTCGTCGTCCGGCTCGACGCCCTCGTCGCTCAAATGACCGGGTCCTCGGTCCAGCGGCCGAAGGGGCCGGCGAGGGTGTTGACGATCTCGCCCACGGTCGCGTAGGTCCGCACCGCGTCACCGATGGCCGGCATGAGGTTGCGCTCGGCCACGGCCGCATCGGCTGCGACCCGTTCCAGCGCCGCATCCACCGCCGCCTGGTCACGGCCCGCCCGCACCTCGGCCAGGCGGGCCCGCTGGCGGTCCTCGGCCTCCGCTCCGATGGACAGGATGGGCGGGCGATCCTCGTCGCCCTCGGTGAAGGCGTTGACGCCCACGACGACCCGGCGTCCGCCCACCACCTTCTTCTCGAAGGCGTAGGCGGCGTCGGCGATCTCGCCCTGGAACCAGCCGTTCTCGATGGCCGCCAGCACGCCCTCGAGCATGGAGCCGCCGCCGAGCTGGTCGAGGTGGGCGAAGATCTCCTCGGCCTCGCGCTCCATCTCATCGGTCATCCACTCCACGTAGTGCGAGCCCCCGAGCGGGTCGGCCACCAGCGCCGCACCGGTCTCGTGCGCGATCACCTGCTGGGTGCGCAGCGCGATGCGCGCCGCCTTCTCGGTGGGAAGGGCGAGGGCTTCGTCGTAGGAGTCGGTGTGCAGGCTCTGGGTGCCGCCCAGCACGCCCGAGAGCGCCTGGATGGCCACGCGGGCGATGTTGACCTCGGGCTGCTGCGCGGTGAGCGAGACGCCCGCGGTCTGGGTGTGGAAGCGCAGCTGCATGGAGCGCTCGCTGCGCGCGCCGTAGCGGTCGCGCAGCCAGCGCGCCCAGATGCGCCGGGCCGCCCGGTACTTGCCGATCTCCTCGAAGAAGTCGATGTGGGCGTTGAAGAAGAACGACAGGCGGGGCGCGAACTCGTCGACGGCCAGGCCGGCCGCCACGGCGGCCTCGACGTAGGCGAACCCGTTGGCCAACGTGAACGCCAGCTCCTGGGCGGCCGTCGAGCCGGCCTCCCGGATGTGGTAGCCGGAGATGCTCACCGGATGCCACCGGGGCAGCTCGGCCTGGGCGAAGCGGATCATGTCGGTGACCAGGCGCATCGACGGCCGGGGCGGGAAGACGTACTCCTTCTGGGCCTGGTACTCCTTCAGGATGTCGTTCTGGATCGTCCCGCCCAGCCGGGCGCGCTCGACGCCGCCGGCCTCGGCGACGGCCACGTACATGGCCATGAGGACGGGCGCCGGCGAGTTGATGGTCATCGACGTCGTGACCGAGCCGAGGTCGATGTCGGCGAAGAGGTCCTCCATGTCGGCCAGGGTGTCGACCGCCACCCCCGCCCGTCCGACCTCGCCGAGCGACAGCGGGTCGTCGCTGTCGCGGCCCATCAACGTCGGCAGGTCGAACGCGGTCGAGAGGCCGTCGCCGCCGCTGCGCAGGATCTCCTTGAAGCGGGCGTTGGTGTCCTCGGGCGTGCCGAACCCGGCGAACTGGCGCATCGTCCAGAGCTTCGACCGGTACATCGAGGCGTGCGGGCCCCGCGTGTACGGGAACTCCCCCGGGAACGGGCCGCCGCCGTACACCGGCTCCAGCGGGATGCCGGACATCGTCTCGAAGTCGGCGTCCCGCAACGACGACGCCTCGTAGGCGGCCTGCCACCGTTCCCGAGCCGTCATCGGAAACAGCGTAGGGTCCGACCATGGCTGCGGAGAAGCAGAGCCCCGACCGCAACCTCGCCATGGAGCTCGTGCGGGTGACCGAGGCGGCGGCCATGGCGGCGTCGCGTTGGATGGGTCGGGGCGACAAGGAGGGCGCCGACGGCGCCGCGGTCGACGCCATGCGGCTCGTCCTCGACACCGTGCCGATGGACGGCATCGTCGTCATCGGCGAGGGCGAGAAGGACGAGGCGCCGATGCTCTACAACGGCGAACGGATCGGCGACGGCACCCTGCCCGAGACCGACATCGCCGTCGATCCGGTCGA
>JBEEFP010000073.1:0-2972 GCA_041166085.1 Actinomycetota bacterium
ACCACGCTGCACGGCGAGCACGCGACCGTGGACGGGGACACGGTGCGCCTGACCTTCCCGGCGAAGAGCCACAAGATCTGGGACTCGACGATCGAGGACGCGGACCTCGCCGAGGTCGTCCGGCAGTTGAAGCGCCGGGGCGACGACGCGCGGCTGCTCGCCTACCGGGAGGGCGGCTCCTGGCATCCGATCACCCCGCACGACGTGAACCGATACGTGAAGAAGCGGACCGGAGGCACGTTCAGCGCGAAGGACTTCCGCACGCTCCGGGGCACGGTGACGGCGGCGGGGAGCCTCGCTATGCAAGGGCCGGAGCCGACCCGCGGCAAGCAGAAGCGGGCCATCGCGCAGGCGATGCGCGAGGCCGCCGACGTGCTGTCGAACACGCCCACGATCGCGAAGGCGAGCTACGTGGATCCACGCGTCGTCGACCGGTACCGGGCCGGGGAGACGATCGACCCCGAGCGCCCTCGCTCCCGCGAGAAGGAGCTGCTGAAGATGCTCTTCGAGCCCCCGGGCGAGCCCATCAGCCGCCCCGACTGAACCCGCCCGCCAGCCCGAGCGCCCGCCGCCTCTTTCGTACCCCCTCGGGCCATCCGTAGGCCGTCGACGGCCTGCCGACGTCCCCTTGGCCTACGAACGCGCCTCCTCCCCAGGCTCGCACGGCGCGAGGCACCGTCGGCTGCCCTGTGGAGGGGGCGTGGCACGCCTGGCGTCCGCCGCATCCTCCCGGGATGACGAACGCCGATGTCGAGCTGATCCTCGTCCGGCAGGCCGAACGGGCCGGGATCGCGCGGCGATCCCTCGCCCGCGCCGCCGAGACGGGACGTCTTGTGCAGCTGCGTCGCGGCGTCTACGTCGACGGCGCGGTCTGGGCGACGCTCGATCCGCTGGGCGGTCATCTCCTCCGGATCCGGGCCCTCCAGGCCGTCAGCCCGCGGCCCCTCGTGGTGTCGCACTGGTCGGCTGCGGCGCTGCGCTCGCTGCCCGTCCCGCGCCGCCAGCTGGAACGGCTGCACGTGACGGTGCCCCCGGGTTCCGGTCGGGCCATCCAGGGCGTGCGCGCCCATGACCTGCCCTTGCTCGACTGGGAGGTGGAGGACGTCGAAGGAGTGCCCTGCACCACCTGGGCCCGCACCGTGCTGGACGTCGCTGCCGCTTCGTCGTTCGCTGACGGGGTCGCAGTGGCCGACGCTGCCCTCCACGGGTTGGAGCCGGCGCTGCGGGGGCCGGCCAAGGAACTTCTCGTCGCCCGCTGGTCCGCTCTGCCTCCTCGGCGTGCAGTCAACCGTGTTCCTGCCGTGCTGGACTTCGCAGACGGGGACGCCGAGTCCCCGGGCGAGTCGGTGAGCAGAGTCTCCATGCATTCGCTCGGCCTACCCCGGCCGGTCCTCCAGCAGGTCTTCAACGACGGCCGCGGCTTCGCGGGCAAGGTGGACTTCTGGTTCCCAGGGCCACGCGTGATAGGGGAGATGGACGGCCGGTCCAAGTACCTCGACCCGCGCCTCAACAGGAGCGACCCGGCCCGGGTGGTCTACGACGAGAAGCGCCGCGAGGACCGCCTGCGGGCCCTGGTGCGCGGATTCGTCCGGTGGGACTGGGCGGAGGCGAGCACGCCCAGCCTGCTCGGGGCCAAGCTCGCGGCGGCGGGAGTCCGGCCGGCCTGAGCGTCCGTATGCCGAGGGGCCGTGCGTAGGGCGGCGACGCCCTACCGATGGCCCGAAGGGATACGAACTGTGGCGCGGTGGGGGAGCGGGGAGCGCGGGCGGTGGGGGCGCGGGGCGGCGCGCGCGGGCGAGGGACCCCGGCGGCGACACGCCCGAGTTGCACCCCCTCTAGGGGTGTGGCAAGATACCGGGGTTCCACATTCCGGGGGACGCTGTGCGGGAGCGCGCTGAACTCGGATCACTGTCAGGCAGTGCATAGCCGTAACCGGTTAGGCCGCGGGCAGCAGAACACTCGGCGCTTCCGATCCGCGTTCCGACGCGACCGGGGCATGCACCGGCGCGCGGCGAACTCGATTCGCCTGACGTGCGTCCCGCATGCCCGGCAGGACCCGCCGCCCATCCGACAGCAGAACAGCGGTGCGGATCGCGGATGTGCCCTCGGGCGCGACGCGAGTCGGCCGGAGAACCAACCCACGAACGGCGCGCCCCCGGGTGCGCACGAGAGCTGAGGAATCCATGGCGGGACAGAAGATCCGCATCCGACTGAAGTCGTACGACCACGCGGGCCTCGACAGCTCGGCGCGGAAGATCGTCGACACGGTCACGCGTGCGGGCGCCCAGGTGGTCGGCCCGGTGCCGCTGCCCACGGAGAAGAACGTGATCGTGGTCATCCGGTCGCCGCACAAGTACAAGGACAGCCGCGAGCACTTCGAGATGCGCACCCACAAGCGGCTCATCGACATCATCGACCCGACGCCGAAGGCCGTCGACTCGCTCATGCGGCTCGACCTCCCCGCCGACGTCAACATCGAGATCAAGCTCTAAGGAACGCGACATGTCCACCGCGACACGGACCTTCTCCGGGCTGCTCGGCACCAAGCTCGGCATGACCCAGGTGTGGGGCGAGGGCAACGTCCTCGTGCCCGTCACCGTTCTCGAGGTGACCCCGAACGTGGTCACCCAGATCCGCACGCCCGAGAAGGACGGCTACACCGCCGTCCAGCTCGCCGCAGGAGCCATCGACCCCCGCAAGGCCAACAAGCCCGCCACCGGCCACTTCGAGGCCGCCGGCGTCACCCCTCGCCGCCACCTCACCGAGGTGCGCACCGCGAACGCGGCCGAGTACACGCTCGGCCAGGAGCTGCGGGTCGACGTGTTCGAGCCCGGCAAGAAGGTCGACGTCGTCGGCACGAGCAAGGGCAAGGGCACCGCAGGCGTGATGAAGCGCCACAACTTCAAGGGCGTCTCCTCGAGCCACGGCTCGCACCGCAACCACCGCAAGCCGGGCTCGATCGGCGCGTCGTC
>JBEEFP010000074.1:0-70061 GCA_041166085.1 Actinomycetota bacterium
CGGTCGGCCACCGCTGGTCTGGAGGTCGTCGTGCGGATCGCGCTCCGACCCGTCGGTCACCGGCGGCGCTGGAAGTACTTCCGGTAGCTCTCGGCGAGCTGTCGCAGCTCTGGGTCGGCCTCGAAGCGCGGCTCGAACTTCTCCCATGCCGCTTCGCGCTTCTTCGGGAAGTACTGGGTCGGGAAGTAGCCCTCGTGTGGGCGGTACTGCTTGAGCACGTTGCGGGCAACGGTGGCCTTGTGGACCTCGTCCACGCCGTCGGCGATGCCCATCGTGGGCGCCGCGGCGTACATGGCCTGCAGGGGCGTGAGGTTGGTGGTGCCCAGCGAGCCGAGGATGTGCCGCGCGTTGAACGACACCTCCCGCAGCACCTTGGCCATCGAGTACTTCACCGCCGCGATGTCGGTGCGGGTCTCCTGGGTCGACGTGTTGTCGATCTTCCAGGCCGTCTCGAGCACGAAGAGTCGCAGCATGCGGATCTGCGCGTAGGAGTCGGCGATCTTCTCATGCACCATCTGGTGCTCGGCGATGATCTACCCGAGCGACTCGCGGCTCAGGGCCCGCTCGCACATCATGTCGAAGGCCAGCTTGCACTGGGCGATGGTGCGCATGGCGTGGTGGATGCGGCCGCCACCGAGGCGGCGCTGCGCGAGCACCTTGGCCCCGTCCTCCGGGCCGAGCAGGTGGTCGAGTGGGATCCGCACGTCGCGGTAGATGATGTGGTTGTGGTTGCGCGGCTCGGGCTGGATCTCCACCCCGGGCGTCGTGCGGGGTACGACGAACATGCCGTTCGTGCACATCACGAACAGGATGTCGGCGACCCGGCCTGCGCTCGTGAACCACTTCTCGCCGTTGATGACCCACTCCTCGCCGTCGCGGGTGGCGTAGGTCTTGAACAGGTTCGGGTCGGAGCCGCCTTGTGGCTCGGTCATCGAATAGGCGGAGAACATGTCCTGGTTGATGAGCGGCTCGAGCCAGCGCTTCTTCTGCTCCTCGGTGCCGTAGGCGGCGAGCATCTCCATGTTCCCGGTGTCGGGGGCGGCGGCGCCGAACATCTGGGGCGCGGACGGGTAGCGCCCGATGACCTCGTTGAGGAGGCCGAGCTTGAGCTGGCCGTAGCCGGGGCCGCCGAGCTCCTCGTCGAGGAAGAGTGCCCACAGCCCTTGGTCCTTCACCTGCTGTTGGAGGCTGCGGACGTACGCCTTGACCTTCGGATCGGGTGAGCGCACGGCGTACGGGAAGACGTACTCGAGCGGCTCGACCTCCTCCTTGCAGAAGGTCTCGACCCAGTCGAGCTTCTCTTGGAACTCCGGATCGGTCGAGAAATCCCATGCCATGGCGTCAGTCAACCACGCCAGCGCCGAGAACATCACCCTCGGCGGACGACGCAGGCGGCGCCATCTCGGTCCGTCGCGCGTCTCGGTCGATGAGCCCGTATGTCGATAGGGTCGGCCGCATGGCGACGCAGCGGGAGTGGGTCGAGCGCGACGCGGCGGTGGTGTGGCATGGATTCACGCAGATGGCGGCGTACGGGGACAACGCGCCGATCATCGTGGAGCGGGCCGAGGGTCACGAGCTCATCGACGTCGAAGGGAGGCGTTACCTCGACGCCATCTCGTCGCTGTGGGTGACGACTCTGGGTCATCGGGTACCCGAGCTGGACGCCGCCATCCGCGACCAGCTCGATCGAGTCGCCCATGCGACCTTGCTCGGCAACGGCAACACGGCCGTGATCGAGCTGGCGGAGGCGCTGGCCGCGGTGGTGCCTGTGGACGGGCCCCACTTCCTGTTCGCGTCGGATGGCGCGGCGGCCGTCGAGCAGGCTCTCAAGATCTGCTTCCAGTTCTGGGCCAACTGCGGCGTGTCGGGCCGGACCGGTTACGTGGCGTTGAGCGAGGCGTACCACGGGGACACGGTGGGCTCGCTGTCGGTCGGCGCGGGCGGGTTCGGCACCGACCTGTTCGATCCGTTGCGGTTCCCAGTGCGACGGGCCAAGTCGCTTGGCGAGGCGGCCGAGCTGGTGCGGGCGCACCGCGACGAGCTGGCCGCGTGCGTGGTCGAACCGCTCGTGCAGGGTGCCGCAGGGATGATCCTGCACGACCCGGTCGACCTGGCGTCCCTCGCGCGCGTGTGTCGCGAGAGCGACGTGCTGCTCCTGGTCGACGAGGTCGCGACCGGCTTCGGGCGCACCGGCACGCTGTTCGCCTGCGAGCAGGCGGGCGTGCGTCCCGACGTGATGTGCATCGGCAAGGGGCTGACCGGCGGGTACCTGCCGATGTCGGCAACGGTCGCCAACCAACGGGTCTACGACGCCTTCCTCGGCCCCGACCTCGGCGAGCGCACCTTCTACCACGGGCATTCCTACAGCGGGAACGCCCTTGCCGCGGCGGTGGCCCGCCGTCATCTGGAGCTGATCGTCGAGGGCGACGTCCTGGCCAACGTGCGGGCCCGCTCCGCCGAGCTGCGCCAGCTCCTCGACGCGGAGGTCGCGCCGCACGGCGCAGTGCGAGAGGTGCGCCTGCACGGGTTGATGGGTGGGGTCGAGCTCGCTCCGCCGGAGCCGGGACTGCGGTGGGGTCGGCGGGTCTGCGCGGCCGCCGTCGAGCGGGGCGTGCTCCTGCGACCGCTCGGCGACGTCGTGGTGGTCATGCCGCCGCTGACGATCGGGATCACGGATGTCCAGCGCATCGTCTCGGTGCTGCGGGAGGCGATCGACGAGGTGGCCGCGTGACCGCATGGGCACGGTGGACCGCGGCCGAGATCGGCACCATCGTGGCCGCCGGTCAGTGGAGACGGATACGGGACTTCGACGCCCTCGGCCCGGAAGGTGTGCTCACCGAGACAGGCGAGAAGGTGGTCTCGTTCGCGTCGAACGACTACCTGGGCCTCACCGCCCACCCGGCGGTGATCGCCGCCGCCCACGGAGCATTGGATCTGTGGGGCGCCGGGGCGGGTGCGGCCCGCCTCATCGTCGGCTCGCGACCCGTGCACACCGAGCTCGAGCGCGAGCTGGCCGCGTGGAAGCGATGCCAGCAGGCGCTGCTGTTCCCGACTGGGTTCGCGGCCAACCTGGGCGTCCTCTCGACCTTCGGCGGGCCAGGGGTGCTCGTGTGCAGCGACGAGCTCAACCACGCGTCGATCGTCGACGGTTGCCGGATGGCACGGGCGGAGACGGCCGTCTACCGCCACGGCGACGTCGATCACCTCGACGCGCTGTTGGCGGGTACGGCGCGCGCCATCGTCGTCACCGACACGGTGTTCTCCATGGACGGTGACGCGGCACCGCTCGACGCGCTGATCGAGGTCTGCCGCCGCCGGGGTGCGCTGCTGGTGCTGGACGAGGCGCACGCCGTCCTCGGCCCCGACCCCGACCTCGATGGTGTCGACGTGCTGCGGGTGGGCACGCTCTCGAAGGCGCTCGCTTCGCTCGGCGGCTTCGTGGCCGGGCCAGCGCCGTTCATCGACCTCCTCGCCAACCGAGCCCGCTCGTTCATCTTCACCACCGCCAGCCCGCCGGCCGCAGTTGCTGCCGCGCGCGCGGCGTTGCGCATCGTCCGCTCGGCCGAGGGCGACGCCCTGCGCGCCCGCCTGCGCGCCGCGATCGACGAGGTGCGCCCCGGTCACGCCACGCCGATCGTCCCCGTGGTCCTGGGCGACGAGGGCGCAGCATTGGCGGCGGCGGGCGAGCTGTTGCGCCGCGGTCTGTTGGTTCCTGCCATCCGTCCGCCGACCGTGCCACCGGGGACGGCTCGGCTCCGCATCGCGCTCTCGGCCGCCCACACCGCCGAGCAGGTCGGCCGTCTCGTCGAGGCCCTCGACGATCTCGGTTTCGGTGCCTGAGCGGGTCGTCCTCGTCGCGGGGACGGCCACCGAGGTCGGCAAGACCTACGTGGGCGCCGCGCTCGTCACCGAGCTGCGTGCCGCCGGCCTCTCGGTGGCGGCGCGCAAGCCGGTGCAGTCCTTCGCTCCGGGTGAGGGACCGACGGACGCCGACGTGTTGGCCACCGCATCGGGTGAACGACCTGAGGATGTCTGTCCCCCGCACCGCTGGTTGCCGCTGCCGATGGCGCCTCCCATGGCGGCCGACGCGCTGGGTCGTCCGCCCGTGATGCTCGACGACCTCCTGGCCGAGCTCTGCTGGCCAACGGGTGTCGACGTCGGGCTCGTCGAGGCCGTGGGTGGCCCCCGATCGCCGCTGGCCGACGACGGCGACACGGTGGACCTGGCGGCCCGGCTTCGTCCCGACCTGATCGTGCTGGTCGCCGACGCCGGTCTCGGCACGATAAACGCGGTGCGCCTGTCACTCGCCGCCCTCGCCGGCCACTCGAGCTTGGTGATGCTGAACCGCTACGACGACAGGGACGACCTCCACCGCCGCAACCGCGTGTGGCTCGCCGACGAGAGCGACGTCGTCGTCGACGTGCGCTCCCTCGCGGCGGGGGTGCAGCGCGCCGGCTCAGCCGCGCTCGGCAAGCCGGACCCCTAGTCTGCGTCGATCGAGCCCCGCGACGAAGCGACGGGCGCACCCCGCACCACGGCCTTGAGAATCGCGGTCACCTGCACTGTCTGTCGCTGGATGACGCTGCACAGGGCGCGGTACTCGCCCTGAGGCAGCGCCCCGTCGCTTGCGGTCAGCACTCCTACCGCTGTCGCTATCGCGGACATCGAGGTGAGTGCCTCGTGCGCCGCCACCGCGATGATCGCGTCGGCCTCACACGTGGCCAGGTCCAGGATCCCTTCGGCGAGCGCGTCCGGGACGAGGTCGACGAACGGCGGCGGCTGATAGCAGGGGCCCCAAACCGGAAGCGGGCCGGGCCGGGAGAGCCAGTACCCCTGGCCCCTTCCTACGCCCGCGGTTCGCAGCGCGATGAGCTCGGCCTCCGTCTCGATGCCCTCGGCCACGACGTACGCGTTGATCTCGGCAGCGAAGATCACCAGTGCGGTCGTGAGGGCGCGTCGACCGGCGTCTCCGTCGATCCGCTGCGTGATCGAGCGGTCGAGCTTGATGATGTCGGGGCGCAACCGGAGGATGTGCCGGAACGACGAGTACCCCGCCCCGGCGTCGTCGATCGCGAGCAGGACCCCCGCGTCACGCAGGATGCGCAGGGCGTCGAGGGCGAGGGTGTAGTCCTCGACGACGGCGTGCTCGGTGAGCTCGAGCACGATGGCGCGTCGACCGAGGGCCGGGCGCAGCGCGTGCCGCAGCGCGCCGGGCATCGCGAGCGTCGCGGGGGAGAGGTTGAGCGCGAGGAAACCCGGCGGCAGCTTGTCGATGTCGTGCATCGCTGCCGCGATGATCGCCAGGTCCATCTGGCCCGCCAGGCCCGCTGCTTCGCACGCCTGGAACCACCCGTCCGGCTCACTGCCGTCGCGGAGGCGACAGAGCGCCTCGACCCCGGTGATGGTGCCAGCCTCCAGGTGCACGATCGGTTGGTAGACCACGTCGAAGGCGTGGTCCCTGATGACCGCCTCGATGTGGGCCTTGTCGTGTCGCCTCACGTCGCACGCTCCACAGCCGCCGCGGGCCTGGTGACCAGTTCCGCATCCATCGGAAGCTCCTCCGGTTCCCCGCCGCGGTACGCAGGTGAACCCTCCGTGGCCGCTGCATGACCCTCGGTGGCTCTCTGTTCCTCACCTTCCCCCAAATTGCAGAAATACCTTCCACTGGAAGCAGATGACTGTTGCACTTCCTGTAGAGGTTTCCTACGGTGCAGCGGTGGACATGCGCATCGGCGAGCTGGCCCGGCGCACGGGAGTGGGGGTCAGCACGCTCCGGGCATGGGAGACGCGGTTCAGCTTCCTCGAGCCGACGAGGTCGCCTTCCGGCCACCGTCTCTACGCCGACGCCGACGTCGAGCGCGTCGACGCGGTCGTGCGCCTGATCGGCGAGGGCCTGACCCTGCCGGCGGCCATCGCCCGCGTGGCGATGGTGGGCCCGGGCGCACTGCCCGAGGGTGAGGCCGAGGCCCTGCTGTACGGCCAGATCCTCCAGGCCGCCAACCAGGGCATCTGGGTCGCACGCGACGGACGCACTCGGTTCGCCAACCGCCGCATGGCCGAGATCATGGGCTCGACGGTCGACGAGCTTCTCGCCCGCCCTGTCCTGGACTTCTTCGAGCCCGACGAACTGCCGCTCGTCAGAGAGCGCACGACGCAGGTGCGCGCGGGCCAGCGTCTCCACTTCACCCAGAAGCTGCGGCGGGTCGACGGGTCCACGTTCCTGGCCGGCATCGACACCACGCCGCTGCTCAACCAAGCCGGTCGCTACGAGGGCGCAGTCTCGATGGTGGAGGACGTCACCGCACGCGAGCAGGCCGACGTCCTCGCTCGGCTCCAGACGACGGTGCTGGACAACGTCGAGGAAGCCATCGCCACCGGCACCCCGGACGGCAGGATCGTCTACATCAATGCCGTCGCGGAACGCCTGCTCGGCTGGCGGTTGGCCGATGTCAAGGGCCGCGACGCCCGAGAGCTCTTCGCGGGCAAGGACTCGATGGCGGAGGCAGGCCGCATCCACGCCTCGATCCGCAGCGGGGAGCGGTACGGGGGCAGGCTGAAGATGTTCCGGCACGACGGCAGCCAGTTCGTGGCCCGGCTGACGGCCGCGCCCGTCTTCGACGAGCGCGGCCTGGTCGTCGGCCTTGTCGGCGTGATTCGTGACGAGACCGAGCGAGACCGCACCGAGGGCGATCTGCAGGCGCGCGAGCTCCAGGCCGAGACCCTCGCGCTGCTCGGCAGCCAAGCCCTGCGGCAGCGGGCGGATCCGAGCGGCGGCGAGGCGCTGATCCTGACCGAGGTGCTCGAGGCGACTCGCCGGGTGCTCGGCGGCGACCAGTCCGTCGTCCTCGACGTCATCGGCGGAAGCGACGATCTCCAGGTTCGAGCCGGTGCTCCCCGCATGGAGAAGCTGTTCACCGTCCCCGCGGGAAGCCGCTCCTTCCCCGGGTACGTCGCCCTGGCTCGCAAGGCCGTCGTCGTGGGGGACATGCGACTCGACCGGCGCTTCGACAGGTGGCCGGGGAGCACCACCGTGTCCGCCGTGGGCGCGCCCATCTTCGGACCCGAGGGCATATGCGGAGTGCTCGGGGTCGCGAGCCCGAATCCAGATGTGTTCGACCCGACCGCCGGCCACTTCGTCCAGGGCATGGCCAACATCATCGGTACATCACGCCTCGCGTAGGCGAGACCTGACCGTTCGTCAGGCGGCTCGTGTCGGCAAGCCGGTCGCGTTGGCCGCGAAGCCCGGGCTCCACCACGCCCCGCCACCCGCGTCGACGATGAAGCCCTCGTAGTTCGCGAGCGACTCGATCCACGCAGGGGCGAGGCACGGGCCCATGGCCAGGGCGGCGGTCGCAAAGGCGTCGGCCAGGCCGAGGTCGGGCCCCACGATGGTCACCGCCGCCAGGTCGAGAGCCGCCGCGCCAGTGTGAGGATCGACGACGTGGCAGCCCCGTTCGTAGGTGCCGGACGTGGCGACCGCGCCGTCGCCCACCGTGACCGACGCAGTGAGCTCGCCGCCGAGGAAGGGGTGAGCGACGCCGACCGACCACGGTGGCGCGCCGACGGGGGTGCGGACTCGCACGTCGCCCCCGGCACTGATCGCGTGATGGGGTGCTCCCATGGCAGCCAGGCGCCGGGACGCGACCTCGGCCGACCACCCCTTCACGTACCCGCACGGGTCGAGCGGCCAGCGAGGGTCGGCCGTGACGTCGAAGAAGCCGTCACTCGCGCGCCGGACGTCCTCGCACGTGGCCAGCACGTCCGCCACCTCGACCGGGCACTCGATGAGTGCGAGGTCACCCCGGCCGAGACGCGAGATGGCACTGTCGGCGCGATAGGGGCTGAAGACCTCGTCGACCCAACGGAACCACGCGAAGACCTCGTCCAGCGCATCATCCGGGCACGTCCCCCGCACCGCCACGCTGATCACGGTGCCCATGACCTCCTCGGCTCTCTGCTGCTGGTCCACGGTCAGCGGGGGAGTCGGTCGAGCGCCGACTGCACCGACTGGGCGTAGCTCTGACTGGTGTAGGTCGCGCCCGACACGATGTGGATCGACGCGCTCTGCGCCTGGAGCACCTCGATGCGAAGGCGCGGACCGGCGACCTGGCTGATGTAGGCCGAGCGCTGCCGATCCTGCGGCAGGGTCAACGCCTGCACATCGGTGATGCGACCGCCCTGGACCACCAGGCGGACCTGCACGTCGCCGAAGCGATTCGTGACGTCGGCGCCGTCGACCACCCTGGGCCCTGCCGTGGTCGACGGCGCGCGCGTGGTCGGGGCTGCGCGCCGCGTCGTGGTGGGCGGGGTCGTGGTGGTGTCGACACTGGCAGGCGGCTGGGCCGTCGTGTCCACCGTTGCGAGCCGTCCCGGCGGCGGCCCCGACTTGTAGTGCAGCAGGCCGAACAGGCCGGCCATGGTGCCGGCGATGGCCATTACAGCGCGACGCACGACGTCCTCCTCATGCTCCTCATAGCGCGAAGTCCTCGGTGTGGATCTGCGAACGCGGCACGCCCGCGCCGCGCAGCCCGCGCAGCGCGGCCTCGGTCATCCCCGGAGGACCACAGACGAACACGTCGTGGTCGCGTAGCTCGGACACGGTGCGCGTCAGCGTCTTGGGGGCGAAGGGATCGGGCCGCATCGTGCGAGGACCGACGGAGTACTTCACGGACGCCCCCTTGCTCGCAGCGATGTCCTCGAGCTCATGTGAGAGGACGAGGTCGCGCTTGTGGCTGGCGCGGTAGAGGAGGGTGAGGTCGCCGGGCCGAGCGGGGAGCGCCTCGAACAGCGCGCGCAGCGGCGTGATCCCGATCCCGCCGGCGATGAGCAGCACCTTGTGGCGCCGGCGACGGAGCTCGGTGAGGGCGCCGTACGGGCCTTCGGCCAGCACGCGGGTGCCCGGTCGCAGTTCGCGCAGATTGGCCGAGTGGTCGCCCAGGTGCTTGACGGTGATCCGCAGGTGCTCGCCGTCGGGGACGGCCGACAGGCTGTACGGGTGGGACTGCCACCACTCGCCCCGGGTCAGGAAGCGCCACCGGAAGTGCTGTCCGGCGTCGGCGACCAGCTCGTCGAGGTGGTGGCCGGTCACGTACACCGAGACGTGGCGCGGACCTTCGCGCACCACCTTGGTGACCCAGAGGCGATGGCGGAACGATGACCGGAGCGGCATGCCGACCCGCCACACGAGCACGACAGCCGCCACGACGACGAACATGGCGCACCAGAGCCAGCGTGTGGCGATGTGGGTCGCGAAGTCGTCGCCCGTCGCCAGCTGGTGGGCAAAGGAGAGCACGAGGGCCAGGTACGTGTAGAGGTGCACGAAGTACCACGTCTCGTAGCGCAGCCGAGCCCGTATCCATCTCGCTGACATGACGCCGATGGCGATGAGCATCCCCAGGCCGACCGTCGCCATGAGGACGTCGGGGTAGTGCAGCACGACGGCGCGCGTCTCCGCGAGAACGCTGATGCGGTCGTTGCGCGCGTACCCCAGCACGATGAGGACGGCGTGGGCGGACAGCAGCGTCACGGTGTATTCGCCGAGGCGGCGATGCCACAGGGCCAACCGGTCGGTGCCGATGGCGCGGTCGAGCCAGGGGAGGCGAGCCATCAGCGTCACCTCGACCACCGCGAGGTACGTGCCCACCAGACCGGTGATGCGGCCGGCGCCGGTGAGCTGGTCGCCCAGCGTCCCCAGCGATCCCGCCGGTGTGTCGAGCCACCACGCGCCGACGACGATCAACCCGACGGCCACCACGACGGCCAGCACGACCCCCTCACGCGTCCGCGCGGGAAGGCCCGCGAGGGAGCGGAGAGGTTGCCCGACAGGCGCGGAGACGGCTCGTGCCACGGAAGCAACCGTGCCAGGCGATCCTGAAAGCGACCGTAGAACCGGGCAAAGAAACGGCAAAGTTTCGCCGTTTGCCAGACTTTGCGAGCGCTTAACCGTCGGTTGGTGCGGCGTTGACGCCCCCATCCCTAGGGTCCGGTTCATGCGCAATGACCCGTCTCTTCTTCATCACCGCGTCATCACCCGGGCCGTTGGGGTGCTGGGCCTCCTCGGGGTCTCGCTCATCCATCTCATCGATCTGCCCGGCAAGTTCCACGAGGTGCCGTACCTGGGCGTCGCCTACCTCGCCCTCATCCTGGCCACGGTGGCCACGGCTGCGGTCCTCATCCGCCACGACAGCCGCAGGGCATGGGTCGCGGCCCTGGTGCTCGCCGGTGCGACGTTCGCCGGGTACGCCGTCAGCCGCACGACGGGTCTCCCCTCCGCCACCGACGACGTCGGCAACTGGTTCGAGGCACTCGGCCTCGCGTCACTGTTCGTCGAGGCGTGCGTCGTGGTCGTCAGCGCCTACGCGCTGCAGACGCCCGCCACCGCCGAGCTCGTCGAGGAGATGGAGCACGCGCGCGCTGCGTGAGTCGTGGCGGCCATAGCCTGCCGATGCATGCCGCGGGTGCTCGTGGTCGAGGACGACGAACCCATCGCCGAGCCACTCGTGCGAGCCCTGCGCCGGGACGGCCATGACGCCACCTGGGCGAGCACCGGCGCCCAGGGCCTCGAGATGGCCGGAGCAGAGGAGTTCGACCTCGTCGTGCTCGACCTCGGGCTGCCGGACATGGACGGCATCGACGTGTGCCGTCGATTGCGCAGCGCCGACAGCGAGTTGCCCATCCTCGTCCTCACGGCGCGGGGCGAGGAGCTGGACACGATCGTCGGGCTCGACGCAGGGGCGGACGACTACGTCACCAAGCCGTTCCGCCTGGGCGAGCTCCTGGCCCGAGTGCGGGCCCAACTCCGGCGGCGCCCCGACGGTCTCATTACGGCTGGTGACGTCCGCATCGACCCCGCCGCCCGCCGTGCATGGCGCAGCGACGTCGAGCTCAACCTGACGCCGAAGGAGTTCGATCTCCTCGCGCTGCTGGTGCGGGAAGCCGGCTCGGTGGTGGCGCGGGAGCGCATCATGGAGCGCGTGTGGGACGAGCACTGGTTCGGATCGACCAAGACGCTCGACGTGCATGTGTCCTGGCTGCGCCGGAAGCTCGGCGACGATCCCGTCTCGCCGCGCTACATCTCGACGGTGCGCGGTGTCGGCTTCCGGTTCGAGCTGAGCTGAGCCGTGCGCAAGCGCATCGTGCTCGCGACCCTTGGCGTCGCCATGGCCGGCATCCTCGTGCTGGGTGTCCCGCTCGCCATCGCCGCCCGGCGGGTGGTGCGCAACGACGCGCTCCGCCGTCTCGACCGCCAGGCCGACGCGGTCGGGTTCGCCATCGACGACGACATCGAAGCGGGGCGTCCCGTCGAGGTCGTCAAGCTCGACCATTTCGTCGAGGGCACCCGCTACGTCGAAGTCGTCGACGCGCACGGGAAGCGGACGACGGCCGGTCATCCGGTCGCGGGCCGCTCCCTGACCGCCGCCATCACACTGCCCGATGGCGTCCGCGTGCACGTCACCGAGCCGGTGCGTGCAACCGACCGGCGGGCGCTCGCGGCGGTGATGGTCGTCGCGTTGTTCGGTTTCGGCGGCCTCGTGGCAGCGGGGGTGCTGGCCCTGCTCGTCGTGAGGCGCGTGAGCCGGCCCCTCGACGAGCTGGCCGACGCGTCCCGCCGGCTGGGCGCCGGTGACTTCTCCGTTCGCGTCCGACGGCACGGCTTACCGGAAACGGATGCAGTGGCGGACGCTCTCAACGAGGGCGCACAGCGGATCGAGCGGCTGGTCGAGGCCGAGCGGCAGTTCTCGGCCAACGCGTCGCATCAGCTCCGCACGCCGCTGACCGCGCTGAGCCTGCGGCTCGAGGAGCTGACCGCGCACACCGATCCCGCCGTCCGCGTCGAGGCGACCGCCGCCCTGGCCCAAGCCGACCGACTGGGGACGACGGTCGATGAGCTCCTCGCGCTGGCGCGGGGTGAGCCGGTGGCGCAGGGTCGGCCCGTCGACCTGGCGGCGCTCGTCCGCGATCGGCGGGCGGGATGGGCCGAGGCGTTCACGGCCGCAGGCCGATCGCTCACCGCTCCGCCGGGGGAGCAGGTGTGGGCGACGGCGTCGCCGGCCGCGCTGGCCCAAGCCGTCGACGTCCTCCTCGACAATGCGCTCCGCCACGGAGATGGTGAGGCGACGATCTCCGCCGCCACCCACGAGGGGTACGCGGAGATACGGGTGAGCGACGACGGCGACGGCATCGCCAGCGGTCGCGAGCAGGTCATCTTCGAGCGCAACGTCTCCCTGGAGGGGGGCACCGGGGTCGGCTTGGCACTCGCGCGTGCCCTCGTCGAGTCCCAGGGAGGTCGGGTCGACCTGGTCCGCGCGCGACCTCCGAGCTTCCGCATCCTGTTCCCCGGTCGCTCCGGATCGGGAGCACCGGCTGACCGCGCCCCGTGAGCGCGCAGGCCCTTCTGCACCCTCCGTCCCCCCCACTCAGGCGCGTGTCCGCCTAGTGTCTGGTCGCTCGGACGGGAGGACAGTTGCGCGAAACGGGGGCGGTGGCACGGTGGGCGAGGGGACTGACGCTCGCGTTCCTCGCCGCCTTCGGGCTGGTCGTGTTGAGCGCGGGCGCGGCCTCGGCCGTCACCGCCAAGCCCACGGCCCGCAACGGCACCAGCTCCGTGGTGCAGTCCAAGTCCACGTCAGTCGTGTCGTCCTCGAGCAGCACGAGCCGAATCTCCGGCGGCACGACGACGCTCGACAGCGGGTCGGCGAACACCTCGGCTCGCCCGAAGGGCGGCAAACTGCAGCAAGCGCAGGCCCTCACGCTGGCGCGTACCCGTACCAGCAGCGGGGGCGACATCGGTCCGGCGCCCAAGTCAGGCAAGCCGGACTCGATCGAAGCCGCACCCACCGCCGACCCGTCGCCGGCCGTCACCACCGCTGATCCGGCGGCTTCGGGCAAGGCCAGCGCTTCGAAGCCGTCGGGCACGGTCACGACCCACGGCGAGGGCGTGCCCGCCGAGTGTCCAGCGGGTCAGTTCGACACAGGCGACGGATGTGCGCCGTGCAACCCCGACGCCGGCGGCGGCGGCGTCTCTACGCAAGCGTGCGGGAAGGGCGACTGCCCGCAGGGACAGCAACCGGCGCCCGACGGCCAGGGCTGCATCCCGAAGAAGTGCGCGAGCGGGGAGTTCGGCACGCCGCCCGACTGTTCGCCGTGCAACCCGGAGAGCGGGGGGGTCACAGCCGACGCCACCCGCTCTTGCAAGCCCGACGAATGCCCACCCGGTCAGGGGCCGGTCGCCGACGGTCAGGGCTGCGCGCCCGAGTGCTCGACCGGCGAGTTCGGCACTCCCGGCGCCTGTCAGGCGTGCAATCCGGACGGGGGCGGTGGCCCCGCGGCGGACGCGACGCGCTCGTGTGGCCCCGACGAGTGTCCACCCGACCAGGTGCCGGCGGCCGACGGCCAGGGCTGTGTGCCTGACACGTGCCCGAGGGGCGAGCAGGGCACCCCACCAGATTGCAAGCCCAAGAAGCACGACCCGAAGCCGCCTGACAACAACCCGCCGGACAACCCCAATCCGCCGGACAACCCGAACCCGCCGGACAACCCGAACCCGCCGAACAGCGGCAACCCGCCGACGTTCCCCGACATCCCGGTCGATCTCCCGGTCGTGTCCGTCGGGCCGACGTCAGCTGGACCGCCTGGTCCCACGGGACCGACCGCACCGACCGGCGCGTCAGGCCCGCTCGGGTCAGCTGGACCCACAGGCGGCACGGGCGGGCCGGCCAGCGTGCTGGGGGCCAGCCTCGGCGTCCCCGCCTTCGTGCCCGCCGGGTTCACCACGCCTGCGGTGACGGTGGCTGCGCCCGTGCCCGCCACCACGACCACCGTCCCGCCGACGACCACCACCACAGGCGACGTGGCCGCGCCGTTCAAGCGGACGGGATCGAGCGGCGTGTCGCTCGGCTTCGCCCTGGGCTGGTCTGCGCTGGCGTTCGTGCTCGCCGCCATCATCTTCTTCGTCCTCTGGCGGCGCCGCAGGGACGTGGACGAGGAAGACGACGACGAGGCGTACGGCACCGCCTGATCGGTAGCCTCGGCGCATGGCCGAGATGCAGGTCGCTCCCGTCACGCCCGTCCTCGGCGCCGAGGTGCGTGGGGTCGTGCTCGGGCCGGAGGTCGACGACGCCACCATCGGCGCGGTCCGCCAGGCCCTGCTCACCCACAAGGTCCTCTTCTTCCGCCGCCAGTCGCTGACGCCGGCCGCCCTCACCGAGCTCGGCGCCCGATTCGGCGAGCCGACGCCCGCCCATCCCGTCGAGCCAAGCGTCGAGGGTCACCCCGAGGTGCTCTCGCTCGACTCGGACGAGGGCGCACGGGCCGACGTCTGGCACAGCGATCTCACCTTCCAGGAATGCCCTCCGCTGGGTGCCATGCTGCACGCCGAGACGGTGCCCGACGTGGGCGGGGACACGGTGTGGGTCGACATGGCGGCTGCCTACCTCGCCCTCTCCCCACCGATGCGGGCCTTTCTCGAGGAGCGGACGGCCACCCATTCGGCCACCAAGGCAGGCGACTACTTCGCGGCACGCGACACGACGGCAGGGGAGAAGGCGGCGGCCACCGCGACCACGCTCGCCCGGCACCCGGTGGTGCGGGTGCACCCGGAGACAGGAGCGAGGAGCGTGTTCGTCAACCCGCTCTTCACCGACAAGATCGACGGCCTGCGCCGACGGGAGAGCGACGCCCTGCTCGACCTCGTGCAGGAGACGGCGACCCGCCCCGAGGCCATGCTCCGGTGGCGCTGGGAGCAGGGCGACCTCGCCTTCTGGGACAACCGCTGCACCATGCACTACGCACTGCGCGACTTCGGCGCCGCGCCCCGCCGCATGATCCGCGTCGCCCTCGAGGGCGACCGCCCCGTCGGCGTCCATCCGGCCTGACGCCCTTGTGTGCAATGACCGGGGCCAGAGCCCGGGTCATTGCACAGAAGCAGCCCGGGGATCCCCGCGGCACGCGGCAGATGGGGCCTTCGTGGCACCTGCAACAATTGCCCGATGCGTCAGCTCCTGACTCTCCGTCGCCGCAGGGTGGTGCTCGGGTTGCTCGTGGCGGGAGCGGTCGCGGCCACGGCCGCAGGGCGGGCCGCGGAACGCGAAGGCGACTCTCCTGTCAGCGAGGCCGTGCACCTCGAGCAGGCGGGCGAGCTCATGCGCGTGTTCGGCACACTCGAGCAGCGCTTCGGCGAGGGGCAGGTCGGCGACTACCGCGCTGCCATCGCCCAGCGAGCCGCGCTGGCCCAGGTCGCGGCCCCAGGCGCGGCGGGGACGTGGTCGCCGGTCGGAACGGGTCCGCTCATCGCCGACGATCCCACCTATCCGACCGCGGGCGAGGGGTACAGCCGGCTGGCCGGTCGCATCAGTGACTTCGCGTACGACGCGGCGACCCACCGTCTCTTCGCCGCGGTCGCGAGCGGCGGGCTGTGGGCGTCGGACGACATGGGAGGCCACTGGCGTCCCATCGGCGACGGCCTTCCCACCCAGCAGGTCGGATCCGTCGGCTACTCGCCCGCCGGGGGAGGCACGCTCATCGCGCTCACGGGTGACAACGCGTTCGGCGGATACACCTACGGGGGCGCCGGCGTCTACCACTCCGAGGACGAAGGCGCGACGTGGCACAAGGCAGCGGGTGTCCCCGACGGTGCCATGGGCTTCAAGGTGGCGGTCGACCCGACCGACCCGAGCGTGGTCTACGCGGCCACCGGCGTCGGCCTCTTCCGATCCACCGACACGGGCCGCAGCTTCGCCAATGTCGACCTGCCGACCGGTGCGTGCCACGGCAACTCCTTCGCGCCGGGCTGCTTCCTGGCCAACGTGGTGACTGACGTCGTGGTCCAGGCGCCTGACACGTTCGGTCACACGGGGGGCACCGTGCTCGCGGCAGTGGGGTGGCGGGCCGGCGCGTTCAAGAACGCCGACGGTTCGGTCCAGGCTCCCGGCAACGGCCTCTACCGCTCGGACTCCGGTGTGCCCGGCAGCTTCGGCGCCCTGGACGTGGACGGCAACGGCTTCGCGCCCCAGGCCAACATCGGCCGCGTCGAACTGGGAGCGGCCGTCGGTCCCGACCAGGACCACGGCTACGTCTACGCCGAGGTGCAGGACGCCGTGCTGTTCACGACCGGAAAGATCGAGGGGCTCGACACACCGTCCGCGGATCCCTTCGGCATCGGCATCGATCCCACCAACACGACGACCTATCTCAACGGCGTCTACGTCTCGGCCGACTTCGGGCAGACATGGACGCTGGTCGCCGACCACAAGCAGTTCGAGCTGCCGACCACGGGGTCGGTGCTGGCGCAGCTCAGCGCGCTCGGCTTCGGTCCCGGTATCCAGTCCTGGTACGACGAATGGATCAAGCCCGATCCCACGCGGCAGGACGCCAACGGCGTTCCCACCAGGTTGGTGCTCGGTCTCGAGGAGATCTACCAGAACCGGCTGACCGCGCTGCCGGTCAACGGCCTCACCGACTTCCAGGCCATCGGCCCCTACGACAACGGGGCCCACTGCCTGATCATCGCCGCCCAGCCCGCGTGCGATGCGCAGCATCAGGTCGCGCCGGCCACCACCACGCATCCGGACCAGCACGCCGGGATCTGGATCCCCGACGGACAGGGAGGCGTGGCGTTGGTCGTCGGCAACGACGGCGGCGCCTACGTGCAGGCGGTCGGTGCAGGCCAGGAGCTGACGACGGCCGGCTTCGGCAAGGGCGCGCAGGAGGGTTTCCACACGTTGCTGCCCTACGGCGTCACCATGGCCAAGGACGGCACCATCTACGCGGGCCTGCAGGACAACGGGGAGATGAAGATCCCAGTCGACGGTTCCCAGCACATGGCCTACGGCGGGGACGGGGTGTTCACCGTCGTCGACCCCAACGACTCGAACGTCGTGTACGAGGAGACACCGGAGGCCGGCATCGCGGGCTCGACCGACGGCGGCATGAACTGGACGAGCATGGCGCCGTTCTTCGACAGCGCCAACTTCTACTCGCCCCTCGTCATGGATCCGTCGGACGCGCGCCATCTCTTCACCGGTGGCAGCGAGATCGCCGAGACGACGTTCGGTCCCGACACCAACGCCGCCAGCGACGGTTCGAAGGACTGGGCCATCGTCTTCGACCTCGGGACGCAGCAGCATCCGGCCGATGTGAACGCGACGGCCGACGAGCCCGCCGACCCGAACAACATCGCGTCGGCCCAAGCCGTCCTCGGCGACGCGGCCTACGCCGCGTTCTGCGGCGGGTGCGACCCCGTCCGCGACCATCACACCTTCGGCGCCGGCATTGCGACCAACGTCGGTGGCAGCAAGCCGCCGATGCGCATGACCTCCGACGGCTGGCACATCGCCAAGGCGACCGGGCTGCCCAAGCGGCTCATCACGTCGGTCACCATCGATCCTCATGACACCCGGACCATCTACGTGACGCTCGGCTCGTCGCACATCCGCCCGTACGCGCCTCCGGGCGCGGTCGGCCCGGATGGGCTCGATCCGACGGGCGGGCACGTCTACAAGTCGACCGACGCGGGCGAGACGTTCTTCGACATCTCCGGCGACCTGCCCGCCATCGGCGCCGGGTGGAGCGTCCTGCACGACCAGCTGGTGGTGGGCACCACGGTGGGCGTGTTCACCTCGGTCGAGCCGGCCGCCAGCGCGGCCCCCGGCCATCCTCTGCACTTCGCCGTGCTCGGTGACGGGCTCCCGGCCGTGCCGGTGTTCTCGATGCAGCTGTCGCCTTCTGACCCGAACGTGCTCGTGGTCGCGACGCTCGGGCGCGGCATCTACCGCTACGCCTTCTCGGCATCCGCGGCAGCGGCGCCACCACCCGCGCCCGTGGCGGGCGCCGGGACGCTCGCGGCCACGGGTCCACCGTCGGGGACAGCGGCCCTCGGTGCGTTGGTGTTCGCGTTGGCGCTTGCCGCGATCGCGTGCCGACGTCGGGTGTCCGCCCCGTCCCGGTAGCCTCACCCGATGCGGCGGATCCTGGCGGGGATGTGTGTGTCGACGGTCGCGTTGCTCTGCTCTGCAGCGGGGGGTGGTGCGGCGTGGGCAGGGACGGGCACCGGTTACGACGTCTCGTTCCCGCAGTGCGGCGGTGCCTACCCGGCCAAGCCCGCCTTCGGCATCGTCGGCGTCGGCGGTGGCAAGGCCTTCACCCACAACTCGTGCCTCGCCTCGGAGTATGCGTGGGCCGCCGGCGCGACCAAGCCCGCCGCGTTCTACATGAACACCGGCAACCCGGGCACCCTCAGCACCAGGTGGACGCTGCCCGGGCCGAGCGCCTGTTCGGGCAGCTCCAGCGACAGCGGGTGCGCCTACAACTACGGGTGGAACAACGCAGCAGACGCGCTCACCTACGCGAGTCAGCAGACCTCGAGCGCGACCGCCGCCGCGCGGGCGTGGTGGCTCGACGTGGAGACGGCCAACAGCTGGTCGACGAACACCGGTCTGAACGTCACGACGTTGCAGGGCAGCGTCGACTACCTCCGTGCGCAGGGCGTGACGGTGGTCGGCATGTACTCGACCACTGCGATGTGGAAGCAGATCACGGGTGGCGCGGCCATGCCCGTTCCGGCCTGGGTCGCGGGCGCCAGCACGAAGGCGCAGGCGAAGTCCTTCTGCGGCAAGGGGTTCACCGGCGGCGGTGTGCGCCTCGTGCAGTTCCCGTCGGGTGGCTTCGACGGTGACGTCGCCTGCTGAGTCGACCCAGCAGAGGTGTGGCTGCGGTCACCGTTCGAAGACCGTCACGACCTCGACGTGAACGGTGTGCGGGAACAGATCCACGGGCGTGATCGACGACGGTCGGTAGCCCGCCATCCGCAACAGGCCAGTGTCACGGCCGAGGGCGGCGGCGTCACAGCTGATGAGCACCAGGGTGTCCGCCCCGGTGGCCGCGACGACATCGACGCCGGCAGCTGCCAGCCCCTTCCGGCTGGGGTCGGCGACCACCAACGCCGCCGCATGCGGCTGCCACTGCAGCACGTCCGCACCGACGACGTCGACCGCGTCCGCCGCGAGGTTCACGCGGGCGTCCGCGACGGCTGAGTCCGACCCTTCCACGGCGGTGACGGACCAACCTGCATCCGCCAGCACACCGGCGAACAGACCGACACCGCTGTAGAGGTCGACGGCCCGCGACGGCGTCGCCGCGGTGGCGGCCGCCCCCGCCACCAGGTCGGCGAGCGCGTCGGCGCCATCCGGTCTGGCCTGGAAGAACGACGAGGCCGACACACGCCACCGCCGTCCCGCCACCATCTCGTGGAAGGTGTCGCGACGGACGTCCTCCGGCACCTCGATGTCGACGTTCGAGGGGGTGGGCGCGGCCAGGCGCTCGCCGGTGCGAGCCCCACAGCGCAGCGTCACCTCGGCCGCGGCGCCGTAGCGGCCGTCCACCATGAGCTCCTCGATGCGCGGGTGGGCAACGAGACAGCTGTCGATGGCGACGACCTCGTGCGAGCGGGATCGGCGGTATCCGGCCCGGCCCCCGACGACGGCAGCTCGCACGGTCGTGCGGTAACCGTCGGCGGGCAGCTCCACCGTCGGTTCGAGAACGATGCCCTCGATGTGACCCAGACGGCGGAGGGCGTCGAGCACGATGCTGCGTTTCAGCTCGCGTTGCCCGTCGAGACTCACGTGCTGCCACTGGCACCCCCCGCAGCCCCGGGCCACATGGGGACATGGCGGGGCCATGCGTTCGGGTGCGGCCTCGAGCACGTCGAGGACGTGACCGTGCGCGTAGTCCCGTCGCTGCAGGTCCAGCTCGACTCGCACCCGCTCGCCTGGGAGCGCGCCGGTGACGAACACCACTCGGCCGTCGTCATCCCGCGCGATGGCGTCGCCGCCCGCCGCCATGGCGGTCGGAGCCAGCTCGAGGATGGGCGGTGGACGGGTCACGGGTGCCAGGATCGCGCCATGACCGATGCCCCGTGGAGTGGTGACGCCTGTTCCCTCGTGGACGCCTTCCGATCCGGCGAGCGATCGCCTGTCGAGGAGCTCGAGGCCACGCTTGCCGCAGTCGAGGCGTCCGACCTCAATTGCTTCACCTACCTCGACACGGAGCGGGCACGGGAGACGGCGGCGAGGGCCGACGTGTCCATGCCCTTCGGCGGGGTGCCGACCGCCGTGAAGGAGCTCGAACCGGTAGCGGGCTGGCCGTTCACCGAGGCGTCCCTCGTCTTCAAGGGACGGGTGGCCGACCGCACCTCGCATCACATCGCCCGCCTCTTCGAGCGGGGCGGCGTGGTGCCGGCGGGCCAGACCACGGCCAGCGAGTTCGGCGGCCTGAACGTGAGCGTGTCGAAGATCAACGGCGTGACCCACAACCCCTGGCGTCACGGCCGCACCGTGGGCGGGTCCTCGAGTGGATCGGCGGCCGCGGTCGCCGGCGGCCTCGTGACCCTTGCGACGGGCGGGGACGGCGGTGGCTCCATCCGCATCCCTGCCGGTTACACGGGCCTGCTCGGCATGAAGGGCACCTTCGGGCGCATCACGCGGGGACCACACGCCTACATGCGACCCCACACCGTGGTGGTCGGCAACCTGTCCCGTTCGGTGCGCGACGCGGCGCGCTACTACGACGTCTGCGCCGGAGTGGATCCCTACGACCCCACGAGCCTGCCGTCATCCGGCGGATGGGAGGCGGGCCTCGGCACCCAGGACCTGCGTGGGAAGCGGGTGGCGGTCGTGCCCGACCTCGGTGGCGTGACGCTCGAGCCGGGTGTCGAGGACCGCATCAGGGCCGAGGCCAAGGCACTGATCGCGGACACCGGGATGGTGGAGGTCGACCTGCGGGTGGAGCCGCCCAACCTGGCCGCGCAGTGGATGATGGGCAACCTGGCGACGCTGCTCGCCGACCTTGGCGACGTGTGGCCGCGTCGAGGGGGCGACCTCACCGACGAAGTGGCGGTCGGGCTGCGACTGAGCCGCTCGCTCTACAACCTCGACACCGCGGCGGCGGCCGAGGCCCTGCGCATCCAGGCCAACGAGGTGATGGCCGCCGCTTTCGAACAGGTGGACTTCATCATCGCTGCCACCAATCCGGGCCCCGCGTTCGCGGCCGACGCGGTGACGAGTAGCAGCGAGGACAGCTTCCTCGACTGGGCCAAGTCGAGCGATGTTGCCCGCTACGCTTTCCAGGGCGTGATGCTCGGTGTGCGACTGGCGACGACCATCTTCCCCAAGCTGCCGGCGGGCCTGCTCGACCAGGCCAGCCGACGCTTCCCGGACCTGGTGAACATGGGCGCGCTCACCATCATCTCCAACATCTACGGCAACCCGGCCGTGTCCATCCCCGCCGGCACGGTGGACGGCTTGCCAGTCGGCATGCAGGTGCTCACCCGCCACCACGCGGACGCGCTGCTGTTCGACGTCGCCCACGCCGTGGAGCGCGAGCGGCCGTGGCCGATGGTGGCCCCCGGCGCGTTGACTCCGGCGTCCACCTGACCGCGCTCGGAAGGGCCTACGCCCCGACCCGCTCCAGGCCGGCGGTGAGGCTCTCGCCCGTATGCGGGTCGAAGAGGTGCATGCGAGTGGCGTCGAGCCACAGCTCCGCCTCTTCGCCCGCCTTGATGCGGCTCGACGTGTCGAGGTTCACGATGAGCTGGGTGCGGATGGTCTCGCTGTCCAGCTCACGAGCGAGCTCGGCGAGCTGCTCACGCACGTTCGGCGGCGCTTCATATGGCACGTAGGCGTACTGCTCGTTGCCCAGCCACTCGGTGACGTCGACCATTGCCCGGAAGGTGGTGCCTCGCGCCTTGGCCGCGTCGTCGACGAGCGACGCGTCGTCGAAGTTCTCGGGACGCACGCCGGCCAGCAGCACGTCCTTGCCTCGGACCGACTCGGCCATCACGTCGGGCAGTGGGACGGTCGCGAACGGCAGCTCGACGGTTGCGCCGTTGACCCGAGCGGGCAGCAGGTTCATCGGTGGCGATCCGATGAACCCCGCGACGAATGTGTTGACGGGGCGGTCGTAGAGCGTTCGGGGGGTGGCGACCTGCTGGAGGATGCCCTTGCGCAGCACCGCCACCCGGTCGCCGAGGGTCAAGGCCTCCGTCTGGTCGTGGGTGACGTACACGGTTGTGATGCCGAGGCGACGCTGCATGCGAGCGATCTCGGCGCGGGTCTGGCCTCGCAGCTTGGCGTCGAGGTTCGAGAGTGGCTCGTCGAAGAGGAAGGCCCGCGCGTCGCGGACGATGGCTCGGCCCATGGCCACCCGCTGGCGTTGGCCTCCGGAGAGCTGACTGGGCTTGCGGTCGAGGTGCTCGGTGAGCTCGAGGGTGGCGGCCGCCTCGCGCACCTTCGTCTTGATCTCGTCGTCTGGCAGCTTGGCCAGCCGGAGCGGGAAGGCGATGTTCTCGAACACGGTGAGGTGCGGGTAGAGGGCGTAGTTCTGGAACACCATCGAGAGGTTGCGCTCCCGGGGCGCCTGCTCGTTGACCCGCTCACCGTCGATGCGGATCTCGCCGTCGGTGATGTCCTCCAGGCCAACGATCATCCGCAGGAGGGTCGATTTCCCGCAGCCGGACGGACCCACCAGGATCATGAACTCGCCGTCCTCGATCTGGAGCGAGACGTCGTTCACCGCCGGGTAGCCGTCGCCGTAGCGCTTGACCGCGTGGTCGATGTCGATAGGGGCCATGGCCTGGGTCAGCCTTTCACTGCGCCGGACGTGAGCCCGGCAACGATGCGCTTTTGGAAGAGCAGGACGAGGAGGATGACGGGGATGGTGACGACGACGGATGCGGCGGCGATCTGCGTCACCGGCGTCTCGAACTGCGAGGACCCGCTGAAGAAGGCGAGGGCGGCCGGCACCGGCCGTGCCCGGCTGGTCGACGTCAGCGAGATGCCGAACACGAAGTCGTTCCACGCGAAGAAGAACGTGAGGATGGCGGCGGTGAAGACCCCTGGTGCCGCGAGGGGCACGATGACCTTGCGGAACGCCTGCCAGGGCGTGGCCCCGTCGACCTGGGCGGCCTGCTCCATCTCCCAGGGGATCTCGCGGAAGAAGGCGGAGAGTGTCCAGATCGACAACGGCAGGGTGAAGGACATGTACGGGATGATCAGCCCCAGCCACGTGTCGTACAGGCCGATCGAGCGCCAGATGTCGAACAAGGGCCCGACGAGTGAGACGGCGGGGAACACGGCGATGGCCAGCGCCATGGACAGGATCACCCGCTTGCCCCGGAAGTCGAGACGGGCGATGGCGTAAGCGGCCAGCGTGGCCAGGATGACCGACAGGAAGGTGGCGATCAGCGAGATCCCGATCGAGTTTCGCAGTGAACTGGTGAACAGGTCGGTGCTGAAGACCGAGCGGTAGTTCTTCAGCGTCCACGTCGAGGGCAGGAACTTGTTGCTGGCGATGTCGTCGCCCTGCTTGAAGGAGAGGGACACGATCCAGGCCACGGGAAGCATCGTGTAGAAGACGATGCACGCGGCCGCCACGATCCATCCGATCCTGCGCCGACCCATCACTCGCCCCGCATTCGGCCGAGGTCGACCTTGAAGCCGCGAATGAAGACGGCCGCGATGAGCACCACCGAGATGAACAGCAGCACCGAAACCGCTGAACCGAGCCCCAATGCGGTGCGGCTGATCATCTGTCGGTAGGCGAGGAACGACACCGTCTCCGTCTTGTTGGCTCCCGCGGTCATCACGAAGACGTTGTCGAAGATGCGATATGCGTCGAGGGTCCGGAAGAGGAGGGCCACCATGATGGCCCCCTTCATGTTGGGCAGCGTCACCTTCACCAGCCGCTGCCACCACGACGCGCCGTCCACCTTGGCCGCTTCCTGCAGCTCCTCGGGAACCTGCGCCAGGCCGGCCAGGAGGAGCAGCGCCATGAACGGTGTCGTCTTCCAGATCTCCGACATGCAGATGACGAAGATCGCCGACCAGCGCTGACCGAACCAGTTCAGCGTCCCCAGGCCGAACCACTTGTTGACGAATCCCGAGTCGAGGGCGAACGCGTACCGCCACGCGAAGGCGGAGACGACGGTGATGATGCCGTACGGGATGAGGATGGACGTGCGGATCAGGCGCCGGCCCAGGATGATGCGGTGCATGACCATGGCGAAGGCCAGGCCGATCACCAGCTCGATGGCGACGGTGACGATGGTGATCACCACTGTGGTGAAGACGTCCTGCCACCACAGCCCGTCGCTGAGCACCACCCCGTAGTTCCGGAGCCCCACGAACTCCCGTCCGCCCGGGTCGGTGAGCCGATAGCTGAACAACGACAGGTAGACGGCATTGAGCATCGGATAGGCCGTCACCGCCAGCATGACCACGAAGGCGGGGCCGGCCAGGCGCCAGCCCAACCGCTCCTCCGACCGTGTGCGGTCGCTGATGACCGGTCGGCCGGATGCGGCCGCGGCGGCCGGTGGCGTGGCCGCGACCGTCACAGCAGGACCTTGTCCTTGAGGACCTGGGTGATCAGACGCGAGGCGGCGTGCGGCGTGCGTGTGGGCTGGACGGACGCCGGCGGGTGGAACTCACGCTGGACCGACGAGCTCACGTCGGTGTAGTAGGGCGTGCGGGGCCGAGGGGCGGAGTCGTTGATCGACTCGCGGATCAGGTCGGCCATCGGGAACACCTTTCGAACCTGTGGATCGTCGTAGACCGCGCCCCGCGCCCCCGGGTTCTTGGCGCCGACCATGTACTCGACCTGGCTCTTCACCGACGTGATGCACCGCACGGCAGCCAACGCCTCCTTGGGGTGCTTCCCGTACGCGCCAACGCCGAGGTTGATGCCGCCCATCGGCGGTCGACTGACCTTGTCCGCCAGCACCCGCGGGTAGCGCGCCCACCCGATGTCGTCGAGCACCGTCTTCTCGAGGGTGCCACCGGCGACTGCTTCCTGAGCCGCGCCGTAGACGTAGGGCCAGTTGACCATGAAGCCGCCCTTGTCCGTCTGGAAGGCCTTGCGGGTCACTTCTTCGTCGGCGTCAGAGAGTCCAGGGTCGGCGGCCCGCGAGCGGGCGAGCATGCGGATGGTGGCGGCGGCCTGACGACCCGCGGCCGAGTCGATGCCGGGCCGTACGTCCTTGCCCGCCTCCGGGTTGATGAGGATGCGCCCGCCCGCTGATGACACGAGGGCGCTCACCCACACCATGTAGCCCTCGTAGCGACGGCCCTGGACCTCCACCGTGGTGCCGGTGGCCTCGGCGGCCCTCACGATGCGATCCCAGGTGACCGGCCCCGCACCGGGATCCAGGCCCGCCTTCTGGACGACCGACTTGCGATACCAGAGGAGCTGGGTGTTTGCCCAGAACGGCGCCGCGAACAGCTTGTCGTTCCACGTGGCCGACGTGATCGGACCTTCCAGCACTCCGCGGGTGAACTCGGCCTTCTCGACGCTCGAGAAGGGGCGAAGGAAGCCGGCCTCCGCGAACTCCGGCACGAACGGTGGGTCGAGGCTCATCAGATCGATGGACGAGTCCTTCGCCGCCAGGCGCCGCACCAGCTGCTCGCGCTGCGAGGTGGCGTCGTTGGGAAGCAGCGACGTCTCGACTCGGTAGCGCCCGCCCGACGCCTTCGAGCATTCGGCGGCCAGCTGCTTCTGGCCGCCGTTGTCGGGATTGATGTACCAGTTGAGGACGGGGGTGCCCCCGCTCCCGCCTCCACAGGCGCCCAGAAGCCCGACGGTCAGGACGGCAGCCAGCCCCATTCGCCGACGCTCACGCGACCTCCCCTCACGCAGCACTCGGAACACGTTCTACCCCTCCGACAGCAACTGACGCTCCGCTGGACGATTTGGCAGCACCTTTTCGACGTAGGAGCGCAGCGCAGTGTCGTTGTCGACCTCGCGGCCGGCGTCTTCTGACAGGTAGTAGCGGTGCTCGAGCAGCTCGTGGAACAGCTCAGCGGGGTCGAGGCGGTTGCGCAGATCCACAGGCACCCGCCCGACCAGCGGCTCGAAGACGTCGTGCATCCATCGCGCTGCTGCAACCCCGGGCGGCACGGGCCTGCCCTCGTCGCGGGCCAGATGTGCGCCGTAGGCGGCGATGTCGTTGAGCAGTCGGCGGGCCTGGTTCTCCTGGACCTCGAGCCCGGTCGATCGGCGCAACTCGCGCGAGTGGTGGCCCTCCTCCACGACCGCGGGAGTGATGCGGAGCCGGGAGTTGGCGGCGTCGTTCTCGACGACCAGCTCGTCGACGTCGAAGCCGAGCTCGTTCAGCCGCCGGATTCGCTGCTCGACCTCGTGGCGATCGGCCGCGTCGACCTCGAGCGTGCCGGTGAGCTCGTGCCACAGCCGCTGGTAGCGCTGTTCCAACTGGTCGGCGACGGCGACCACGTCGAACTCCGGGTCGAGGCGGCCTCCTGCTTGCAAGTCGAGCAGACCGCCCACCACATTCTCCTTGGCCACTTCGATGTCGTTGGTGCGCATTCCGTCGGGCAGGGGACGGCGGTGCTCGGCCGTCTCCGCGTCCACCAGGTACGCCATGAGTGAGCCAGCGTCGCGCCGGAACAACAGGTTCGACAGCGAGCAGTCGCCCCAGTAGATGCAGCTGAGGTGGAGGCGCACGAGCAGAACGACGGCGGCGTCGACGAGGCGCCGGCCCAGTTCGGGTCCGCCCTCTTGCCCGAACAGGTAGAGCACCGGAAGGGAGAAGTCGAGGTAGCGGGTGACGAGCACTGCTGCGAGGGGACGACCGTCGGCGGTCTCCCGCCCGGTGACGACGCCGACCGCCTCCACCACCGGCAGGTTCTCCTCGGCCAGGAGTCGAAGCATCTCGTACTCGTGACGGGCCACCTTCTCTTCCGTCTCTTTCAGCGCGTAGACGCGTTCGCCTTCGGACACGAAGCGCACGACGTGCCGGCTGACGCCGTGGGCCATGCGCACGAGGCGCGGGTGTTCCCACTCGGCCAGCGGGACGTCCCAGGGCAGGTCGAGGAGATCGGGGGGTTCACGCCTCGGGACGAACTGCAGCCGCACGGCCACCCACGGAGCCTACGGCTGCGCTTGGCTACCGTGCGCGGGTGGTGATGGAGCGCACTCGGGCGGGCATCGTCGCGGCGTGCCTGCTGGCCACGCCCGTGCTCGTCCCATCTCGCCCCGCCCACGCCGGCCCTGCATGCAACCACAGCATCGTGCCGTTCCAGGGGCTGGCCGGAGCAGCACTCGTCCCTGAGGACCACGTGAGCAAGGACGACCCGCCCGTCAGCTACACCCGCTGGCGCGGCCTCGCGCCCGGCTTCGACGGCATGCCCTTCTCTGTCGACGTCACCGTCCCCTGCGGTCTGCCGCTCCCGCGTCCGCTCGTCGTGATGAACCACGGCTTCACCGACGACAAGACGGTGTGGGAGGAGACGGGGAAGTCTGACCGCGTCGTGTCGGAGGGAAGGCCCGAGTCCAACTCGTACTGGAACAACATCTGGTTCGCGTCGAAGGGCTACGCGGTGCTCAACCTGACCGCACGCGGCTGGCACGACTCGTGTGGACCCAACAGCGCAGGCGCGGTGACGGGGGTGGCGCCAGGGCCGCAGTGCCTGCCGTACCAGTACTGGATCCACCTCGACGACAAGCGATGGGAGGTGCGGGACATCCAGTGGCTCACCGGCGCACTCGTGCAGAGCGGTGTCGCCGACCCCGGTCGCCTGGCCGTCACGGGCGGATCGTACGGTGGTGCACCGTCGGCCATGGCCGCGCTGCTCGGACCCCGCACGATGTGCGGCGCCAGCGCGATGCCGAGCGCCCTCGGTCCCGATCCGTGCACGGGTCGAGCCGACGGCGAGTTGGTGCCGTGGACGACACCCGACGGGAACCGCGTCCTGCACTGGGCGGCCGCGCTGCCCCTCTACACCTTCGCCGACCTCATCCAGGTGCTCGCACCGAACGGGCGGGGGAGTGACGGCGATCCGCGCGCGCCGCCGGACGGAAGCCACACCGATCCGTTCGGGGTTCCCATCCAGAGCACGGTCGCGGGCCTGTTGGCGGCCGGACAGGCCAGCGGGTTCTTCGCGCCACCGGGGGTGGACCCGACGTCCGACATCTTCCTGGACGCAGGCCGACTGCTGGTCGGGAACCCGTTCGCGCAGGCCGACCCGTTGGTCGCGCGGGGCATCCACGTCTATAGGCAGTTCAAGTCGCCGATCACCACCGACCCCGCCGAGCGGGTGCCGATCTTCTGGGTGCAGGGCTTCACCGATCCGCTGTTCCCGGGACTCGAGGCGTTGCAGATGGTGCAGCGGTTGCGGGCCGTCGACCCCGGGTACCCGATCAAGCTCTTCCTGGGTGACCTGGGCCACGACTACACGGGCCAGCGCCAGGACGAGTGGGATCTGGTGCGGGCCCAGATGAACGCCTTCCTCGACCACTACCTGAGTGGCTCCGGTGCCGTGCCGTCCTTCGACGTCGGCGCGACGGTGACGCGGTGCCTCGACCACGACGCCCCCCTGCGTTACGCGGCCGCGAAGGACTGGTCAGCACTGCATCCTCGCCAGGCCGTGTTCGTGAGCAACGACGGCGGGGTGACGAGCAGCGCGGCGCCGGGACCGGCCGCGCTGGCCACCGATCCGATCACCACCGCCACCCTCGCGCTCCCCGGTGCGTACAAGGGCTGTCGCAAGATGAGCCCCTCGCAGCCCGATCAGACCGCCGTCACTGCCGTCTTCCACCCCGACGGCGACACCACGCTGATGGGGAGCCCCGTCGTCGACATCACCTATGACACCACGGGACCCGACACCGAGCTCAACGTGCGCCTGTGGGACGTCGCTGCCGACGGGAGCGTGCAGGGACTGGTGACGCGCGGGACGTACCGCAGCCTCGACGGTCCCGGCACCGGTCTGCACGCCCGCTTCCAGATCGCACCCCAGGGCTACCGGTTCGCGGCCGGACACGGGATCAAGGTCGAGGTGTCGGCCAACGACGCGCCATACCACCAGGCCAGCAACGTGCCCGCCGTCGTGCGCGCCGCCCGTGTCGAGCTGGTGCTGCCGCTGCTGGCCGATGCACCTCCCGGGCCCGGTGCTGCCGCCGCGCTCGCGCGCGTCGCCAGGCTGGCCAGCACGGGTGGAACCGGCGTCCCCGTGGTCGGGCTGGCGGCGGTGGCGGGGTTCCTGATCGTGCGCCGGCGCATCTACCGTCGTGCACGATGAGCGCCGACGCGGTCCCCGTGCACGGGCACGCACCCGATTGGTTCCGACGGGCTCTGGCCGTGCCGTTCTCCCACGGAGAGGTCGCTGTTGCCGGCGCGGACATCCACTACCTGGCGTGGGGGGAGGAAGGGAGGCGGGGGCTGGTGTTCGTCCACGGCGGCGGCGCCCACGCCCACTGGTGGACACACGTGGCCGCGTCGTTCGCGCACGAGTTCCGCGTGCTCGCCGTCGATCTGTCAGGTCACGGCGACAGCGCCCATCGCGGTGTCTACGCGCTCGAGCAGTGGACGGACGAGGTCGTCGCGGTCGCAGAGCACGGTGGCATCGCGGGTCCGCCGGTGGTCGTCGGCCACAGCATGGGCGGCTTCGTGACCATCGCCACCGCCGCGTTGCACGGCGACCGGCTGGCGGGGGTGATCGTGTGCGACTCGCCCGTGAGCGAGCCCGATCCCGAGGTGGAGTCGTACCGCTTGAAGGAGTCGTTCGGCCGACCCCGCACGTACGCCACGGTCGAAGAGGCGTTGGCCCGCTTCCGCACCGTCCCGCCCCAGGAGCACTACCTCGACTACGTGGTCGACCACGTCGGGCGCCGGTCCATGCGACGCGAGGGCGAAGGGTGGCAGTGGAAGTTCGACCGGCGCATCTTCGAGCAGTTCGCGGGTGGGATGCGGGCGGTGGCCATGCCGTACCTGCCGCGGGTGCGCTCGCGGTTCGCGTTGCTCCGTTCGGAGCGGGGCTTGGTGACCCGGGACATCGGCGCGTCGATGTACGAGGTGCTGGGCCGGGTGGCTCCCGTCATCGAGCTCCCGGAGGCCGGGCACCACGCCATGCTCGACCAGCCCCTCGTGTTGCTGACCGCCCTGCGCACCCTGCTGGCGGACTGGGCTCACTCCGAGCCCCACCGCCCGGGTCAGGTCGATGCTGACCCGGCGCCGGCCCCCGTTTCGGGGTGACCTGCGAACACGGCCTGGCTGCCGCCCGCGGCCTTGGCGCGGTAGAGGGCGCGGTCCGCGCAGTCGATGAGCTGGCTCATGTTCATCGCGGCCTGCGCCTCGGCCACACCCGCTGAGCAGCTCGAACCCGGGGACGTCGCCGAGCAGAGACGTCCGATGATCTCGCGCGCCTTGTTGGGATAGCAGTCGGGGAGGATGATGCCGAACTCGTCGCCGCCGTAGCGCGCCAGCACGTCGCTGTCGCGCAGCAGGCCGAGCCAGGTCGCCGCCACCTCCTTGAGCAAGCGGTCGCCGGCCAGATGGCCGTTGTCGTCGTTGAAGGCCTTGAAGCTGTCCAGGTCGAGCACCGCGACGCACAGGGGCGTGCCCCGCCTGCGCACGCGCGCCAGCTCGCGGTCGAGCGCCTCCTCCCACCCCCGGCGGTTGGGTAGGCCCGTCAGCGGGTCGGTCGACGCCAGCGATCGCAACCGTCCCGCCAGCGTCGACATGACGAAGGCGGTGGCGGCGACGGCCAGCGTCATCCCACCGACGAGCGCCGGTCCGGCCGGCTCGTGGGCGAGCTCGAGGACCACCGCGTAGGAGACGGCGACGGCGGCGAGGTGGGCCACGATGGCGGGGCGGGCGAAGAAGTACCCCGCGTAGACGCCGATCCAGTAGTACCAAGCGGACGCGGCGCCGGCCGTGCGTCCGGTGCCGGTGTGGATGCCGAAGCCGATCATCAGCGTGCCGAAGAGCAGCAGCGCGTGGATGGCCCAGCGGGGGACGCGGTCGGCGCCGAAGTAGAGCAACGCCACGACCGGATAGGCGGCCAGCCCGGTGAGCGCCGCCAGCCGGTCGTTGACGTCCTGTCCGTGGGGGACGAGGAGGAAGAGGAGGGCCGTGGTGGCCGCGAACGCGAAGAGGAACGCCAGCCAGCGCGACATCTCACGCCGCGTCCCCGTCAGGGCACCCCCCGTCACGGAACAAAAGGTACACCCAGGACTGCCGTGCTGCGCCTTCTCCTGGAGACCGAGCGGTTCGAGGGTCTCGGGCGGTCAGACGGCCTTGAGGCGGGGCATGACCTTGTCGGCGAAGAGACGCATGTTGCGCTCGGCCTCCTCGATCGGCATGTCCGCGTAGGACGGCACGTGCACGAAGCTCTCGGCGCCCACCATGCTGCGGATGTCCATGATCTTCTCGAAGCACTCGTCGGGCGTGCCGTAGACCTGGAGGTCGCAGAAGAAGTCGATGCCGCTCTGCTCGCCGTACTTGTTGAGCGCCTTGGACATCTGTCCGTAGTACTCGTAGCCCTTGGTGCCCTGGAGGTGCGACCCGGCGAGCTCGTAGTGCTTGAGGACCGTCTCGTAGTAGCCGCCGATGTACTTCTTACCCAGCTCCTTGGCCCGGTCGCCGTCCTCGTCGCAGAAGGTCCAGCCCGCGGTGATGGTGGGCGGCGCCTCCGTGCCGTTGGCCTCCCGGAAGATCTCCTTGTACGTGTCGAGCTCGGCCATCATCGAGTCCCACGGCTTCTGCGGGATGATGAGGATGCCGACACCGAGCTCGGCCATGATGCGGCTGGACTCGGGTGAGACGGCCGCCGCGTACGTGCGGCCTTTGAACGACTTGGCCGGCGCGGGACGGATCTCGCGGTGAGGCTGGGAGAAGAACTGGCCTTCGTACTTCACGTAGCCGTCTTCCAAACCGGCGAGGATCATCTCGGCCGCCTCGACGAACCGCTCGCGGGACTCACCCATGTCCACGCGGAAACCCTCGAACTCGATGCGCCCGAGGCCGCGGCCCATGCCGAAGATCATGCGGCCGCCCGAGAGCGCGTCGAGCATCGACACCTGCTCGGCGACCCGCACGGGGTCGTGCCAGGGCAGCACCACGACCATGGACCCGAGCTGGGCCTTGGTGGTGCGCCCCGCCATGTAGGTGAGGAACTGCACGACGTCGGGGCACATCGTGTAGTCGGTGAAGTGGTGCTCCACGCCCCAGATCGATTCGAAGCCGAGGGGCTCGGCCAGATCGGCCAGCCGGATCTCGTCTCGATAGACCTCGTGGTCCGCCCGCTCTTCAGAGGCCTGGAAGATGTTCGCCATCCCGACGTGCATGCAACTCCCTTTCGACGCCGCGGCCCGAAATCCTATCTGACGGACCGTCAGGAAGCGGTGAGGAGGACGTCGAGCACGTTGCGCTCGACCGATGCGGCGGTGGCGGAGGCCACCGCGTTCTGCAGGAGGACGAAGCGCAGGGGCACGCCCGCGGCCAGGGTGCCTGCCAGCGCCTGCACGTGGGTGATCGATCCCGTCTTGGCCCGGAGGCGGGCCGCCAGCGGCGTCCCGACGTAGCGCTTCGACAGCGTGCCGGGCGCCCCGGGCACGGCCAGCCCGTCGGCCAGACCGTGGAAGGTGGCCTGGTCCGCGAGCGCCAGCGCAGTGGCCACGGCCCGACACGTGGCCCGGTCGCTGAACGACATGCCCGACCCGTCGACGAGCGTGACGCCGTCGAGGGGGACGCCGAGCTTGGTGAGCTGGTCGCGGATCACCGCCAGCCCCGCGTCGTGGGTGCCGGCGCCGCCGAAGCGCGCGCCGAGCTCGCGCACCAGCTCCTCGGCCGTGAAGTTGTCGCTGGTACGCAGCATGGCCGCGACGATGTTCGCCAGTGGTGCCGAGTCGATGGCCGCCACCGTGAACGCAGTGGTCGGCGCTCCGCCCTGGCCGTTGGCCGCGGGCGCGCCCACGTCGTGCGCGCTCAACAGGTGGGTGAATGCATTGGCAGCGGTGACCGACGGATCGCCGGGGTCGGTGACCCACGGCTTCGAGCCCGGCTTCCACCCGCCGTCGACGACGAGCGCACCCAGGGCGCCGACGTTCTTCTCAGGCTCCTGCGCCTTGGTCCACACGCTGAGCGTGCGCTCCCGCGAGTAGCGGCTGTCGTCGGGCGTGACGCCGTTGGTGATCGTGTGCACGCCCGCGCCTGCCACCCGCGCCGCCAGCTCGTCGAGGGGCGTCAACGGCAGGGAGCCGTACCGAGGGCGGGTTGACAACTGGCCTGCGAAAGCGGGGGTGGCGAGGACGGGATCGCCCGCACCCACGAGCCACACGCGATCAACGGTGCCGTTGACCGGCGGGGCGGCCGACACCGCCAGCGTCCGGAAGCGGAAGTCGGGCCCGAGGGCCGACAGGGCGGCCGCACCCACCAGCAGCTTCTGCACCGATGCCGCCGCCAGGGGCCGGTCCACGCCGAGGCTGACCACTGCGCCCGTGGGACCGTCGGCCAGCAGGCACGACGCCGGCACAGGCGCGAGGGCGCGCGCGATGCGCTCGGCGAAGGTGAGGGGACGGGCCGTCGTGGTAGGTCGAGGCGGGGCGGGAGGGCGGGTGGTGCGAGCTGCGGTCGCCACGGGCGTGGGTGCTTCCGACGGGGCCGTCGTCGTGGGTGCACCAGCGGTCGTGGCGGTGGAGACGGGGGCGGGTGCAGCGGTGGCGACCCGCGTCGTTGCGCCCGGGCCGTCGTCGACGAATCCGAGGGCGGCGACGCCGACCAGCACCTGGACCGCGCACAGGACGGCCGCCGCCCTCCTGAGCCGCGGGGGGCTCACGGTGCGCCGGCGTCCGCCGCGGGCAGGAACTCGGTGGCTTCGAGGTCGAGGATCTGCTGACAGTGCCGTGTGGCCATGGCCATGAACATGTCGTCACCTCGAGGCGTGCGCTCGACCAACATCGACGCGGCGATCGCCATCACCAGTCCGCCGAAGGAGAAGCGGCGGTAGTCGGTCCAGCACGTGTCCCAGTCGTAGTCGTCGACCCCGCCGGCGACGAGTGCCCCGTGGTACTCGCGCACGAGGTCGCGCTCGTTGGCCTGACGGTCCTCGGGGAGCAGGCCGGCACCGAGGAAGTACGAGGCGTCGGTGAGCCCGGGGCCGGTGCTCGCCGTCTGCCAGTCCACGACCGCGAGGGCGGGGGACTCGGCGTCCGTCCCGAAGAGCATGTTGTCGAGGCGGTAGTCGCCGTGGGTGACGGTGAGGGGCCCACCCCGCTGGGCGAAGAGGTGGGGCAACCCCGCGCTGAGACGGGCGGAGAGGTCGAGCTGCTCCTCGGTGAGGCGGTCGGCGTAGCGCTCGCGGAAGCCCACGTAGAGACCCTGCACGATCATGGTGGTGCCCGACGCGGCCTGGTCGCCCTTGTGCAACCACTCCAGGTCGAGCAATGACGGGTCGCCCCACCGAGGTGCGTGCAGCTTGGCCAGCTCCTCGAGCGCGATGGCGGCCTGGTCGATCGTGCAACCGGCCAGCTGGTCGCCCTGCTGGGCGGGCGCCATGTCCTCCAGCACGATGGTGAACCAGCCCGTGTCCGTCTCGATCTCGGCGAAGTGACAGTGCGGTGTGCGGATGCCGACCGTCGGCAGGATGTCCTGGTAGCAGCGGACCTCGATCTCATAGCTGCGCAGTGCCAGTCCCGTCGCCCTGCTGGTGTCGTCGGCCGCCGCGAACTTGAGCACCACCGACTGGCCGCCGGGCTCGAGGCGGAAGCGCACGCTGTCCGCCATCTGCCCGGTGCCGACCGGGTGGGTGCTGAAGCTCTCGACGGGGAAGCCGAGGACATCGCTGAGCCACTCGGGCGTCACGTCATCGGGGCGGCGGGCGACGACATGTGTCATCTGCTCACCGGCCCGGGTTGGCGGAGCGGCCCGCGAAGCGCTCGGCCGGCCGCACGGGCCGGTAGGCCTCGACGACCGACGCCAGTTGGTCGGGCGACGCGCCGTGGAGGATGACGCCGTCCGCGCCTGCGGCGAACTGGTCGACCACCCGCTTGGCGCACGTCTCCGGCGAGCCGACCGCCGCGGGCAGCCACTCGTCGGGGATGAGCGTGGCGATGTGCTCGAGCTGCTCCGTGGTGGCGAGGGCGTCGATCGCCCCGGGGATGGAGCCGACGACGGTGTCGGCGCGGAAGCGGGTGAGCGGCGCGGGGTCCCATCCGTTGATGGCGACGAGGGCGTCGCCGTAGACCTGCATGTACGTGGCCATCCTGCCCACCAGACCCCGCTGCAGGTCCTCGTCCGAGCGGTCGACCAGGGTTGCGAGCACCGCCCACACTCGCACGGCCTCGGGATCCCGGCCCGCGGCGGCCGCACCTCCGCGGATGGTGGCCACGCACCGGGCCAGGGCTTCGTCAGTGAAGAAGGTGTGGAGGATGACGCCGTCGGCCACACCACCCGCCCATGCCATCGTCTTCGGGCCGAGTGCCGACACGAGCACGGGGATGTCCTCGTCGAAGTCGGGATCGAGTCGCAGGAACGGGTACGACCCCGACGGACCGGAGTGGCCGAGGATGGTCTCGCCCCGCCACAGGCGGCGGTAGAGACCGATCGCGTCCTCCATGCTGGCGAGCGTCGAGCGGGGGACGCCCAGAGCGTCGGTGAGCGGCGTGATGCCGCGGCCGATGCCGAGCGCGAACCGGCCCTTGGTCAGCCGATGCAGGGTGGTGGCCCACGCCGCCGTCACGATGGGGTGCCGGGTCGGATGGTTGGTGACGCCGGTGGCGATGCCGATCTCCTGGGAGGCGGCGGCCACCGCGCCCGTGAGCGACGCGGCCTCCTTCACGTTGAAGCGCTCGGAGACGAAGCAGGACCCGAGGCCGACGCGCTCGCCCTCCCGCACCTCGTCGAGGAGCACGGCGGGGTCGGTGGCATGACCGGCCAGGCCGTACCACCCGAGCTCCACCAATCGATCGTCCACGGACTGATGTTCTACCGTCTCTTGTCGTGGTCGCACCGAAGGACATCTCGCCCCGCACGAGGAAGGCGGCCTCCTGGGTCATCAATCGGGCGTGGAGCTGGATCAGCGTGCTGGGCGTGGTCGCGTCCGGTGACGCGCTGAGCAAGCGCTACGGGCACATGGGGGAGGGCAGCTCGATCGCCTTCCCGCCGGGAGCCGTCTTCGGCGAGCAATGGATCAGCATCGGCTCCGACACCATGATCGGGCCGCACGTCAGCGTGGCCGCCGGCATGTTCGGCGAGTACTTCCCCGACGACGCGTTCCCCATCGTGTCCATCGGTGACCGTTGCGCCATCGGCCGAGGCTCCACCATCCTCGGCCGGGCCCGCATCGAGATCGGCGACGACGTCATGACGGGGCCGCACGTGTACATCACCGACCACAACCACACGTACGACGATCTGGACGTGCCGATCGGCAAGCAGTGGTTCGAGCACGACCCGGTGTCGATCGGGTCGGGCAGCTGGATCGGCACCGGGGCGATCATCCTGCCGGGCACCCGGCTCGGCCGCCATGTCACCGTCGCCGGCGGCGCGGTCGTGCGGGGCGAGATCCCCGACAACTCCGTCGTGGCCGGCATCCCCGCCAAGGTCGTCCGCCGCCACACGGAAGCGGGCGGCTGGGACCCGCCCCTCACCCGCGTCATCGAGACCCCCGACGGCTGGTTCGCCTGACGGGTTAGGTCGTGAACGGCACGTGTTCGAAGCCGTGGACGTTCGACATGTGGACGCGCACGAGGTTGGGCTCGTCGACGGTGTAGTCCGGGAAGCGGCGCAGGAACTCCTCGACACCGACGCGACCCTCGAGGCGGGCGAGAGCGGCGCCGAGGCAGAAGTGGATGCCGTGCCCCAGGCTGATGTGCTGCTGCCCGTCGTCACGGGTGATGTCGTAGCGGTCGGGGTCGCGGTAGGCGCGTTCGTCGCGGTTGGCCGCGCCGGTGACGACGATGACACGGTCGCCCGCGGGAATAGTGCGCCCGTGCTTGGTGACGTCGCGCGTCGCGGTGCGTCCCTGGTACTGCGACGGCGGCCAGTAGCGCAGGGTCTCCTCGACCGCCCCCGGGATCAGTGACGCGTCCTCGACGAGCATGGCGCGCTGGTCGGGGTGGCGGGCCAACAGCACGCACGCATTGGCCAGCAGCTTGGTGACGGTCTCCGTGCCCGCCGCCCCGATGAGGCCGCAGAAGCCGGCGACCTCCGCGTCGGTGAGGTCGGCATCGATGAGGTGGCTGATGAAGTCGTCGCCCCGGTTGGCGCGGAGCATGGCCGCCCGCTCGTACCAGTAGGCGGTGGACTTGGCACTCGCCTCCGTCGCCCGCCGCGGAACGCCAGGGTCGTTGTCGTCCCGCTCGAGGCCCACGTCGGCCAGACGCCGTAGCTCTCGGCGGTCGCTCTCGGGGACGCCGAGGAGGGTGAAGATGACGTCCATCGGCAGCAATGACGAGAACGACCCGACGAAGTCGCCGCCGCCCGCCTCCTCCAGTTCGTCGAGGTACTTCGCGGCGATGACCCGGACCGACTCCTCGAGGCCGCCGATGCGCCGGGGGGTGAAGACCCGGCTCACGAGCGACCGCAGCTGATCGTGGCGGGGCGGGTCGAGGGCGATCATCATCGGCAGCAGCTCGAAATAGCGGCGGTCGATCTTCTCGATCATGGGCCCGTCGGCCGAGCTGAAGGTCTCCCAGTCCCGTGATGCCTCCAGGACGTCGGCGTACCGGGTGAGGGCCCAGAATCCGAGCTCCTGGTTGTGGTGGCACGGGTCCGTGTCCCGCAGCGCCTTGTACGTGGGGTACGGGTCCTCGTGGAAGGCGTAGGAGAACGGGTTCAGCACAAGACTGCTCACAGGACCCGAACGGTAGACTGAACAGTTCCCTATGAGCGGTCCCGCAATCAGAAACGTCGCGCTCGTCGCGCACGTCGACCACGGCAAGACCACCCTCGTGGACACCATCCTGCGCCAGACAGGGGTGTTCAACACCCACGAGGCGCTGGTCGACCGCGTCATGGACTCCAACGACCAGGAGCGCGAGCGGGGCATCACCATTCTGGCCAAGGCCGCATCGGTGCACTGGCGCGACGTCAAGATCAACCTGGTGGACACGCCGGGTCACGCCGACTTCGGCGGCGAGGTCGAGCGGGCGCTCGCCATGGTCGACGGCGTCCTGCTGCTCGTCGACGCCGCCGAAGGCCCCCTGCCCCAGACCCGCTACGTGCTGCAGAAGGCGGTGGCGGCCGACCTGCCCGCCATCGTCGTGCTCAACAAGGTGGACCGCAGCGACGCCCGCCCCGAAGAGGTGCTCGACGAGATCTACCAGCTGTTCATGGACCTCGAGGTGCCCGACCACCACATCGAGTTCCCGGTGATCTCCGCCATCGCCCGAGAGGGGCGGGCGTGCGAAGGCGTCGGTATGCCGGCCGCCGACGCCACCCTGGCTCCGTTGCTCGATGCCGTCCTCAAGACGGTGCTGGCGCCGATCGGCGACCCGGCCGCGCCGCTGCAGGCCCTCGTCACCAACCTCGACGCGTCGGACTACCTCGGCCGCCTCGCCATCGGTCGCGTCATGCGCGGCACGCTGCGAGCCAACCGTCCGGTGGCGGTGGTCGGTTCCAGCGAGGACGCCCCCGTCGTGCGCAAGCCCACGCAGCTGCTCGCGGTCGAGGGCCTCGGCCGGGTCGACGCGGAGGAGCTGGTCGCCGGCGACCTGTTCATCATCGCCGGCTACCCCGAGATCGAGATCGGCGACACCCTGGCCGACCCGACCGACCTCGATCCGCTGCCGCGCCTCACCGTCGACGAGCCTGTCCTGCGCATGACGTTCGGCGTGAACACCTCGCCGCTGGCCGGCAAGGACGGCGGCCGCTTCCTCACGTCGCGGCACCTCCGGGAGCGCCTCGACCGCGAGGTGCTCGGCAACGTGGCCATCCGGGTGGAGGACACCGAGTCGCCTGACGTCATCCAGGTTGCGGGCCGCGGCGAGCTGCAGCTGGCCGTCCTCATCGAGTCGATGCGCCGGGAGGGCTACGAGCTCGAGGTCAGTCGGCCCGAGGTCTTCACCAAAGAGATCGACGGCAAGCGCCACGAGCCGGTGGAGGAGGGCATCGTCGACGTGCCCGACGAGCACGTGGGCACGATCACCCAGGCCCTCGCCGCCCGCAAAGGCACGGTGCTCGACATCCGCGCCGGCGATCCCGGTCGCACCATCCTCAGCTTCGAGGCGCCGGCCCGGGGGCTGCTCGGGTTCCACTCCCAGCTGCTCACGTCCACCCGCGGCACGGCGCTCATCCACACCCGGCATCGGGGCTGGGCGCCCTGGTTCGGCGACCTGCCGCACCGCCGGGGCGGCACCATGGTCGCCGACCGCCAGGGCAGGTCCACCGGCTACGCCCTCGACGCGCTCCAGCCTCGCGGTGAGCTGTTCATCGGTCCGGGCGAGGAGGTCTACGAGGGCATGGTGGTGGGCGAGAACGCCCGCCCGGGCGACATGCTCGTCAACGTCACGCGTGAGAAGCAGAAGACCAACATCCGCACCCACGCGGCCGACGACGCCATCAAGCTGACGCCGCCCCGGGTGCTCACCATCGAGACGGGTGTGGAGTTCATCTCCGACGACGAGCTGGTCGAGATCACGCCCAAGTCGGTCAGGGTGCGCAAGCGCATCCTCAAGGAGCAGGACCGCCGCCGCCTCGGGCGCAAGTGATCAACGTCCCCGGCCGGGCCGGTTCTCCCGGTACGGTCTCACCGTGGGGAAGTTCCTCCTACGGCGGTTCGCCAACTACCTGATCCTCATCGCGTTGGCGACGACGCTCGGCTACATGCTCGCCGCGGTCAGCCTCCACCCGCGGTCCAACTACGAGGGTCGCAACCCTCCGCCGCCCAAGGCGTCGATCGACCGCACCCTCGACGACCTGAACCTCAACAACGAGACGCCGGTGCTGACGCGCTTCGGTCGATGGGCCGAGGGCGTGTCCCATGGGGACCTCAACAAGACGCTCGGCGGCCAGCGGGTCAGCACCGAGATGCGCCGCCGGGTGGGCGTGAGCCTCCGGCTCCTGTTGATCGGCTCCGTCCTCGGCGGCGTCCTGGGCGTCGCGGTCGGCGTGCTCGGGGCGGTGCGCCAGTACAAACCGTCGGACTACGTCGCCACCAGCCTGTCGTTCTTCGTCCTCTCGGTGCCTGTGTTCCTGCTCGCCGTCCTGCTCAAGGTCGGCGCGCTCGACATCAACAACCGTGTCGGGCACACCGTCTTCTATTACACGGGCGAGTTCACGCCCGGGCTGCAGAGCGGCTGGTGGGCGCGCATGATCGACCGCTTGCAGCACCTGGTGCTCCCGACGTTGAGCCTGGTGCTGGGGCAGATCGCGTTCTACAGCCGATACCAGCGCAACGCCATGCTCGACGTGCTCGGCAGCGATTTCCTGCGCACGGCCCAGGCCAAGGGCCTCCGCCGGCGGACCGCGCTCGTCAAGCACGGACTGCGCACCGCGCTGATCCCGATGGCGACCTTCTTCGCCTACGAGTTCGGCCTGCTCCTCACCGGCGCAACCTTCACCGAGAAGATCTTCGGCTGGCACGGCATGGGGGAGTGGCTCATCGACTCGATCAGCCGGAACGACGTGAACGCGGTCGTCGCCGTCATCCTCTTCGTCGCCGTGCTCGTGCTCATCGCCGGCATGCTCGCCGACGTCCTGCTCGCCGCCCTCGATCCGCGGGTTCGCGTGTCGTGACCGCCATCCCCACTCGACTTTGCGGGACTTTCCCGCGGTATTCGCGGGAAAGTCCCGCAAAGTCGTGGGTTGGCGCCGGTTGCGAGGGCCGCCAATGAGCATGCCGACCGATCCGCTGATGATCGTGGCCGCCGAGGAGGCAGCCGCGGCGGTCGTCGGGGGCGGGCCCGACGGCGAGGAGGAGGAGGGCCTGTCCCGCGGCCGGCTGGTGCTGCGCCGGTTCCGGCGACGCAAGGTGGCGATGGCTGGCCTGGTGGTGCTGGCGTTCCTGTTCCTGCTCGCCTTCGTCGGGCCCCACCTCTCGCAGTGGGACTACAGGTCGAAGGACTTCAACGCCTTCCTGCAAGGGCCGTCCACCAGCCACTGGTTCGGCACCACCCAGATCGGCCAGGACGTCTACGCCCAAACGCTTCGGGGCCTCCAGAAGTCGCTGGTGATCGGCCTGCTCGTCGCCCTGTTCTCCACCGGCCTCGCCGCACTCGTGGGCGCGTCGGCCGGGTATCTCGGCGGCTGGACCGACCGCAGCCTGATGTGGGTCGTCGACCTGCTCCTCGTGCTTCCCGACTTCCTGATCATCGCCATCCTCAGCCCGAACTTCCGAGGCAAGACGTGGCTGCTGTTCGTCGTCCTGCTGGCCGCCTTCAGCTGGATGATCACGGCCCGGGTGGTGCGCGGGTTCGCCCTCAGCCTGCGCGAGCGGGAGTTCGTGCAGGCCGCGAAGTTCATGGGCGTGCCGTCGCGCACGATCATCTTCCGGCACCTGCTGCCCAACATGTCGTCGTTCCTGATCATCGACGCGACCATCAGCGTTGGTGGCGCCATCATCGCCGAGACGGGACTCAGCTATTTCGGATTCGGCGTGCAACCGCCCGACGTCTCGCTCGGAACCCTGATCGCCGAGGGGACGAACTCCGCGCTCACCTATCCCTGGCTCTTCATGTTCTCCGGCGGGCTCCTCATCCTCACCGTGCTCGCCGTGAGCGTGATCGGCGACGGCATGCGCGACGCCCTCGACCCGAACGCGGGCGGCTCGGCGAGCAGGGCCGAATGACGACCGTCGCGCCGCAGCCCGGCGCGGGAGCGTCGCCCACCGCTCCCGTCCTCGAGGTCACCGACCTCAGCGTGACGTTCCCGAGTGAGAGCGGCCCGGTCACAGCCGTCCGCGGCCTCACGTACACGGTGGCGCCGGGCGAGGTGCTCGGCATCGTCGGCGAGTCGGGCTCGGGCAAGTCGGTGTCGGCGCTGGCGGTGATGGGACTGCTGCCGCCGTCGGCACGCGTGGACGGCTCGGTGCGGTTCCACGGCAAGGAGCTCTTGGGCCAGAGCGACCGGGACCTCTCCGCCGTGCGGGGCAAGGGGATCTCGATCGTGTTCCAGGACCCGCTCTCGGCGCTGACGCCGGTGTACACGGTGGGCGATCAGATCGCCGAGGCAGTGCGTGTGCACACGGACGTGTCCAAGGCCGCCGCGCTCACGCAGGCGGTCGAGCTCCTCGACCTGGTCGGCATCCCGGACGCCAAGGAGCGGGCGCGGGCGTTCCCCCACGAGTTCTCCGGCGGGATGCGCCAGCGGGTGATGATCGCCATGGCCATCGCCAACGACCCGGACGTGATCATCGCGGACGAGCCGACCACCGCTCTCGACGTCACCATCCAGGCACAGATCCTCGAGGTGCTGGGCACCGCCCAAGAGGCAACTGGCGCGTCGATCCTGATGATCACCCACGACCTCGGCGTCATCGCCGGCTTCGCCGACCGGGTGATGGTGATGTACGCGGGCAAGCCGGTGGAGACGGCAGGCGTCGACGAACTGTTCGCTGCCCCGCGCATGCCGTACACCCTCGGGTTGCTCGGGTCGCTGCCGCGCCTCGACCGCGGCGAGCGTCAGCCCTTGACCCCAGTGGAGGGCAACCCACCGTCACTGGTGCACCTGCCACCCGGGTGCCCGTTCGCGCCCCGCTGCCCGATGCGCATCGAGATCTGCGACGAGGTCGAGCCGGACCTCGACCCGACGCGGAGTCCCGACCACCGTGCTGCCTGTCACCGGTGGCGCGAGATCGACGAGCGTGATCTGAGCCCGACCGACGTGTTCCCCGCCGCGATGCCGGATGCACCTGACGTCGCGGCGATCCCGCGCGACGACCGGCGTGTCGTACTCGCGGTGAACGATCTCGTCCGTCACTTCCCGCTCACCCGCGGCACGGTGTTCCGGCGCACCGTCGGGACGGTGCGCGCCGTCGACGGCATCACCTTCGACATCCGCGAGGGGGAGACGCTCGGCCTCGTCGGTGAGTCCGGCTGTGGCAAGACGACCACCATCAACGAGATCCTCACCCTGGTGGCGCCCAGCGCGGGGACGATCACCGTGCTCGGGCGCGAGACGGCGGGAATGACGAGAACGGAGCGCAGGGAGATCCGCCGCGACCTGTCGGTGGTCTTCCAGGACCCCATGGCGTCGCTCGATCCCCGGCTGCCCGTCGGCGACATCCTGGGTGAGCCGTTGCGCACCCACGGCGTGCCCAAGGCGGCGCGAGTCAAACGGGTGGCCGAGCTGTTGCGGTTGGTGGGTCTGGCGCCGAATCACGCCAACCGCTATCCGCACGAGTTCTCGGGCGGCCAGCGGCAGCGCGTGGGGATCGCACGGGCACTGGCCCTCGAACCCCAGCTCCTCGTCCTCGACGAGCCGGTCTCCGCACTCGATGTCTCCATCCGGGCCGGCGTGATCAACCTGCTGGAGGAGCTCAAGGCTCGGCTCGGGCTGGCCTACCTCTTCGTGGCCCACGACCTCTCTGTCGTGCGCCACATCGCCGATCGCGTCGCAGTCATGTACCTGGGCCGCATCGTCGAGATCGGCGACACCGATGCCGTCTTCGACGCGCCCGCGCATCCCTACACGCAGGCGCTGCTGTCGGCCATCCCTCTGCCCGATCCAGCTCGGGAACGGGAGCGGCGACGCATCATCCTGCAGGGCGACCTCCCGAGCCCGACCGAGTCGGTCGCGGGCTGCCGGTTCCGGACGCGCTGCCCGAAGTTCGCAGTGCTGTCGGACGCGGAGCGGCAGCGCTGCATCGTCGAGGACCCGCCGCTGTACCAGCAGGGCGACGACCACCGGGCCGCGTGCCATTTCGCCGAGGGTGAAAGCGTCGTCTGAACACGCGCTTATGCTCGGTTCCGCAACTCAGCACTGGGGAGGAACCTTGAAGAGAACGTCTCGTCCGCTGTCCATCGCCGCACTCTTGCTTGCCATTGCCCTGGTGGCCGGAGCGTGCGGCAAGAGCGACAACAACAAGACGAGCGCCGGCGGGGGCGGGGGCACGGGGAACGGCCAATCGGCCACGGAGAACGACGTCAACGCCACCCCCCGGGCCAGCGTGCAGGACGGTGGGACCCTGAAGTGGCCCATGGACGGCATGCCGCCCAACTTCAATTACAACGAGCTCGACGGTCCCGACGCCAACAACGCCAACGTGATCGGTGCACTGATGCCGACACCTTTCGACTACCAGGCCGACTCCACTCCTTTGCTCAAGAAGGAGTACGTGGAATCGGCGGAGGTGACCGCCAAGGACCCGAAGCAGGTCGTCACCTACCACCTCAACCCGAAGGCCAAGTGGTCTGACGGCACCCCGATCACGTGGGCCGACTACGAGGCCCAGTGGAAGGCGCTCAACGGCAAGAACGACGCCTACAAGGTGGCCGGCACCTCGGGCTACGAGGTCATCGAGAGCGTGGCCAAGGGCAAGGACGACTACGAGGTCGTCGTGACCTACGCGGAGCACTTCGCTGACTGGCGCAACACCTTCAACCCGCTGTACCCCGCCTCGACGAACAGCGACCCCAAGGTGTTCAACGAGGGCTGGGTCGACAAGCCCCTCGTCACCGCTGGCCCCTTCAAGCTCGACACCATCGACCAAACGGCCAAGACCATCACCCTCGTGCGCGACGACAAGTGGTGGGGCGACAAGGCCAAGCTCGACCGCATCGTGTTCCGCACGATCGACGGCGACGCCCAGATCGACGCCCTCGCCAACGGTGAGGTGGACTTCATCGACGTCGGGGCGGACGTGAACAAGTACCAGCGGGCCAAGGGCACCAGCGGCGTCGAGCTGCGCAAGGCGGGCGGCCCGAACTTCAGGCACTACGACTTCAACGGCAACAGCGAGGTCTTCAAGGACGTCCGCGTCCGCAAGGCCGTCGCCCTCGGCATCGACCGGTCGACCATCACCAAGGCACTGCTCGGACCACTCGGCGTCGACACCGCGCCGTTGAACAACCACATCTTCATGCTCAACCAGAAGGGCTACCGCAACAACGCGGGGGAGCTGGCCACGCCCAGCGCGACCAAGGCCAAGGCGCTGCTCGACGAAGCGGGCTGGAAGCCGGGGCCGGGCGGCGTCCGGGTCAAGGACGGCAAGCCCCTCGCGTTCCGGTGGGTCATCCCGTCAGGCACGGCGCCCGCGAAGCAGGAAGCCGAGCTGGTGCAGGGGATGTTGGCCCCGATCGGGTTCAAGGTGAACATCGACGTGGTGCCGAGCGACCCCTTCTTCGACCAGTACGTCAGCCCCGGCAACTTCGACGTGGTCGCCTTCTCGTGGGGCGGCACGCCGTACCCGATCAGCTCGGCCGTCGGGATCTACCACACGGTCCAGGGAGACGACGTACAGCAGAACTACGGGCGCATCGGCGACCCGAAGATCGACGACCTGTTCAGTCAGGCGACCACCGAGCTCGATCCGGCCAAGGCGATTGACGAGGCCAACCACGCCGACAAGCTCATCTGGGACGAGGTGCACTCGATCACGTCGTACCAGCGGCCCGACATCGTCGCGGCCAAGTCGACCCTGGCCAACTACGGCGCGTTGGGCTTCGCCAGCGTGAGGTACGAGGACGTGGGATTCACGAAGTAGTCAGAAGCCCGCGGGGATCATGGCTTCGACGAGAGAGGGCCCTGGCGTCGCCAGGGCCCTCTCCAGTTGTGCGGTGAGCTCCTCGGCGGTCGTGGCCCGCGCTGCGTCGACGCCCATGCCGCGGGCGAGCGACGTGAAGTCGAGGTCCGGGTTGGCGAGGTCGAGCATCGACTGTGCCTTCGGTCCCGGCGCGTCGGTGCCGACCCGGCTCAGCTCGAGGTTGAGGATGGCGTAGGACCGGTTGTTGTAGATCACGGTGGTGACGTCGAGGTTCTCGCGCGCCTGGGTCCAAAGCGACTGCAGCGTGTACATGGCGCTGCCGTCGGCCTCGAGGCACACCACCTTGCGGTCGGGACAGGCCACGGCCGCACCGGTGGCAACGGGGAGTCCCTGGCCGATGGCGCCGCCGGTGAGTGTGAGCCAGTCGTGTCTCGGTGCGCCGGCGGTCGCGCCCGGCGCCCAGAGCCCAGCGGTGTTGGCCTCGTCGGCCACGATGGCGCCTTCGGGGAGGAGGGCACCGACGGCCTGGGCGACGGTCTCGGCCGTGAGCGCGCCCGTGGGCCGCTCGGGACGCACGGCCGGCTGCAGGAGGGCGTCCTCCGCACCGGCGACGCGGTCGGCCAGCTGGGCGAGGGCCTCGGCCGCGTCGTCGCCGGACGACGCGAGCACGTGCACCTGGCATCCGTCCGGCACCAGGTCGCTGGCCTTGTCGGGATAGGCGAAGAACGACACCGGCGCGCGGGTGTCGACGAGGACGAGATGACGGGCGCCCGCCAGCTGGGCCTGGGTGAACTCGGCCAAGTACCCGAGGCGCTCGATGGGCGCCACGCCCGCCCCGCGCTCGAGTCGCGCGGGGAAGGTCTCACCGAGGAGCTTGGCCCCGGTCGCGCGTGTCACCCGACTGGCGGCCGCCAGCGGCGCCTCGCGCATGGCGCTGCCGCCGAGGAGCAGGACGCACGGCTCGCCGGACACGAGCACCTTGGCGACGGCCGCGACCACGTCGTCGCTCACGGCGGCGCGGTGCGCCGGAGCGGGGGCGGGCGCCGGCTCCGCCCCTTCCAGCCATGACGCGTCGGCGGGGAGGATCAACGTCGCGACCCGTCCCGGTGGACCCATGGCGGCGGCCACCGCGTCGGCGCCGTCGCGTGCGACATCTCCGGGGCCCGAGGATCGGCGCACCCATCCCGACACGGTGGCGGCCGCGCTGTCGATGTCCGACTCGAGGGGCGCGTCGTACTGCTTGTGATACGTGGCGTGGTCGCCGACGATGTTCACGAGTGGCGTGTGGGCCCGCCGTGCGTTGTGGAGGTTGGCCAGACCGTTGCCCAACCCTGGCCCGAGGTGCAGCAGCGTTGCCGCGGGCCGGCCTGCCATGCGGCCGTAACCGTCGGCCGCACCCGTCGCCACTCCTTCGAACAAGGCGAGGACGGCCCGCATCCCCGGCACGTCATCGAGAGCGGCGACGAAGTGCATCTCCGACGTACCCGGGTTGGTGAAACTCACGTCGACACCCGACGCGACGAGGGTGCGGATGAGCGCTTGCGCTCCGTTCATGCTGCTCCTTCTCAGTCGATCAGTCGAAGAGGGTGCCGGGGTTGAGGATGCCGCTGGGATCGAAGGCGGTCTTGATGCGGCGCATGAGCTCGATCTTCACCGGGTCCTCCAGCGCGAGGAAGTACTTCTTCTTGGTACTGCCGATGCCGTGCTCACCGGAGATGGTGCCGCCGAGAGCCATCCCCGCCGCGAACAGGTCACGCATGACCTGCGACCGCTTGTCGGCGTCGGGCTGGAACACCGACAGGTGCACGTTGCCGTCCCCGGCGTGCCCGCACCCGGCCACGAACGTGCCGCTGGCGTCGGCCAGCGCCTTGACCGCGCTCATGAAGTCGGCGATGGCGGCCCGGGGGACCACCACGTCGACGATGTCGTCGGCGCCTGCGGACTTGGCCACCCAGAACGCCTTCTCGCGTGCGGAGATGAGCAGGGTCGCGGAGGTGGGCGGCAGCACGTACACGTCGATGGCGCCCAGGTCGGCCAGCTGCGACGCCAGTGTCTGCACATCGGTGTCCAGCCGGTCGACGTGGGCGTCCTCCATCATCACGACGAGGTAGCCGAACGTCCGCTGCTGGATCTCCTCGGGCACGCCGAGGTCCAGGCCGACCATGCGGGTGGCGGCGCCCATGGTCAGGGTGTCGATGTACTCGAGGATGAGGGGACCGATGCCGCTTCCGACGATGCGGGGCACGGCGCGGGTGATCTCCTCGAGGGTGGCGAACGGAGCCATCACCGTCGCCTGGTGCTCGGGGCGGGGATAGAGCTTGACGGTCGCTTCGGTGACGAGGGCGAGCGTGCCCTCCGAGCCGATGATCAGCTGGGTGAGGTCGTAGCCGGTGGAGGTCTTCACGTACCGACCACCGCTGCGGATGACCTCGCCCGTGGCCAGCACCGCTTCCAGCCCGAGGACCTGGTGGCGGGTGACGCCGTACTTGACGGCCCGCATGCCGCCGGCGTTGGTGCCGACGTTGCCGCCGAGGCTGGCGCTGTACTCGCCTGGGAAGACGGGATAGATGAGACCGTGGGCTGCGGTTGCCTCGTCGAGCTCGGCAAGGGTGACGCCGGGCTGTACGACGGCCACATGGTTCTCGGTGTCGATCTCGAGCACCTTGTTCATGCGTTCGAAGGACACGACGACGCCGCCGGCGCGCGGGATGGCCGCGCCCGAGAGTCCCGTGCCGCTGCCCCGCGCGGTGACGGCGATGCCGTGCTCGTTGGCCGTGCGCAGGATGGCCGCCACGTCGGCCGTCGTCTCTGGGAGCAGCACCGCGTCCGGCTGGACGGGTACGGATCCGAGGGCCTCGTCATGGCCGTAGTCCTCACTCACCGCGCTCCCGACAAGGATGCGGTCCGCGGCGAGGATCTCGGCGAACAACGAGGCGACGTCAGCCATGGCGAGACCGTAACGCGCCGGGCGCAACCGCACTCCCGAGGAAATAGCCCACCGATTCGGTGGGCTATTTCCTCGAGACCTCAGGTCACCACGCCGCAGGAAGGTGCTTGATGCCGTTGATGAAGTTCGAGCGGAGGCGCTCGGGTTCGCCGGTGGCGTGGATGTTCGGGATGCGGCGGAAGAGCTCACGGAAGAGGACGGTGATCTCGCGCCGCGCCAGGTGGGCGCCGAGGCAGAAGTGGGGACCAGGGCCACCGAAGCCGACGTGGTCGTTGGGGGCGCGGCGGACGTCGAAGGTCTGCGGGTTCTCGAAGACGGCCTCGTCGCGGTTGGCCGAGTTGTAGAAGAGGACGACCTTGTCGCCCTCGCTGAACTCGTGCTCGCCGATGCGGGTGCCGTCGGTGGTGACGGTGCGCCGGAAGTGGATGACCGGCGTGGCCCAGCGCACCAGCTCCTCGACCGCGGTGTTGGTGAGTCCGTCGAAGTCGTCCATCCAGAGCTGCTTCTGCTCGGGATTCTCCGTGAGCACGTGCAGGCCGTGGGCGATGGCGTTACGCGTCGTCTCGTTGCCGGCCACGACGAGGAGGATGAAGAACGAGCCCACCTCCGCGGGAGTCAACCGGTCGCCGTCCACGTCGGCGGTCATGAGGGCGGTGATGAGGTCGTCCTGCGGGAGGTTGACCCGCGAGTCGCCCAAGTCCTGCACCAGCATGGCCAGCTCCTGGCCGGCAGTGAGGAGCGCCGTCATGATCGCCCCCGGGTTCTCCTGGTCGGGGACGTACTCCGGGTCACCCGCACCGAGGATGATGTTGGTGCGGTCGAAGATGAACTGCTCCTGGCTGCGGGGGATGCCCATCATGTCCACGATGATCCGCAGGGGGAGGACGGCGGCCACCTCGGTGACGAAGTCGCACGAGCCCTTCTCGACGACCGCGTCGATCACCTCGGCCGCCGACGTCTCGACCTGATCCATCACCGCACCCAGGTGCTTGGGGGTGAAGACCCGCGACACGATCTTGCGCAACCGTGCGTGCTTGGGGTCGTCCATGTTGATCATGGAGCCGAAGAACTCGAGGAAGTCCGGTGGCATGTCGCCGATGTTGGTGCCCTTGCCGGACTGGAACTTGTCCGGCTGCTTCGACGCCTCGAGCACGTCGGCGTGGCGGGTCAGGGCCCAGTAACCCGGACCCGTCGGGAGCATGGGGATCTCCGGTTCCTCGAAGAACCTGATCGGGCTCTGGGCCCGCAGGGCCGCGAACGCTTCTTCACGTTCGGCCCACGGACGGGCCCAGAACTCGATGTCGGAGAGGTCGATCTGGTCCAGCGCCATAGCCATGGCGCGGAAGACTAGATCGCTAGCTGGCGAGCAGCAGGTCCCGCGCGCCGCTGTCGGTGCACGGGTGGCGAAGCTTGCTGAGGGCCCGGGCCTCGATCTGCCGCACCCGCTCGGGGGACAGGTCGACGTGATCGGCCACCTCGTCGAAGGTGCGGGGCTCGCCGCGGTCGAGACCGAAGCGGAGCTTGAGCACCGTCTGCTCGCGCTCGTCGAGGGGGGACAGGAGCTTGGCGATCTCGTCCGGCAGCAGCAGGCCGACGACCTCCTCGAACGGAAGCGGCGCGCTGGCGTCGGCCAGCATGTCGCCCAGCTCGGTGTCGGAGTCGTCGCTCAGCTGCTCGCTCAGTGAGCGAACGTCGGAGCCGAATCGCAGCACCTCGGCCACCTGGTCCTCGGTCATGTCGACCTCGGCCGCCAGCTCGGCCAGCTCGGGCGTGCGCCCGAGCTCACCCTCGAGGCGGTCACGGGCCTTCTTGACCCGCATGACCTGATCGCCGGCGTGGACGGGCAGCCGGATGGTGCGGCCCGTGTTGGCGATGCCCCGCTGGATTGCCTGGCGGATCCACCAGGTCGCGTACGTGGAGAACTTGAAGCCCTTGCGCCACTCGAACTTCTCCACCGCGTGGATCAGCCCGAGGTTGCCCTCCTGGATGAGGTCGAGGAGGGGGAGTCCCGACGCCTGGTACTTCTTTGCGATCGAGACCACCAGCCGGAGGTTGGCGTTGATGAAGTGGCGGGTGGCCTCTTCACCGTCCAGGACGGCGGCCCGCAGCTTGCGCCGCTGGGTGGGGGTGAGCCGCCCACCGGCCGCCATATCGGCGCGGGCAGCTGCCCCGGCCTCGATGCGCTGGCTGAGGCGGATCTCGTCGTCCTTGGTCAGCAGGTCGTGCTGGCCGATCTCGTTGAGGTACAGCCGAACCAGGTCTTCCTCGGTGTCGGCTTCGTGACGAATACTCAAAACAGTTCGCTCCCTTGGCCCGGGCGCGCCTGAGCCCGGACAGATGTACAGCGCCAGGAAACCCGATTTTGTTCCCTCTGGCTCAGAATTGCCAGCCAGCACTAGAAATCATGCGTATGAGCACCACCAGTGTGGACGATCTGGTCACCCAGCGGGTGGACCTTCTCCTGGCGGAACACCCCCCGAAGGAGACGCCTCCCCAGACGTTCTGGGCCGCCCAGTATGACCTGGGCCTCGCCTGGGTGTATTTCCCAGAAGGAAAGGGCGGCCTCGGGGCCAGCCCCAACCTCCAGGGCCTGGTGGACGAGCGATTGCGGGCCGCGGGGGCGCCGAGCAACTTCGGGCGCAACCCCATCGGGCTGGGGATGGGAGCCCCGGTCGTTCTCACCCACGGCAGCGAGGCCCAGCACGAGCGCTACCTGCGCCCGCTGTTCACGTGCGAGGAGATCTGGTGCCAGCTCTTCTCCGAGCCGGGCGCCGGCTCCGATGTGGCCAGCCTGTCGACGATGGCGGTGCGAGATGGCGACGAGTGGGTGATCAACGGCCAGAAGGTGTGGACCACGCTCGCCCACCTGTCGAGCTTCGGCATGCTCGTGTCGCGCACCGATCCCGACCAGCCCAAGCACAAGGGGCTCACCTACTTCGTCGTCGACATGCACGCACCAGGTGTCGAGGTGCGTCCGCTGCGACAGATGACGGGGGAGGCGGAGTTCAACGAGGTGTACTTCACCGACGTCCGCATCCCCGACGCCGAGCGGCTCGGTGAAGTGGGCGAGGGGTGGCGGGTGACGATGACCACGCTCATGAACGAGCGCGTCGCCCTCGGTGGCGGCAGCGGTGTCGCACCGCGCGGGTCAGGAGCCATCGGCGAGGCCGTCCGTCTGTGGAAGCAGCGGGCGGACAAGAACCCGGTGCTGCGCGACCGGCTCATGGCTCTGTGGGTCGAGTCCGAGTGCGCGCGGCTCACCAACATGCGCGCGGCCCAGACGCGCCAGGCCGGCGTCCCGGGGCCCGAGGGGTCGACGGGCAAGCTGCACGGCGCGGAGCTCAACAAGAAGATCTACGAGCTGTGCATCGACATCATGGGGCCGGCCGGCCAGCTCTACTCGAGCTACGAGATGGTCCGCCCCGACGGGTTGGTGATGATGAGCGACGACGTCACCAAGTCGTTCCTGCGCTCCCGCGCCAACTCCATCGAAGGCGGCACGTCGGAGGTCATGCGCAACATCCTGGGCGAGCGGGTGCTCGGCCTCCCCGGCGACGTCCGCGTCGACAAGGAGCTGCCCTGGCGTGAGGTCCCGCGCAACTGATCTCCCCTTTGCGAACTCGCCCGGTTTGGACTGCTGGAGCAGACCAAACCAGGCGAGTTCGCTTGGGGTGTGGGGTCAGATGGCGGGGACGGCGTTGATCACGTAGTCCCGCGGGGGGTCGCGCGGCGGCGGCCTGCGTTCCAGCGCCCTCGCCATCGCGGGACCGAGGCACTCGAGCTTCTGAGCCTCGCGCTCGGGCTCTCCGGCATGGAACTCCGGCATCACCTCGCGGGCGAACAGCTCCATGGACTCGCAGATGTGGGCGTGCTGGTTCCGGCCCGCCTGGGACACGAAGATGACCTGGTCGACGCCCGCGTCGGCGTAGCGCTGCAGCAACGCGCGCACCTGGTCGGGCGTGCCGATGGCGCCGCGCAACGACCCGAGCCCGCCCTTCTCGATCATGGCGGCCAGCGATTCGCCCGTCTGCGCGGCAACGCCGCGGTCGAAGCCGTACTCCGAGCGCTTCTCCTGGAACTCGTCCCAGACGTTGGTGATGCCGGGGCGGTGCTGGCCGATGGCGTAGTGGTGGATGAGCGAGTAGCCGAAGAAGTGGCCGCCGTCGAGGCCGCGCTCGATGGCGGTCTCCTCGTCGGCATGGCACATGAACGGCATGACCACCGCCAGGTTGGGGTTCACTGCGAACCCCGCGGGCACGCACTCGTCGGACTGCAGGGTCGCGTAGTAGTCGTCGACCCAGACCTTGGCCTCGTCGGGTTCGACGAAGCTGAACGACAGCGCGCCGAGGCCGCGTTGCGCGGCCAGGTGGATGGTGTCGCGCCGGCTGCACGCCACCCACATGGGCGGGTGCGGCCGTTGTCTTGGTTTCGGCAAGACGTTGCGCGGCGGCATCTGCAGCCACTTGCCGTCGGCGCCGGCGAACGGTTCCTCGACGAACATGCGCGACACGGCTTCGACCGCCTCGGTCCACTGCTCGCGCTTGTCCTCCCGCGCGATGCCGAAGCCACCCAGCTCGTTCTCCGAGGACGACTCGCCCGTGCCGAACTCGACGCGCCCGTTGGACAGGAGGTCGAGGGTCGCGATCCGCTCGGCCACCCGCGCGGTGTGATTGAAATTGAACGGCAGCTGCACGATCCCGTGTCCCAGGCGGATGCGCGAGGTGCGCTGGGACGCGGCGGCCAGGAAGACCTCGGGCGCGGAGGAGTGCGAGTACTCCTCGAGGAAGTGGTGCTCGACCTCCCACACCGCGTCGTAGCCCAGCGCGTCCATCAGTTCGATCTGATCGAGGGCATCCTGCAGCAGCTGGAACTCGCTGTCGGGACCCCATGGACGGGGGAGCTGGTGCTCGTAGAAGAACCCGAACTTCACTGCGGCAAGTTAACGCCGGCCCCGGATCCCGGGCCCAAATTTGGACTCAGTCCAGGAGTGAGCTAGAACGGCCGCCATAGCCCTGGACCCATCCGTCGACGCTGCCGTGGCCCTCCGCGCGTGTGGCCTGCACGCGACGACCCAGCGTCTGGCCGTGCTGCGGGCGGTGTCCGATCGGCCCCACAGCACGGCGGACGACATCGACACGCTTGTGCGGGCCGACCTCGGCGCCGTCTCGCGCCAGGCGGTGTACGACGCCCTCGGAGCGCTCACGGACAACGGTCTCCTGCGCCGAATCCAGCCGGCCCGGTCCCCCGCGCGCTACGAGGACCGCGTCGCCGACAACCACCACCACCTCATCTGCCGGACCTGTCGCCGCATGGTCGACGTCGATTGCGCGGTTGGCTACACCCCGTGCCTGACGGCCGCCGACGACGAGGGCTACGAGATCGACGAGGCCGAGGTCATCTACTGGGGCCGGTGTCCCAGCTGTGTCGCAGCAACTAGCAATGAGAACGAACAAGCGAAACCGAGAAAGGATCGCCGTGCCTGACCGCAGCGAGAGCGAGAACCCAGCAATCGAAGCACCGGAGCCGAAGCCGCATCGGCCCAGGTCGAACCAGGATTGGTGGCCGAATCAGCTGGACCTGTCGGTTCTCCATCAGCACTCGACCAAGTCCGATCCGATGGACGAGGACTTCGACTACGCCGAAGCGTTCAAGTCCCTCGACCTCGACGGGCTGAAGCGCGACGTCATCGAGGTGATGACGACCTCGCAGGAGTGGTGGCCGGCCGACTACGGCCACTACGGGCCGCTCTTCATCCGGCTGACGTGGCACGCGGCTGGCACATACCGGATCCACGACGGCCGCGGCGGTGCAGGCGACGGCGCCCAGCGCTTTGCTCCCCTCAACAGCTGGCCCGACAACGCCAACCTCGACAAGGCCCGCCGATTGCTCTGGCCCGTCAAGCAGAAGTACGGCCGGAGTCTGTCCTGGGCCGACCTGCTCGTCTACGCCGGCAACGCCGCCCTCGAGTCGATGGGGTTCAAGACGTTCGGCTTCGCCTTCGGGCGACGCGACGTCTGGGAGCCGGAGGAGGTCTTCTGGGGGCCCGAGGACACGTGGCTCGGCGACGAGCGCTACAGCGGCGAGCGCGACCTCGGCGAACCGTTCGGCGCCGTGCAGATGGGCCTCATCTACGTCAACCCGGAGGGGCCGAACGGCAACCCCGATCCGCTCGCCTCGGCCAGGGACATCCGGGAGACCTTCCGTCGCATGGCGATGAACGACGAGGAGACGGTCGCCCTCATCGTCGGTGGCCACACCTTCGGCAAGTGCCACGGTGCCGGCGACCCCGACCTGGTCGGCCCTGAGCCCGAGGGCTGTCCCGTCGAGCATCAGGGGATCGGGTGGAAGAGCTCGTACGGTACCGGCAAGGGCGACGACGCGATCACCAGCGGTCTCGAGGGGCCGTGGACGAATGCGCCGACGACATGGGACAACGGGTTCCTCGACAACCTGTTCAACTACGACTGGGAACTCACGACGAGCCCCGCCGGTGCCAAGCAGTGGACGCCGACGAACCCCGAGGCGCAGCGCACCGTTCCCGGCGCTCATGACGCGTCGAAGCGGGTCGCGCCGATCATGCTGACGAGCGATCTCGGGCTCAAGATGGACCCGATCTACGCGCCCATCGCCAAGCGCTTCCACGAGAACCCCGATCAGCTCGCCGACGCGTTCGCCAAGGCCTGGTACAAGCTGCTGCACCGCGACATGGGCCCCGTCTCGCGCTTCCTCGGCCCGTGGGTTCCCGAGCCGCAGTTGTGGCAGGACCCGGTCCCCGCCGTCGACCACCAGCTGATCGGGGCCGACGACATCGCCGCTCTCAAGGCCAAGCTCCTCGCGTCAGGGTTGTCCGTCTCCCAGCTGGTCACCACCGCGTGGGCGTCGGCGGCCAGCTTCCGCGACACCGACAAGCGGGGTGGCGCCAACGGGGCGCGCATTCGTCTCGCGCCGCAGAAGGACTGGGAGTCCAACAACCCGGCCGAGCTGGCCAAGGTGCTCCAGACCCTCGAACAGGTGCAGCAGGAGTTCAACAGCGGCGGGAAGCAGGTCTCGCTGGCTGACCTGATCGTCCTGGGCGGTTGCGCGGCGGTCGAGCAGGCCGCGAAGGCGGCCGGCCACGACGTCACGGTGCCCTTCGAGCCGGGGCGCACCGACGCTTCGCAGGAGCAGACCGACACCGAGGCGTTCGAGGTGCTCGAACCGATCGCCGACGGCTTCCGCAACTACGCGCGCTCGGGGGACAAGGTGCCGGCGGAGACACGGCTGCTGGACAAGGCCAACCTGCTGTCGCTGACCGCTCCCGAGATGACGGTGCTCGTCGGCGGCATGCGTGCCTTGAACGCCAACGTCGGGGCGAGCGCGCACGGCGTCCTCACTGACCGACCGGAGACGCTGACCAACGACTTCTTCACCAACCTGCTCGACAGCACCACCGAGTGGAAGCCGTCCGCGTCGTCGGAGAACGTGTACGAGGGTGGCGGACGGACCGCCACGGCCGCCGACCTCGTCTTCGGCTCGCACTCGCAGCTCCGTGCGTACGCGGAGGTGTACGCGAGCAGCGACGGCGAGGAGAAGTTCGTTCGGGACTTCGTGGCCGCGTGGGACAAGGTCATGAACCTCGATCGCTTCGACCTGGACTGATACTGCGTCTCTCGAGGAACTTGGGTACCGATTCGGTACCCGAGTTCCTCGAGACGCAGAAATTCAGGCTCGAGCCAAGGTCTTCGTCAGGAAGCGCTCGATGGCGTCGGTGATCGCCTCGGGCTCCTCGATGGGAAGGCAGTGGGTGGCGTCGGCGAACTCGACGAGCTCGCTGTCCGGGAGCACCTCGTGCATGTGGCGTTGCACCGCGGGCGGGGTGAAGTGGTCCTTGCCCGCGACGAGGTTCAGCACCGGCACGCGGACGTCAGGCAACAGGTCGGCGGCCGAGTGGCGCCGCATCCCGTCGATGGCCTTGAACAGGATCACCGGATCGCGGGTCGACAGGTGGGTGATGTACGGCGCCAGTAGCTCGGCCGTCACCTTGGGACCGGCCGCACCGAGGGCTTGGGCCGCCTTCAACCCGAACTTGGCGTTGTTGCCGATGCGCCACCACGCAGCGGTCAGCGCGCCGGGGATGGCGGTCACTGCGAAGCGGCCCAGCGGGAAGAGGTGGTTCCAGAAGCCGCGACCGAAGAACGTGTTGAGCGGGTTCTCGTACGGGCCGGCGATGGCGACGAGGCCCGCGGTCATGTCGGGCGCCTGGCGGTACGCCTCGAGAATGGTCTGCACGCCCATGGAGTGGCCGACGAACACCGCCCGCTCCACGCCCTCGTGCCGCGCCACCTCGATGAGGTCGAGGGCCATGCGGTCGACGCTCATGTCCTCGTCGGTGATGTTGCGGGCCTTGAACCCGGGCGCCCGCGGCAGCCCCGATTCACCGTGGCCGCGGGTGTCCGGGAGGATCACACGGTGGCCGCGCTCGACCAGATCGGGCACGAGGGTGATCCAGTAGGCGTCGCTGCAGGACCACCCGTTGGCCAGCACGATGGTCGGCCCGTCGCCCTCACCCCGCACCGTGTAGCGGATGGGCGTCCCGTCGGAGACACCCAACTCACGGTCCTTCTCGAACAGTGCGTAGTCGGCGGACATAACGGACAGTCTCGCACACCCCACCCCAACCCTGGCCGTCTCGAGGAAGTGGGGTACCTCATCGGTACCCCACTTCCACGAGACGTGGGGTTTCAGGCCGTGACCAGGGCTGCGCCCATGAGGTCGACGAAGTTGTCGCAGTAGAACTTCTGGAGACGGGGCTCGTCGATGCCGGCCAGGCTGCGCTCGAAGCGGCCGAGGGGATTGCGGCCACCCTCGACGTGCGGGTAGTCGGAGCTGAACATGCAGACGTCGGGGCCGGTCTGCTCGACGATCCAGCCCGCGTCTTCGCTCGGGTAGGGCGTGATGCGGACCTGGCGCTGGACGTACTCACTCGGCTTGAGGTCGAGCCGCTGGAGGCGCTCCTCGTTCTTGCGGAACGCGTCGGCGGCGGAGTCGAGCATGCGCATCCACCCGGGCGCCCACGAGCCGCCCTGCTCGATGACGCCGAACTTCAGCCGTGGGTAGCGATCGAGGATGCCGTCGAGGACGAGCGCAGTGAGGCTCTGCATGGGTGGGTACGGGATCGACATGTAGTCGACCGAGCGGAAGTTCTCGTCGCCGCCGTGGAAGTCGGGGATCTTGGGCATCCCGTTCTCGAAGTACATGGGATCGAGCAGCTGCCCGCCACCGCCGACGTGGTAGATGATCGGCAGCCCCGCGTCCTGGGCTTGGTCCCACACCGGGAACAGTCCGGTGTGGCTAGGGGAGTGGTTGCGCGGACAGGCGGACGGGATCATCAACGCCTTGCAGCCGGCCTCGATGGCCTCGGCCGTGAACGCGGCACTGCGCTCGAAGTCGGCGAGCGGGACGTAGCCCACCGGCAGCAGGCGCGGGTCGACCGCGCAGAAGTCGACGATGGCACGGTTGTGTGCGCGCGCCAGTCCGTACGCGAAGTCGAGGTCGTCGACGTCTCGCTCCGCTCGCAACAACATGCCGTTCATGAACGTGTGGAACACGAGCTGCGACTCGAACCCGAGCAGGTCGAGGGCGCGCGGGCGGTCGTCCTTGAGGAACGAGCCGGTCGCCTTCCAGTTCTTGCGCAGCCAGATCTCGGCCTCGTCGGCGGCGCGAAAGTCGGGGTCGCGATGCTGACGGCGCAGCTCCTCGATGAAGGACTCCTCGCCCGGCTTGACGCTGGCGACGAACAACGGCTTCATGCGCGCCCGGACGGAGGGCTCAGCCCACGGCTCGAGCCAGTCCGGCGTCTCCATCACATGGGAATCCGCGTCGTGGATCGTGCGACTGTGGGACATGCCCCGAAGGTTAGTTATCCGGTGCGGACGTAGTCCGGCTCGATGTAGATGAGCTGGACGGACGGGACGGCGGAGCGGATCCGCGCCTCGGTCTCGTCGATCGCCCGCGCCAGCGCTTCGAAGGTGAGCGACCGGTCGAACTCGACCTTGGCCGCTACCAGGAGCTCGTCGGGTCCGAGGTGCTCGGTGCGCATGTGGATGAGCTGGCGCACCGCGGGCGAGCCCGTGATGGCCTCCTCGATCGCCTTGGTGCGGCGCGGCGACGCGGCCTCGCCGATCAACAGGCTCTTCATCTCGATGGCGAGCACCGACGCGATCGCGACCAGCAGCACGCCGATGGCGAGGCTGCCGATGGCGTCGAAGCGGCCGTTGCCGGTGACCTCGGCGACGACGACGCCGACGAGCGCGAACGCGAGTCCGACGAGAGCGCCCACGTCTTCCAGCAGCACGACGGGCAGCTCGGGGACCTTGGCGTGGCGGATGAAGCGCCACCACGACTCATCGGGGTCGCGCGACTTCGATGCCTCCTGCACCGCTGTCCGCAGCGAGAACGATTCGAGCAGCACCGCGAACGACAGGATGCCGATGGCCCACCACGCGGACTCCACCGTGTGGGGATGGCGCAGCTTCTCCTCACCCTCGAAGAGCGCGAAGAGCCCGCCGACGCTGAAGAGCATGAGCGACACGACGAAGGCCCAGAAGTAGCGCTCCCTGCCGTGCCCGAACTGATGCTTGGCGGTCGGGCCTCGCTCGGACCGCCGTCCTCCCAGGAACAGGAGCCCCTGATTGGCCGTGTCGGCCATCGAGTGGATGGCCTCGGCCAGCATCGACGCGGCCCCGGTGACGAAGAAGCCGACGAACTTGGCGATGGCGATACCGAGGTTGGCGAGGAAGGCGGCGATGATGGCTCGGCGGCTGCCCTCGTGCACCCGCGGAATCTACCGGTGAACGGAATTCGGGCCGCTCGACCTATGGCGCCGGCGTGTGCTTCGTGTCGATGCATCCCTATGGCGACCAGCAGCGACACGCTGCGTCACTGGCACTGCAAATGCGGATACCACAACGCAGGATTCCATCCGTGCGCCGGGTGTCACCGGCGGGCGCCGAGGTGGATCATCCGCAACACCCGTGCCTGGCTGGCGGAGCGAAGGACCCAGAACCGTTAGTACGTGAGCTGACGGGGTACGCCTTCATCATCACTGGAGGCCCGCCCTTGCACATGGCCATGTCATTGCTGCTGCCCCGGGACGAGCTCACCGTCCCGGTCGCCCGCCACCTGACGGCGGGGGCCATGGAGCAGCTGGGTGTGGATTCAGGCTGCGCGTCGGACATCGAGGTCGCCCTCACCGAGGCGTGCACCAACGTGATCCTGCATTCGGGCCCCGGGGACCAGTACGAGGTGGCCATCGAGCTCGACGACGAGACGTGCGTCATCCGCATCATCGATCGAGGCGTCGGGTTCGACACCGAGGCGTTAGCGGACAGCGAGGACCACTCGGCCGAGAGCGGGCGGGGGATGACGCTCATGCACGCGCTGGTCGACCAGGTGGTGCTCGAATCGCGTCCCGAGGACGGCACCATCGTCCACCTCGAGAAGACCCTGGAGTACCAGGCGGGCTCGATCATGCGGCGCCTCAGCGACGACGACGATTGACCTGAGGAAAAGCGGGTACGTATCCGCCATGGCGGACATCGTGCTGGAAGACCACCTCGTCGGCGTCGAGCAGCAGGTGGTCGAGCTGGTCGAGCAGCGTGAGCGTGCTCGTGTGCAGCATCGCGACGACGAGGTCGTCCGCATTGACGCGGAGATCGAGCGGCTCTACGACGAGATGGCGGCCACAGCGGCGCGCATCATCGACGAGAAGCCCACTGCGCCCCACATCGGCGCCCCTCACGCCGCGTAATTCGCTCGCTCGCAAGCTTCGCTCGCTGAGGTGCGAAGGGGCCCCGCTGGCCTGTCACGCAGGCGGTCTGGTCACCAGGGAGGCGAGAGGATCCCCGTGACGGTCCAGTCGGCGGCGGCGCGGCCATACAGCGCGCCGAGGACGTTGCCTGTGCCGCTGTACGCGCCGATCGCGAAGACGCCCGGGCGCACCTCCTCGGCGATGGGGACGTGCGCTGCGTCCTCGCCGATGGTGAACGACACCGTGCCGGCCCACCGGTGCGTCACCGGCGCCCGCACTCCCGTGCGCTCGCGCACCATGGCCTCGAGCGCCCGCTGGACGTCGTCGGTCGGCTCGTCGGGCTGCTCCCACTCCGCATCACCGAAACGATCTCGCAGGCCCCCTGCCGCCACCCGCCCGTCGGGGAGCTGCTGCCAGTAGTCGAAGCCCCAACGGGCGTACACAGGGCGGGGGATGTGCACCTCGGGGGCGGGCGCGGTGGCCAGCATCTGGAGACGGGTTGTGCGCACCCGGCCCGCCAGCTCGGGGAGCAGTCGCTCCAACCCCCCGTCCACCGCGACGACCACCCTGTCGCACTCGACGATGGCGCCCGACCCACCGACGACCACCCGACCGGCTTCGATCGCCACCGCGGGTGACTCGCCGAACAATCGCGCCCCGCCGGCCAGCGCGGTCCGAGCGAGAGCGCGGCACCGGGCCAAGGGGTTGCCGGCGCCGTCAGCGGGGAACAGCAGCCCGCTGCCCTCCGGACCGACGTAGGGCTCGACGGGCAGGTCGTCGCTGCGCATGGCCGCGAGCTGAGCCGCGCAGTCCGCCTCCTCCTCAGGGGACAGCGCGACCCGCAGGCTCCCGGTGCGGCGGATGATCCCTGGCGTCTCGGCCTCCATGCGTTCGAGCTCGGCCAGGGTGGCCCGGTAGAGCGGGGCGGACCGTGCGTGGTGATGGAACGCGGGGGCGCCGGCGAGGAAGAACCCACCGTTGCGGCCCGCCGCCCCTCCGCCGACAGTGCGGGCGTCGAGGCCGATCACCGAGCGGCCGTGCTCGAGCAGCCGCAGGATCGCTGAGAGGCCGGAGCCGCCGAGGCCGATGACGCACACGTCGGCCTCGAACGGCTCCTCGAGGCGCGGGAGGACGGGCGCGCGCCCGTCCTCCCACACCGGGGCTACAGGTTGGAGAACAGCAGGTGGTTGTTGGCGGTGCTCGACGACGTGACGATGCCCTTCGTCGTCAGGTTGTACAAGCCGTCACGGACCGCGGCGGGGGAAGCGCTGGGGTTGGCGCCGAGGTAGAGAGCGGCCACACCGACGGTGTGGGGCGTGGCCATCGACGTGCCGCTGATGGTGTTGGTGGCGGTGTCGCTGCTGTACCAGTCCGACGTGATGTTCACGCCAGGGGCGAACCAGTCGACACAGCTGCCGTAATTGGAGAACGACGCCTTGGCATCTGTGTTGTCGGTGGCGCCGATGGTCATGGCGGCCGCGACCCGCGCCGGCGAGGTGCCGCACGCGTCCTGCGCCATGCCCACCTGATTGCCGTTGCCGGCCGCGATGCCGTAGGCGACGCCGTCGTTGATGGAGTTCTGCACCGCGGTGTCGAGGGCCGAGCTGGCCCCGCCACCGAGGCTCATGTTGGCGACGGCGGGCTGGCCGGCCTGGTGGTTGCCGGTCACCCAGTCGATGCCGGCGACGACACTCGACGTGGCGCCACTGCCGCCGCAGTCGAGGACGCGTACAGCGACGAGGGTCACCTGCTTGGCCACGCCGTACGTTGCCCCGCCGACCGTGCCGGAGACGTGGGTGCCGTGGCCGTTGCAGTCCTCGCCGTTGGTGCTGGCGCTGCCGCCGCCCAGCAGGCCGCTGCCGAGCAGACCGCTGCTCGTGACGGTGTCGGTGCCGCGGATGGCGCGACCTCCGAAGTCACTGTGGGAGAAGTGGATCCCGGTGTCGATGATGTACGCCTTCACCCCGGACCCGCCGCCCGTGTACGTGTAGCTGCCGTCGAGCGGCAGCGCCCGCTGGTCGACGCGGTCGAGACCCCATGTCGCGCCGGTCTGGGTGGCGTCAGCCCGCATGATGCCGTCTGGCTCGATCCAACCCACCCGAGGGTCGGCCGCGAGGGCGGCAACCGCGGTGACGGGCAGTCGGGCGCTGTAGCCGGTCAGGGCGTGGCTGTAGACGAAGCCGACGCTGCCGCCCAGGCGACCGGCCTGCTCGGCCGCCACGGCGGCCGGGCTGGCGGTGCCGGCGCGCAGCACGACGATGTAGCTCCCCAGGGTGGGGGCTGCCCCCGCCGGGATGGCGGTGAGGGCGAAGGCGAAGAGGGCACCGAGCGCCGCCACCAACAGGCGGACTCGGGTGGAACGGAATGCCGTCACGGACGTCTCCTTGTGCGCTGACAGCCCCCCGGAGACGTCAGGGAACGATCGTCCGCTTCGCGCCTTACGGAGGGTTCTCAGGAATTCGTGACGGTGACCGTCACTTCACGCCCAGGAGCCGCTCCACCGGGTCGATGGCGAAGTAGACGACGAAGGCGGCCGCCACGACCCAGAGCATCCAGTGGACGGCCCGCCCCTGGCCCCGTGCCGCCTTGATGCCGGCGTAGGCGATGAAGCCGGCGCCGATGCCGTTGGTGATCGAATACGTGAACGGCATCAGGATGATGGTGAGGAAGGCGGGGATGGCGATGTCGTAGTCGTCCCACGGGATCTCGCGAACCTGGGTCATGAGCAGGAAGCCGACGACGACGAGGGCGGGCGAGGCCGCCTCGTAGGGCACGATGCGCACGAGCGGCGTCAGGAACAGGGCACCGAGGAAGAGCACGCCCGTCACCACGCTGGCCAGACCGGTGCGGGCGCCGTCACCGACACCGGCCGCCGACTCGATGTACGCGGTGTTGGAGGACGCCGACGCCGCGCCGCCGGCGACGGCCGCCAGCGAGTCGACGAGCAGCACCCTCCCGACGCCGGGGAGCCGGCCGTCCTCGTCGACCAGCCCGGCCTCCTTGCCGACGCCGACGACGGTGCCCATGGTGTCGAAGAAGTCGGCCAGCATCAGGGTGAAGACGAGCAGCACCGCGCTCACCACACCCACAGCGGCCACGCCGCCGCCGAGGCTGAAGTGACCGAGCAGGCCGAAGTCCGGCGTGTCGAAGAGCTTGTCCGGCAGCTTCGGCACGTTGAGGCCCCATCCGTGGGGATTGAACTTGCCGCCCGGGCCGAACTGAGGCGGCACGTCGACGATGGCGTTGACGACGATGGCGAACAGGGTGGTGCCGATGATCCCGATGAGGATGCCGGCGCGAACGCGGCGGGCCACCAGGATGGCGGTGAACAGCACGCCCACGCAGAACACGATCGTGGGCCAGCCGAGCAGGCGGCCGCCGATGCCGAGGCTCACGGGCACCGGTGTGCTGGCCGCGTCGGGGTTGCGCCGGACGAAGCCGGCGTCGACGAAGCCGATGAACGCGATGAACAGCCCGATGCCGACGCTGATGGCCTGCTTCAGGGCGAGGGGGATGGCGTCGAACACGCGCTCGCGGAAGCCGGTGAGGACGAGGGCGGTGATCACCAGACCCTCGAGCACCACAATGCCCATGGCCGCGGCCCACGACATCTGCCCCGCGAGCTGGAACGCCACGACGCCGTTGAGCCCGAGCCCAGCTGCCAGAGCGAACGGGTAGCGGCCGACGATGCCCATCAGGATGGTCATCACCGCCGCGACCAACGCCGTCGACGATGTCACCTGGGCGATGTCGAGCTTCTTGCCGGTGACGTCCGCCGCGCCGGAGAGGATGAGCGGGTTCAACACCACGATGTACGCCATGGTGAAGAACGTCGTCAGCCCGCCCCGCACCTCGGTGCGCACGTTCGATCCCCGCTCGTTGACCTGGAAGTAACGAATCACGCGGTCCACGCGCGCAGATCCTAAAGGGATGATCAACTGAGCAGATGGATCTCGAGAAGGCGCAACGGTTCCTCCAGGGCAACCACCGGGCGGTGATGCACACCCGCCGGGCCAGCGGTGACCCGCAGCTCTCGCCGGTCGCGGTCGCCGTGGACGCGGAGGGCCGGGCCCTCGTGAGCAGCCGGGAGACGGCGGTGAAGACGAAGAACCTGGCGCGTGATGCCCGGGCGTCGCTGCTCGTCATGAACGACCAGTTCTACGGCGAGTGGATCCAGGTCGACGGTGCCGTCGAGATCGTCCACCTCCCCGAGGCCATGGAGGTGCTGGTCGAGTACTACCGGCAGATCTCCGGCGAGCATCCTGACTGGGATGACTACCGGGCCGCGATGGAACGGGACAAGCGGGTGATCCTGCGCCTGACGATCGAGCGGGCCGGCCCCGACGTCAGCGGGTAGTGGGGTCTGGTCCTGGGTACGACCAGCCTGTGAGCGCCGCCACCGATCGTCTCGTCGCGGGCCGGTACCGCCTCGGCCAGCGGCTCGGGAGCGGGGGCATGGCCGACGTCTACGACGGCTTCGACGAGCGCCTCTCCCGCCCGGTGGCGGTGAAGATGCTGCGGGCCGACGTGGTCGCCCGCCACCCCGAGGTGCTGGCGCGCTTCGAGGCCGAGGCGCGTAGCGCGGCGCGCCTCTCGCACCCCAACGTGGTTGCGGTGTTCGACACGGGCGAGGACGACGGCGTGCCGTACATCGTGATGGAGCGCCTCCCCGGCCAGACGCTCGCCCAGCGCGTGGCCGAGGGACCGGTCGACCTGGCCTGGTTGCGGCGGGTGGCGGGTGACGTGCTCGGTGCTCTCGGTGCCGCCCACGCCGCGGGGATGGTCCACCGCGACATCAAGCCGGGCAACATCCTCCTCGCCGAGGACGGCTGCGCCAAGGTCGCCGACTTCGGGATCGCCAAGAGCCTCGAGGCGGCCGGGCCCGACCTCACGGGCACCAACCTGCTCGTCGGTACGCCCGCCTACATGGCGCCCGAGCGCGTGGCGGGCGAGCCGGCCACCATCCAGGCCGACCTCTACAGCCTCGGCGTGGTGCTGTACGAAGCGGCGGGCGGGCGCAAGCCGTTCACCGGCGCCACGCCCGTGGCGTTGGCCTACGCCATCCGCAACGGCGAGGCGGAGCCGCTCCCGAGCCTGCGGCCCGACGTCGACCCGACCATGGCCGCGGTCGTGGCCCAGGCCATGGCGCCCGAGCCGTCGTCCCGGTTCGGTTCCGCCGCAGCGATGGCCACCGCCCTCGGTGTCGGAGGGGACGACGCGACGGTGCCGATGGCGGCGGGCACGCCCGACGCCACCATGACCCTGGCGCCGATCGTCACCGCCGCGAATGGCTCGGGCGCGACGGCGTTGGCGTCCGTCACCGCCGCAGCGCAGCGGTGGCGGCGTCGTCCTGTCGCGGTGGTCGTCGTCGTCGCGCTCGTGCTCCTCGCGGTCGCAGCCGCGGTGGCCGCGACGGGCGGCGACAACGGGGGGGCAAAGGCAGACGCGACGACGACCACGACCGCGCCCGCACGGTCCATCGTGTCGTCGGCGCCCGCGACCACGGCGGCACAGGCGCGGGTCCCCGTGACGCGCGCGCCGCAGCAACAGCAGCCGAAGGCACGGGCTAAGCACGGGGCCGGCCACAAGGGCGACTAGAACTTCTCGCCATGGACCCGGCCGAGGCCCTCGAGCGCATCGGTCACCTGCTGGAGCGGGCCCGCGAGCCCAGCTATCGGGTGCGTGCATTCCGCGGTGCCGCCTCGACCATTCGCGCTCTGGACGACAGCGAGCTGCGGGCGCGCGCCGACGCGGGCACGCTGCGCGAGCTGCCAGGCATCGGCGAGAAGACCGAGCGGGTGATCATGCAGGCCCTGGCCGGTGAGACACCGGCCTACCTCGAGCGTCTCGAGAAGAGCGCGCCCGATCCCACCGTTGGTCCGGGCGCCGACATCCGCGCCGCCCTGAAGGGCGACTGCCACACCCACTCCGATTGGTCCGACGGCGGCAGCCCCATCGACGTCATGGCCGAGACCGGGCGTGAGCTCGGACACGAGTACATGGTGCTCACCGACCACTCGCCCCGGCTCACCATCGCCAACGGGTTGTCGCCCGATCGTCTGCGCCAGCAGCTCGACGTTGTGGCGGAGGTCAACGAGCGCCTCGCTCCGTTCCGTCTGCTCACCGGTATCGAGGTCGACATCCTCGACGACGGCGCCCTCGACCAGGACCCCGAGCTGCTCGCCCGCCTCGACGTGGTGGTGGCCAGCGTGCACTCCAAGCTGCGTATGGAGGCAGAGGGAATGACCAAGCGGATGGTGGCGGCCCTCGCCAACCCGCACATGGACATCCTCGGGCACTGCACGGGCCGCATGGTGGTCGGGCGGGGTCGGCCCGAGTCCACCTTCGACGCGGAGATGGTGTTCGCGGCGGCCAAGCACTTCGACAAGGCGATCGAGATCAACTGCCGGCCCGAACGCCTGGACCCGCCCAAGCGGTTGCTGTCCCTGGCGGTGGAGATGGGCTGCCGGTTCTCCATCGACACCGATGCCCACGCGCCGGGTCAGCTCGAGTGGCAGCCCTTCGGCTGCGAGCGGGCCGCCGAGTGCGAGGTGCCGCTCGAGTCGATCGTCAACACGAGCGACGTCGACGGCCTCCTGGCGTGGACCGCGTCCCACTCGAGTTGAGTAACCCCGCCGTTCAGTAGCCGGCGGCGGCGCCCGCCCTGGCGCGGGGGTCGCTGGCGCCCGCGAGGTGATCGTCCTCGACGGCGATGACGTGGGCATGGCCGAAGCCGTGACCGAAGGCGTCGGTGCGCCAGACGGCGTGGCCCCGCTCGCGCAGCCCGTCGTCCCAGCCGCGGGGCGCGTGGCCCTCGATCTGCACGCGGACGTGGCCGTCCTGGTGCCAGGTGTCGAATCCGCTGCCCGGTGCTTGGGCAGCCAGCGCCCACCGCCCTGCCGCGATCGCGGTGCCGGGCGACTGGTGCGTGTGCAGCAACCGGGCCAGCAGCTGCAGCAGGATCTGGGGCTGGCTGTCGCCGCCCATCGTGCCGATCACGTGGTGCAGTGATCCGTCGGGCCGGGTGACGAGGGCGGGGGAGAGGGTGTGGGGCGGCCGCCTCCCCGGTCCGTACTCGGCCGGGTGGCCGGGGACGAGGGAGAACCCGATGCCGCGGTTCTGCAGGAAGATGCGGACGCCCGGCACCACGAGCAGCGAGCCGAACCCCGCCGCGTTCGACTGGATGAGCGACACGCCCATGCGGTCCTTGTCCACCACCGCGAGGTGGATGGTGCCCCCGGCCGCATACGCCTCGCCGAGCGGCGCCGCGCCGTCGGGGTCGATCGCCAGTCGCCGCTGCTCGAGCCGCTCCGGGTCGAGGAGGGCGCGTCCGTCAGCTCCCTCGTGCAGCACGCCCAGGCGGTCGTGTCCCGCCTGGCGGGCCGCTTCGATGGTGAGGTGGGCCCACAGCGGATCGGCGGGGTCGCCGGGGAGGTCGAGCTTCTCGGCGATCCACGCGGCGGCGAGGGTCAGGTACCCCTGCGAGTTGGGCGGCGTGGTCCAGAGCCGGTGGCCCCACGCCGTCACGTCGAGGGGCTCGACCCATTCGGCCTGCGACCGCGCCAGGTCGTCGTCGGTGTACTCGCCCTTCCCGAGCTCGAGCAGTCCGTCACCGAACTCGCCGCGGTAGAACGCGTCGCGGCCACCGGCGGCGATGGCGGACAGGGTGCGGGCCACGCCGGGCCGGCGCACGACGTCGCCAGGATGGAGCGGCCCGCCCGCGGTGAAGTCCTCGGCGTGGTCGACGGGGCCGAGGCGCTGGGCGGCGGCGGCGAGCGTGGCGGTGGCGGGGAAGCCGTCCTCCGCGTACTGCCGGGCGGGCTCGAGCACGTCGACGAGCGGCAGGCGCCCGAAGCGCTGATGCAGCGTCACCCAACCGTCGACGCAGCCTGGCACCGGCACGCTGCGGACGTCGCCCAGGAACGGCATGGCCTCGTTGCCCTCGTCCCGCAGCCGTCCGGCGTCCGCGCCGGACCCGGCCCGTCCCGAGGCGTTGAGGGCGACGGGCGTGGGCCCACCGGTGTGAACGAGGGCGAACAGGTCGCCACCCATGCCGCACATGTGCTGTGTGGTGACGGCCAGCACCGCGCTGGTGGCCACCGCCGCGTCGGCCGCCGAGCCACCGGCGCGGAGCATGGCGACACCGGCCGACGAGGCCAGGTGGTCCACGGCACAGACCATGCCGCCCGGGGCGTAGAGGGTGGGGAACGGCGCCAGCACCGCCATCGGCGGCGAAGCTAGCGGGGGACCGGGGCCCTAGGAGCGGCGGAGACGGACGAGCCGGGCGATCATCACCACGAGCAGGGCGACGGCGAGCAGCTCGGCGCCCGTCTGCATGGTCAGCGGTGCGTCGTGGCTGGCCCCGGTGGGCGTGGGGCGGGCGAAGCTGCGCCCCGCCACCTCGGGAGCCGCGCCGGGTGCAGGGGCCGCGGTCGTGGCGGCACCGGCGGGCGCGGGGGCGGGGGCAACCGCCGGCTTGGCGGCGGGGGTGGGCGCGGCCGGCTTGGATGCCGTTGCCGCGGCCGGCTTGGGAGCGGGGGCGGGCCTCGGCGCTGCTGCCGGCCTGGGCGCGGGAGCGGGCTTGGGCTTGGGCGCTGTCGTCACCGGCGGGGCTTTCGGTGCGGCGACGGGCGCGGCCGCCGACTTCGACTGCTTGAAGTCCACCGTGACCCAGATCTGGCTACCGGCGTCCACCACACCGATGCCGACCGCGTCGAAGGCGGGCTCGATCATGTTGGCGTAGTGGTGAGGGCTGGCGACGAAGGCGTCGTGGAGCTGCTGGACGCTGCCGCCCACGCCCACGTTCTCGCCGATCATGCGCCAGTTGCTGACCTGGGTGGCCAGGTTGGGGTTGTGCGAGAGGGCCCCGTCGCCGACCATCTTCGCCGACCACTGCCTGGCGATCCCCTGGAGCTGGCTGTCGGGCGTCAGCGCGCCGAGCCCCTGCTGCACCCGCAGCTGGTTGAGCAGCGCGAGGAACTGCGTCTCCTCGGAGACGGGTTCGGCTGCCGCCAGCCGGATGGGCAGGACGAGCAGAGCGATGGCCGCGACGGCCCCCAGCAGGATGCGCTTCATCGTTGTCTCCCAGTTCGGCGGCTCGGCTGCCGTAGGAGACTGCTCCCGTAGGCCCGTGGCTTTGCGTCGTCCCGGGTTTCCCCGGGGGTGCCGTTTCTCGTTGGTGCGTGATGAGCATCGGCGCGGGCGAACTAGACCTTTAGGCCTAGATGTCCGAAAATCCGGTGGCCCGGTTCAGCCGTCTCGTGATGACCCAGGAGGACCAGGTGCCACTGGACGAGGCGGCCCTGCTCATCGCTGCGAGCGACCACGCGGTCGACGTCCCGGCCCGGCTGGCGCAGCTCGACGCCCTCGCGGCGGCCGCACCCGACGGGACGGCCGAGGGGCTGTGCCGGTACCTGTTCGTCGCCGAGGGTTTCGGCGGGAACGCGGAGGACTACTACGAGCCTGCCAACTCCCACCTCGACGTCGTCCTCGACCGCCGCCTCGGCATCCCGATCACGCTGGCGGTCCTCCTCATGGAGGTGGGCCGCCGGCGCGGTCTGGTGGTCGAGGGCGTCAACGCGCCCGGCCACTTCCTCGTGCGCGCCGAGGGTCGGGTGCTGGACCCGTTCGCCGGCGGCCGCGAGGTTCCCGACCTCGACCCGGCGAGCGTTCCCGTCGCCGGCCCCCACGTGATCCTGGCCCGGATGCTCGCCAACCTGAAGGCCGTCCACATCCAGCGGGGCGACGTGACGTCGCTGCGCCAGGTCCTGCGCCTGCGCGTCGCGGTGCCCGGCGTGCCGGAGGCCGACCGGTCCGAGCTCCACCGTCTCGAAGCCGGCCTCAACTGAACCGCTGGCCAATTCCCACCGTCTCGAGGCAATGGGGTACCGCTTCGGTACCCCCG
>JBEEFP010000075.1:0-44685 GCA_041166085.1 Actinomycetota bacterium
CTGCTCGATCTTGGACCGCAGGCGTCCTATGTGTTCCGTCACCGTGGCTTCCTGCTGCCAGTCAGCAGCCGAGTGCCATACCGCGCGCAGGAGTTCGTCGCGGCTGAAGACGTGGCGAGGTCGTGCCTGCTGGCGGCCATGGCGGTGCGAGCGTTGGCGCGGATCCAGCCCAGGCGTTCCACCGCAGCGGTTTCGATTAGCCGCCGCGCCTCGACCACCAGGGTCCCGTCGGCGACCTCCCGGCGCACGACTCCCCTTGTAGCTACTGCCAAAGGTTCGGTGAAGCATCTTGTCCTAACAATCTGAAACGGTATAGTGCTACCAGATCCTGCTAGGCGCAGCACGCCGAACGCGGGCCGGCCGAGCCAAGCGGTGGTCGTCGTGCAGCACCGAGGGCCTCTCGACGGTGCGGACCTGCGGCCCGCGGTCACGTCATGAGGGCCCAAGGCCTTCGAGGCTGCCTCGCCGACCAGCAGCGCTCACGCCGCCAGCATCGACCACGGAGCTCGGCGCCGGTATGGGCGAGCGTCCGATCTGTTAGGCGTCTGTCACGTCCAGGACCGCCTCACCGATGAGACGGGCCAACAACTCGGACTGCGAGTGGACCCCGGCCTTCCGGTAGATGGCGCTGAGATGGTTGCGTACCGTGCTCTCGCTCAGGAACAGGGAACGTGCGATCGTGGGAACTCGCTCCCCGCTGATGAGACGATCGAGAACTTGAGACTGTCGTGCGCTCAGTCCTCCGAGCGCAGGAAGGCTCCGCGGGAGACCGCGGTTCGCTGAGAGACCGCCGATGCCGGAGGCATGGACCTCCGCACCGATCCGCCACAGGTGCTCTTCCAAGCGGGTAGCGCGTTGATCCGCCATTTTGAAATCGTCCTCGTTGGACAACAGCCACAGCCCGAACCCGAACCGGGCTGGGTTGTGGTCACAGAGCGGGCTGAGCACGCAGCGAACCGGCGTCCATTGACCATCAGGTCGTTGCACTCTCAGACGCGTGGCGACCGCTCGACGCTCTGCACCACTTCGGGCGAGTGTGAGCAACAACAGCGAGGCGTCGTCGGGGTGGACCGCGCCTTGCATGAGTGAGCCGCGAGCATCGTTCAGGTCCCAGCCCAGGAGCTCGGCCGCGTCCGGGCTGATCTCGCTGAGTCTCCACTCGTGATCGAGCGTGCCGAACGCCACTCGCTTGAGGTCGACCCGAGCGAACCACGGCTCAGCCAACGGACGCGTCCCCTCGGCAGGGGCCACCGCCAGAACCGCTCGCCGGCACGGCCTTGCCCCATCGAACGGCCGAGCCCAGGCAACCACATCGAGTTCTTCGCCGTCGGGGCGTCGCATGCGCCCGCGCCCCTGACACGATTCGATCAGACCCGACGCCAAGCCCACGAAGATGTTGTCCACTGCCGGCCGATCGTCCGCAAGCAAGAGCTCGAGGAGACCGGGGCGTGTCATTCCTGCGTCGTCGAGTCCGAGAAGCGCAGCGAATGCATCATTCGGTCTCAGTTGCAGGGACGGCAGCTCCACGATGGCCACCGGCACCGGTGCATCGCGGAACATGTCATCGGTTCGAGGCGCGCCCTCGAGAGCGGAAGTCACAACACACACACTTCCTGGGGGTTTCCTCCCCCTTCCTGGCCGCGCTGGCCTAGCAGCCAGCCCGACTCGTTCTGTACCGACCAGTCCAGATTACTATCTGGACTGATCGTTTCCCAAAGCGGGTAGGCCAGTCCATATGGCGCGCACGAGAGCGTATGACCAGGGCACAGTGGTGGTCGCCGCCAAAGAACTGTTCTGGCAGCGTGGCCTGGAGGCGACCGCGATCGGGGACCTCGAGGCGGCCACCGGCCTGAGCCGATCCAGCCTCTATCTCGCCTTCGGAGCGAAGCGAGCTCTCTTCGACGCTGCCTTGGCGGACTACCTCGACACCTTCATCGACCCCTTGCTCGCTCCAGTTGAAGCACCCCAGTCGGGGCTGGCCGAAGCAGCGCGATTCTTCCGTCGCCTCGCGGCGCTGTTCGCTGATCCTCGCTCGCGGCGCGGCTGTCTGATGATCAACACGATCGCCGAACTGGCCGGACGCGACCCGACCTTCACGGGCCCGGCGGCGCAGTTCGTCGACCGCTACCGAGCGGCGTTCGCCAACGCTTTGCGGGGCGATGCCGCACAGGGCGAACGCACCCGCACGGAGATTGCTCGGCGATCGGAGCTGCTCGCCGTTTCGACCATGGGAGTGTGGTTGGCCGTCCGCACCGATCCCACTGCCGCGGCCCATTCCTGCCGCGCCGTCGCCAACGAAATCACCTCTTGGGTGCGGGCCGACCAGCGGCCTCGGCGCCGCAACCAATAGTCGACAACCGGCTACAGCTGAAGGCGCACAATGGGCCGTGCGCGCCGGCGACGACGGCGCGCTGTGACGCTCAGGATGAGTACGATGAGGATGACGGCGGCGGCGTCGGCGACGGCGAATTCGCGGAACCGTGACTGCGTCGCACCCTGCCGGTGAACGGTCGTCGGGCCCGCACTCGCAGCGTTGTCGATCGGGAACGTGAGGCGAGCGGTACCCGATCCTGAGGTCACCCCTGACGTGAGTGTGATCCGCGCGTCCCATGGTCCGCTGGGTAGCTCGCGATCGAGCGCGACGGTGACCGCCCCGCTGTCGTCGGGCTTGAGTGTCGACACGGTGCGAACTGCAAATGGGCCGGCGGACAATGACGATGGCCCGTTGGTGAGCTGGAGGTCACCGGCGAGATCGATGGCCCGCTCGCCCGTGTTGTGCACCTGGGCGGTAACGAGCGGGATGCCGTCGGCATTGCGTAGCGCGGTCATCGAGTCGATGGAGAACGCGGTTGTCGGTGCACCACCGGGACCGACGGAGAGGTAGATGCGGATGCCAACGCGGCTCACCGACGCGACCCCGCCGCCCGCGGCGGGCTCGCTGGCGTGCTCGGCCAGCGCGGCGGCGTAGCGCTCGCCCCGTGTCGCGTCGACCGGCACGGCGATGGTCACCGTGACTGGCACGGTGTGACCGGGCGGCACGGTCGCCGACGTTGGAGCGAACGTGGTCCAGCTCGTGAGGTCGTTGGCGGCATGGCCGGCGCCGGGCACGAAGGCGCCGTCGTGGATCTCGGACGCGGCGGCATAGAAGGTGAGGTCGGCGGGCCGGCTCCCGCCGTTGGAGAAGCCGATTTTGCGGGAGATGGTGGTGCCGGGCGCGAGGTGGTCGATGATGTACTCGTGGGCGCGGGGGTTGTCGAGGCTGTCGGCTGGTCCCTCGAGGAGCTTCGCACCGATGCCCCTCGGTGGGGCTGGGACTTGGGCCAGCGCGGCTGTCGCCGGCGCGCAGAGCGCGCCGGCGACGGACACAGCAACGACGAGGCGACGAATGGTCGCCAGAACCACTTTCACACCACCGTCTGAGAGACGGTCCCGGCGTAGGAACCCGAGAACGGGAGCGTCTGGGCCGCCAGCAGAGCCGTCGGCGTGTAGGTGAACACCGAGTTGATGCTGTCGCCGGTGGCCGACACGAGCGGTCCGGTGGCAACGACGGCGGCCATGCCGACGCGGGTGCCGGTGCCGGCGGTGAAGGAGCCCACGGTCTCGTCCAGCGTGATCTGGTCGGCGAGGATCGATCCACCACCGCTCTCGGTCAAGTTGGTGACCGACGCGGACACGGTCCACGCACCCGTGCGGTCGAAATCGGCGCGGGCATCGGTGACTGTGGTGACCGGCATGTCAACCGGAGTGCCTTGGACGAGGGCGGTGCCGGCAGTTGGCGTCTGGGCAATCGCCAGGCTGCCACCAGCGACTTCAAACGTGACGGGCTGGTCGACCGCGAAGGCGGGGCTGACGCCCAAGCCCAACAGCGACACGCCTGCGGTAGCGGTGCCGACGGTAGCCAGCGTGATGAACTTGCGGAGCTTCATGGTTGGAAGGGCCTCTCTGGGTTGCGCCGGGTTGTCCGGTCGGTGCCGTTTGGCATCGCCCTACCGACCTCGTCACTCCCGGGGCATAGCTGGCGCGCGGTTGTCCGCATGTTGTGGCGCGCTGGCCAGGACGGCCGCGGCCGTGCACACGACCCTCCCAACTGGATTCCGGCCCATGACTGGGCGTGGGCGAGGCACGAACAACAGTCCTCCCCGAACACCTTCCCGCGACGTTCCGAAGGCGTCGGGGTTCGTGTTGGTGTCGAAGGGGGGACTTGAACGCCCCTTCCGTGCGTATCGCAGTCACCGAACGAGTACGCGCTGACCAGCTTGTTTGCGCCGGCCTGCGAGAAAGACGCAGGTCAAGGGCGGGTTTCCCAGGTCGCAACCGTCGGATGCGTACGCAACCGAACGGATCCGTACGGGGCTGTCCGGGGTGCTGGTGCGCGCGGAATGCGCGCGGGCGACACACCGGATGTGTATTCGGATCACGGCCACACGCATGGCGCTCCGGACACTCACGCTGCTGGAAGCGGTCGCTGCTCAGTTAGGGCAGGTAGCGCTTCCGCATTCGGCGGCCGTGTCCTCACACCGCTATGACGACCTTGCCTCGGGCGTGACCGTCCTGGACATGGCGGACGGCCTCGACCGTTGATCGAAGCGGGTACGCCCGCTCGACGGCCGGCGTCACCTTGCCGGCCTCGATCAACTCCCGGAGCGCCTGCAGGTCCGCGCCGTTCTCGGACGCAACGAAGGTGCCCAGCTTTTGGCTCACAAAGGGTGACAGAAGCATCGCTCGCACCTGGCGATCGAAGCCGCCGAGCCAGCGTCCATCGGTCTCGCCTCCCGCGATGACGAGCCGTCCTCGAGGGGTGAGGATCCGGCGGAGGTCGGAAACGCGAGTGTTCCCGCCGATGTCGACGATGGCGTCGTAGCGGATATCGCCCTTGGTGAAGTCCTCGTGGGTGTAGTCAACAACGTGGTCTGCTCCGATGGAGCGCACGAGATCCACCTTGGCGGTACTGCAGACACCGGTGACCTCGGCCCCCAGCGCTTTCGCGATCTGCACAGCGAACGTCCCGACGCCACCGGACGCCCCGACGATCAGCACCGTCTGCCCTGCGGTGAGCTGTGCCTGGTCGCGCACCGCCTGCAACGCGGTGAGCCCGGAGACGGGGACGGCGGCGGCTTCCTCGAACGAAATGTTGGTGGGCTTGCGTGCGAGCTTGGTGGCCTTGGCGGCGGCGAACTCCGCGAACGCGCCGCCGTCGCACACGCCAAACACCTCGTCGCCCGGCTGGAAGTCGTGCACCCGCGTTCCAACGGCTTCGACCGTCCCGGCCACGCTTCTCCCAGGGTTGAGAGCCTTCGGTCGACGAAGTCCGAAGCCAGCGACGCGGACCGGATACGGCAAGCCGGCCATCACATGCCAGGTGCCCCGATCGACACTGGCGGCGTGCACCCGAACCAGTGCCTCGTCCTCGGCGATTGCGGGCCTGGGCACGTCCGCCAGCCGGAGCACGTCCTCCGGGACCGAGCCGTAGGCCGCCTGCACAATCGCCTGCATCGTCGCCCCGGCGGTGCCGAGCGGCGCTGACCCTTCCGTGTGCGTGGTGCTCACCATGTGATTTCCTTCCGTGGAACGCGTTCTTGCACGTTCAGGTCGCGAGATCGGGCACGTGCTGCGCTGTCACGAGGGCATAGAGGACCCACGGGCCCGGCACACCTTTCAGATCGTGCGGTCCCCGCTCGGTGAAGGTCAGATCTGATCCCACGGTGAGGTCGCGGACCGTGCTGGACACGAGCACCTCGTCCGCCAAAGCGGCGCTCGAGACGCGTGCGCCGATGTGCACGGCCATGCCGGCCAAGTCCCCCGAGCCTCGGTCCACGACCTCCCCGGTGTGTACACCTGCGCGGATCTGCTGGCCCAGCCCATGTGCCAATTCGACCGCGGCACGGGCGTAGCTCACCGCCCGAGTGGGTCCGTCGAACACCGCGAGCGCACCATCACCGGTGGTGTCCACGATGCGCCCGCCGTAACGAGCAGCCTGCTGTTCGAGCATGGAGTAGTGGGAAAGGAGAGTGTCCCGCCAAGCCGCGTCACCGAGCCGTTCCGCGTGCTTGGTCGAGTCGACGATGTCGGTGAACACCACCGTCGCGAGGTACCGGTCCCCCTGTGGCGACGGCCGCCGGCCGGTGACGAACTCCTCCACCTCGGTCAGGACCGAGTCCTGGTCGCCGAGATAGGGAGCGAGTGCGTCACCGGGTAGTTCCCGATACTCGGCATGAGCGATCTGGTCAGCGAAAAACTGCGAGGCCCCGGGCATGAGGATCTGCGCCTCGCGTCGGTGTAGAACCAGCGTTGGTGCCTGCACCGATGCCAGGAACGGCCGCACGTCGGCACTGCCGACCATGCCCACCATTGTCGCCACGGCATTCGGCGTAGATGACAGGCGCTCGTAGCGCCGCCACCACGCCGCGAGGTGCGCATCCTGCGCGGCGGACGGATCGATGAGGGCGAGCATGCTGCCGCTCCCCCACACCTCGTGGGCGGTCGCCTCGACTGTCGCGGAAAGGAACTCTGGGCGGATGCCCCACGGGTGGTCATCCTCCGCGGCCTGCTTGACCGTCGGTTCGCCGACGATCAGTGCCTCGACTCGATCGGGGTAGGTGCCCGCGAACAGAGCCAGCATGGCGCCTGCATCCGTCCATCCGAAAAGTACGGCGCGCTCCAGCTCGGCCGCGTCCATGACCGCACGGACGTCGTCCATTCGCTCCTCGAGCGTCGGCGGGTTCTGGATGCGGTCTGACATTCCCGTGCCCCGCTTGTCGAAGGTCACCACGCGGCTGAACGACGCGAGACGTTCGAGGAAGCGAGCGAACTCGGGAAGGTCCCACATCGCCTCGACGTGGGAGATCCAACCCGGTACCCACACAAGAGCAGCGTCGCCGGACCCGAAGCTCTGATACGCGATGTCCACCGAACCGGCGCGGGCAAACCGGGTCTCGGGCACGGTCGAGGCGCTCACGGCGTCCCTCTGGGGCTGGTGAGAGGTGACGAGTCCCTAACCGAGTGAACGACCGCCAAGATGGACCGACTGGTCGTGGGCGCGTCGCTGCGGTCCTGGAGGAGTGACTGATGCGTGGCGCCTCGCGCCGTCACATGGACGCTGTTGCTCGAAAGCCTGGCGAGGCGATCCTGCGCGGCCGACCACCCCTTCTCCTGGCCGCTGCCGGCGGTGAGCACGAACAACGGCCTGTCGCCGAGACTCCGCAGGGCGGCGGCGTCGCGCATCAATGTCCGAGCCACGGCGAGCTCGTCGCGCGCACTGCGGGCGGTGCGGGCCGTCGCCGAGTTGGCCCGGGCTTCACTGCGGGCGGGCTCGGGGAAATCGCCGTACGAGGTCAGGTTGATGAGGCGCATGCCGCCGAAGCGCGCGAACGACGGCCCGAGGGCGCTGACCCGGCGGAACCCCGAGTAGAAGGTCGGGTACGTCGGGAGGCTGTCGAAAGCATCTGGCGGCGTGGAGTCGATGAGGACGAGACCGGCGACCTGATCCGGATACCGGGCCGCGAATGCGAGGACGTACAGGCCGCCGAAGGAGTGCCCTGCCAGGACGTACGGACCCGGCACGCCTGCTCGCGTCAGCAATGCGTGGAGCTCGGTCGCGGCCTGTCCACTGCGCTGCGCACCCGTGGCGGACTCGCTCCAGCCTCGGCCGGCACGGTCGTACACGCACACCCGGGACTCCCGTGCGACCGCGGGTGCGATCAACCCGTACGCCGACGACATCTCCCCGAGCCCCGGCTCGAGCACCACGGTGGGACTGCCAGAACCCGTGCATCGGATGTGCAGGCCGTGACCTCCGACGTCGATCAACCTGCCGGGCATGGCGTACGTGGCCCGGTCGGAGCGCTCCTGCACCGTCTCGAACGCTCCACCGATTGCCATGATCACCAGGACGGCGAACACGGGGTACAGGAAGCCACGTCGTGTCCAGCTCCTGAGACCGCTGCGGGCTTGGACGACCATCCAGATGGTGAGCGCCAAGAGCAGCGGGGGCCAGACCCAGCCGAGGCTCTGCATCACACGGTTGCTGTGCGCCTGCACGAGGACGGCGGCACCCGTCAGCGCCATGGCCGCGCACGGCACGATTGCCCATCGCTGCGGTTGATCCGTGAAGCGGGTGGACCCGACGGCAAGCAACCCCCATCCGAACGCGAACGCCAGCAGTGCCATGCCGGTGATGACGTGCTCGCGAGCGCCGGCGAACACGAGCACGTCCAGGACGACGGCCGACACCAGCCCACTGAGAACGGCGGCGGCTACCACCCACCCGATGGCCATCGTACGGCCGGATCGTTCCGGCTCATCCAACCGAGGCGGAGCTTGGTCGCGAGGCTCGGGCTGGATCTCTGCTGGAGTGGGAGGTGCAGTGGTCATGGTGCTCCTAGTTGCTCGTTTTGCGCTGCTGGCGTCGGCGGCACTGTCAATGGAACCGGACCCCGGCGGCGATCTCGACGACGAGGATGCCGGCGAGCAGAAAATCCACGGCGGCGCAGAACGGTGGCCACCAACGGGTGTTCGCGACGAACTGACGCCGCTCTTGCCAAGAGTCCTTGGCGCCGTGTGCCGCATAGGCCACGACCAGTAACCACGCGGATGCGGTCACGGCGACGGCGGCGAGGACAATGAAGATCACGACGATGACCGACTCCACGAGGATCACTCGGGGCCGTCCATCTGCTACTGCGAATCCGATGTAGACGGCCGCGATCGCGGTGAGCATCAGAGCCTGAACCGTCGATGGATCGAGCCAGCGCAACATCACTGGTAAAGCAGCCTGTGCGGCTCCGAAGCCCAAGCCCCACCTGACTGGCACCGAGATCGCGACCAACCCCCGGCCTCCCGTGTTCGCAGGAGCAGTGCTCATGACCCTGCGCCGCTGGGTGCCGTGGCGCCGAGAAGGGCCCGAAGATCCTCAGGGATGGCCATCGGCTCGAACGCACTCACGTTGGCGCCGCCGGTGTTGCCGACCGGATACTTCTTCGTCAACGAGCCGGGACCAGCCACGACCAGTCGGCCGAGCTGCCCGAACACCTCACGCCGATCGCGACGGCGTAGGGCATAGCCGAGCATCGAGACGTGGGTGCGGACGTGGGGCACGGCCATCGGCTGGCTGAGGACGTGTGCGCGCTCGAGATGACGCCATTCACCGACGACGTCGTGGCGTCCACGCGCCTCCTGCGCTTCGCGGCGTTCCGAAGCCCACGCCTCGCGGAGCGCTGGGCGTTGCCGCGTCATGCGTCAAACCCAGTCCAATAGTGCATAGGCCCCACCCTTCCTCGTAAAGCGCGGTCCACGTCGGCGGGTGGTGTTACCGACGACAACCCCCCGGAAGGCATCGGAGTCAATTGGAGCCCGCTCGACCCACGTGGCGAAGGTCGTCGGGGTCGCTTCTTCCTGACGTGCATCGTACTCCCGCAGCGGCCGAGGAGATCGAGCGGTGTCAGACGCTCATACAAGACGAACGCGATCTGCTTCCCCGCTTCGCCACTCATCCCTCCTCCTCGGCAGCAGCCTTGATCCGTTCGAGCGTCGTTTCATCGTCGACGCGTTGTGGGTCGCGCGGACGCGCGTTCCCGTGATGTAGGGCGACACCGCACCTAGCACTCGACACTCCCGACGTGCTTGATGCGCGCGAAAAGTGTCGTGACGACACACCTGCCGGTGAGAACGTCCTGGTCGGAACGCACAGAAGCTGGTGTCGGAGGGGCGATCGCACCGTTGAGGACACGAATCCACTCGCTGGGTAACGTCGGCCGCGCATGGAGCCGTCCGATGAGGTCCGAGAACTGATGCTCGAGGTGCTCGAGACCTTCAACGGCGACGAAGCCGCGTGGCGACGCCTGTGGTCGACGCGCCCGGGCGTGATCTCTGTCGGCACCGACCCCCGGGAATGGTGGGACGACGCCGAGGTGGCGATCTCCCTGCATGGCCGCCAGACCATCGACCGGGGACCGGCGACGTTCCTGGTGCAGGACGGTGCCGCGTTCCAGGAGGGCAGCGTTGGCTGGGCCATCTTCAACACTGAGGTCGAGTGGATGGGCGGGCGCACGCCGGCCCGGCTGACAGGCATCTTCCATCTCGAACGGCGTATGTGGAAGCTCGTTCATCTCCACCGATCGTTTGGCATCCTCAACGAGGAGTACGGCGCACACCTCACGACGAGCATCGAGAGCATCGCCGAGTCGGTGTCGGACGAACGTCCCGATGTCACCAGAGCCACCGCCCCCAACGGCACCGTGACGGTCTTGTTCACCGACATGGAGGGGTCGACCCAGCTCATGGAGCGGCTCGGAGAGAAGGACTGGATGGCCGTGCTGCATGACCACAACCGGGTCGTGCGCGACCAAGCGGCGCGGCAGTCTGGCTTCGAGGTCAAGTCGCAAGGTGACGGGTTCATGCTCGCTTTTTCGTCGGCCCGTAACGCCCTGCGCTGTGCGGTGGGCATCCAACAGGAGCTGGCCTACCGGGACGACATGGTGCGCGTCCGCATCGGCTTGCATACGGCCGAAGCCATCCGGGAGGCCGACGACTTCTACGGCAAGGGCGTGGTGTTGGCAGCCCGGGTCGCCGCCGAGGCGCGGGGTGCCGAGATCCTGGTGTCCTCGCTCGTGCGAGATCTGGTCGACACGAGCGACGAGTTCTCCTTCGGCGACCCGGTGGAAGTCGAACTCAAAGGGCTCAACGGCTTCTACCGCCTCTACGCCGTGCGCTGGCGCGACAGCTGATCGAGGCGGTCCTCGCGCGCCCGGGGCGGACCACTAACCAGTGATACGGCAGCGTCACGGTTGTCCGCGACAGAATTCATCGCTCGGGGGCACGACCTGTGCGTGTCGGAGGGGGGACTTGAACCCCCACGCCCTTGCGGGCACCAGCCCCTCAAGCTGGCGCGTCTGCCTATTCCGCCACTCCGACGTGGAGGCGACATCGTAGCGGTCGAGCGTCGCTGGTCGGCCTTCTTGGCAAGCAGATGGGCGTCGAGCGACCGTCTGCTTGCCGAGAACGGAGAAGGCTCAGCCGCGCCACCATTGCGCAGCGTTCCACGCGGCATTGAGGGCGTAGCCGTTGGCGCGGACGCCGCTGAGGCCGTTGCGCCAGGCGACGACAGTGCGGGGCCGCCACAACGGGACGACGTGGGCCTGGTCGCGGAGCTTGACCTCGAGCTGAGCGGCGGCAGCGCCGTCGCCGGCGTCGGCGAGGCGGGCGAGGCCCTCGTCGACAGACGCCCAGCGGCACAGCCAGCAGAAATCGGGGCCATCGACGGCCATGGCGATGGCGGCGTCATAGGTGCCGGCGGCCAACCACGGCTCGACGCGGTCCGCCTCGGCGTTGCGCAGCTCCGTCGTACCGGCGACCGTCTGCACCCGTTGCTGGATGACCCGCTCGACCGCGGGCGTCATCGGCTCCTCGATCTGTCCCACCAGGTCGACGGCAGCCGCACCCCGCAGCGCGCCGGCGTCGGGATAGCGCGCCCCCGCCCACGCCGCGTCCTCCGGTCCGATGAAGCCGTTGAGCACGGACGCCTCATCGGTGAGCAACACGCCGACGAAGCGGTCGCGGTCGATGGTGCCGGCCACGGCCTGGCGCTTGTTCTCGGGCAGCCTGTCCGACAGGAAGAGCCCGACCCACCAGCCACTGCGGTCGGCGGTGTCGACGGTGACGCCGGCGACCGCCCGCAGCTGGGCCGTGCGCACCGTGAACGCCGGGGGCATCACCACGTCGAGCTGCCCCTTCTCCAACAGCTGTTGGGCGGTGGTGCTGTCGGGCACGAGGACCAGGTGCAGCTCGTCGAGGAACGGTCCCTTGGCGACCACGCCTGACCACTTGTCGTTGCGGCGCAGCACGAGCTCGATCCCGGACGTCGACCCCGCAACGACGAACGGTCCACCCCAGACGCCGGGTCCGGGCGCAGCGATGGCGTCCGACCCCGACCACAGGCGCCGCCAACCGGGCAGCGCCTGATTGAAGCGGACGGTGATCAGCCCGCGGGCGTCCGGGCCATCGACGCCCGCCACCACACGCGAGTCGGGATTGCGACGTAGGTCGTCGGCCGAGATAGGACGCCCGTCGGACCACGCCGCTCCCTTGCGCAACCGGAACGTGGCCGAACGGGAGTCGGCAGCGCTGGTGTCCGAACCCGGCTCCACCAGCGACGGGCGCCACGAGCCGTCGGGCTGGGCGACGAACAGCTGCGGCAGCACGAGGGCGCGCACGGCTGCCCCTGCGATGGTCGGCGCGCCGACGTCGGGAGCGCCCCACACGCCGACACGCGCCGAGCCGCCGCGCGGCCGGTCGGGCTCGGGCGCGGTGGTGGTGACGGGCGCGGTAGCCGACGTCGTGCCCGACGGCCGCACTGCTTCCTTCTTGTTCCGACTGCAGGCAGCCGCGGTCGAGAAGACGAGGACCAGGGCGAGGGCCGCCGCCGTCAGCCGGCGGCCAGCCACACCTTGGAGGCGTCGAAGCTCCCCATGCTCGTCGGCACGAGCCCCCGCACCGCCGACGACGTCACGGCATGGATCTGGAACTGGGCGATGGGCACGACGGGCACGCCCGCCATGATCGCCCGCTCCGCCTCCTGGTACTGGGTGCTCCGCTTCGCCGCGTCACCTTCGGCCCGCGCCGCCTGGATCACGCGGTCGACATCGGCCGACGCGAATCCGGTGAGGTTGCTCGTCGACGACGAGACGAACAACGGCGCGAGGAAGGCGTCACTCGACGGGTAGGCGGCGATCCAACCCAGGCGGAACAGCTCCTGCTGCCCGCTCACCGCGAAGTCCTGGTACTCCTTCAGGGGCTTGGGCCGGAGGGCGGCGTCGATGCCCGCCTCCTTGAGGCTGGCCTGGATGGCCTTGGCCACCGCCTCCTGGGTGACGTCCTGGTCGTAGTCGAGGTTCACCTGCCCGGGGTTCACGCCCGCAGCCGCCAGCTCGGCCATCAGCGACTTGGCCTTGGCGACGTCGTGCGTGCACGCGTCGCCGCACGCGTCGTCCTGGTGGCCGGGCACGCCCGCGACGGTGACACCGTCGAGAGGCAGCACCGTGTTCCCGTAGATCGCCCGCACGATGGACTCGCGGTTGATGGCGTGCACGATGGCCATGCGGAACCGGGGGTCGGCGTACTTCGGGTTGCGCAGGTTGAACCCGTAGAACAGCTCGGCGACGTACGGGCGGAAGGCGTCGCGGCCGTAGCGCTCGGACGCACGCGTGACCTCTTCGGGCGGCACGCGGCTCCAGTCCTCTCGGCCGGCCGTGAAGCCGCGGTAGGACGAGGGCACGTCAGCGAACTGCATCAGCTGCAAACGGTCGAGGTAGGCGCGCGAGCCGGGCGCTCGTACCAAAGTGATCGTGTCGCCCGCACGCGCTGCGTACCGGAACGGACCGCTACCGACAGGCGCCTCTGCGAACGGCGGGGCGGCGGCCTCCACGGACTCACGCGGCACGATGCCGAACAGTGGGCTGGCAAGGATGCTCGGCAGCTCGGCCTGGGGCTGGTCGAGCACGATGTGGACCTGCTGCGGCGTCGGCGCGGTGATGCCGCTCAGCTCGCCCGCTGATCCCTCGATGCCGAACGGGCCGTAGCCCGCCACCAGGTCGAGCTGGTCGGCGGCCGGTGAGCCCGACCCCTTCTTGGCCACGCGCTCGAGCGTGTACTTGACGTCGGCCGCGGTGATGGCCCGTCCGTTGCTGAACGTGGCGCCCTGCCGCAGGAAGAAGTCCCACTGCTTCTCGTCGGGGCCGGCCTGCCAGCGCTGCGCGATGGACGGCACCGGCGCCAACGTGCGCGGGTTGTAGGCCGTGAGCCCGTCGAAGAGCTGGTCGGCAACGAGCACCTGTTCCACCGTTCTCGCCTGGCCCGGATCGAGCGACGGCAGCGTGGTGATCCCCAGCCGGAGCGTGCCGCCCCGTCGCGGTGTCTCGCCCGTCGCCTTGCCGGCATCGCCCTTGCCGCGGTTGCAGGCCACACCCGTGAGGGCGAGCAGCAGCACAGCAAGGAAGGTGAGGGTTCGTCGTCGCATGGGCTTCAGATGACCTGCTGCACCGCCGCATAGTGGCAGGCAGCCGGATGGTCCTGGCCCCGAGGTTCGAGCGCGGGCTCCTGCTCGACGCACAACTGCCGCTCGCTCTCGCTCAGCTCGTGGGCAAAACGCTGGCAGCGGGTGCGGAAGCGACATCCGCTCGGCGGATCGGCGGGCGACGGGACGTCGCCCTCGAGCACGATGCGCTCTCGCTGCCGTTCGCGTCGCGGGTCGGGGATGGGCACGGCCGACAGCAGCGCCTGTGTGTACGGATGGGCCGGACGTTCGTACACCTGGTCCCGGTCACCGATCTCGACGATCTTGCCCAGGTACATCACCGCCACCCGGTCGCACGTGTGGCGGACAACTGACAGGTCGTGGGCCACGAACACGTAGGCGAGCCCGAGGTCGTCCTGCAGGTCCTCGAGCAGGTTGATGACGCCGGCCTGGATCGACACGTCCAGCGCGGACACGGGCTCGTCGAGCACGAGCAGGTCGGGGTCGAGAGCGAGGGCACGCGCGATGCCGATGCGCTGGCGCTGGCCTCCGGAGAACTCGTGCGGATACCGGCTGGCGTGCTCGGGGTTGAGGCCGACCCGGTCGAGCAGCTCGCGCACTCGCTCGGGGCCGTGGTTGCGGTAGAGGCCGTGCACTCGGAGTGGGTCGGCGACGATGGCGTGCACGGTCATGCGTGGATTGAGAGAGGCATACGGGTCCTGGAACACGATCTGCATGCGCCTGCGCAGCCGGCGCAGCTCACCGCCTTTCATGGAGCCTACGTCCTGGCCCTGGAAGCTGACGGTTCCGGCGGTGGGCTCGATGAGCCGCATCACGCACCGCGCCGTCGTGGACTTGCCCGACCCCGACTCCCCCACCAGGCCGAGCGTCTCGCCTCGGTCGACGGTGAAGCTCACGTCGCACACCGCGTGCACGACGCCCACCGGCCGACGCAGGAGGCCGGCCCGGATCGGGAAGTGCTTCACCAACCCCTCGACCTCGAGGATGGTGGCCCGCCGTGCGCCGGTGGACTCGCTCACGCCGGCTGCTCGCCCCTCAAAGACTCGGGAGTGACCTCGGCCATGTCCGCCGCGAAGTGACAGGCGGCCACGTGCTCGGCGCTGCTCGCCGTCAGCAGCTCGGGCCGCAGGCTCGCGCACGGGTCGGGTACCTGCGCGAACGGACAGCGCGGGTGGAACGGACAACCAGACGGCACGAAGACGAGCGACGGGGGCTGGCCCTTGATGCGGTACAGGCGCGGCCCCCCGCCCTCGAGGTCGAGCCGGGGCAGGGCGGCCAGCAGGCTCAGCGTGTACGGGTGGCGCGAGTCGTAGAAGACCTCGTCGACGCTGCCGAGCTCGGCCTGGCGTCCCGCGTACATGACCATGACGCGGTCGGCCACCCCCGCGACGACGCCGAGGTCGTGGGTGATGAGGAGGATGGCGGACTTGGTGCGGTCCTGGATGCGCTCGAGCACCTCGAGCACCTGGGCCTGGATGGTGACGTCGAGGGCGGTGGTGGGCTCGTCCGCGATGAGCACGTCGGGCTCGTTGGCGATCGACATGGCGATCATCGCCCGCTGGCGCATGCCGCCCGAGTACTCGTGCGGGTACTGGTCGACGCGGTCCGCCGGATTCGGGATGCCGACGAGGGCGAGCAGCTCGACCACCCGCTCGCGCACCTCGTGCTTCTCCAGGTCGCGATGGACCTCGATGGCCTCGGCGATCTGGTGGCCGACGGTGTAGACGGGGTTCAGCGCGGTGAGCGCGTCCTGGAACACCATGGCGATCCTGTCGCCCCGCAGCTTCCGGAACTCCTTGTCCGGCAGCCCGGCGATGGAGCGACCCCGGAAGTACACGTCGCCGGTGGTCTTGGCCGTCCTCGGGAGCAGGCCCATGATCGCCATCGAGGTCACGCTCTTGCCCGACCCCGACTCGCCCACGATGCCGAGGACCTCGTTCTCGAACACGTCGAAGGACACGTCGTCGACCGCGTACACGGGACCGTCGTCGCTCGGGAACTCGACGCTCAGGTTCCGCACCGACAGCACCGCGCCGGGGGGCAGGTCGGCGGCTGCAGGGGCGAGGTCGCTCTCCAGCTCCGCGACGGGAACGTCGCCGTCGGCCGTCATTTGTGGGCCTGCGGGTCGAAGGCGTCCCGAAGGCCGTCGCCGATGAAGTTCACCGCGAGCACCACCAGCAGCAGGGCCAGCCCCGGGAAGTAGATGAGGTACGCCTTGGGCGTGCCGACGTAGCCGTGGGCGTTCGAGAGCATGAGGCCCCACGACAGCGCCGGGGGCTGCACGCCGAAGCCGAGGAACGACAGCGTCGACTCGGTGACGATGGCCGCGGCGATGGCGAGCGTGGCGTTGACCAGGATGGGCCCGATGGTGTTGGGCAACATGTGGCGGGCGATGATGCGAGCGTGCGACGCGCCGGAGGCCCGGGCCGCTTCGACGAACTCCTTCTCCTTGATGGACAGCACTTGGCTGCGCACGACGCGAGCGATGTACATCCACCCGAGGCCGGCGAGGATGTAGATGATGGTGTTGCTGCCGTTGCCGAACTTCTTGATGGCGATGGCGAGGATGGCGATGGCTGGCACGACCAGGAAGAGGTCGGTGAGTCGCATCAGGAGCTGATCGGCCCACCGGCCGAAGTAGCCGGCGATCGCCCCCACCACCGTGCCGATGAGCGTCGAGAGGAACGCCACCACTAGACCGATCCGCAGCGAGATCTGCCCGGCGTAGAGCAACTCGGTGAGCTGGTCACGGCCGAGCTCGTCGGTGCCGAACCAGTGCTTGGCGCGCGGGCCGACCGGTCCGGTGAGCAGGTCCTGGTGGTTGCGCGGGAACGGTGCGACTCCCTTGGCGCCGAAGCAGGCGAGGATGATGACGACGAGCACCACCACCGACACCACCGCCATGCGATGGCGGAGGAACCGGCGCCAGAACAGCTTCCACTGGGAACGGGCGATGCCCTCTTCCCCCGAACGCAGCTCGATGGCCCCGCCCGGGTCGGGCGCATCGGCCGGGACGTCGAGGATCTCCCGGGGCAGGGTCACGATGCCGGCTCGATCATGAGTACCGGATGCGCGGGTCGAGGACGCCGTAGAGCACGTCGGCCAGCAGGTTGAAGACGATGACGAACCCTGCGGTGAGCACCGTCCACACGACGAGGACGTTGGTGTCGCCCTGGATGAGGGCGTCGAAGAACAGCCGGCCCATCCCCGGTATCGAGAAGATGCTCTCGGTGATGATGAGCCCGCCGAAGAGGGCGCCGATGTCGAGCGCCATCACCGTCACCAGCGGCATCAGCGCGTTGCGCAGGGCGTGCTTGAACACCACCGCTCTCGGGCTGAGCCCCTTGGCCTTGGCGGCGCGCACGTAGTCCGCGTTCAGCGCGTCGAGCATCGACGCCCGTTCGTACCGGCTCCACGCGGCGACGATCTGCACGGTGAGCGTCATGACCGGGAGCACGAGGTGCCGGGCGTAGTCCCCGAGCCCGGCGCCCGATGTCGAGTGGAGCCCGACGAAGAAGAGGGGTGTCCGGGCGAGGTGGAACCAGTCCTTCGGGTACACGGCGAGGAACTGGATGGCGATGAGCCCGAACCAGAACGGAGGCATGGCGAGGCCGACGAAGGACGCGCTGGTGAAGGCGAAGTCGGCCAGTGAGTACTGGCGCACGGCCGAGAACACGCCGATGGCGACGGCGAGCACGGTGGAGACCAGCACGCCCCACCCGATGAGCTGCAGGGTGTTCCACATCGCCCGCTTCACCATCGGGAGCACCCGCTCGCGCGTCCGCGAGCTCTCGCCCCAGTCGCCCTGCACGAACTTGACCAGCCACTGCTTGTACTGGACCACGACCGGCCGGTCGAGCCCGAGCCGCTCGCGCTCACGCTGCACCGCGTTGGGGTCGCGCGAGGCGCGCAAACGGGCGGTGGGATCGAAGGTCGCCCGCACGAAGGCGAAGAGCAGGAACGACGCGATCAACAGGACAGGGATCGAATACGCCAGGCGGCGGGCTATGTACGCCGGCATGTCACCTTCACGTTACTGGGAAGACACCCGGCTGACGCGGCAGACGCGACAGGGCCCGGCCGTGCGGCCGGGCCCTGTCAATGTCAACTGTCGGTACCGAACTAGGCCTTGACGCCCCACTCCTCCAGGTTCCACAGCGGGCCGTCGACGCCGTTGGTGCTCACGGGTCCGACGAGCTTGTCGCTCCACAGGAACACGTTGGGCAGCGGGTCCAGGGGCAGCACCACCGCGGCGTCGGCCATGGCCGGCTCCGCCTGCTTGTTCCCGGCAATCTCCTTGGCCACGTCGAGATCGGTCTCCAAGGCCTTGAGCCCCGCCTCAGCGGCCGGCGTGTTGGCCCGACTCCAGTTCTGGCCCGAGAACTTCGGCGCCGTCGGGATGTTCTTGGCGCAGAACTGGTTGCAGGTCGACGCCGCCAGCGCCGTCAGCGTGTTCGCGTACAGGCCCGCCTGGTAATCGCCCTTGGGCAGGATGCTCCCGAACAGGTCACCGGACTTGTGCGTCGAGATGGTCATCCCGATGCCCGCTTGCTTCAGCTGGTCCTGGATGATCTGCAGCGTCAGGGCACGGCGGGCGTTGCCGGTGGTGGTGCTGATCTCGAAGGTGAGCTTCTGACCGCCCTTGGCGTAGAGGCCGTCGCTGCCCTTGGCGTAGCCGGCCGACGTCAGTAGCCCGTCGACCTTCGTGGTGTCCCTCTTGTACTTGGACCACGCCGTCGTGGCGAACGGCTTGGCGACCAGCGGGACCATCGTCTGCATGGCCTTGGTCACGCCGAGGGGACCGAACAGCCGGTTGACGACGGCGTCGCGGTCGATGGCGTAGGACACGGCCTGGCAGACCTTGACGTCGTTGAACGGCGCCTTGGCGTTGTTGAACCAGATGGCCTCGAGGTTGACGGTGTCGGTCTGGAACTTGCTCTTCTTCCCCGTGAGACCGGACTTGATCTGGTCGATGGCGTCCGGCTGGGGCTGCGGGGCGATCGCGTCGACCTCGCCGCCCTTGAACGCCTGGAACTCCGCCGCGGTGTCAGGGATGAACTTGAAGACGACCTTGTCGAGGTTGGGCTTCTTGCCCCAGTACTTCGGGTTGGGAACGAGCGTCAGGTCCGCGCCCTTGTTCCACGACTCGATCATCCAGGGACCACCCGAGAACTTGTAGCCGTTGGCCACCTCCGCTGAGCGGTCCTTGCCCTGGAGCAGGTGTGACGGCAGGAGGCCGTACCCGCCACCGAAGAGGCTCTTCCAGTCCGCGAACACGGTGCTGAACGTCACGACGGCCGTCGCGGGGTCGCTGTCGTTCACGCTCTCGATGTTGCTGTAGCCGGTGGTGTCGTAGATGTCCGCGCCAGTGGCGATCTGTTGCCAGAGGTACTTGAAGTCCGCGGACGTGATGGGCTGGCCGTCGGACCACACCGCCTTGGGACTGATGTGGTAGGTCACGACCTCCTTGGGGTCGGTCTTGAGGTCGGCTTCGCCCGTGAGGAGGACGCTCGGCTTGTAGGTGAGCTTGCCGCCCGCCTCGACGAAGTCGTAGGCGCGGGGCAAGGTCTCGCGCAGGCCCATCCACGCGCCGTAGGTCGAGCCGCCGCAGCTGCCGATCCAGTCGGTGCAGTCGGGTTCCTGCTCCCAGCCCAGGGTGACCGTGCCGCCCTTCTGGGTGGCGGTGCTCGTGGTGGTGGCGGTGGACTGGCCGCTGTTCTTGTTGTCGTTCCCACCGCACGCCGCCGCCAACAACGTCAACGACAGGAACGTGCTGACCAACCAAACCGGATGCTTGCGTCGCACGGGTTCAAGTACCTCCTTGCCCCCGCTCTGCGGGGGTCTATTGGAGTCGTAGCGCCAGGATCAACGTCGTGAAGGCGAATACGACAGCGGCTGCCACCGTGATTCTGTCCAAATTGCGCTCGACCATGGTGGACCCTGCCCCCGCGGCGCTGACCCCGCCGAACATGTCCGACAGTCCCCCACCCCGGCCCGAGTGCAACAGGATCAGCAGCACCATGGTTCCGGAGACGATCACGTGGATCACGACGACGATCGCGGTCAGCATCGAAACTCACGTTAACAAACGTGGCAGGGGGCGTCGTCACGCCCGCTCGGCGTGGTCAGTGGGCGTGGAGGATGGCGGCGAAGTCATCGGCTTCGAGGCTGGCGCCCCCCACGAGGGCACCGTCGATGTCCGGCTGCCCGAGGAGCTCGGCTGCGTTGGCGGGCTTGACCGACCCGCCGTACTGGATCCGCACCGCGGCAGCTGCGTCGGCCCCGAAGGCGTCGGCCACCACCGCGCGGATGGTGGCGCAGGTCGTCTGGGCGTCGTCGGGCGTGGCGTTGCGGCCGGTGCCGATGGCCCAGATGGGCTCGTAGGCGATGACAAGACCCCCCACCTGCTCCTTGGAGACCCCGGCCAGGCCGGCCCGGACCTGGCCGCTCACCTTGTCCTCGGTGGAGCCCGCTTCCCGCTCGTCGAGCGTCTCGCCGCAGCACAGGATCGGCGTCATGCCGTGGGCCAGGATCGAGGTGACCTTCCTGTTGACCCACTCGTCGGTCTCGCCGAAGATCTCGCGCCGCTCGGAGTGGCCCGCGATCACGTACTTCACGTCGAGCTTGGCCAGCATCACCGGGCTGACCTCGCCGGTGTACGCGCCCTGCTCCTCCCAATGGCAGTGCTGGGCACCGAGGGCGATCGGGATGTTGTCGGCGTCGAGCAGGGTCTGGATGGCGCGCAGGCTGGTGAAGGCCGGGTGCACGGAGACGTCGACGCGCTCGTAGTCCGTGTCCCGCAGCGCATAGGAGAGCTTCTGCACCAGCCGGATGGCATCGAGGTGGGTGTGGTGCATCTTCCAGTTGCCGCTGATGAGCGGCTTCCGCGAGTCAGGCACGTGTGTTCTCTAGCGCATCAATGCCGGGGAGGTGGCCGCCGAGCTCGAGGAACTCGAGCGACGCGCCACCGCCCGTCGAGAGGTGATCGACCTCGTCGGCCAATCCGAACTGGGCCATGGCCGCCGCGCTGTCACCTCCACCGACGACGGTGAAGGCGCGCGTGTCGGCGACCGCTTGGGCGACCGCTTTGGTGCCGGCCGCGAAGCGGGGGTCCTCGAACATGCCCATGGGGCCGTTCCACAGCACGGTGCGGCCCCCGTCGATCTCATCGGTGAACTCGGCCGCCGCGCCGGGACCGATGTCGAGGCCCTTCCACCCGTCGGGGATGTTGCGGCCGAGCTGGCGAATCTCCTCACCGGGGCCCATGGCCACCACGTCGACGGGCAACAGGATGCGCTTGTCGCCCGCCAACAAGTCCTTGCAGGTGGCGATCTGGTCCTCCTCGAGCAGGCTGTCGCCCACGGAGTGACCCTGGGCCGCGAAGAAGGTGAAGCACATGCCGCCGCCGACGACGAGCGAGTCGACCTTGGTGAGCAGAGCCCGGATCGCGCCGAGCTTGTCGCTGACCTTGGCGCCACCGAGCACGGCCACGAACGGACGCTTCGGCTTGGTGATGAGCGCGCCGAGAGCGGTGACCTCCTTCTCGAGCAGGCGGCCGGCCGCGCTGGGCAGACGACTGGGCGGCCCCACGATCGACGCGTGGGCACGGTGGCAAGCGCCGAACGCGTCGTTGACGTAGAGGTCCTGGCCCTCGCAGAGCTTGTCGACGAAGGCGGGGTCGTTGCCCTCCTCCCCCGGGTCGAAGCGCAGGTTCTCGAGCAGCTCGACGCCGGGAGCCAGCTCGCCGAGCCGCTCGCGCACTGGTTCGACGGAGTACCTGGGGTCGGGCTTGCCCTTGGGGCGTCCGAGGTGGGTGCAGGCGGTGACGGTGGCTCCCTTGTCCAGCAGCCACTGGATGGTGGGCAGGGCAGCGCGGATGCGCATGTCGTCTTCGATGCGCCCGTCCTTGATGGGCACGTTGAAGTCGGCGCGCAGCAGGACCCGCCGGCCCGACGGGTCGGGCAGGTCCTCGAGGACCGGGAGCAAAGCGCTACTTGCCGGCGCGGCCGACGATGACGGCGAGGTCGACCAGGCGGTTCGAGTAGCCCCACTCGTTGTCGTACCAGCCGAGCACCTTGACCATGTTGCCGAGCACCATGGTGAGCTCGGAGTCGAACGTGCACGACGCGGGCGAGCCGACGATGTCGGAGGAGACGATGGGGTCCTCGGCGTAGTCGATGACCTTGGCCATGGGGCCTGACGATGCGGCCTCGCGGAAGGCCGCGTTCACCTCCTCGACCGTGGCCTCCTTGTTGAGGATGGCGACGAAGTCGGTGATGGAGCCGTCCTGCACGGGCACCCGCAGGGCGGTGCCGTCGAGCTTGCCCTTCATGGCCTCGAGCACGAGGCTGGTGGCCCGTGCCGCACCGGTGGAGGCGGGGACGATGTTGACGGCGGCGGCGCGGGCCCGGCGCAGGTCCTTGTGCACGAGGTCCTGGAGGTTCTGGTCGTTGGTGTAGGCGTGCACCGTCGTCATGAGGCCCTTCTCGATGCCGAAGGCGTCGTCGAGGACCTTGACCATGGGCACGAAGCAGTTGGTGGTGCAGGACGCGTTCGAGAGGATCTTGTGCTTGGCGGGGTCGAACGTGTCGTCGTTGACGCCGACCACGAACGTGCCGTCCACGTTGGTGGCGGGAGCGGAGATGATGACCCGGGGGGCGCCGCCGTCGATGTGGGCGGACGCCTTCTCGCCGTCGGTGAAGACGCCGGTGGACTCGATGACCACGTCGACGCCGAGGTCGCCCCACGGGAGGGCCTTGGGGTCGCGCTCGGCGAACACCTTGAACTCGTCGCCGCCGACGGAGATGCCCTCGCCGGTGACCTTGACCTCATCTTGAAGCACACCATGAGTCGAGTCGTACTTCAGGAGGTGGGCGTTGATCTCCGGCGACGTCAGGTCGTTGACGGCGACGAGGTCGACGTCCATCCCGCCCTTGCGGACAGCACGGAAGAAGTTGCGTCCGATGCGCCCGAACCCGTTGATGCCGACTCGTACAGCCATGGATCCTCCTTGATCGTCCCTCCTAGGGAAGCAGTTCTCGGAGGGCCTGTGCCAGTTTGCCCGGGTCGTGGGCCAACCCGTCGGGTCGTGCGAGGGGGCGGTCGACCCATCTGATGGGGACCTCGCCGGCCGCCACGTCGCCGTCGGGATCGCCCAGGCCGACGTCCGGCTCGACGCCGTGAGCCATCAGGGCGGCCACGTGGGCGGCCGTGTCGTACCCGGTGGTCTCGGGGTCCTGAGGGCGGAGGTTGCAGACGTAGACCTTCTGGGCCGCGGTCTTCTGGAGCGCGTCGCGGATGGCCGGGACCACGGTCACGGCCAGCACGCTGGTGAAGAGGGAGCCGGGGCCGAGGATGACCTGGTCGGCTTCGGCGATGGCGGCGAGGGCCTCGGGCGGGGCCTCGGCGTCGGGGGGCACGAGGGACACCGCGCTGAGGCGGCCGGCCTCGGCCACGTTGACCTGTCCCTCGACCGGCCCGCTGGCCGCCTCCCCCTTGAGGACGACGGGACCGGTGGTGGCGGGCAGGACCCGCCCGACCGCGTCGAGGAGGCGGCCCGCTTCGTAGAGGGCGGCGCGGAAGTCTCCGGTCGCGCTGGCCAGTCCGGCGATGAGGATGTTGCCGAGGGCGTGACCCTCGAGCTCACCCGCCTCGAAGCGGTGCTCGAAGGCGCGGGCCAACACCGAGCGCTCGTCGTTGGCCAGGGCGACGAGACAGCGACGCAGGTCGCCGGGCGCTTCGATGCCGAGCGCCTGCCTGAGCCGGCCGCTCGAGCCGCCGTCGTCCGCCACCGACACGATGGCGGTGATGTCGTCGGCGTACCGGCGCGCGGCGCGCAGGCTGGTTGCGAGGCCGTGACCCCCGCCGAGGGCGACGACCTTCGTCAACGGTTCACGTCTCGGTGGACGACGAGCGGGTTGAAGCCGAGGTCGCTGATACGGCGGGCCAGCTCCTCGGCCAAGACGACCGAGCGGTGGTGGCCGCCGGTGCAGCCGACGCCGATGGAGAGGTAGCTCTTGCCTTCGCGCACGTAGAGCGGCAGGAGGAGCGCGAACAATTCGTCGAGCTTGTCGAGGAAGTCCTTGGTCTCGGGCTGGCCCAGCACGTACTCGCGCACGGGCTCGTCGAGTCCCGTGAGGGGACGGAGCTCGTCGACCCAGTGCGGGTTCGGGAGGACGCGGCAGTCGATCACGTTGTCGAGGTCGAGGGGCAGGCCGTTCTTGTAGCCGAAGGACACGACCGTCACCTGCATGGCGTTCGCGGGGTCGTCGTTTGTGAAGACGTCGACCAGACGCTCCCGCAGCTGGTGCACGTTGAGGTCGGTGGTGTCGATGACGATGTCCGCCGTCGCCTTGATGGAGTCGAGCAGCGAGCGCTCGCGGCGGATGCCCTCCACCACGCCCTCGCCGAAGACGGGGTGGCGGCGACGGGTGCCCTCGAAGCGGCGCACGAGGGCTTCGTCCGCCGCTTCCAGGAAGAGGATGCGCACCCGCTCGGTGCTCTGGCGCAGCTGCTCGATGGCGGGGACCAGCTCGTCGACGCCCTCGCCGCCCCGTCCCACGACGAGCGCCACCTTCTCGGTCTCGCTGCCGGGCCTGCCCACCAGCTCGGTGACCTTGCCGATGAGGGCGGGCGGCAGGTTGTCGATGACGAACCAGCCGAGGTCCTCCAAGGCGTCGGCCGCGGTCGACCGCCCCGCGCCCGACAACCCCGTCACGATGAGGAACTCGCTCACAACCCGTCCAGTGTCACACCCCCTGAGTAGGACTTGGCACATGAGCGACCTGCGCGGTGCCAACCCCCATCCCGTTTGGGCGCGCTTATCCACGCCAGGCGTGGATATCTCCACCCAAACCGCTGAGCAGTACGGCGTTGGGACGCTCGACCAGTTCCTCGCGGCCGGGATGACGCCTCGCCAGGTGGAATGGGCGTTGCGAACGGGCGCCCTGGAGCGCGTCCATCGAGGGGTCTACGGGGTGGCAGGGGCGCCTTCCTCCCAGGGCCGTTCGCTGGTCGCCGCCTGTCTGGCCGCGGGCCACGAGGCCATGGCCTCGCACCGGTCGGCGCTGTGGCTCTGGGGGATGACCCGACATCCGCCGGAGGAGCCCGAGATCGTGGTGCCACGCCGATCCAGCCCGCAGCTCCACGGCGTGATCGTGCATCGGTGCCGCGACCTTGACCGCACGACACACAACCTGCGGCTCGGGGTCCCGGTGACAAACCCGCTTCGGAGCCTCGTCGACGCGGGCGCGGTGCTGCCCGAGGAAGACGTCAAAGAGGCCTTGTTGACAGCGACGGGGGCGCGTCTCATCACCGTGATGGGTGCCAAGGCCGAGCTCGACCGAGTCGGCCGGCCCGGCCGACGAGGTGCGGGCGTCCTGCGCGCCATCCTGACCGAGCTCGGTATCGAAGGCAGCCGAGCCCCGAGCGTGCTCGAGGCCAAGATGCGGTCGCTCATCAACCGGCTCGACCTGCCGGAGAATCCGGTGTGTGAGCTCGTGGCCGGGGAGAACGGCGAGTACCGCCTCGACTTCCCGTTCCCCGCAGTGCTCCTCGACGTCGAGGTCGACGGGTGGGAGGTCCACTCCTCGGACGATGCCCGTCGCACGGACCTGACGCGGCAGAACCGACTCTCCGCGCTCGGGTGGGCCTTCCTTCGTTACACCTGGCACGACGTCGTGCGCCGCCCCGCGCAGGTGGGGGCCGAGATTCGCGCCGTCTACTACGCCCGCCTCTCCGGTTTGGGACCGCAAACCCACGTCTGACGTGGGATTGCGTGCCCAAACGGTAGAACGGTCAGGGGGGCGGGAGCAGCTTCTCGGCCCGGAGGTACAGGAGCCGCGGGATGGTGGCGGCCTCGCGGTACTCGTGGGCCCTGGCGAGGAAGCCGGGGGGCGGCGCGGGCTCTTCCATGCGGGTGACGACGAGGCCGTTGCGGGCCATGAGGTTGATGTAGCGAGACAGGGGCCGGTGCACGAAGGTGAGGTGGATCCCCTTCTCGACCTCCTCGACGGACACGTCCTCGGTCAGATACGGACCGATGCGCCAGTACTGCTCCTCGAGGATGTGGTCGTCGATCCATCCGCTGTTGGGCGTCTGCAGCAGCGGGTGATTGAGGAAGAAGCAGAATCGCCCGCCCGGCTCGAGCACCCGCCCCACCTCCGCGACGGCCGAGTCCACGTCGGTGATGTGCTCGAACACCAGGCACGCCACGACCCGGTCGAACGACGACGACCGGAACGGCAGCGCGGCGGCGCCCGCCCGCGCGTACTGCGGACCCCCTCGCCGGCGAGCCGCCTCCGCCACCTGGGCCCACGTCGGGTCGACGCCGACGGCTCGCCCCTTCACGAGGCGCGCGACCTGTCCCTCCCCCGTCCCGACGTCGAGGACGCGGCGCGCGCCCCGAAGCTCGTCACGCGCCAGCGGCAGGATCTGCTCCTCGTACTCCGGGTCGGCGCCCTCGGTGAAGCCGTCCTGCCACCACGATGCGTGCGCGTCCCAGTCCTCAGCCATGGAGCTTCTTGTGTAGCGCTTCGGCGACGGCGTCGGGAAGGAACGACAACGCCTGCAGCTCCTCGAGCGACGCCGTCTTCACCGCCTTCACCCCGCCGAGCTCGGCGATGAGGCGCTTGCGCCGGGCCGGTCCGAGGCCGGGGACGTCGTCGAGGGCGGACTTCGTCATGCGCTTGGCCCGCAGCTGGCGGTGATAGGTGATTGCGAAGCGGTGCGCCTCGTCACGGATGCGCTGTAACAGGTAGAGCGCCTCGGACTGTCGCGGGATGCGGATCGGGTCGGCCTGCCCCGGGACGAACACCTCCTCGAACTGCTTGGCGAGCGACGCCACCGGGATCTCGTCCTCCAAGCCCAGGTCCTCCACCACCCGCTGGGCCACGTTGAGCTGACCCTTGCCACCATCGACCAGCAACAGCTGGGGCGGATAGGCGAACTTCCGCGGGCGCTCTCCTTCCTCCAGCGGACGGTTGCGCTCGGCCAGCATGGCGGTGAGCCGGCGGGTGAGCACCTCCTCCATGGCCGCGTAGTCGTCGTTGCCCTCGACCCACTTCACCTTGAAGCGCCGGTAGTCGCTCTTCTTGGGCAGACCGTCCTCCACGACGACCATGGACCCGACGTAGTCGCTCCCCTGGATGTGACTCATGTCGAAGCACTCGATGCGGAGCGGCGCCTCGGGTAGTCCGAGCGCGTCCTGCAGCGCGTTCAACGCGCGGGCGCGACTGTTGTGGTCGGACGACCGACGGAGGCGGTGGCGCACGAACTCCTCCTCGGCGTTGCGCGTGACCGTCGCCTGCAACGAGCGCTTGTCGCCCCGTTGCGGCACCCGCACCAGCACCCGTGAACCGCGCAACCCGGTGAGCCACCGTTCGTAGAGATCGCAGTCCTCTGGGTCGTCTGGGACGAGCACCTCTTTGGGGATGCCCAGCGGCGGCGACTCCGCGTACATCTGCTCGAGCACCGAACCGACGAGCTGGGACCGTGACAGGTCCTCGACCTTGTCGATCACGAATCCCTTGCGCCCGACGACGCGGCCCTTGCGCACGAAGAACACCTGGACGGCGGCCTCGAGCTCGTCCTCGGTGATGCCAACCACGTCGAGGTCCTCTGGCTTCTCGGTCACCATCTGCTGCTTCTCGATGGCCTTGCGCACGCTCGTCAGGCGGTCCCGCAGCCGGGCCGCCCGCTCGAACTCGAGCGTGGACGCCGCCTCCTTCATGGATGCCTCGAGCCGCCGCATGATCGGCTGCGTCTCGCCGGCGAGGAAGTCGGCAAGGTCGGCAACGAGCCGGTCGTAGTGCTCGCGGTCGACCTCGCCCACGCACGGGCCACTGCACTTCTCGATGTGGAAGAGCAGGCATGGACGGCCCTGGCGCTCGTGCCGCTGGAACTTGTTGTCCGAGCACGTGCGGATCGGGAACGTCCGCAGCAGGAGATCGAGCGTCTCCCGGATGGCATAGGCGTGGCCGTAGGGGCCGAAGTAGCGGACGCCCTTGCGCTTCTGGCCCCGCATGACCATCGCTCGCGGCCACTCGTCGTCGAGGGTCAGGGCCAGGAACGGATAGCTCTTGTCATCCCGTAGCCGGATGTTGAACCGGGGCCGGTGCTGCTTGATCAGGCTGTACTCCAGCATCAACGCCTCGACGTCGTTGCTGACCTGGATCCACTCCACCGATTCGGCTGTCGCGACCATCTGGGCCGTCCGTGGCGGCAGGGTCCCGGGGTCGACGAAGTAGTTGCTCAGCCTGCTCCGCAGCGACTTGGCCTTGCCCACGTAGATGACGCGTCCGTCCCGGTCCTTGAACTGGTAGGACCCGGGTGCGTCAGGGATGGTGCCGGCGGCCGGCCGCTGAAAAGACATTTGGATTGGAACAAGTTTCGCGTCCGGGCGTTAGTATGAGTGCCACGCCGGCCTGGTGTCCGGCGACATATCAGCTCCGAGGCCGACAACCCCGCGGATGGGCGACCAGGCTGTCCCCGCCGGCCGAGTTCGGAGCTCTCCCCCAGGGGGTCCATGCAACATGCTTCGGCTTCAAGGTCCGCTCGACGAGCGGTACACCGGCACAGATCCGGACGACCTCGCCAGACGCATCGGCGCGGCCAAGGAGACGCTCGGTGACCGGCTCCTGATCCTCGGCCACCACTACCAGCGGGACGAGGTGATGGCCTGGGCCGACGCGCGGGGCGACTCCTTCGGGCTGTCCCGGTTGGCGGCCGACAACGACAAGGCGGAGTTCGTCGTGTTCTGCGGCGTGCACTTCATGGCCGAATCCGCCGACATCCTCACCGCCGACCACCAGCAGGTGCTCCTGCCCGATCTCAACGCCGGCTGCTCCATGGCCGACATGGCCGACCTCGACTCGGTCGAGGAGGCATGGGACGCGTTGGCCGAGGTCACCGACGTCGAACGCATCGTGCCCATCACCTACATGAACAGCTCGGCGGCACTGAAGGCGTTCGTCGGCGACCACGGCGGCGCGGTCTGCACGTCCAGCAACGCGCGTGCGGTGCTGACGTGGGCGTTGCAGCGCGGTGAGAAGGTCCTCTTCTTCCCCGACCAGCACCTGGGCCGGAACACCGGGTACCAGCTCGGTTTCTCCGAGGACGACATGCGGGTGTGGAATCCGCGGCTCGAGTTGGGCGGGCTGCAGGAGCGCGACGTGAAGGAAGCCACCTTCCTGCTGTGGAAGGGCCACTGCTCCGTGCACCAGCGCTTCCGCACCGAACACGTCGAGTCCGCTCGCGCCGAGCACCCTGGCGTCATCGTGGTGGCCCACCCCGAATGCAGCCACGAGGTGGTCGCGCTCGCCGATCTGGTCGGGTCCACCGACTTCATCATCAAGGCGGTCGAGACGGCGCCGGCGGGCGCCACGCTCGCGATCGGCACCGAGATCCACCTCGTCCAGCGGCTGGCCGCCGAGCACCCGGACAAGACGGTGTTCTCCCTCGATCCCCTCATCTGCCCCTGCTCGACAATGTTCCGCATCGACGCAGCCCATCTCTGCTGGGTGCTGGAGAGCCTCGTCGCGGGCGAGGTGGTCAACCGCATCACGGTCGACGGGCGGACGGCGGTGTCGGCAAAGGTCGCGTTGGAGCGAATGCTCTCGATCGTCTAGCGCGTCGGCCGTCTCCGATCAGTGCCGTCCACGCGCGCGCGGCGCTGGCCGGTCGGCGGGCGGTGAGGCGCAGCCACCGCACGAAGGCGGCGGCTTGGGCCGACCCGTAAGCGGAGGGCTGCCACGATCGGGCCGCGAATGTCATCGTCCCCCGCCACCACTCGAGCTCCCGGTCCCAGGACGACGCCGACGACGCGCCGCTCATGTGGGTCGCCCACTGCTCGGGCACGGCCACCAGGGTCCACCCGCCGGCCCGCAGCCGGCGGCAGAGATCGAGATCCTCGCCATAGAGGAAGTAGTGGATGTTGTCGAAGCCATCGACCGCGTCGAGGGCCGCCCTGCGGGCGAGGACGACGGTGGCCGCCAGCCACTCGACGTCCTCCACGTTCGTCGGTGTGCGGTCCACATGGTCGGCAACGCTCGGGAGACGGCGGGCGAGCGCGCGCACTGCGCCGATTCGTACGAGGCGGCGGAGACCGAGGGCGCGTCCCCAGAGGTGGACGGGCGCGAGCTCCCGTCCCCGGCTGCGCTCCGGCTCGCCGCCGTCTGCACTGGCGACCACGCCCTGGACGAGGGCGACCTCCGGTCGGGCCGCGAGCAGCTCCGCGCCGCGGGCGACGGCGGCGCCCCGCACCTCGGCATCGGGGTTGAGGAGAAGCACGTACTCGGCGGTGGTGGCGGTGAACCCCCGGTTCTGGCCCGCGCCGAAGCCGGGGTTGGAGGGATCGGCGATGACCGCGGCGCCCAAGTCACGTGCGACCTCGGCCGTCCCGTCGTCGCCATGGTCGACCACCACGAGGCGCCCGAGCCCTGGTATGTCGCGCGCGGCTGCCAAGCACCGGTCGATGACACCCGCGCTGCGATAGGCGACGACCACCACGTCGATCATGGCCTCCGCCCCACCCTGCGGTTGAAGCTGCGGTGACGCCAGAGATGGCGAGCGACCGCCCAGCCGTGCTGCAGTCCGCGCCTCGACAGGGGCCTCCGGAAGCGTCGACGCGGCGGATGGTCGACGTGGGCGTCTCGCACCTGGACGACGCGCCCGCCCCGCTCGCGTAGACGGAGACAGAAGTCGACGTCCTCGGGGCCGTAGAAGTAGCTCTCGTCGAGCCCTCCGACTGCGTCGAAAGCGTCCCGGCGGAAGAGCTGGCAAGCACCGATGGCGAAGTCCACGTCCCAGTGCTCACGGGAGGGGTCGGCCAGGCGCTCGTACGTCGACGTCAGGTTCGCGACGCGCATCGCCTTGCGCATGATGGTGGGCGCCCGTCCCGCGCTGGCTTCGGGCGACTGGTCCGCGAACACCGGCGCGGCCAGCACGATGGAGGGGTCCACGCGCATCGGGGCCACCATCCTGGCGAGCGCGTCCGAATGCAGGCGCGCATCGCTGTCGAGAAAACAGATCAGTGGGGACGTCCCCGCTCGAGCACCTTGGTTGCGGGCGGGGGCGACACCACGGTTCTCGTCATTCCGGATCAACCGCACACCGTCGGGCACCACGACGGGCGGCTCGGATCCGTTGTCCACCACGATGACGTGAGCGTCGACTCCGGTGGAGGCGGACACGGACTCCAGCGCGGTCCGCAGCTGCTCGCCGTCGTTCCACGTCAGGATCACGACGTCGATGTCGGCCACCGTCGCACGGTACCCGAGGGCAGGACAGCCAATCAGTACGCTCGCCCGGTGCCCGAGCCCGGCCTGCCACCCGATGCTCGGGCCGCGGCACGCGGCGGCACCACACAGCTGCTCCTGCAGACCGCTGCCCGCGTCTTCGGCATCGCCTTCGTCCTCGTGGTGACGCGCCAGCTGGGCCCCAGCCAATTCGGCCGCTATTCGGTCGTCGCCGCGCTGCTGGTCATCGGCAACTTCCTGGCTGACTTCGGTACGTCGCCGTCGGTGACACGCCTGGTGAGCCGCAACCCGAGAGAGGCGGACGCGGTGCTGGCCGCCACTGTCCCGGTGTCATTGGTGCTCGGGCTCGTGGGCTACGCAGGCGTGCTGGGTTTCGCGGCTGTCGTCTATCCCCACCGCCAGTTCGTCGATGTCGCCATCGGGTGCGCGGCGATCCCCGCCAACTCCGTGCTGACAACCGTCTTCGGCGCCATGGACGGCGTGGGGCTGATCGCCCGCCGCGCCCTCGTGGGCTTCCTCCAGACACTGGTCGTCGTCGCCGGCCTCGTCCCCGTCCTCGCGGGTGGCGGCGTCCGAGGGCCGATCATCACGCTCGGCCTGGCGCCCTACTTTGCCCTGGCCGTCGCAGTCCCGGTCGCGAGACGGGGCGCCGGTTGGCGCACGCTGCTGTCGTCCGATGGGTCCCAGCGCCGTCGGATGTTGCGGGTGGCACTCCCGTTCGCGCTCTCCGGTGGACTGACCGCGTTGTCCATGCGGTTCGACGTGATCCTCCTCTCCGTCACGCATGGGCGCGCCGAGACCGCCGCGTACGACATCGCACAGCGAGTGGTGGAGGCGTGCACGTTCCCCGCCATTGCCGTTGCCGGCGCCCTGCTCTTCCTGTTGAACCGCCGGCTGGGCGACGGCGACCTGGACGGAGCGCGCAGGGCGTACGGCGAGGGGGTCCGCGTGCTGTATGCGATTGGCCTGCCCGCATCTGCCACCCTTGCGGCGCTGGCCCATCCGCTCACGCGCGCCGTCTTCGGTGCCACCTTCGACGAGGCCGCTGCGCCCCTCGCCATCCTCGGAGCGGTGCTGTGGCTCGGATTCATCGTGTACCTCCAGGACACGCTCGTGATGTCAGGCGATCACGTCCGCCAGGGCATGGGTGTGATCATCACCAACACAGGCGTGACCCTCGGTCTCGACGCTGTCGCGGTACCGGCGTGGGGACCCAAGGGGGCAGCGCTGGCGGCCGTGGTCGCGACCGTGTTCACCGTCGTGAACCTCGATCGGTTCCACCGTCGCACCACGGGCATAGCGGTGCCGCTCCCTCATTGGGGACTGGTCGCGGCCACCGCCGCACTCGCTCTCGCCGAGCTCGGCCTCCGGCACCAGCCATTGGTGCTGGCCCTCGCGGCGGGAGTCGTCGCCTACCTGGCCGTGGTCGCCGGCACTCGAAGCATCTCGTTCAAGGACTTCAAGCGCCTGCGGTCCTGAGGAGGAGACGCTCCTCCAGTCGGTCGACCGACCGGGGCCAGGTGAATTGCTGCACGGCGTCGTGTCCCAGCTCGGCGATCCGCTGCCGCTGCGCGTCGTCGGTCAGCAAACGCACCAGGTTGTCGGCGAGGCGAGCTGCGTCGCCGGGAGGGGACAGCAGCGCGGTCGTCCCGTCCTCCGCGTAGTCCCGCACGCCCCCGTTGTCGGTGGAGACGACCGCGCATCCGCACGCCATCGCCTCGACCGCCGGCAGGTGCCATCCCTCGCTCAGGCTCGGGCAGAGATACACCGAACTTGCGTTGTAGACCTCGGTCGGCAGTCGTTCCTGGGCCGGGTTGTGGAGATAGTCGATCCAGCTCGGCAAGCCCTTCGGACGCGCACGAACGCCGAACAGCGTGGCGGTCAGGGCCGGGACCCGGCGTCGCGCCGATGCAAGGGCGGCAACACCGGTTGCGCCTCCCTTCAGGGCGCTGGGGAAGTACAGCATGCAGACTCGGGCCGGCCGGTCCTCGATCGGCTGCAGCAGTCGGAACCGCGCGTGGTCCATCCCGTTCGGGATGCGAACCACGTCGCTGACCCCCATGTCGGCTGCCAGGTCCTCCAGCCAACCCGCGATCACGATCTTGTGCAGCTCCGCGCGCCATGTCGCGTCGACGCGTGCCTTCGGCGCGTCCCAGATCTCATAGCTCTGGATCAAATAGAAGCGGTCGCCCTTGGAGCGCGGGTAGCGAGTCACGCTTTCCGCCGTGCGCCACGCAGTGGCGACGACGGCGTCACCGTCGGGGATGTGCCGCGGGTGAAGGTTGGGCGTGTACCGCAACTCGACGCGAGGATCGACGGTGTGCCATGACACGCGCGTCGGCCGGCCCTGGATCATGTCGACGACACCGCGGGCGACGTTGCGCGGTTCACGCGAGAGCAGGAGTCGGCGTCCGTACTGGCGCGGCTCCAGGAACGCGGGATGAACGACAGTGACCTCATGGCCACGGGCGGCCAAACCATTGGCGTACTCATAGACGACCCGCGCCCCACCGATCGGCTTCCGGAACCATCCGCTGAGGAGGAACGTGACCCGCACGGTCAGCGGCCGCCGAGCACCGTGCGCAGGGTGCGGCCGAGGATGCGGAGGTCGAGGGTCAGGCTCTGGTGTCGCAGGTAATAGAACTCGTACTGGAGCTTCTCCATGGCATCGAGCTCGCTGGAGCCGTAGGGATACTTGACCTGGGCCCAGCCGGTGAGGCCAGGCCGAACGAGGTGGCGGAGGTTGTAGAACGGCACTTTCTCGACGAGCTCGTCGACGTACTGCGGCTGCTCGGGCCGCGGACCCACGAGGGCGAGGTCTCCGCGCACGATGTTCCAGGACTGCGGCAACTCATCGACGTGGGTCCTGCGCAGAAGACGGCCGAACGGAGTGATGCGAGGATCGTCCTTCGTCGTCCAGGTGGTCGGTCCGTCGCTCGGACGCATGGTGCGGAACTTGACGATCTGGAAGACGCGGCCACCCTTGCCGACCCGGTCCTGTCGGTAGAACAGCGGCCCTCGGTTGGCGAGCACGTCGCCGATGACCACCAACGGAACGGCGATGACCAGCACGGCCAGCCCCACCAGGCCCATGGCCACGTCCACCAGGCGCTTGAGCCGGCCGTAGCGGACCCGGTGGATCTCCCCGATGTCGAACATGAGCGACATCCGCTCCAACTCGCTGATCGGCATCTTGCCCAACCACTCGTCGTAGAAGAGGGACAGGGTCCGGATGCGAACGCCCCGTTCGTGGAGGCCCGCAGCCTGCGCCACCACCCGGTCGTCGTTCTGGGCGGCGCGGTCGAGCACCACCACGCTTGCCCGCATCTCGTGGACCGCGTCCATGAGGTCGAGCTCGGGATCATCGGGCGCCATGGCCCAGACCAATGACGCGGGACGTTCCGGTCGACGAGCCAGCTCTGCGACGAACGCCGCCACCTCCTCGGCACCGGCCACCGCGACGACCCGGTCCCGGCCCTCGCCGCGTCGTCGACCACGATGGGCGACGAAGGCGGTCAGGGCGTAGCCCGGCACCAGGAAGAGCGCGGACCAGAAGATGACGAAGCGGGGCAGGAGCAAGGACCCCGCCAGCAGTTGCAGCACCGAGATCCCCACGGCAGCCGCGAACGTGGCGCCGGCCGCGGAGATGAGCGCCTGATAGGCGTTGCGCGGCAGATCCGGGAGACCGACGGCGAACGCGGCCAGACAGAGCAGCGCGATGTAGGCCAGCGACCATCCGAACCGCTGGGAGTCGGTGAAGTCGTAGTTGCCGATGGCGCTGGCATGGAACTTGGCCAGCGCCAGCACGGTGGCCGCCGTCCCGAGGTACAGCAGGAGACGAGCCCCGCGCCGCATCTAGCTGACTCTCCTGACGGCCACGGCACCAGTCTCGCCCACCGACACGCCCGACTTTCGGACACTCAGGTGCGCCATGCGCACCTGCGTGTCCGAAAGTCGAGATCGTGCGTGCGTCAGATCCCCAGGAGGGGCGCCAGGAACTGGCCGGTATAGCTGTCGGACGTCTTGGCGACGGTCTCGGGTGTGCCCTCGACGACGACGGTGCCACCCCGATCGCCACCTTCGGGGCCGAGGTCGATGATCCAGTCGCACGTCTTGATCACGTCGAGGTTGTGCTCGATGACGAGCACCGTGTTGCCCTGGTCCACGAGCCGGCCGAGGACGGTGAGGAGCTTGCGGATGTCCTCGAAATGGAGGCCGGTGGTGGGCTCGTCGAGGATGTAGATGGTGTGGCCGGTGGAGCGCTTGGACAGCTCGCTGGCGAGCTTCACCCGCTGGGCCTCGCCACCTGACAGCGTCGGTGCGGGCTGCCCGAGGCGGATGTAGCCGAGACCGACGTCGACGATGGTCTGCATGTGGCGGGCGATGGCGGGCTGGTTGGAGAAGAAGTCGAGGGCCTCCTCGCACGGCATGTCGAGCACCTCGGCGATGTTCTTGCCCTTGAACGTGATGTCGAGCGTGTCGCGGTTGTACCGCGCGCCCTTGCACACCTCGCACGGCACGTACACGTCGGGCAGGAAGTGCATCTCGATCTTGATGGTGCCGTCGCCCGCGCACTCTTCGCAGCGCCCGCCCTTGACGTTGAAGGAGAACCGGCCGGGTTGGTAGCCCCGCACACGCGCCTCTTGGGTCTGGCTGAACAGCTTGCGGATGTGGTCGAAGACGCCCGTGTAGGTGGCTGGGTTGGACCGCGGGGTGCGACCGATCGGCGACTGGTCGATGTTGATGACCTTGTCGAGCAGCTCAGTACCCTCGATGCTCTTGTGGCGCCCCGGTACTGACTTCGAGTGGTAGATCCGCTGCATCAACGAGCGGAACAGGATCTCGTTGATCAGCGTCGACTTGCCTGACCCCGACACGCCCGTGACGCCGACGAAGCAGCCCAACGGGATCTCCACGTCGATGTTCTTGAGGTTGTGCTCGCGCGCGCCGCGGATGACGAGCCAGTCGTCGCCGGGCTCCCGCCGCATCTGCGGCACCGGGATCGAACGCTTGCCGCTGAGGTACTGGCCCGTCATCGACTTCCGCGACTTCTTGAGCTGGGCCACCGTGCCGGACACCACGACCTCGCCGCCGTGCTCGCCCGCTCCGGGTCCGATGTCGACGACGTGGTCGGCCACCTCGATGGTCTCCTCGTCGTGCTCGACCACGATCACGGTGTTGCCGAGGTCGCGCAGGCGGATGAGGGTGCCGATGAGGCGCTGGTTGTCGCGCTGGTGCAGCCCGACGGACGGCTCGTCGAGCACGTACAGGACGCCGACCAGGCCGCTGCCGATCTGCGACGCGAGCCGGATGCGCTGTGCCTCCCCACCCGCGAGGGTCGCCGCCGACCGGTTGAGGGTCAGGTAGTCCAGGCCCACGTCGAGCAGGAACTGCATGCGGGCGTTGACTTCCTTCACCACGCGCTCCGCGATCATGCGGTCGCGTTCGGACAGCTCCATGTCGCGCAGGAAGGCGGCCGACTTGGTGAGCGACATGTCACACAGGTCGAAGATGTTCCTGTCGTTGATGGTCACCGCCAGCGACAGCGGCTTGAGTCGTGACCCGCCGCAATCGGGGCACGGCACCTCCCGCATGTAGCCCTCGTACTGCTCACGCGTGTAGTCGGACTCCGCCTCGGAGTGCCGCCGCTGGATGTAGGGGACCACGCCCTCGTAGTGCGTGTGGTACGAGCGGGTACGGCCGTAGCGGTTGCGGTACTGCACGTGCACCTGCTTGGTGCCCGAGCCGTAGAGCAGCACCTTCTGGTCCGCCTTCTTGAGCTTGCCGAAGGCCGTCTTCATCGAGAACTTGTAGGTCGTCGCGACGGCCTCGAGCACTCGATGGAAGTACTCGCCCCGCGCCCCGGCCCACGGTGCGATGGCGCCCTCCGCCAGCGACAGGTCGCTGTTGGGCACGACCAGATCGGCGTCGACCTCGAACCGTGTGCCGAGGCCGACACAGTGCTCGCACGCACCGTACGGCGAGTTGAACGAAAAGTTTCTCGGCGCCAGCTCCTCGAAGGACAGCCCGCACACGGGACAGGCCATGTGCTGGCTGAACGTCATGCGCTCGGCCGTCTCCTGGCTGTCGGGGCCGGCCTCGCCCTCGCGCGGCACGAGCTCGACCTCGGCCACACCCTCGGCCAGCCGCAGCGCCGTCTCCAACGACTCCGTGAGCCGGCGCTCGATGCCCTCGCGTTGGACGAGACGATCGACGATGACCTCGATGGTGTGCTGCTCGTAGCGCGCCAGCTTGACCTTCTGGTTGAGCTCGACCAGCTCGCCGTCGACGCGCGCCCGCACGAAGCCCTGTTGTGACAGCTCTTCGAGCAGCCCTTCGTACTCCCCCTTGCGGCCCCGAACGACCGGGGCCAGCACCTGGAACCGCGTGCCCTCCGGGAGCTCGAGGATGCGGTCGACGATCTGCTGCGGCGTCTGGCGGGTGACCACCGACCCGTCGTTGGGACAGTGCGGGACGCCGATGCGCGCGTAAAGCAGGCGCAGGTAGTCGTAGACCTCGGTGATGGTGCCCACCGTCGAGCGCGGGTTCCGCGAGGCGGACTTCTGGTCGATGGAGATGGCGGGCGACAGGCCCTCGATGAAGTCGACGTCGGGCTTGTCCATCTGCCCGAGGAACTGCCGGGCGTAGGCCGACAGCGATTCGACGTAACGGCGCTGGCCCTCGGCGTAGATGGTGTCGAACGCCAACGACGACTTGCCGGAACCGGAAAGGCCCGTGAAGACGATGAGCTTGTCCCGCGGCAGTTCGAGGGACACGTTCTTGAGGTTGTGCTCCCTCGCCCCGCGAATCACAAGCGTGTCGGCCACGGCACGAGGATACTCGCGCGCGGGCGCTACTGAACGTATGTTCGGGACAAGAACCGGACAGAATCGACCTCGTCCTCCGCCCGACCGCAAGGCCGACCGATAGCCTCACCCGGTGCTCCGGTGGCCCCGGCGGTGGTCCGCTCCCGCGCTGGCCGCCGCGGGGTGCGCCCTCCCGAGCGTGGTCGACGCGTTCGCGCACCCGACCTTCATCGTGGACGACTGGCTCTTCGCCGTCGGCGCCCGCTTTCACTGGTGGCATGCCTATGCCGCCAACGCCGGACGGCCCGTCGGCGCGCTGTGGAACGCGGTCCAGTTCGTCGCCCTCGGGGCTTCACCGGTGCGCCACGTCGTGCTGCTCGCCGTCCTCAACGGGCTCGTCGGAGTGCTCCTTTGGGAGCTCGCGGCCCACGTCCTCCCCCGCCGCCTCGCCGTGCTCACAGTCGTCGTGTGGATGGCCCTCGCCAACCGCGGTTCCACGCACTACTGGGCGTCCACCGCCCCGAGCCTCGCGGTCCTCGCCGCCGTGCTGGGTCTGAGCCTGTTCGTCGCGTCGTCCGCACGGTGGGGATGGCGGCAGCACGCGACTGTCGTGGTCGTCCTGAGCGCGTCGGCACTCCTCTACGAGGGCGGACTCGGTCTCGGGCTCGTCGTTGCCGGTGCGTCGGCCTGGCGCTTCGACGGCCGGCGCCGGTGGATCGCCCTGCTCACCGCCGGTCTGGGCCTGAGCGCGGCGCTCGGGTGGTCGCTGGTCGAGTCGCCCAAGACCGGTGGGGTGTCGCTCTTCCTCACCGCGGGCCGACTCGTCAGCGCGCACGTCGGTGCCGGTGTCGTGCCCGGGGCCCTGGTGGCGCCCACCGTGGGGCTGGTGGCCGCCGCCGTCGCCTGGTCGGTCAGCGCCGCCGTCCTGCCGTCCTTCGCCGCGCGCGACGAGGAGCGAATGATCTTGTTCGGCAGTGTCCTCGTGATCGCCGGCGCCGCCCCGTTCTTCGGGCCAGGCTTCCCGATCGGCACCGAGGGGCTCAACGACCGCGCCAACCTCTATGCCGACGTGGGGACGGCCTTGGTGTTCGCAGCCATCATCGGCCTCGCCTGGCGCCTCCCTGCCCGGCCAGTGGCCGTCGCCCTGGCGAGCGCGGCCGTCGTGGCTCTCGGAACGCTCCAGCTCGTCGACCTGCGCGCCTATCGGGACGCCGGTCGTGACGCCCGTCAGCTCCTCGCCGCCATCGACCGCCTCCCCGTCGGGTTGCGCACACGGGGCCCGCTGCGACTCGCCGAGCCTCCGAACCGCGACGGCGTCGCCGCGTTCTACGCCGACTACGACATCGCTTCCGCGCTACGTCTCCGTTACGGGATCCATCCACCTCTGCCTGACGTCCGCATCGACGACGGGCCCGAGGTGTGGCGGCTCGACGGCGATCGCCTGGTGGCACCGCGGTGACCTCACGCCACGGCGTCAGGCGCATCACCCTCGCCGCCGCGCTGGCAGGCGCGCTGCCCACCCTCGTCTACGCCATATGGTCGCCCGCGCTGATGGTGGACGACTGGTCGTTCGCGGCCGGTGCCCGCTTCCATCAGTGGGGCACGTTCCACGCCAACGCGGGACGCCCCGTCGCGGGAGGGTGGTTCCTCCTCGACTTCCTCGTGTTCGGAGCCCATCCCGTCGCCCACGCCGTCGTGCTCGCGCTGCTCAACGGGGCGGCAGGCGGGCTCTTGTGGCTGACCGCTCGCACGTTCCTGCCGCAGCGGATCGCGCTGCTCGCGACAGCAGCGTGGGCCGCTCTCGCCAACCGCGGCTCGACCCGCCTCTGGCCGGCGACGGCTCCCAGCGTCCTCGTGCTCGTCGCCCTGCTCGCTGTCACCCTTCTCGCGCGGCACGGTGACCCGTCCGCCCGGCGCCACGCGGCCGTCGTTGCCATCGCGGCCACCAGCGTCCTGACCTACGAGGGAGCGGCCGGTCTGGCGGTCGCGGTCGTCGTCTTGTCAGCGTGGCGCTGGTCGGGACGAGCCAGGCTCGCCGCGCTGACGGGCGGTGGCACCGTGTTGGCGACGGTGGCCGCGTGGGGGCTCGCGCAGTCACCCAAGACCGGCGCGACGGAGGCGTTCGGCCACGGCGCCCAGTGGCTCAGCGCGCAGGTGGGTGTCGGGATCCTCCCCGCCACCCTGGCACCCGTCGGTGCGGCACTCCTGGGGTTCGTCGTGTGGTCAGCAGCGGCCACGGCGTTGCCATCGTTCCGCGCGGGCGCGGAGGAACGGGCAGCCCTCATCGGCGCCGCCATTGCGATGCTCGGAGTGGCGCCCTTCCTCGCGGTGGGATTCCCGGTCGCCACCGACGGGATCTTCGACAGGGCCAACCTCTACGCCGATGTGGGGACCGCGCTGGTGATCGCCGCCGCCCTCGCCAAGATCTGGCGCCTGCCGCTCCGCCGACTCGGGCCAGTCGTCGCAGTGGTCGCGCTGGCGGTCCTCGCGGTTCAGAACGCCATCGACGTACGCGCCTTCCACCGCGCCGGCGTCGACGGTCGGGCGCTGCTCGCTCGCGTCGATCGCCTCCCGTTCGAGACGCGCACCAAAGGCCCGCTCGTGCTGCCCGACCTGCCGAACCGCCAGGGGGTGTCGATGTTCATCGAGGACTACGACATCTCCTCCGCTCTCGCTCTCAGATACGACACAGGCGCTCCCTACCCGGACGCGACGATGGCGCTGGTGGCTTCGAGGCACCGCGCGCGGTAGCCACCACGTGTCACAACGGGCCACGTCCATCTCGCACCCGCTGGCACTGCTATCAGGACGGCGCCGTCACCCGGCCCGCACGTACTGGGTGACCTCGAGGTGCAGCCCCGAGAGGAACGGAACGGTGGACCTCCCCCGTCGCTCGTACCCGGCGACCTGCGGGAGGCGCGCTCCTTGGATGTCGATCCATCCGAACCGGTCCACGCCCGCACCTCGGAGAACCGGGGCGAGCAACGGCCGTTCCGCCTCCGTGGGCACAGTGAGCCAGCGCCGGTCGCCGTACCAGTGGCCCTCCTCCCGGAAGAGGTGAGCGACGCCCGACACCAGCACCGGCTCTGTCCGCCGCTGGAGGGCCACGCCGGTGCGGGCCACGTCGTGACTGCGCACCGATAGCCACACCAGTCCAAAGGCCGTGACCGCGACCGCGAGCGACACGAATCCGCGCCTCACCCAGGTGTCGAGGGCAGGCAGTCGGGTCGCCGCGACGGCGACGAGAACGAACGTGGTCGGCAGCAGGTAGCGGCCGGCCCATTGCGGCGCGGCGCCGCCGGTGAACTGGAACGCCCACACCAATGGGAGAGCGGCGACCGCAGCGAGGGGCAGCCGGCGCTCCCATCGCGCTCCCCAGAGGGCCGTGAGCCCAACGACGGTGATCGGCGCGGCCGCGACGATGCCAGGGACGAAACCGAGCCCGTCCGCCGCGCGTAGGAAGTACAACAGCCCTGCACCGACGAGTGCGAGGCGAGCGACGCCAGCATCCCCGCCCGAGCCGCGCAAGGCGGCGAGCAGGAGCAGCGCGAGCAGCGCGGCGCCGATGAGGTACGACGACGCGTCGAGCTGAGGATGGAGACCGACCGTGGTGAGGACGGCCTCCTCGATGCGGCTGTCGCCGGTGGTGTCCTTGGCGACGGCGAGGTCGGCGGCACCCACGGCCCGGCTGGTGCGCAGGGTCGCGCCCACCGTGACCCGCTCAAGGCCGATGTTGGCGCCCATCACCACCACGAGTCCGATGGCGACCAGAGCGCCGAGACCCACCGCCCGCACCACGTCCCTGCGCACCAGCAGCACCAGCGCGCAGGCGGCGGCCGTCAGCACCGCCCCGTAGGCCAATGCCTCAGTGCGCATGGTGGCGGCCAGCCCGAAGAGCAGTCCGGCGCCCAGCGCGCTCGCCCACCGGCGCTCGGCCGCCACATCCATCAACAGGACGAGGGCCCAGCCGATGCACGCCACACCCAGCGAGTGCTCCCAGAAGTCGAGGGCGTAGATGGTGAGCGGCGACGCGGCGCCGACGAGCCAAAAGGCTGTCCACGCGGTCTGCTCGTCCGCGCCCAGCCGCCCGGCCAGCGCCCGCGCCGCGAGGGCGGCCAGCACCGATCCGAGCATCGGGAGGAGGAGGGCAGCCCGGTAGCCACCCAGTCGGTACAGCGGGAAGGCGGCGTACAGCGCGGGGAGGGTGGTGACGTTCACCCACTTCCCGTCGAGGTGACCGGTGTTGTACAGCGGATGCAGGCGGCCGCTGGGATCCCACCGCTGCGCCCAGTATCCGACGTCAGCGTCGAGCTTCCCCCGCTCGTCCATGACCTTCAGGGTGGCGACCTTGGCGCCGGTGTCGGTGCCGAGCGTGCCGCGCGCGTCGTTGGCGAAGGACAGTGCGACGTACCCGAGGAGCAGGACGATGCATGCGACAAGGGGCCGCTTCACGCCGGCCAGCCTGTCAGACGACTTGCTTGAGCTCGCGCTTCAGGTCGTTGATCTCGTCCCGCAAGCGGGCCGCGTACTCGAAACGGAGGTCGGTGGCCGCCTCGTGCATCTCCTCTTCGAGGGTGCGGATGAGGCGGCTGAGCTCGTCGCGGGGCAGCTCGGCGAAGTCGCTGCGCTGGCGGTCGTGTCGCCGGGAACGGCGGTCGCGCCCGGGCCTCGGAGCCTCGTCGTCCGGCCGGAGGTGGGCGAGGATGTCGGTGACCGCCTTGCGGATGGTCTGCGGGTCGATGCCGTGCTCGTCGTTGTAGGCCTGCTGCACGGCCCGGCGGCGCTGGGTCTCCGAGATGGCGCGCTGCATGGAGTCGGTGACCTGGTCGGCGTACATGATCACCTGGCCGTCGACGTTTCGAGCCGCCCGTCCCATGGTCTGGATGAGCGACGTCTGGCTGCGGAGGAACCCTTCCTTGTCTGCGTCGAGGATGGCGACGAGCGACACCTCTGGCAGATCGAGACCCTCCCGCAGGAGGTTGATGCCGACGAGCACGTCGAACTCGCCGAGCCGGAGATCGCGCAGGATCTCGATGCGCTGGATGGTGTCGACGTTGCTGTGCAGGTACCGCACCCGGAGGCCCATCTCGAGCAGGTAGTCGGTGAGGTCCTCGGCCATCTTCTTGGTGAGGGTGGTGACGAGGATGCGGTCGCCCCGCTCGATGCGGTCGTTGATCTGCTCGATGAGGTCGTCGATCTGTCCCTTGGTGGGCTTGACGATCACCTCGGGGTCGATGAGCCCGGTGGGGCGCACGATCTGCTCGACGACCTGGGTCGACTCCTTGATCTCGTACGGCGACGGCGTGGCCGACAGGAAGACGCACTGGTTGATCCGCTCGTAGAACTCGTCGAAGCGCAGCGGTCGGTTGTCCGCAGCCGACGGGAGCCGGAACCCGTGGTCGATGAGCTGCTCCTTGCGGGAGCGATCACCCTCGTACTGGCCGTGCAGCTGCGGCACGGTGACGTGCGACTCGTCGATGATCAGCAGAAAGTCCTTGGGGAAGTAGTCGAGCAGCGTGAAGGGAGCCTCGCCGGGACCGCGTCCGTCGAGCGGCGCCGAATAGTTCTCGATGCCGTTGCAGTACCCGACCTCCTGCATCATCTCCAGGTCATAGGTGGTGCGCATCCGCAGGCGCTGGGCCTCGAGGTGCTTGTCCTGCTTCTCGAAGAAGGCCAGGCGCTCCTGCAACTCGTGCTCGATGCGGACGATCGCTCGGCGGAGCTTGTCCTCACCCGTGACGTAGTGGGTAGCGGGGAAGACGTAGAGCTCCTCGAGGTCACCCAGGTGCTCACCGGTGACGGGGTCGAACTGGCTGATGCGCTCCACGTCGTCGCCGAAGAGCTCGATGCGGACGCTGTGCTCCTCGTAGGCGGGGTGGATCTCGATGGTGTCGCCCCGGACGCGGAACTTGCCGCGGACGAGGTTCATGTCGTTGCGCTCGTAGCGGATGTCGATGAGCCGGCGCAGGAGGTCGCGTTGCTCGTAACGGGCGCCCCGCATCACCCGGAGGAGCTGCCCCGAGTACTCCTCGGGCGAGCCCAGGCCGTAGATGCACGACACCGACGCCACCACGATGATGTCCTTGCGACCGAGCAGGGCCGACGTGGCCGAGTGGCGCAGTCGGTCGATCTCGTCGTTCACCGAGCTGTCCTTCTCGATGTACGTGTCGCTCGAAGCCATGTACGCCTCGGGCTGGTAGTAGTCGTAGTAGCTGACGAAGTACTCGACGCGGTTCTCGGGGAAGAACTCCCGGAACTCGTTCGTCAGCTGGGCCGCCAGCGACTTGTTGGGCGCGATGACGAGCGTCGGCTTCTGCACCTGCTCGATGGTCCAGGCCATCGTCGCCGACTTCCCCGACCCGGTGATGCCGAGGAGGGTCTGGAAGCGATCGCCCCGGTTGATGCCCTCGGCCAGCTTCTCGATGGCCTTGGGCTGGTCGCCTCCTGGCGCGAAGTCACTGACCACTTTGAAGGGGGGCATCGCACCTGAGCCTACCGAGGGGGTGTGACAACTCCTGACCGCATATCCGGCCCTTTCCTGCCCGTCTCGAGGAACTGGGGTACCGGTCCGGTACCCCAGTTCCTCGAGACGGTCAGG
>JBEEFP010000076.1:0-34440 GCA_041166085.1 Actinomycetota bacterium
GAGGAAATGGGGTACCGAATCGGTACCCCATTTCCTCGAGACGGAGGGGGTTGCTGTGGTGTCGGGTGGAGCCCTCAGGCCAGGAAGGCGACGACCCGACGCCAGGCGTCGGCAGCGTCGTCAGCCCGATGAGCGGGACGACTGGCGTCGTGCACGAAGCCGTGGTCGGCATCGGGGTACAGGGCGATCTCCACGTCGGGGAGCACGCGCAGCTGCTCGATGGCGTCGGCCGGCGTCCATCGGTCTCGACCGCCCAGGATGGCGAGCGTGGGGCACGCCTGGTCGCGCACCAGCATGTCGAGGGGGTCCTTGCCGGGCGCCGACCAATGCGGCGGCGGCTCGATCATCCCGTAGAAGGCGACGGCGCGATCGAACGCACCCGTCCCGGCGGCGCGGAACGCCTGCATCCCGCCCATGCAGAAGCCCATGACCGCGACGCGGTCGGCGCCGGTGGCGTCGCTTGCCGCGACAAGGTCGGCCAGGGCGCGGTCGACATCGACGGACGCTTCCAAGCGCTGCTCGAGCGGCAATTCCTCGTGACCGGGGAACGGCTCGATGGCACACACGGCCCACCCGTGCTCGGCGGCCAGGCGCGCGCACATGTCGTCGAACAGCGGGCGCAACCCCATGATGTCGGGATGCAGGGCGACACCGAGCGTCGGTGTCCCCGGTGGCGTGGCGAGCTCGGCGGGTGCACCGGACGGGAGTGTGATCCTCACGTCAGGAATATCGGTCGAGGATCGACGTCTCCGCCAGCCGGGACAGGCCTTCCTTGATGGCCCGGGCCCGGGTGGCGCCGACCCCCTCGACGTCGTCGAGGTCGTCGATGGTCGCCCGCATGATCTTTTGCAGCGATCCGAACCGCTCCACGATGCGCTCGATGACGGCCTCGGGGAGTCGGGGGATCTTGGACAGCAACCGATAGCCGCGAGGCTGCAGGCCGCTGTCGAGCTCGGTGTCGGGCGGCAGATGCAGGATGGCCGCCACCGTCTTGAGGTCGAGCAGGTCCTCGGTCGACAAGTTGCTGAGTTGCTCCATGGCCTGGTCGAGGCGCCACGTCGTCGACTGGTGGAAGTAGTCCTTGATGACGAGCCGGCGGTCGTCCTCGACGCCGCCCATCAGCTCGTCGAGCTGCAGCAGCACCAGGCGACCGTCGCTGCCGAGCTCGACGATGTAGCCGTCGATCTCCTCGGCTATGCGGCGCACCATCTCGGCCCGCTGCAGGACGGTGACGACGTCGCGCACCGTGACCAGATCCTCGACCTCGAGGGCGGACAGCGAACCGCTCACCGCGTCGAGCCGGTTCTTGTAGCGCTCCAGCGTCTGCAGCGCCTGGTTGGCCCGGTTCAGCAGTCGAGGGATGGGTTCGAGCGGGTGCTTCAGGTCGTGGCGGTAGACCGCGACGAGTGACATGTCCTCAGACACGGAGATGACGGGCACATCGATGGACCGGGCCACCCGTTCCGCCGTGCGGTGACGGGTGCCGGTTTCCGACGTGGGCACGTTGGGGTTCGGCACCAGGTGCACGTTGGCCCGAGCGATGCGGCTGGAGTCGGCGGCCAACACGATGGCACCGTCCATCTTGGCCAGCTCCGAGAGACGCTGCGGGCTGAACTCGGCGTCGAGCAGGAATCCGCCAGAGCAAATCGCGAGGACGTCGGGGCCGTCGCCCACGACGACGAGCGCGCCCATGCTCGCCTGCAGGATGCGATCGAGGCCCTCGCGCAGGGGCGTTCCCGGCGCCACGGCCGCCAGCGCCTCGATCATCGCCGCGCTGCGCCTGGCGAGCACGAGGTGATCCTACCGGCCGATGGTGCTCTCGATCGCCGCCTTCACATCTTTGACACGAATGAGCTCGAGCCCTTTGGGACCGTCCGGGCACGACGGGGGCACGATGGCCGCCTTGAAACCGAGCCGGGCGGCCTCGGCGAGCCGTCGGGCCATGTGGCTGACCTGGCGGATCTCGCCGCCGAGGCCCACCTCGCCGACCGCCACGACATCGGGCGCCATGACGCGCTCGTTGTTGGCGGATGCGATGGCGAGCACGATGGCCAGATCGGCCGCGGGTTCAACGACCCGGACGCCGCCGACCGCTGACGCGTACACGTTGCGCTTGCCGAGGATGCCCATATCAGCGTGGCGCTCGAGGACAGCCACCAGCAGGCTCAACCGGTTGCCGTCGAGACCCTGCGCGGAGCGACGCGGGGGGACGATCTCCTCCTTGCCCACGAGGGCCTGGACCTCCACGAGCAGAGGTCGATGCCCCTCCATGGCGGGCATGACCACCGATCCGGACACCTTGTCGTTGCGGTCGGCCAAGAGCAGCCCGCTGGGATCGGCCACTTCGCGCAGGCCCTCCTCGGCCATCTCGAACAGACCGAGCTCGCCGGTCGAGCCGAAGCGGTGCTTCGACGCACGCAGCAGCCGCAGGTCGTGGTGGCGGTCGCCCTCGAACGACAACACGGTGTCGACCAGATGCTCGAGCTGGCGTGGACCCGCGAGCTGACCGTCCTTGGTGACGTGGCCGACGAGCCACACCGCGGGCCCGTTCTGCTTGGCCCGCTGCACCAACGCGTTGGCGCAGTCACGAACCTGGGTGACGGTGCCGGGTTGGGCGCCCAGCTCGGGATCGAAGATCGTCTGGATCGAGTCAACGGCCACGAAGACGGGCTGCAGGTGATCGATGGCGCCGAGGATCGAGGGCATCGTCGTCTCGGCCACGATGAAGAGGTTGGGCGAGAGGGCGCCCAGGCGCTCGGCCCGCAGCCGCACCTGTTGGGCCGACTCCTCGGCCGAGACGAGGAGGCACGGGGAGCCACCGTTGGCCAGCTTGGCCAGCAGCTGGAGCAGCAATGTCGACTTGCCGATGCCGGGCTCGCCGCCCAGCAGCGTGACCGACCCGGGCACCACGCCGCCGCCGAGGACGCGGTCGACCTCGAGCACTCCGGTCGGGGCCGGTGCCCAACCAGCCTGGTCGACGTCGCCGATCGGTACGGGCGGGACGAGCGGCACGACCGACGCCGTCTGACGGGTCGTCCGGGCCGCAGCCGTCGGCGCCGCGTCCTCGCTCAACGTGTTCCACTCGCCGCACCCGCCGCATCTCCCCGACCACTGCGAGGACGTCGCGCCGCACGCCGAACAGGTGTGGACCGCCCGTGCCTTGCTCATGTCCTGCACCCTACGGAGGGGGTGTGACAGAACCGGGGATCCGCGCCGTCGCGAGCGAGCTCGCCACGCTGAACAGTCGATTCACTGTCGAGGGTGGCGAGTTCGCAGGGCGCGCCGGACAGAGACCGCGAAAGCGACCAGGGCCAGCACCGCCACGACGGCGAACGCGATGCTGAGAGCGTTCCACTGCTCGGTCACCGCCGAGACGGCGACGCGCTGGCCCGCCCGCGCCGTCCAACGGCGCGTGCCGCCAGGCAGCGAGGCGACGACCTGCAGACGCAGCGCCTGGTCGAGCGGCGCCACGCGCGCGGCATCCACACCGAGGGGCTGGCCGCCGAGCGCCTTGGTGAGGTCGGGATCCCCGAAGGCGGCCGCCCCGGCGCGGAGGTCGATGGCGCCGGTCAGGCGCGTGCGCGTCTCGAGGAAGGACCGCTCGCGGACGAGGCGAAGGCCGCGCAGAGGCCCGCCATCGGTGCTGACCTCCCGCAGGACATGCGCCGCTTCGTCAGGAGACCGGAAGCGCTTCTGCACGCGATAGACGACCCCGCCGTCCTTCTGACGCTCGACAGGACTGACGTCCCACCCCGCTCTGGCCAAATCGTCCGTCCGCGGGTTCACGCCAGCGGCGCGTGCCGCCGCTTCCTTGTCCAACGTCACCGCGACCTCGACCCGTCCCGTGCCGTCGGCTGCCGCGTGCACGACCACGTCGGCGCGCGCCTGGCACGAGCTGAGCACGAGCAGGAGAAGGGCGGCGAGGGCCCTGCGACGCACGGTCAGGTGGTTCGGACGATCAACAGCGCCACGGGCGCGTGGTGGCTGACCTTGTTCGGCACGGATCCGAGGAAGAACCGACTGGCGCCGGTCATGCCCTTGTTGCCCACGACGAGCAGATCGAACCCGCCGTCTGTCGCGGCGTCGATGAGGGCGGAGGCTGGGTCACCCGACGCCGTCCGGGTCGCGATGTGCACCCCAGACGACGCGTGACGATCCGCCTCGGCATCGACGACGGCCCGCGGTCGCTCGCCGTCGCCGACCGAGACGATGGTGAGCTCGGCGCCGGTGGCGGCGGCAACTTCCACCGCCCGGTCGACGGCGCTGGCGGCCGTCGCCGAGCCGTCGGTGCCGACCAGGATCCGCTGATACACGGCCGCAGACGCTATCCGAGTCGATGCTCGGTAACCTGGGGATGCTCTGGGCTCCACTTCACATCATGCGATCCACTTGGGACATCCTCGCCGGGCGGCGGACGCAGCGGGCGCGACGGATCCTCATCGTCGCCACCGCAGCCGTGCTCCTCGCACCGGTCGTCGTTGCGCTCACGGTGCGCACCACCCCGGCGGTCCGCGATGTGGCGAGCGCACGCCTGCCGGATGCCGACGCGGCACCACCCGCGGGCGTGCCGACGGCGTGGCCGGCCGACGCGGTGTTGCCGGCTGAACGTGGCGTGGCCGAGGTTCCGACCGCGACACCGCTGGCCGCCGGTAGCAGTCCCGCACTGGCGCCGCCACGTCCCTCGCCCACCTCAGCCGACGCCGCACCGGAACCGGTGACGCCGGTCGGTGAGCCGCCGAAGCGGGACGACGTGCCCGGCCAGTGGATCGTGCAGTTGCGCGACGGTGAGGACGCGAGCGCAGTCGCCGCCGACCATGCCGCGCACGACGACGCCGACGTGACCCAGGTCTACGACACGGCCGTGGTCGGCTACAGCGCCGGCATGTCCGATCAGGACGCGGCCAGAGTGGCCGACGACCCCAGGGTCGAGTCGGTCATCCGCGATCGGATGGTGCACGCCACCGACGACATCCTCCCGACGGGAATCCCGCGCAGCGATGCAGTCGACATGGCCACGGCGGTCGGTGGCGGAGGCGACGTCGACGCCGACGTCGCTGTCGTCGACACCGGCATCGACCTGAACTACGGCGCGGAGCTCAACACACGCTCCGGCAAGAACTGCATCAGCTCGAGCAAGGCGCCCCAGGACGGCGACGGGCACGGCACCCACGTCGCCGGCACCATCGGCGCCCGGGACAACGGATCGGGCGTCGTCGGTGTCGCGCCGGGCGTGCGGCTCTGGGCGGTCAAGGTCCTGGACGACAGCGGCAACGGCACCTGGTCGCAGGTCATCTGCGGTTTGGACTGGGTGCAGCAGAACGCCAACACCATCGACGTCGCCAACATGAGCCTCGGCGGGCCTGGCGGTGACAGCAGCTGTGGCGGCAACGACCCCCTGCACAACGCCATCTGCGGCGTGGTGAACGCTGGTGTCCCGGTCGTGGTCGCCGCAGGGAACGAGAGCGACAACGCCTCCCATCACGTCCCCGCTGCCTACGACCAGGTCGTCACCGTCTCCGCCCTCGCCGACTTCGACGGCAAGCCGGGCGGACTGGGCAATGCCACGTGCAGGACCGACCAGGACGACACGCTGGCCGACTTCTCGAACTACGGGCCCGACGTCGACATCATCGCTCCCGGCGTCTGCATCCTCTCCACGTGGAAGGGCGGCGGCACCAAGACCCTCAGCGGCACGTCGATGGCCACACCGCATGTGACAGGTGCCTTCGCCGATTGGTTCGCGGGGCATCCCGACGACACGGTGTCCCAGGCGCGCGACGCCGTGCTGGGCCACGGCAACGACGGCTGGTCGGGTGACAAGGGCGACGGCGGTCAGGAGCCACTCCTCGACCTGTCGTTCCTGGGCGGCACCGGACTGCCCTCCTCGGGCGGCGGAACCGGTGGGTCGATCACCGCCGCCGGCACACCCGGCACCTACGACAGCGGCACCAAGTCCAAGGTGAAGCTCACGTGGTCCGGCGCGGCGGGTACCAACGTCGACATCTGGCGGAACAGCACATCGGGCGGCGCGCTGTCACTCATCAAGACGACTGCCAACGACGGCGCCGACACCGACAAGCTCGGCACGAAGCTGTCGTCCGGCACGACGCGCACCTACCGGGTGTGCGCGGCCGGGAGCACGACGACGTGTTCGTCCGACGTCCTCGTCACCTTCTGACGCGCTAGAACGCGCTCGTCCCGTTGGGCGTGCCGAGCCCGGTGGGACCGTCGTAGCCCACGCCCGCCTTGCACAGCGCAGCGGGGCTGCAACTGCCGTTGGACCCGCTCAGGACGTCGTTGAGGCCACTGGCGTGTCCCCACGTCCACTGCGCGGGATAACCACCGAGGTTGCCACCGAGGGCGTACACCGCAGCGATGATCGGCGCGGCCAGGCTGGTGCCGCCGTACTGCTGCCATCCGGACTGGCGCTGGTACTTGACGCTGTCGTACACGGACAAGCCGGAGTTGGGATCGGCGACCGCCGCCACGTCGGCGACAGCGCGTCGAGCGCACACCGACTGTGTCTGCCACGTGGGCTTCGTAGTGGACGCCGAACAGCCACTGCCGGCGCCCGACCACGCCGTCTCGGTCCATCCTCGCAGACTCGAATCCTTCTGCAAGCTGGTGCCGCCAACCGCGATCACGGTGCCGGCCGACGCGGGGGACTCGACGCCGTACCCGCTGTCGCCCGAGCTCACCGTGATGGCGATGCCGGGGTGGTTGTACGACGCGAAGGTGCTCGAGTACTCGGGGCCGCCGTAGCTGTTGGAGATGGCCGCCGGGTGTTGCGACGCCGCGTAGTCGACGGCGGCGGCGAGGCTGGTGGTGAACGCGTTGTCGGCCTCGACGAGCAGCATCTTGCAGTTGGGACACGCGGCCGAGACCGCGTCGAGGTCGAGCGAGATCTCGGTGGCCCAACCCGCGTTCGTGGCCGGCATGGCGGTGCCGCCGCGCTGGTTGACCTTCTTGAAGCACCCGTTGGCGGTCGTGCAGGGCGGCAAGTTGTACCTGGCGCGGTAGACGCCGAGGTCTGCTTCGGCCGCCGGGTCGTTGTAGGCGTCGACGATGGCGACGGTCGGCCCGCTGGGCGGGTTCGTCGCGGTCGTCGGGAGCCCATACGCGCTCTGGATGTCAGCCGGCTGCTTGGCCGACGGAAGGGGCGTGGCCTGGTTGGCCAGCGGGGTGCCGTTGGCGTCGGTGGAGACCTCGGCGTGACACGCGGCCTCGCCGGCCGCCGGGGCGACGCAGGTGCGCTTGGCCTGCCCGGGAGGAGCGGCGGGCTTGTCGGCCGCCGAGACCCCGGGATCGAGCCCGAGGACGAGCAGAACCGTCGCTGCAATGACACCGAGACACGCGAGACGCCGCATGAAATTCCCCCCAGAGGAGCCGCCGTTTGTTCGGTGCACGTTAGATACGGACAAAGGCGCCGGATAGGCCCAAAAAGCAAATGACCCCACCGGACTAGTCCGGTGGGGTCAGATGGCGTTCAGGTTGATCGCTACTCCGAGCCGGCACCCGCCAGCTCGACGGGCGGGGGCTCGAAGCCCTCGACCGAGTGGAAGGCGATCTTCATGCCGCCGTTCTCCTCGTCGGGCTCGGTGTCGACGACGATGGTCTCGCCGACCCGAAACTCCTTCCAGAGGATGCGCTCGGACAGCGGGTCCTCGATCATCTGCTGGATGGCACGGCGCAGCGGCCGGGCGCCGAGGGTGGGGTCGTAGCCCTTCTCGGCCAGCAGCAGCTTGGCGTTGGGCGTGAGCTCGAGGCCCAGGCCCTGCCCCTCCAGCTGGTCCTTCACCCGCTTGATCATCAGGTCCACGATGGCGGTGATCTCCACCGTCGTCAGCTCGTGGAAGACGATGACCTCGTCGATGCGGTTCAGGAACTCAGGCCGGAAGTGCTGCTTGAGGGCGTCGTTGACCTTCTCCTTCATGCGCTCGTAGGTGACGGCCTCGGTGGTCTTGGCGAAGCCGATGCCCGCCTTGCGGAGATCGGCGGTGCCGAGGTTGGACGTCATGATGAGCACGGTGTTCTTGAAGTCGACAGTGCGGCCCTGGGCGTCGGTGAGGCGACCGTCCTCGAGGATCTGCAACAACGTGTTGAAGACGTCGGGGTGGGCCTTCTCGATCTCGTCGAAGAGCACGACCGAGAACGGCTTGCGGCGCACGGCCTCGGTGAGCTGGCCGCCTTCCTCGTAGCCGACGTAGCCCGGGGGCGAGCCGACGAGGCGGGAGACGGTGTGCTTCTCCATGTACTCCGACATGTCGAGCTGGATGAGCGAGCTCTCGTCGCCGAAGAGGAACTCGGCCAGCGCCTTGGCCAGCTCGGTCTTCCCGACGCCCGTGGGGCCGAGGAAGATGAACGAGCCGCTGGGGCGCTTCGGATCCTTGAGCCCGGCCCGCGTGCGGCGGATGGCCCGGCTGAGCGCCTTGAGGGCGTCCTCCTGGCCGATGACCCGCTTGTGCAGCTCATCCTCCATCTGGAGGAGCTTGGCCGTCTCCTCCTCGGTGAGCTTGTAGACGGGGATGCCGGTCCAGTTGGCGAGGACCTCGGCGATCACTTCCTCGTCGACCACGTCGAAGGGCTCGTTGCCCGACGCGCGCAGCTCGGCCTCGAGGGTGAGCTTGCGCTCGAGCTTCTCCTTCTCCTGCTCGGAGAGCTTCTTGGCCAGGTCGAAGTTCTGACGGTCGAGGGCCGCTTCCTTCTCGCTGCGGATGCGGCTGATCTCGCCCTCGAGCTGCTTGAAGTCGGGCGGCGTCGACATCCGGCGGATGCGCAGGCGCGAGCCCGCCTCGTCGATGAGGTCGATGGCCTTGTCGGGCAGGAAGCGGTCCGAGATGTAGCGGTCGGCCAGGTTGGCCGCGGCGACGAGCGCCTGATCGGTGATGGTGACGCTGTGGTGCGCCTCGTACCGGTCGCGCAGGCCCTTGAGGATCTCGATGGTGTGCGTGAGCGACGGCTCGTCGACCTTGATGGGCTGGAACCGGCGCTCGAGAGCAGCGTCCTTCTCGAGGTGCTTGCGGTACTCGTCGAGCGTGGTGGCGCCGACGGTCTGCAACTCGCCGCGGGCAAGCATGGGCTTGAGGATCGACGCGGCGTCGATGGCGCCCTCGGCCGCGCCCGCACCCACGAGGGTGTGGAGCTCGTCGATGAACAGGATGATGTCGCCGCGGGTGCGGATCTCCTTCAGCACCTTCTTGAGGCGCTCCTCGAAGTCGCCGCGGTAGCGGGAGCCGGCGACGAGCGCGCCGAGGTCGAGGGTGTAGAGCTGCTTGGCCCGCAGCGTCTCGGGCACGTCATTGGCCACGATGCGCTGGGCCAGGCCTTCGACGATGGCCGTCTTGCCGACGCCGGGCTCACCGATGAGGACAGGGTTGTTCTTGGTGCGGCGGGAGAGCACCTGCATGACCCGCTCGATCTCGCGGTCCCGTCCGATGACGGGGTCGAGCTTCTTCTCGCGGGCGAGGGTGGTGAGGTTGCGACCGAACTGGTCGAGCACAGGCGAGCCCGAAGGCGTCTCGGTGCTGCCGCTCGTCGTGCCCGAGGCGGCGCCCTCCTTGCCCCCGGCGTAGCCGGAGAGGAGCTGGATCACCTGCTGGCGCACGCGGGAGAGGTCGGCGCCGAGCGAGACCAGCACCTGGGCGGCCACGCCTTCGCCCTCGCGGACGAGGCCGAGGAGCATGTGCTCGGTGCCGATGTAGTTGTGACCGAGCTGCAGCGCCTCGCGGAGCGACAGCTCCAGCACCTTCTTGGCGCGCGGTGTGAACGGGGGGGACCCGGTGGTGGACGACCCGGCAGGCCCGATGGTCTCCTCGACCTTCTCGCGCACCGCCTCGAGGGAGATGCCGAGAGATTCGAGAGCCTTCGCAGCGACACCCTCACCCTCGTGGATCAGCCCGAGCAGGATGTGCTCGGTGCCGATGAAGTTGTGGTTGAGGAGCCGCGCCTCTTCCTGGGCCAGGACGAGGACTCGTCGGGCTCGGTCGGTGAAGCGCTCGAACAAAGAGAAACCGCCTTCCTATGGAGGGCTTCCACTCGCCATTCTAGTCGGGGCCGGTTTCCTTGGGACTCGCCCTCCGGTTGTCCTTTGATCGACCTCGAACAGTAACTTCCTTAGCCTGTGGTCAACCTCGGAAGCCTCCTGAACCTTCCCCACCTGGAGGAAAACCTGAACCGCGTGGAGGACGCCCTGCGCGGGTCGGTGACCAGCGAGGATGTCTTCCTGACGGAGGTGGCGGGTCACCTGGTGCAAGCGGGCGGCAAGCGCCTGCGTCCCGCACTCGCGGTCGCGGCCGCAGGCACGGTGCAAAACGACATCTCCGATGACGTGATTCAGGGCGGGGTTTCTGTCGAGCTCGTGCACCTGGGCTCCCTGTACCACGACGACGTCATGGACGAAGCCACCATCCGACGGGGTGTGGAGAGCGTGAACGCCCGCTGGGGCAACCTGGTGGCCATCGTGGCTGGCGACTTCCTGCTGGCCCGGGCCTCCGAGCTGGCCGCGGCCCTGGGCACCGAGGTCGCGCAGCTCCTCGCCGCCACCATCGGGCGCCTCTGCGAAGGTCAGGTCAGCGAGCTGCGCACTGCCTACGACGTCGCCCGCAGCGAAGAGGCCTATCTCGCCTCGATCGGCGGCAAGACGGCCGCCCTCATGGCCGCGTCGGCCCGCATCGGTGCCCTCGCGGCCGGCGCCGCACGGCCTGTCGTGGACGCCCTCACCGCCTTCGGCCAGGCCTTTGGCATGGTGTTCCAGATGGTGGACGACGTGCTGGACGTGGTCGGCACCGAGGCGTCGCTGGGCAAACCGGCCGGTCACGACCTGGTCGAGGGCGTCTACACCCTGCCCACCATCCGGGCCCTCGCGGTTCCCGAGGCCGGGGGCGACCTGCGGGCCATCCTTGGCCGGCCCCTGGGCGAGCCCGAGCGGGACAAGGCCCGCAGCATCATCGCCTCGACCGAAGCCGTGGACGCGACGCTTGGCGTGGCCCGGCGCTGGGCCGACAAGGCGGCCGACGCCCTCGGCGCGCTCGGTGAGGCTGGAGCCGAGCTCGCGCCGCTCGGTCACCGGCTGCTGGATGGGGTGCCCGTCTGAGTCTGTGCCGATCTAACCACTCTGGGTGGTTTGCCCGATCCGACAGGCGTCTCAGGTCGGACTGACGAATACTGGAGGCCATGGCAGGCGGGGACACGGTGGAGTTCCAGCAGCTCTTCGAACCGCTCTATCGCCACTGCCACGCGCTCGCCAAGCGGCTCCTCGGCAGCGACGCCCGGGCCGAGGCGGCAGCCACCGAGGCGCTGGCCCGGTGCTACGCGAGATGGTCGCGAGTCCGCTCGCTCCCGCACCCAGAGGGGTGGGCCCTTCGCACGACGGTGGGATTGGCGAGCGAGTCCATCAGCGAGGACAGTCGTGGCGTCGACGACCTCGGGCTCGCCGTGGCCTCCCTGCCCGCGCGGACCCGCGACGCGGTCGCGCTGCGCTATCTGACCTCCCTCACCGAGGACGAGGTCGGCCTGGCGCTCGGCATGACGCCGGAGTCGGCGCGGGCCGCGGTGCGCGAAGGGTTGGCCGACCTGCGGGCGCGACTGAGGATCGGGGGCGAGGGTGTCTCTGCCGCCTGAGCCGCCGCCCCTCGCCTCCATCGAGTCGGCCGACGCCCTCTACGACCGCGTGCTGCACCGCGGCCGGCGACTGCGACGCGAGCGGCGCGCCTTCCTCGGAACGGCGGCGCTGAGCTTCATGCTGCTGGCCATCGCCGTTCCCATCGCGCTCACCAACGGCGACGGGTCACAGGTCGCCACGACAGGCCGGCCCCCGGTGACGCGTCGGCCCGCGCCGACGACGACGCAGACGACCGAGCACGTGTATCCGCCTTACGTCGATCCGACCACGACCCAACCGGCCACCGCTGTCGTGCAGGGCGCGACAGTGACGACGGCAGCCCGCGTCTCCGCTGGGGCCAGGTCCACGGCCACCACACGGCGCGCCTCCCCCACAACCACGCGGCCACCGACCCGCGCGACCACGACGGCACCGCAGACGACGACCACCACGGTGGTCCCCGGCTCCGCCCCCGCCAGCGCGTGCACGCCGAGCGACGCCCTCGCAGCGGTCGACCGACAGATCGCCTTCGTGCGCGGTGGCGACATCTGGATCGCACCGGCGGCCGGGGGCGGGAGCGCGAACAACCTCACCAACAGCTCCGCCGTGGAACAGGGGCCGGCGTGGTCGCCCGACGGCACGCGCATCGCCTTCGTCCGCGACGGTGGCCTGTTCGTGATGACCGCGGTCCAGGGTGCGGTCCCGTCGCGCCTGACCGACGCCGACAGCTCGCCGGCGTGGTCCTACGACGGGCGCGTCATCGCGTTCGTGCGCGCCGACGACATCCGCACCATCGGCGCCAACGGGGGCGCTGACGAGTTGGCCATCGACGTGGCCGAGCCGCTGGCGTCACCCACGTGGTCACCCGACGGGTGCCAGCTGGCGTTCAGTTGGCAGGGCAACGTGCTGCGGGCCCGCTCCGACGGCACCGGCATCACCATGGCCCGATCACGCGCCATGCAGCCGAGCTGGGGCCGCACCGGACGCATCGCCTTCGCCAGCGTCATCGGCAATCGCACCGAGGTCGGCATCGTCGATCCGAGCGGTGCCGGGTTCCAGCAGCTCACCTTCGGCGGTGGCAGCCAGCCCGCGTGGTCACCGGCGGGCGACGCGGTCGCGTACCAGACGCCGCCGACGGGGGAAGTGGGCATCCACACTCGACGCACGGACGGCAGCGGGTCAACGCGGGTCACCGACCAGACCGGCGACACCGACCCGGCGTGGTGAGTCGCGTTCTCGAAGTCAGTCCTGCTCGGGTCTGAGGGTCGGGAAGAGGATCACGTCGCGGATGTTGTGGGCGTCGGCGAAGAGCATCACCAGCCGGTCGATCCCGATGCCGAGGCCGCCAGTGGGCGGCAGGCCGTACTCGAGGGCGCGCAGGAAGTCCTCGTCGACGACCATGGCCTCCTCGTCGCCCGCCGCTTTCATCCGGGCCTGACCTTCGAACTGGGCGCGTTGCGCGTCGGGGTCGGTCTGCTCGCTGAAGGCGTTGCACAGCTCACGCCCGGCCACGATGGCTTCGAACCGCTCCGTCAGGCCCGGCACCTCGCGGTGCACGCGCGCGAGGGGCGAGACCTCCTGCGGGTAGTCCATGACGAACACAGGACCCCACAGCTCGCCTTCGGTGGTCTTCTCGTAGATCTCCAGCACGAGCTTGCCCGAGCCCCACGACTCGTCGATCTTCTCCACGCCGACGTCGCGCGCGATGCGGCGCAGGTCCTCGACGTCCATGCGCACGTCGACGCGCAGCCCTGTCTGCTCCTCGACGAGATCGGAGAGTGAAGCTCGCCGCCACGGTGGCGCGAGGTCGAGCGCGCGGTCGCCGTAGGTGAGGGTGGTGGAGCCTGTCAGCTCGGTGGCGAGGAAGGCGACGAGCTGCTCGGTGAGGGCCATCACGTCGTGGTAGTCGGCGTAGGCCTCGTACAGCTCGAGCATCGTGAACTCGGGATTCCAACGGGGGCCGATCCCCTCGTTGCGGAAGACGCGCCCGATCTCGAACACCTTCTCGAAGCCGCCGACGATGAGGCGCTTCAGGTGCAGCTCGATGGCGATGCGGAGATAGAGCTCCATGTCGAGGGCGTTGTGGTGGGTGATGAACGGCTTGGCCAGTGCACCGCCGGGGATGGTGTGGAAGATCGGCGTCTCGACCTCGATGAAGCCACGCTCCTCCAGCCAGCGCCGCATGAGACTGAGAAGCCGACTGCGCAGGAGAAAGGTCTGGCGCGCCTCAGGCGTCACCCACAGATCGACGTAGCGCTGCCGGTAGCGCGTGTCGACGTCGGTCATGCCGTGCCACTTGTCCGGGAAGGGTCGGCGGGCCTCGGCCAGCAGCATCCAGTCCCGGACCTTGACGCTGAGCTCGCCCTTGCGGGTCTTCACGACCTGGCCGACAGCACCGATCCAGTCTCCGAGGGACAGCTTGCCGAACTCGTCGAAGCGGGCCGTGTCATTGGTCGTGGCGAACAGCTGGACGGAACCGCTCGAGTCCACCAGGCTGCTGAAAGCGAGCTTGCCGGATGGCCGGTGCAGCATCACTCGACCCGCGACCGACACCTCGACGCCAGTCTCCGCGCCCGCGTCGATGACGTCGAACTCGTCGTGCAGCGACGCCGCGTCACGGGTCCGCTCGAAGCGGTAGGGCACGTCCATGGCTGCGACGGAAGTTAGCGGTACGGCCCGCATCTGCACGGGCGATTCCAACGGCCAGCGACGCCCCTGGCTGCGTTCTCGTCCTCAAAAGAGCGCACGGCTACTCCTTCGTCCTGCGGCCTTGCCAGATGACGCCGCTGGCTCGCCGCAATCGCGCCGCCAGATGCGGGACGCACCGCTACTTCTCGGTGCGGTTGCGCTCGAAGATGATCCGCAGCCCCTGGAGCGTGAGCCACGGCTCGATGTGGTCGATGACCTTGGTGTAGGGGGCAATGAGCTCGGCCAGCCCGCCGGTCGCCACGACGGTGGCGTCGCCGATCTCACGCTCGACCCGCTCGCACAGCCCGTCGACCATGGCCGCGTACCCGTACAGGACTCCGGATTGGATCGACTCGTTGGTCGTCTTTCCGATCACGTTGCGGGGCTCGGCCAACGCCACCCGATGCAGGGACGCGGCCCGGCTGAACAGGGCGTCGAGGCTGATCTCGATCCCCGGGCAGATGGCGCCCCCGAGGTACTCGCCCTTCCCTGACACGGCCTCGACCGTGGTGGCGGTACCGAAGTCGATGACGATGGTGGGGCCGCCGTAGAGGTCGTACGCGCCAACGGCATCCGCGATGCGGTCGGGCCCGACCTCCCTCGGGTTCTCGTAGAGGATCGGCATGCCGCTGCGCACGCCTGCGCCGCCAAGGATGAGGGCCCGGAACCCGAGGTGGCGATTGCTCATCTCCTCGATCGCGGCCGTCACCCGCGGCACGGTGGACGAGACGGCCAGACCGGTGACGTCGTCGTCGATGTCGTACCCGCCGAGGTCGAGGAACTGTCCGAGGAGCAGGGCGTACTCGTCCGACGTGCGCTCGGGGTTGGTCGCGGTACGCCAGTGGTCGAGCATCTCCGGCGCGTCCTCGCCGTAGATCCCGATGACGGTCTGCGTGTTGCCGACGTCCATGACGACCAGCACGTCAGGGCTCCAGGTCGAGGGCGATGTCGAGGATGGGCGCGGAGTGGGTCAGGGCGCCGACGGAGATGAAGTTCGCGCCCGCCTCGGCATACGCCTCCACCGTCTCCAGGCTGACGCGACCTGACACCTCGACGGGGCAGGCACCGGCGACGATGCGCACTGCCTCCTCGACCATGGGCGGCGTCATGTTGTCGAGCATGATCACGTCGACCCGCACCTCGAGGGCCTCGCGCACCTGGTCGATGTGGTCGCACTCGACCTCGACGGTGCGCAGCGGCCACTGCAGCCGCGCTCGCCGTACCGCGTCGGCGATGGCCATTCCGCCCAGGTGGTTGTCCTTGATCAGGATGAAGTCCGAGAGCGACCCGCGGTGGTTGGCGCCGCCCCCGGCGCGCACCGCGGCCTTCTCGAGCGCCCGCAGACCCGGGGTCGTCTTGCGGGTGTCGAGAATGCGCGCGTTGCCCTTCGCCGCTCGCACGTAGCGCCGGGTGAGGCTGGCGATGCCCGACAAGCGGCACATGAAGTTGAGGGCGGTGCGCTCGGCGGTGAGGATCGACGCCAGCGGCCCGGCCACCTCGCCGATGACGTCGCCCGCAGTCACCTCGCCGCCGTCGTCGTAGCGCCAGGTGGTGCGCAGCGTGTCGTCGACCTGCTTGAACGCCTCCTCGGCGCACAGGCGGCCGGCCACCACGCCAGCGTCCCGGGCGACCAGGCCGGCCCGTCCGTGCTGCTCAGGGGTGAGCAGGCTGGCGGTCATGTCGCCGAGCGGTGTCATGTCCTCGGCCAGGGCGCGCCTGACCGCGTCGCGCACGAGGAAGATGGGCGGGTGGACGTCAGCCATTGAGGACCAGCCTGCACCGGAACGCGTCCGACGGGCTCGGATGGTCGGCGCGCGTGTGGGCGCCGCGGCTCTCCTCGCGTGCAGTGGCGGCCGCGACGAGGGCCAGCCCGACTTCCGTGAGGTTGCGCACCTCCTGCCACGCCGGCGTCTTGCCTTCGACCCGCGCGTCGGCCAACACCGCCGCCGTCTGCGCCAACGACGCTGCGTCCCGGAGCACCCCTGCGCCGGTGGTCATGGCCCGCTGGATGCGCTCTCGGGCCTTGCCCGCATCGTTCTCGGCGGTATTTTCGCCGTCCCAGGGGGTGGAATCACATCCCGGTTCGTTGTTGAGGCGCAGAGGGCGGCCGGGGATGTCGGTGTCGGCGCCGAGCACGGCGCGCATGGCGCCGGTCGCGGCGGGGCCGTCCTTGCCCGCCGCGATGGCTTCGATCACGCGCGGGGCGAACACCATCCCTTCGAGCAACGAGTTGGAGGCGAGGCGGTTGGCGCCGTGCACCCCCGTGCACGCGGCCTCGCCGCATGCCCACAGGCCGGGCATGGACGAGGCGCCGTCGAGGTCGGTGACGATGCCGCCCGACAGGTAGTGGGCCGCGGGAGCGATCGGGAGCCAATCGGTCGCGGGGTCGAGGCCGACGGCGCGCAATGACGCGGCGATGGTCGGGAAGCGCTCGTCGAAGCGCTCGAGCCCGGTGGCATCGAGCCACAGGTGGTCGGTGCCCTGCTCGATCATGCGCGCGGCCATGGCCCGGCTCACCACGTCCCTGGGCGCCAGCTCGTCGACGAACTGATCACCATTGAGGTCGCGCAGGAGCGCACCGTGCCCCCGCAGGGCCTCGGACAGCAGCGGCTTGGGCATGGCCGGGTGGTGCAGCGCTGTCGGATGGAACTGCATGAACTCCACGTCCGCCACCGCCACGCCGGCCCGCAGGGCCATGGCGACGCCGTCGCCCGTCGACTGGGGTGGGTTGGTCGTGACCCAGAAGAGCTGGCCAGCGCCGCCGGTCGCCACAAGGACATTGGTAGCCCGGACCTCACAGGCGTTGCCGTCGGCGTCCAACGCGGTGACGCCCTTGCACCGACCGTCCTCGACGATGAGATCGAGGGCGAAGCAGCCCTCCATCACCGCGGCCGCGGTCGCCCGAACCGCGTCGACCAGGGCCCGCTCGATCTCCACGCCGGTCGCGGCGCCGCCCGCGTGCACGACCCTGGCCATCGAATGCCCACCCTCGCGGGCGAGCAGCAGGCCCCCCTCGTGGTCGCGGTCGAACACCGCGCCGAGTGCGATCAGCTCGTTGACGCGCGCCGGACCCTCGTCGACGAGCACGCGCACGGCGTCGACGTCGCACAGGCCCGCGCCCGCTTGCAGGGTGTCGGCCAGGTGGAGATCGGTGGAGTCCTCGTCGCCACCCAGCACTGCGGCCACGCCGCCCTGGGCCCACCTTGTCGCGGCCTGGGCCAGTTCGGCCTTCGTGAGCACGCCGACGCGCACCCCCGGCTCGGCCGCGGCCTGCACAGCGGCCGACAGCCCGGCCACCCCGCTGCCCAGGACGAGCAGGTCGAGGGCGTCGCTAGGCAATCTCGAGCTCGGGGTGAGGCGCGTTGACGTCGTCGACGTGCACCACCCTGGGCTCGAAGCCCTCAGCCAGCTCAGCGTCCTCGTAGTCGGCATAGGTGATGACGATCACCTTGTCGCCGGGGTGCACCAAGCGGGCCGCGGCGCCGTTGAGGCAGACCTCGCCCGCGCCGCCGGGGATGGCGTAGGTCTCGAACCGCGCCCCGTTGTTGATGTCGACGACGGTGACCTGCTCCCACTCGAGGATGTCGGCCAACTCCATCAAGCGCGTGTCGAGGGAGATCGACCCGACGTAGTTGAGGTTGGCGTCCGTGACCGTCGCCCGGTGGATCTTGGACTTCATCATGCGGCGGCGCATCTACTTGGCTACTCCTGTGTTGTCGATGAGTCGGGTCGTGCCCAGACGGGCGGCAATGAGCAGGCGATGCTCGGTGTCGGTCTCGACGACCTCGGCGTAGTCGAGGACGGCGAGCGGTTCAGTGGCGACGGTCGCGGCCATCACCTTGCGCGCGTGCGCAACGTCCTGCGCCCCCGCTTCGAGGGCGCGGTGCAGGACGGTGGCGGCCTTGCGTTCGTCCGACGACAGGTAGACGTTGCGGCTGGACATGGCGAGGCCGTCGGCCTCGCGCACGATCGGGCAGCCGATCACCTCGACGGGGAGCGACAGGTCGTGCGCCATGCGACGCACGACTTGCAGCTGCTGCCAGTCCTTCTCGCCGAAGTACGCCTTCGACGGACCGGCGATGGCGAACAGCTTGGCGACGACCGTGGCCACGCCCGCGAAGTGCGTGGGACGTGAAACGCCCTCCAGCCCCTCGCTGACCTCGGCCACGTTGATGCTCGTGAGCACCTCACCCGGGTACATCTCCTGCGTGCTGGGCGTGAAGACATGGGTCGCCCCGGCCCCCTCGGCAACGCGCAGGTCGCGCTCGAGATCGCGCGGGTAGCTCGACAGGTCCTCGTTGGCCGCGAACTGCAGCGGGTTCACGAAGATCGTCACTGCGACCACGTCGTTGTCGCGCGCCGCGGCTCGGATGAGCGACGCGTGCCCCTCGTGCAGGTAGCCCATCGTCGGCACCAGCCCGACCGTGCGTCCCCCGTGCCGCTCCGCCTCCATCGCCTTGCGGAACCCGTCGATCGTGTCGAGCACGACGATTCCTGCTGACTTTTTCGCGATTTGACCGGCATATCCGGTCGGATCGCGAAAAAGTCGAGCTGCTTCGGACGCCATGGCCTCATACGTGGGGCGTTCGGACGGGTCGAGGGCGGCAAGGTGGCGGTCGACGGTGGCCCAGTCGCCGCGGGCGACGGGGCCGGTGAGGGCGGCGGCGGGGCCGAGTGCGGCGACGTTCTCGACGGTGCCGCGGACGAGGTCGAGGTAGGCCTCCAGGGGGACGCCGGCCGACGCGGCGATGCGCTCGGCCTGGCCCAGCAGGGCGACGAGGTGGTTGGAGGCCACGCATGCAGCGGCGTGGTAGGCGACCCGCTGGTCGTCGGGGACCTCGACGGCGTGGCCTTCGAGCGCGGCCACGACATCGCGCGCCACCGGATCGCCGGCCACCGCGAACCAGGCGCCCCGCAGCCTCGCCGCGGCACCGTCGCCCGCGAGCGACACGAGGGGGTGCACCGACGCCCGTCGCCCGTGGGGCGCGAGGACGTCCAGGCCCAGTGAACCGGCCAGGTGGGCCACGACGGTGGACGCGACAGGGCGCACGGCGGCCGCCACCTCGGCGACCGCGCCGTCGGGCGTGGCGATCACGAGCAGGTCGACGCCCTCTGCGGCGCCGGTCAGGTCGTCGCCGCGACCGACCAGGGGCTCGACCGTCCAGCCCGCGGCAACGAGGGCCTGGGCCAGGGCGCGGCCGGCTCGGCCCGGCCCGACGATGCGCGCGTTCTGCAAGCGAAGTCCTCCACGTTCCAGCCCCCGAAGGGGTGCCGTTCGTGCTGACTACAGGATACCGGCCAGGCGCACCCCTGTGCCAACGGGCGGCTCAGGCACCAGGTCGGGTGCCAGGTCCCGAAGGGGAACCAGCACGAAGTCCCTGTTCCACATCCGGGGGTGCGGCACCTGCAGGTCCGGCTCGTCCACCACCAGGTCGCCCACCAGGAGCACGTCCACGTCGAGGGTGCGGGGTCCCCACCGCTCGGACCGCACCCGCTCGGCGGCCCGCTCCAGGGCCTGTCCGAGCTCCAGCAGCTCTCGGGGCGACAGCTCCGTGTCCAGCTCGACGACGGCGTTGAGGTAGGCGCCCTGGCCGCCCGGTCCGCCCACCGGGTCGGTCTCGTAGACGGGCGATACCGCGACGACGTCGGGCAGCCCGGCCAGCGCTTCCCGCAAGCGCGCCCACCGGTCACCGAGGTTGGACCCGAGGGCGACGAACGAGCGCACGCGCCGTCAGGGCCGCGTGATGCGCACGCCGGCCGTCGCCAGGTCCACCGGCACCGGCGGCCGCAGCTTGCGGACTGCGACCGTGACCGACACGGCCCGCGGATCGGCGAGCACGACCTCGGCGATGCGCTCGGCCAGGCGCTCGAGCAGTTGGAAATGCTGACCGCTCACGACGGCGGTTGCCCGCTCGGCCAACGCGCCGTAGTCGATCGTGTCCTCCACACGGTCGGACCGCCCCGCCGGGGCCAGGTCGGTTTCGACGTCCAGATCCACCTCGAACGGTTGGGCTCGGGTCTGTTCCTCGGGCAGCACCCCGTGCACACCCATGACCGACAGGCCCCGCAGCTCGATGACGTCCGTCACTTCGGTCTCGGCAGCTCCGGGACGATGGCGACGAGCTCGCGGCCCGGCGGCCCCATCTGCCGTTGGACCATCTGCTCCACGATGGCGATGGCCTGGGGCGGCGACGGCAGCATGCCGTTCCACAGGAGGAAGGCGGCCATGATCCCCATGAGCCGATCGCCCAGCTCCTCCATGTGCACGAGGACCCGTTCGTTGGCGGCCAGGCCGGCCCGCAGATGGCGGAAGATCTCGGGCAGCACCTCGACGGGGTCGGCGTGAGGCGGGAACGGGAAGTGCGCCCACTTCACGCCGAGCTCGTCGTAGGCGTAGAGGTTGTGGGGCGACGCGAGGAGCGAGATGACCCGGTCGAAGCCCTGCTCCCGCAGCCAGATGACCTCCTCCTGTCGACGCACCCGCCGGTGGTTGCGCGAGTAGCCCCCCGGCCGTTCGCTGATCGCGACGCGGTCCTTGATCACCCAGGTGAAGTACCTCGGTGAGATCCCGGCCGCCCATTTCCCTCGCATCGCCTTCACGTCCCTCGCATCGCCTTCGCCACCACGCTCATCGCCGTGACCCGACCACTTTCATCGCAGTCACATTCGCTCGCTTGCAAGCTGCGCTCGCTGTGGTGCGCTGGGGCCCCACACGTCCGGCTCTCTCGCCGACGTTCGGGCTCGCCCCCCATCGCGGGCTCCTGTGCGCATCTCACCCGACCACTCTCATCGCCTGCACGGTGGCGGCGACGTCGTGGACGCGCACCATCGCTGCCCCTTGCTCTGCGGCCCAGACAGCGGTGGCCACCGAACCCTCCAGCCGGTCCTCGGGTGCGGCATCACCTGCGATGCGTCCGAGGAAACCCTTGCGACTCGTTCCCACCATCACCGGCGAGCCTGCGCCCACCAGGGAACGAAGGTGGCGCAGCAGCGACAGATTGTGCGACGCGGTCTTGCCGAACCCGATGCCCGGGTCGACCCAGACCTCGTCCACGCCGGCGGCCCGCCCGTGCTCGGCTCGTTCCGCGAGGAAGGCCGTCACCTCGGCGACCACGTCGTCGTAGCGCGGAGCCTCCTGCATGGTGCGCGGCTCGCCCTGCATGTGCATGGCCACCCAGCCCGCGCCGTGCGCGGCCGCCACGTCGGCCAGCGAGGCGGACACGTCGTTGACGAGCGTGGCCCCCGCGTCGAGAGCGGCGCTCGCCACCGCGGGCTTCACCGTGTCCACTGAGACCCGCACGTGCGGTGCCAGGGCCCGGATCACCGGCACGACCCGGCGCAGCTCCTCGGCCTCCTCGACCGGGTCGGCTCCCGGCCGGGACGACTCGCCGCCCACGTCCACCACGTCGGCCCCCTGGGCGACCAGCTCGTGGCCGCGGGCGATCGCCGCCTCGGGATCGAGCCACCGTCCCCCGTCCGAGAACGAGTCAGGGGTCACGTTGAGGATCCCCATGACGAGCGGACGGACCATGACCGCCAAATGTACCGGTCGAAAACAGCCGGGGAGCTGCCAGGATCTGCCTTTTTGCTGCTCAGCGCCTGCCGTGGATGAGGTACATGGCCTCGGCGCGCGTGGCCTCGTTGAGGAACTGGCCCCGGACGGCCGACGTCACGGTGAGGGCCCCGGGCTTGCGGACGCCGCGCATCGACATGCAGAGGTGCTCGGCCTCGATGACCACCAGCACCCCCCGCGGCTGCAGCACCCGCTCGATGGCGTCGGCGACCTGCGTGGTGAGCCGCTCCTGCACCTGCGGCCGGTGGGCGTAGGCGTCGACGACTCGTGCCAGCTTCGAGAGCCCGGTGATGCGACCGTCCTCGTTCGGGATGTACGCGACGTGGGCCTTGCCGATGAACGGCACCAGATGGTGCTCGCACAGCGACGTGAGGTCGATGTCCTTGACCATCACCATCTCGTCATGGTTGGCCTCGAACGTGACGGTGAGCAGCTCGTCGGGATCGCCCTGCAGTCCCGAGAAGACCTCGGCGTACATGCTGGCCACCCGGCGGGGCGTGTCGCGCAGACCATCGCGGTCCGCGTCCTCGCCGATGGCCTCGAGGATCTCGCGGACGGCCTTCTCGATGCGGCCGGGATCCATCACACCGCCTCGTGCACTGTCGATCAGGTGGCGGGGCGGGGCTTGAGCCGCACCGTTCGGGGCGCCTTGGCGGGGCGGGTCACGCGCTGCTTGGCGGGACCGTTGGTCGTCGTCGCCTTGCCGCTCGGCCACGGAGGCAGACCGCCGAGGATCTCCATGAGCTCCGGCGTGTCCAGCGTCTCTTTCTCCATCAGCGCGGCGGCCAGGGCATCGAGCGTCTTGCGGTGCTGGACGAGGATCGACCGGGCTTCCTCGTGGGCGTGGTCGATGAGCATGCGCACCTCGGCATCGATGCGCGCCGCGACCTCTTCGGAGTAGTTGGGCTGATGGCCGAACTCGCGGCCGAGGAACACCTCGCCGTGCTTCTGACCCAGCTGCTGCGGGCCGAGCACCTCACTCATGCCGTACTCGGTGACCATGGCCCGGGCGATCTCGGTGGCCTTCTCGATGTCGTTCTGCGCGCCGGTGGTGGGCTCCTCGAAGATGAGCTCCTCAGCCGTGCGCCCGCCCATGAGCACGCCCAGCTGATCGCGCAGCTCGGACCGGCTGACGATGTACTTGTCCTCGGTCGGCAGTGACAGCGTCCACCCGAGGGCGCGCCCGCGCGCCACGATCGAGACCTTGTGCACGGGGTCGGCATGCGGCAGCACGTGACCGACCATCGCATGGCCGCCCTCGTGGTAGGCGATGACCAACTTCTCCTTCTCCGACATCACCCGCGTCTTGCGCTCGGGCCCGGCGATGACGCGGTCGATGGCCTCCTCGAGCTCGCGCATGCCGATGGCGCGGCGGTCGTAGCGGGCGGACAGGAGCGCGGCCTCGTTCATGAGATTGGCCAGGTCGGCGCCGGTGAAGCCCGGCGTGCGTCGGGCCAGGATCTCCAGGTCGACACCGTCGGCAAGGGGCTTGTCCTTGGCGTGCACCCGGAGGATGGCCTTGCGCCCCTCGAGGTCGGGCCGATCGACCACGATCTGACGGTCGAAGCGGCCGGGCCGCAGCAGTGCGGGATCGAGGATGTCGGGACGGTTGGTGGCGGCGATGAGGATGACGCCGGTCTTGGTGTCGAAGCCGTCCATCTCGACGAGCAGCTGATTGAGCGTCTGCTCGCGCTCGTCGTGGCCACCGCCGAGGCCGGCGCCGCGGTGGCGGCCCACCGCGTCGATCTCGTCCATGAAGATGATGGCCGGGGCGCTGGCCTTGGCCTGCTCGAACAGGTCGCGGACCCGGCTGGCGCCGACGCCGACGAACATCTCGACGAAGTCCGACCCGCTGATGGAGAAGAACGGCGCGCCGGCCTCACCCGCGACAGCGCGAGCGAGCAGCGTCTTGCCGGTGCCGGGCGGCCCGTACAGCAGCACGCCCTTCGGGATCTTGGCCCCGATGGCCTGGAACTTGCCGGGCGACTCGAGGAACTCCTTGATCTCCTGGAGCTCGGCGACCGCCTCGTCCGCGCCCGCCACGTCGGCGAAGGTGACCTTGGGCTGGTCCTTGTTCACCATCTTGGGTTTGGCCTTGCCGAACTGCATCACCCGGTTGCCGCCGCCCTGCATCGAGTTCACCAGGAAGAGGAACAGCCCGATGATCAACACGAACGGCAGGAAGTTGAGCAGCAACGACAGCCAGAGGTTCTCCTTCTTCGGCTGCGCGTCGTAGTTCACGCCCGCAGCCTTCAGGCTGGTCGTGAGCTCGTCGGCGTACTCAGCCGGGTACTTGGCCTCGTACTTCTTGCCGTTGGTGAGCTCACCCTTGACCTTGTCGTCTCCGTCGACGATCTGGGCCGTCTTGACCTGTTCCTTGGCCACGAGGCCTTCGAACTGGCTGAGGGTCAGCTTTTGCGGGCTCTCGCCACCCGTGAGGAAGCTCACGGCGATGACGAGCACCACCAAGGCGAGCACGACGTAGAAGGCGGTGTTGCGGTTGAGGCGTCTCATGGCAGTCTGCTCAGGCTACCGGTGCACCCGGTCCTACGTACATGCAGACATAAGGGAGGTTGCGGTAGCGCTCGGCCACGTCGAGGCCGTATCCGACCACGAATTTGGGCGGGATCTTGAATCCGACGTACCTGAGATCGGGGTCGCCGCGCTGCAGGCCATCTTTGACCAGCAGGGCGCACACCTCGAGGCTGGCCGGGTTGCGCGCCAGCAGGTTCTTGCGCAGGTACGCGAGTGTCAGCCCGCTGTCGACGATGTCTTCCACGACGATGACGTCGCGGCTCGTGAGATCGAGGTCGAGGTCCTTGACGATGCGGACGATGCCGCTCGTCTTGGTCGCGCTGCCGTACGACGAGACGGCCATGAAGTCGAACTCCACCGGGAGGTCGATGGCGCGGGCCAGGTCGCTCATGAACACGAAGGCACCCTTCAGCACGCCGACCAGCAGCGGCGCCCGGCCCGCATAGTCCTTGGTGATCTCGGCACCGAGCTCGCCGATGCGGTGCTGGAGCTCGTCCTCGGGCACGACGAGCTCGCCCAGGTTGGCGTCCGGCTCCAGCATCGGGTCGAACGTTAGGCGGGGTCGACCCCCAAGCGCCCGCGAGAGCGGGTCACGCGCCGCCCGTCGTTGAGCTCGCACGCCCGTGCCTCGTTCCGGACCACGGCCAGCACCCGCTCGACGGCCGCCGCGTCCGGCGGGTGGACGGTGCCGGTACGCAGCCAGCCGCGCAACGCGCGCCGGGCCAGTGCGATGGGACTGGCGGCGAGGGCGCGTGCGTCGGTGGCGTCGACGGCAGCCGCCAGTCCGTCGAGGTAGGCAGCCTCGTCCCGCAGCAGATCGGCCTGACGGGCCAGCACGGGCACGACGTCGCGGCCGGCCAGATCAGCGAGCAACGGCAGCAGCTCGTGGCGCACGCGGTTGCGCAGGTGCACGGGGTCGGCATTGCTCGGGTCCTGCACCGGCGTCAGGCCCACGTCGGCGCACAGCGCCGCCGTCTCGGCACGACGCACCTGCAGCAGCGGGTGGCGTTCCGGCCGCATACCCGCCAGACCGTCGAGGCCAGCGCCGCGGAGGAGGTTGAGCAGCATCGTCTCCGCCTGGTCGTCTGCGGTGTGCCCCGTGAGGACGTCCGTCGGCAGGACCGAGTAGCGCGCGGCACGGGCGCGCGCTTCGAGGTTGGGCCCGGGCTCGACGGTGACCCGCTCGGCGCGGAACGTGGCCCCGAACCGCGCCGCGGCGGACGCCACCACGTCGGCCTCGGCACCCGACTCGGGACGCAGCCCGTGATCGACGTGGACAACCGTGACGTCGAGATCCGCGGCGCGCGCGAGCACGAGCAGCGCGAACGAGTCGGCCCCTCCGGAGACGGCGCAGGTGACCGCGGTCCCCGGCGTCGGGAACCGCGTGCGCTCAAGGAGAGGAGCGATCAGCGGAGAGCTCACCGGCGCGGGCCAGGCTGACGAGCTCCGGCACCGACCGCACGCCGAGCTTGCGGGCGATGCGGCGGAGCGACGCGTACACGTTGGAGCGGCTGACCTCGAGGCCGGCCGCCGCGTCGCGCACGGTTGACGCGCCGGCCACGGCCGCCAGCAGCTGGACTTGCTTGTCGGACAGGGTGGCCAGCGCCGCTGGCGTGACCTGCGACGCGCGCGGACGAGGCGAGACCGGAGTGGTCTCCAACCGGGTCAGATGGGGACGAGGGGCGCTGGCGCCCTGCTGCTCACGCTGATCACCGCGCTCGATGCGCGCGAGCTGCTCGAGCGCAGACTGCTGGGCCCGCCGCCGGGTGACGAGCTCGGGCTCGTCTGACTCGAGCGCGTCCCGCACCATCTGGCGCAGCTGCCCGACCTGGAACGGCTTGGTGACGTATTGGATGGCGCCCTCGATGGCACCGCGAATGCGGTCGAGGTCGTCGGTTCGGGCGGTGACCATCATCACCGGCGTGGCCGCCAGCGCCGCGTCCGACTCGGCCTTGATCGACCCGAGCACCTCCCATCCGTCGAGGCCCGGCATCATCACGTCGAGAAGCACGAGGTCGGGCGCGTCACGGCGCATGGCGTCGAGTGCCTCGTCGCCGTTCGCCGCGCAAAGGACGCGGTGTCCGTCGAGCTCGAGGTTGATGCGCACGAGCTCGCGGATGTCGTCTTCGTCGTCCACCACAAGGACGGTCGCCATCGCGGGCATCAGGGTAGTCAGGACGCCTAGTTGGTGCGGGCCATGGAGCCCGTAGCGACGCGTCTGATCCAACTGTCCGGATCGCGGATCTCGCTCATGGTGGGCAACGAGTCCGGCCCGTCCCATGCCTTGTTGAGCAACGCCGGTCCGCCGACGCGCTCGATCGCGGCGATGAACTCCTCGCCCTGTTCGTACTGCTTCATCTTGGCCTCCAGGCCGATCAGCTTCTGCAGCACCTTGGCGGGTCCGCGCACTGCGTTGCGGCGCTGGCGCAACACCCGGCTGAACCGCTCCGCGCTCGGGATGCGGGCCGCACCGGCGCGGTCCATGGTGACGTCGCCGTGCCCCTCGAGCAGGCTCATCATCCCCTGCACACGCTGGAACGCCTCCTGTTGCTCCGCGGTCGCCAGCAGGCCGATGAGGCCGCCCTCGTCGAGGGGATTGCGGCCGGCGCGCATCTCCTCGACGGCGCGCTTGAGGGCCTCGACGAAGCGGCGGGGGTCAGGATCGACCGCCGACAGCGTGGACTCGACGAGTGATCGGAAGTGGTCGCGCATCCACGGCACCCCTGTGAACTGCACGCGATGGGTGACCTCGTGGAGGGCGAGCCACAGCCGGAACTCGCGCGGCGGGAAGCCGAAGCGCTTCTCGAGGGCGAGCACGTTGGGCCCCACGAAGTACACGATGTCCTGGTCCTCGGGATCCTCGTCCTCGACGAGGAGGAGGTCGTACTGGCCGAGGACACGCGTCGACATCCAACCGAGCAGCGTCCCGAGCTCAGCGCCAGCGACGGCCCGGCCGACAGGCGCCACAGGCGAGGCCGCCATCTTGGGCCCGATGCGCTCGGTGATCGGACGAAGCAGGCGGCGGAAGGAGTTGATGTTGGCGTGGACCCAACCGGCGCGGTCGGTGACGCGCGCTCGGGCCGGTCCGGCGAGCGAACGCAGGCCCGTCTCGATGGCAACCAGCTCCTCGGCCTCGGCCGTGAGCTCGTCGAAGTCCGGCTGCAGCGAGGCGTAGTGATACGAGGAGGCGAAGGGGTCGCGGCCCGCCACACGGACCGCCACCTTCTCGGCCAGGTCCCAGGCGACGGGCTCGGGCGTCACCGCCGCGGGTAGCGGGCGCCGGTGACCTTCACGAGGTACCCGATGATCAGGGCGATGATCGAACCGGCGGCCAGGGCGACGAGGGGGAAGGCGACCCAGTAGTGCCAGACCTTGGCGGCGAGCAGCATGGGCCTGATGGTAGCGGTGGGCTCAGGCGATCTTCCGCCCCCGCGTGCGGGGGACGGCCATGGGCTCGTGCTGATAGCAGTAGTTGCCCTTGTTGTAGATCGACAGGCGCGTCGCGCAGCCGGGGTCATCACAGACCCGCCCCTTCTTGAAGCTGCGGGATGGGCGTTCGTTCCCGCTGATCGGGGTGCCCTGGACTGCGCGCTCGCTCATGCCGCAGTCAACCGATCTCAGGTGCCGAACATTCCTTCCGGCCGCTCCGGATCCTGGCCCAGCGCGCGCATGACCCGGTCCCGCAGGCCGTCGGGCGCGGTGTCCCGGCACTTCTTGGCGATGAAGATCTTCATCTCTGCCTCGAAGTCGAAGGCCTCCCAGCAGGGCAGGCACGCCTGGAGGTGCGTCTGGATCTCGACCCGCCGCACCTCGGTGAGCTCGCCGTCGAGGAACTGGTAGAGCACGTGCACCGCCTCGGTGCAGTTGATGTGCTCGCCCCCGTGATCTGCGTCCATGCCTTCTCTGTCAGTCATGCCCTGTCAGGGTGCCGATCCATCTCGAACAGCGTCGCCTCGAACCGCAAGACCGCGCTCGATGCCGAAATCCAACAACGCCTTCTGCAGCGCCTTTCTTCCGCGATGGAGCCGACTCATCACCGTACCGATCGGGATGTCGAGAATGTCAGCGATCTCCTTGTACGAGAAACCCTCGACATCCGCAAGCAGGACGGCCATGCGGAACTGCTCGGGCAAGGCCTCGAGCGCACCCTTGACGTCGTCGTCGGTGAAGTGGTCGAGGACCTCGTCCTCGGCGCTGCGACCGGCCGTCGCCGCCTCGAGGCCACCGAGCCGGCGGTAGAGGTACAGGTCCTCCACGTCGTCGAGGTCGCTCTCCTCGGGGCGCCGCTTCTTGGCCCGATAGCTGTTGATGAAGGTGTTGGTGAGGATCTTGTACAGCCACGCCTTGAGGTTGGTGCCCTCTTGGAAGCTGTTGAAGGCCCGATACGCCTTCAGATACGTCTCCTGCACCAGATCCTCGGCGTCGGAGGGGTTGCGCGTCATGCGCAGCGCGGCCGTGTAGAGCGAGGACATGTGGTCCATCGCCTGGTCGGCGAACGTCGCCTGGTCAGCCACGGGAGCACCCTACCCGTGGCTCTTGTCCCTACCGCCCTTGCTCCGTCAGCTCGGCGAGCGGCTCGCCCCTGCGCCGGCCACCCGACCGCCACCCGCCGCCTTGGCCCGGTACATGGCCTCGTCCGCCTTGTGGAGGAGCCCGTCCGGGCTGGCGCCCGTGGCGCCGACCGCGAGGCCGATGCTGGCCGTCACCGGCGCGCCCACCGCTTCCAGGCCGGCGGACGTGACGGCGTCGAGCACCCGGTCGGCGATGACGCTGCCGCCGGCGACGTCGAGGTCCTCGCACACGATGACCAGCTCATCGCCGCCGAGCCGGGCCACGGTGTCGGCAGGCCGCAGCGTCTCGCGGAGGCGGTCGGCGACCGCGACCAGCAGGCGATCCCCCGTCTCGTGGCCGAGGCGATCGTTGACGGCCTTGAGGCCGTCGAGGTCGAGGAACAACACCGCCACCGATCCGTCCCGTCGTTCGAGGGCGCGCCCGAGACGGTCGAGCAGCACCGCTCGGTTGGGGAGGCCGGTGAGGTTGTCGTGGGTGGCGCGCCACGCGAGCTCGTCCACCCTCTGCCTGCGGTCGGTGACGTCTTCGACGTGCCACACCAGATACAGCGGCACACCGTCGCTCCGACAGACAAGAGCAGCGGTGACCTCGGCCCACCGGCCGGGCGACCGCTCGTCGGCGTACGGCCGCTCATGGCGCACGAAGGGCACGGCTCGTCCGACCAGCTGACGCAGGTCGGCGGGTTCGCAGTGCAAGAGCTCGCAGCGGGCACCGACGTTCGCCGGCGCGATCGCCGCCATGGCGCGGTTGGCCTGCAGCACCACGCCGGCCAGGTCGGTGATGGCCATGCCGATGGGTGAGTGCTCGAAGGCCGCAAGGAAGCGCTCTTCCGCCACCTGCAGCGCGTCCTCGACCTGCTTGCGCGAGGTGATGTCCTGCCACAACGTCATGACGTGTTGCGGCGCGCCGTCGTCGTCGCGCACGACGGTGACGGTCAGCTTGGCCCAGACCTCATTGCCGTTCTTGTGGACAAAGCGCTTCTCGTCCTCGTAGCGGTCGATGGTGCCATCGAGGAGATGGGTGACAAGCGCGCGGGTCGTCTGGTGACGCGGTGCATCGGGCCGGGCTGCGACTGGGGTGAGCTGTCCGACCAGCTCGTGCTCGGCATAACCGAGGAACTCACAGGCCGCCGGATTGACGGCGACCATCCGCCCCTGCAGGTCCACGAGTGTCCACGGCAGCGGCGCGTGTTGGTACACCTCGCGCAGGACCACAGGATCCACATTGCGTTCTCGGCCCACGGCCCACCGACCTGAGCGCTTCTTGCCGCTTTCCACAGGCACTTCCGCCACCAACGTCCTTTATTGGACGCAATGCACCCGCCGCCAGAGACCTCGTCGGGCGCCCTCGACGGTCCCGAACGCACAAGCCGATGCGCGCGATCCGGCTGACCGGCGGTGCCGAAGGCACAACGCGACGCCGGCAGGAGCGGCGGCACCAACCGAGTGCGCCGATCGACTTGGTTGGGCCGCCGGTCATCCGTAGGCGCCGAAGGCGCGGCGCCCACGGCGCAGGATGACAGTGAGGGAGCGTCAGCGAGCGCACCGGCAATAGAGCGGCGGCACCAACCGAGTGCGCCCATCGCCTTGGTTGGGCCGCCGGTCATCCGTTGCGCCGAAGGCGCGGCGCCCTCGGCGCAGGATGACAGTGAGGGAGCGTCAGCGACCGAACAATAAGTAGAGCCCGAGAGCGGAATCGAACCGCTGACCTACGCATTACGAGTGCGTTGCTCTGCCGTCTGAGCTACTCGGGCGGGAGCGGTCAGGCTACCGCGACGCCTTCAGGCCCCCGGCGTCGCCGTACGACGGGAGAAGTAGGCCGCGGCTTCGGCCCGACCGCTCACCTCGAGCTTCATCAGGACGCTCGACACGTAGTTCTTCACCGTCTTCTCGGCCAGGTGCATCTCCGACGCAATCTCCTTGTTCGACTTGCCACCGGCGATGAGGACGAGCACCCGCTCCTCCTGACTCGACAGGCGCGCCAGCTTCTCGTCCTGGTGCGCGGCGCGCTGGCGCCGCAACTCGGCCAGCACCGGTCCGACCACCACGGTGTCGAGGGTGCTGCCACCGTCGGCCACGGTCCGAATGGCCCGCACCAGGTCCGCGTTGGCCACGGCCTTGAGCATGTAGCCCGCCGCCCCGGCCTGGATGGCCGCAAAGAGCGTGTCGTCGTCCTCCATCGCGGTGAGCATGAGGACCTTGGTGTTGGGCAGCCGGCCGAGCAGCTCACGCGTGACGTCGATGCCGCTCCCGTCGCCGAGACGTACGTCCATGAGCACGATGTCCGGCCGAGCGCGCTCGGCGATCTCCGCCGCCGTCGTCGCCGAGGAGGACTCAGCGACGGTCTCCATGTCGGGCTGCATGTCGACGAGCGCCCGGACGCCCGTGCGCACGAGATCGTGGTCGTCGACCAGCATCACTCGTATCGGTGCCCGCTCAACCGCCATCCCCCCGCCCTCCTTGGGGTGCCAAGGGTACCGGCGGTGGCAAATGTCCACACGCGGAAGGAGCCGGCCTCCCGGCCGGCTCCTTCTGCCCGTGTCTGGTCGGACGGTCTGTTCGCTAGTGGACGACGAGATTGCCGCCGGTGAGCAGCTTCTCCACGGTCTGGTTGCTCACCCAGTTGGTCGAGAAGAAGAGCGCACCCGACTTCGCCGTCAACGTCATCCCGATCGTGTCGGCGGACCCCGGCTCCCCCTTGTCGTACATGGTGACCTTGAGTGTTCCCCCACCAAGAACGGAGGTCGGTGCGAGGGGGTTCGTGACGTCTTGGACGTTCACTTGGGCAACAAAGGTTGCTGTACCGATCGGCTTGTTCGCGCTGTCCAGCGGTACAACGAGCGAGGTCAGTGAGTTGCTCTTGATCTGGTATGTGCGACCGCCGTTGCGGTAGATGACGTTGAGGTGGCCCTGGAGGTTCGACCCACTCTTGTTGTACTTGACGTTGAAGCCAAAGTTCGACCTGCTGCCCTGGGCAGCGGGGAGTTGGCCGGCCGAGCTGGTCGCGACGAGGTAGCCGCCACCGGTGATGAAGCTCGAGCCCAGAGGGAGCGAGACCGTCACGACCGTGTCGTCATCCGGGACATCCCGCGTGTAGTAACCCGACACGATCGTCCCGACGGTGTACTGCGTGCTTCCCGTGTTGTCCGTCGAGAGCGTCGCGCTGCAACTCGCGGTGGCGGTCTTGCTGTCTGCGGGATTCACCAGCGAGAGCGAAGCTGTACACAGCAGTGCGTTGCCGTTGTCGCGGTCCACGAACTTCACCACGGCGTTGCGGATGTCACCGGCGTTCGCATCGCTTCCCGGGAGGACGGCGGTGATGTCCTGCACCGTCGTTGACAGGGGAACAAGTGCGGACGAGGTCGTCGGCGAGGCAGTGGCGTAGAAGAGCGGGCCCGTGTAGGTCGTCCGCGCATCCTCCTGGCGGACCCTCAGCGAGCCAGTGCCCTGACTGGCGCCGAACCGAGCGTCACCCGACGCAAACTCAGCCGTGACGGCGTAGCTCGGAGGCAGCGGGGACAGGTTGGGGGCCAGCATGATGTTCGGGGCGATCGTCGCGGTAGCCACGCCACTGACGACAGACACGGTGCCGACACCGAGCACGGTGGAACCGACGGAGAACGTCACCGAGCCGGAGATCGGGTCGCCGTTCGCGAGTGCAGCCGGGGTGACGGTCGCAGTGATCGTCGTGGGGTCGCTGTACTGCGGAGAAGTGATCGACGAGACCGTGACAGACGTACCGCGTGGAACCACTGTGAACGTGATGGGGTTGCCGGTGCCCGCGGTGAGCGTGCCCGAGGTGGCAGCGATGGTGACCGAGCCCACCAGGTTGCCGGTGACGACCTTGGTGGCCACGCCGTCGGTGGCGGTGTCGGTGCCGAGGCCGGTGACGGAGCCGGTGCCGGCCGTCTTGGCAAAGGTGACCACGCTGGTGTCGTCCGACGTAGCGGTGTTGCCAAAGCCGTCCTGCACGTAGGCGGTGAGGATTCGGGTCGCGCCGGAGACCAGGTTTCCAGTGGCGCCCTGGAGCGCAATCCTCGCGGCCGCCCCCGGTGTGATGTTGAAGGCGCTCGAGGTGGCGTCGGTCAGATCGGGCGTGCCGGTATCTGCAGCGGTCAGGGTGTAGCCGCTGCCCACCTTGTGGACGTTGAGGTCCGCGAAGGTGGCCACGCCAGCGACCGCCGCCTTGGAGGCGGTGCCGCCGAGGGCCGCGCCGACGCTGCCCCCGCCGAGGGTCAGGCCGATGGTGCGGGCGGCGTTGGGTCCTGAGGTCACCGTGTTGTTGAAGGCGTCCTGTACTGACACGACCACGGTGATGGTGTCATCGGCGCTGTAGGAGGCGCTGGGCTGCGTGGTGAAGGCCAGGTGGTGGGCCGCTGCCGGCGTGATGTTGAAGGCGCTCGAGGTGGCCCCGGTGAGCGAGCCGCTCGTCGCCGTCAGCGTGTAGCCGGTGCCGGTCTTTTCGATGGACAGGGTGCTGAAGGTGCCGACCCCGCCGACCGCAGCCACCGTCTTGGTGCCCGACAGCGTGCCCCCGCCCGGGTTGGTCCCGATGGCGACGGTGATGTTGTCGGTGTTGGTGGTCACCAGGTTGTCGAACTGGTCGAGGATCCGCACCGTCACCGCCGGGCTGATGGCCTGGCCCGCGGTGGTGTTGGTCGGCTGGACGCCGAAGGCCAGGTGGTGGGCCGCTGCCGGCGTGATGTTGAAGGCGCTCGAGGTCGCGTTGGTCAGCTCAGGCGTGCCCGTCTCCGCCGCGGTCAGCGTGTAGCCGCTTCCCACCTTGTGGACGTTGAGGTCGTTGAAGGTGGCCACGCCGCCGACCGCTGCCTTGGAGGCGGTCCCGCCGAGCGTCGCGCCCACGCTGCCGCCGCCCAGGGTCAGGCCGATGGTGCGGGCGGCGTTGGGTCCTGAGGTCACCGTGTTGTTGAAGGCGTCCTGGACTGACACGACCACGGTGATGGTGTCATCGGCGCTGTAGGAGGCGCTGGGCTGGGTGGTGAAGGCCAGGTGGTCGGCCGCCCCCGGCGTGATGTTGAAGGCGCTCGAGGTGGCATCGGTCAGATAAGGCGTGCCCGTCTCCGCCGCGGTCAGGGTGTAGCCGATGCCGACCGTGCGCACGCTCAGGCCCGTGAACGTGGCCACGCCGCCGACCGCTGCCTTGGAGGTGGTGCCGCCGAGAGTTGCTCCGACGCTGCCCCCGCCCAGGGTCAGGCCGATGGTGCGGGCGGCGTCGGGTCCTGAGGTCACCGTGTTGTTGAAGGCGTCCTGGACGGCGACGGTCACTGTGATGGTGTCATCGGCGCTGTAGGAGGCGCTGGGCTCGGTGGTGAAGGCCAGGTGGTGAGCCGCGGCCGGGTTCACGTGCAGCACGGCGTCGTCGGTCGGGTGCACGGCGCCGGCGTCGGTGCCGGTCACGGTGTGGTCGCCCGCCACGGTGGCGGTGCAGGTGTCGACGGTGGCGGTGTGGGTCG
>JBEEFP010000077.1:0-2911 GCA_041166085.1 Actinomycetota bacterium
AAGTGCGGTTACTGCACCTTCGCCCAGCCGCCCGCCCGGGTGCAGGCTCCTTACCTCTCGCCGGACGAGGTCATCGCCATCGCCCGCGCCGGTGCGGCGGCCGGGTGCACCGAGGCCCTCTTCACCCTCGGCGAGCGTCCCGAGGATCGCTATCCAGCGGCACGGGAATGGCTGGATGCAGCGGGCTACGAATCGACCGTCGACTACCTCGTGGCCATGTGTGCGCTGGTGCGGGACGAGACGGGCTTGCTGCCCCACGCCAACCCGGGCGCCATGACCGAGGACGAGCTCGCTCGGCTGCGGACGGTGTCGGCGTCGCAGGGGATGATGCTCGAGTCGCTCAACGCCGAGCTCGACTGCCACCGGGGCTGCCCGGACAAGGACCCGGCTCGTCGGCTCGAGACCCTTGACGCTGCGGGCCGTCTGCAGATCCCGTACACGACGGGCATCCTCTGCGGCATCGGTGAGTCGCGCCAGGACCGGCTCGACGCCCTCGAGGCCATCGCCACTTCGCACCGCCGGCACGGCCACGTGCAGGAGGTCATCGTCCAGAACTTCCTGCCCAAGGCCGGCACCACCATGTTCCGCGCCGCGCCGTGTCCAGACGACGAGCACCTCTGGGCGGTCGCAATGGCCCGCCTCCTGCTGCCGGCCGACGTCCACGTCCAGGCCCCGCCCAACCTCACGGACGACTTCGGCGTGCTGCTCGACGCTGGAATCGATGACTGGGGCGGCGTCTCGCCAGTGACGCCCGACCACGTCAATCCGGAGCGCCCGTGGCCAGTGGTCGACCGCCTGCGCGAAGTCACTGAGGGGCGCGGCCTCACCCTCGCCCCTCGGCTCCCGATCTACCCGACGTTCGCCGCCGATCCGGTGCGCTGGCTCGACCCCGCGTTGCGCTTCCCTGTGCTCGACCGCCAGGACGCCGAAGGCTTGGGGCGCGAGCCCGGCGACGTCTGGTACTCCGGCGCCGACGTCGAACCGCCCACACTCATCCCGGCACATCCGCGCGCGGGCGGACGTGTCGGCGAGGTCCTGGCGGGCGTGCTGATGGGCCAGGAGGTGGGGATCGACGAGATCGTCGCGCTCTTCGCGGCCCGCGGGCCCGAGGTGGCAGCGGTGGCCGAGGTGGCAGACGACCTGCGCCGGCGCGCCGTCGGTGACGTCGTCACCTATGTCGTCAACCGCAACATCAACTACACGAACATCTGCACGTTCAAGTGCAAGTTCTGCGCCTTCAGCAAGGGTCCGCTGTCGCTCAACCTGCGCGGCGACCCGTACCTGCTCGGTGTCGACGAGATCTCCGACCGCGTGGCCGAGGCCGAGGCAAGGGGCGCAACCGAGGTCTGCCTGCAGGGCGGCATCCACCCGTCCTTCGACGGCGACTACTACCTCGAGGTGATCAAGGCGGTGCGGGCCGCGTCGCCGAACATCCACATCCACGGGTTCACTGCTCTCGAGGTCACGGAAGGCGCCAAGCGTCTCGACGAGCCCCTCCACTCGTACCTCCGGCGACTCATGGACGCAGGTCTCAAGACGCTGCCAGGGACGGCGGCCGAGATCCTCGACGACGAAGTGCGCGCCGTGCTGTGCTCCGACAAGATCAACACCGAGGAGTGGCTGGAGGCCCACCGCACCGCCCACTCCATCGGGCTGCGGTCCAACGTCACCATCATGTTCGGATCCATCGAGGCCCCGGTCTCCTGGGCCCGTCACCTCGTGCGCACGCGCGAGCTGCAGAAGGAGACGGGCGGGTTCACCGAGTTTGTGCCGCTGCCGTTCGTGCACATGGCCGCTCCCATCTATCTGCAGCGCAAGAGCAGGCGAGGACCGACGTTCCGCGAAAACCTGCTGATGCACGCGGTCGGCCGCATCGCGTACGACGGATGGATCCCCAACATCCAGGTCTCGTGGGTGAAGGTCGGTGCCGGTGGCGCTCGCCAGGCCCTGCTCGCGGGCTGCAACGACTTGGGCGGCACGCTCATGGACGAGAACATCTCGCGCGCGGCGGGCGCGGCTCACGGCCAGATGATGGACGAGGCCGGGTTCCGCGCCATCGTCGAGCCCCTCGGGCGCACCCTCGAGCAACGCACCACCCTGTACGGGCGAGTGGCACCCGCGTGAGCGCACGGGACGGGGTCTTCCCGGCCGATGCAATGGTGCGGCGGGTCGACAAGGAGGCGGTGCTGGTCCTCGGCGGCGGCCGGGCCCTGCTGATGCAGCTGGCACATCCCATGGTGGCCAGGGGCGTCGCCGAGCACAGCGGGTTCGAGGCCGACCCGTGGTCACGCCTCGTGCGCACACTGCAGGCCGGGTACACGATCGTGTTCGGCACACGCGAGGAGGCGGAGCAGACGGCGGCCGTCGTGCACGCCGTCCACCAGCGCGTCACGGGCGACGGCTACGAGGCCAACGACCCCGCCCTGCTCATGTGGGTGCACGCCACGCTGGTGGACACCGCGCTGCGCGTGCACACCCGCTTCCTCGGCCCGCTCTCCCGACGCGATGCGGCGCGCTACTACCGCGAGTCGATGATCGTGGCCGAGATGCTCGGCGTCCCTACCGACGAGCAGCCCCCCGACATCGTGGCCTTCCGCGCCTATGTGCGTGAGATGGTCGCGAGCCTCGAGGTGAGTCCCGAGGCCCGCCAGCTGGCCGCCGCCGTCCTGCATCCCCGGCTCCCCTGGATGACCGAGCCAGTCTTCGAGCTGGGTCGCCAACTCACCGTCGGCCTCCTCCCGCGGCCCCTACGCGAGCAGTACGGGTTCCGGTGGGATCGCAACCGCAAGGCCGCCCTCCTGGCCGCGGGCCTGGCCTCCCGCCAGGTCCTCCCCCGCCTGCCGACCGTCCTGCGCAAGGTCCCGGCCGGGGCCCTGTAGCTCTAGCGGACGTCTCGAGGAAATGGGGTACC
>JBEEFP010000078.1:0-95214 GCA_041166085.1 Actinomycetota bacterium
CGAGGACCTCAAGCAGATCTCCAAGAGCCCCGGTCTGTTCTCCAACGCGGGCGGCATCCGGCCCGACTCGGGACCGGTGGCGATGATGATCGACATGGACGACCCCGACCACGTGAAGCGGCGCAAGCTGGTCAACAAGGGGTTCACGCCCAAGCGGGTGGCGGCCAGCGAGCCGGCGGTGCGCCGGGCGTGCGACGAGATCATCGACGCCGTCGCCGAGAAGGGCGAGTGCGACTTTGTCATGGACATGGCCGCGTGGCTGCCCATGATCATGATCGGCGACGCCCTCGGTGTGGTGCCCGAGGACCGGGGCAAGCTCCTGCGGTGGTCCGACGACATGTTGCGTGGGCTGTCCGGCACCCCCGAGGGACTCGAGGCGGCGACCAACACGTTCATCGAGTACGACGGATGGTGCCGGCAGGCCATCGCAGAGCGACGGGCCGAGCCGACCGACGACCTCTTGAGCGTGCTCGTGAACGCAGAGGTCGACGGCATGCGGTTCGAGGACGACGAGATCATCCACGAGTCGCTGCTCATCCTCATCGGCGGCGACGAGACGACCCGCCACGTGATCACGGGCGGGATGTACCAGCTGTTCGTTCACCCGGAACAGCAACAACGGCTTGCGGACGATCCGTCCGGGATCCCCGGGGCCGTCGAGGAGATGCTGCGGTGGGTCTCGCCCATCAAGAACATGGCCCGCACGGTGACGCGGGACACCGAGGTTCGCGGTCGCACGTTGGAGGCGGGCCAGAAGCTCTTGCTCCTCTATCCGTCCGCCAACCGAGACGAGGACGTGTTCGCGGACCCGTTCACATTCGACGTGTCGCGACAGCCGAACGAGCACGTCGCCTTCGGCTTCGGCACCCACTACTGCCTCGGCAACAGCCTGGCCCGCCTCGAGCTGCGGGTCATGTTCGAGCAGCTGCTGGCCCGCCTCCCCGACATCGCCCTGGCCGACGCAGGCGGGGCCGAGCCGGCGCTGCGCGCGTCCAACTTCATCTCCGGCTACGAGGAGATGCCGGTGCGGTTCACCCCGACTGCGCGCTTTTCCAGCGTCTCGAGGAAATAGGGTACGAATTCCGTACCCCATTTCCTCGAGACTGCATGGGTTGCGTGGGTTGGGTTGAGTCGGGTCAGCCGAAGCGGTTGGTGAGGAGCTCGCCGGCCCGGCGCACGCCGGCCGCGTCCGACATCGGCATGTTGAAGATGAAGGTGTCGACGCCCGCGTCGATGAGCTCCTCGACCTGGCTGACGATCTCGTCCTCCTGACCGAACGTGAAGGCGCTGGCCGCGTCCGCCCCCGCGGCGGCGGTGAGGAACTCGCGCGTCTGCGCGGTCTGCTCGGGCGAGTCGGTGATCATCATGGTGGCCATGCGCGTGATCTTCACGTCGGTGGGATCCCGACCCACGTCCTTGCAATGGCGCTGGATGACCTCGATCTTGTGGCGGATGCCGGCGGGATCGCCGACCACGTTGCACATGTCCGCGTACTGCGCCACCAGCTTGAGCGTGCGCTTCTCGCCACCGCCGCCGATCATGATCTCGGGCCCACCCTCCTGGATGGGGCGGGGCAGGTTGCGGGCGTCCTTGATGGCGTAGTGCTTGCCCTCGAACGACGCGTGGTCGTCGCGGAACATGGCCCGGCAGATCTGGACGGCCTCCTCGAGCCGGTCCATGCGCTCCTTGACCGACGGGAACTCGAAACCCAGTCCTTCGTGCTCGACGTCGTACCAGGCTGCGCCGATGCCGAGGATGGCCCTGCCCTTGGAGATGATGTCGAGGGTCGTGATGATCTTGGCCAGCATCGACGGGTTGCGGTACGTGACGCCGGTGACGAGGGTGCCGAGCTTGACCCTGCTCGTGCTGGCGGCCAACGCGCCGAGCAGGGTGTAGGCCTCGAGCATGGGCTGGTCCGGACCGCCCAGCGGCGGCAGTTGGTAGAAGTGGTCCATGACCCAGACGGACTCGAAGCCCACGTCCTCGGCGGTCCTTGCCAGCTCGACGACCTGGTCGAACAGCTGGTCGTCGGGCACCTCGAAGGTGAAGTTGGGAATCTGCAGTCCGAAGGTCGTCATGTGCTTCATCCTGCCCGTTGGGTAGGACCTCTGCATGACCGACGAACGCGTCGAGCGCCGAGCCGAGCTCCTGCCCGAGGAAGAACGAGTGGGCAGCGACGATCCCGAAGCCCAGGCCGAGGCCATCCTCGACGAGTCCGATGCCCGCTCCGAGCAGCCGATCCCGCGGGAGGAGCGCACGTCGGAGGACACCGTCCCGCCTCCGGACTGAGCGTCTCAGGCTGACGCGCAGTCGACGCAGGTCGTGGTGGTCGGCAGCGCCTCCAGGCGCTCGGGCGCGATGGGGCGGCCGCACCTCGCGCAGGCGCCGTAGGTCCCGACCTCGATGCGTTCGATGGCGTCGTCCAGCTCGGCCAACCGGCGCCGCACGTGGTCCAGCAGCGCGGCCACCCGCTGGCGCTCGAAGCCGGTGGTGGATCCATCCGGGTCGTGCTCGTCGTCAGGCGACTCCGTCTCGACCGAGCGCACGACCTCGTTGAACTCGGCGGTGAGGTCGTCCACCTGCGCGAGCACGCGCAGCCGTTCCTCGGCGAGGACGCGGGCCGGATCGGGCACGGACGGGGTCTACCCGGTCGGGTCGAGCCGCACGTACGGCACCGGCCGGGTACGACGACTGACGTACACCTGGGAGTGCGGGTACTTCTCGTGCACGGCGACGGCTGCGTCGGTCGCCTCCTGTCCGATGAGGACGGTCGCGTGCATGCGCTGGGTCTGCCGACGACGCACGATCTCGACGTCGGGGTTTGCGCAGATGTTGAGGTACCACGCAGGGTCGTTGTCCCAGCCCCAGTTGCCCCCGCCGATGACGAGCGCCCCGTCGCCCGCCTCGAGACAGGCGACCATCACCTGGCGGATGCGTCCGGACCGTCGTCCCGTCGTACGCAGCAGGAGGACGTCGACCCCCATCATGCGCGCGGCTGCGCTCCAGCCGAAGCGCGTGAAGAACCACGTGTCCATCCGCGTCCACATGCGCACGCCCCAACGGTCGAGGCCCGTCTGCTGGCGGCCGGGCGGCATCAGCAGCCGGTGCACGCGCGGGTAGAGCCGATCGGTGAGTGTGCTCATGGGTGCTGGCTGGAGACGCTCACGACCTCGCCGGTCATGTAGGAGCTGTACTCGCTGGCGAGGAAGACGATGACGTTGGCGACCTCGTCGGGCGTGGCCGAACGGCCGAAGGCCTCCTGGGCCTCGAGCTGGTCCAGGGCGGCCTGGTCCATGACCTTGGCCAGGTTCTCGTGCATGGCGAGGGAGGGCGCGACGGCGTTGACCCGCACGCCGAAGGGCGCGGCCTCGATGGCCGCGCAGCGGGTGAGGGCCATGACGCCCGCCTTGGCCGCCGCGTAGTGCGCCTGCCCCGCTTGCGCCCGCCACCCCAGCACGGACGCGTTGTTGACGACGACGCCCGAACCTCGCGGCTGCATGCGCTGCAACGCCGCGCGCGTACACCGGAAGGTGCCGTTGAGGGTGACGTCGAGCACGACCGACCACTGCTCGTCGGTCATGTCGACGAGGTTGGCCATGCCGCCGAGACCGGCGTTGTTGACGAGGACGTCGATGTCGCCCGCGTCCGCGAAGAGTCGGTCGACGTCGGCCTGCCGCGTGACATCGCACGGCACCGCCAAGACCCCGCCCAGACGCGCGGCTGCCTCGGCCAGCCGCCGTTCGTGCTTGTCGCTGATGGCGACCGTCGCGCCCTCGGCCAGACACCGCTCGGCCGTCGCGAACCCGATACCGGTCCCGGCGGCCGCCGTGACCAGCACCCGCTTGCCGTTCAGGAGGCCGTGACCCTCGCTCATCGGAGCGGATCCAGCCAGCGGTGGGCGAAGCGCTCGAGTGCCTCGCGTTTGCCGGCGACCGTCGTGGTGTCGGTCTTGGAGAACAGCCACGCCGACGCCATGAGGCCGGTGACGCCAGCGTCCTCCAACCGGCGGACGTTCTCGACCGTGGGCGGCTCGTCGATGGCACCGAGGATCTCGAAGGTGTCCTGGGGCTTGCCCGCCTTGTCGCGCTCGATGCGCAGCCGCTCGGCGGTGTGGATGAGCTCGGCCATCGGCGTGTTGACGCCGATCCATCCGTCGCCCACGGACGCGGCTCGGCGCAGCGCCAGGTCGGTGGTGCCGCCGACCCACACGGGGATGGGCCCCGGGGGCGTCGGCGACATCTGCACGGGCGGGAAGTCGTGGAACGCACCGTGGTGCTCGACCATGCCGCCGGCCCAGAGCTTGTGCAGGATCTCGACCTGCTCCTCCATGCGGGCACCGCGCCCGGCATAGGCCTGACCCACCAGGTCGAACTCCTCGCGCATCCAGCCTGCGCCGATGCCGAGGGCGACCCGTCCGGCGGACAGCACGGCGGCGGTGCCGACGCTCTTGGCCGTGGTGAACACGTCGCGCAGAGGAAGCACGTAGACGTTGGTGGTGAACCGCACCCGGTTGGTCACTGCGGCCATGGCGCCGACCATCACCCACGGATCGGGCCACTCGCCCTCGCCCGACCACCACGGCCGCCCGTCCGAGGTGTACGGATACTTCGATTCGACCGTCTGCGGGAACACGAGGTGATCGGAGACGGAGATGCCGTCGAAGCCGAACTCCTCGATCATCGCCGCCCCCTCGACGAGCTGATCGACCTCTGCGAAGACAGTGGCGTGCCAGAACTGCATCAGCCCGCGGCCCGCTGGCGCAGCTCGTACTTGAGCACCTTGCCGCTCGCGTTGAGCGGCAGCTCGTCGACCACGACGACGCGACGGGGCACCTTGTAGTTGGCCATGTGCTCGCGCGACCAGGCCACGAGGGCGTCGGGGTCCACCGTTTCCCCCGCCTTCGGGACGACGAACGCCACGCCCACCTCGCCGAGGCGTTCGTCGGGCGCGCCAACGACTGCGACCTGGGCGACCTCCGGATGGGCGAGCAGCGCGTTTTCGATCTCGGCCGGATAGGCGTTGAAGCCGCCGACGATGAACATGTCCTTCTTGCGGTCCGTGATCGCGATGTACCCGCGCTCGTCCATCACGCCGATGTCGCCGGTGTGCAACCAGCCGTCGGCGTCGATGGCCTCGGCAGTCTCCTCGGGGTCTTCCCAGTAGCCCTGCATGACGTTGTACCCCCGCACCAGCACCTCGCCGTCGTCGGCCAGCACGACCTCGACATCGGCGATGGCCCGGCCCGACGTTCGAGCGATGGTCTCGGGGTCGTCGTCGTGCCGGCACATCGTGGCGATGCCGCAGCACTCGGTGAGTCCGTAACCCGTCACCACCGTCTCGAAGCCCATCTCCTTCTGCATGCGCTCGACCAGCTCGACGGGGATGACGGCCGCCCCGGTGACCGCGAGGCGAAGGCTGGAGACGTCGGCGCCCGGCAGGTCGGGATGGTTGAGGATCGACTGGAACAGGGCGGGCGGTCCCGGCAGCATCGAGATGCGCTCCTCGGGGATGCGCGCCAGCACCGTGGTCGGGTCGAACACGGCGTGAGGAACGATCGTCGCACCTCGGATGAGGCAGGCCAGGATCCCGGCCTTGTAGCCGAAGGTGTGGAAGAACGGGTTGACGATGAGGTAGCGGTCGCCGGCCCGCAGACCGACGACGTCGCTCCACGTCTCGAAGGCGCGCACGCTCTGGCCGTGGGTCGCCATGACCCCCTTGGGCCTGCCCGTCGTACCCGATGTGAACATGACGTCGGACAGATCGCCGCGGCCGACGTCAGGCAGCTGGGCGCCGTCGGCGCGGGCGAGGAAGTCGGCCCACGCGGTGGTGCCGTCGGGGGCCTCGCCCCGCAGCACCACGATGGGGGCGTCGACGCCGGCGCCGCGCAGCATGCCGACGTAATCGGCGTCGAGGAAACCCTGCACGGTGAAGACCAGCCGGGCGCCGCTCTTGTCGAGGATGTAGGCGGCTTCGTCACCCTTGAAGCGGGTGTTGAGGGGGACGACGACCGCGCCCGCGAGGTGGATGCCGAGCAGGGCGACCACCCACTCACCGATGTTGGGAGCCCAGATGCTGACCCGGTCACCACGCACGATGCCGCTGGCGACGAGCGCCTCGGCGGCCTGGCGGGCTGCGTCGGCCAGCTGCGCGAACGTCCACCGGACGTCACCGTCGACGATCGCCTCGCTGTCGGCGAAGCGCTCCACCGCGCTGCGCACCAGCCCCGGCACGCTGCCCCACTCGAGGTCGCCCCGCATCGCCCGCAGGCTAGGTGACCGTGACCGCTGTCACCTTGCGTCCGGCCGACCAGATCGTGACACTTGCGCCATGGGTCACCACCACCCGGTCCACGAACGCGGCGGCATCACCTGGCGCCAGGCCAACCGGGCCTTCATCGAGCATGCGCGCAGCTACGTGCTCGTCAACGTCCTGCTGATCGTGATCTGGTTGGTGACCACTCCCGGCGGATACTTCTGGCCCTTCTGGCCGCTGCTCGGGTGGGGCATCGGCCTGGTCGCCCACGCCATGGCCACCTTCAACCACACGTGGGCGGCCGACGAGCGCGACTGAACGTCGGGGGGTCTACCCCGGCTCGTTCGACCCGCTGACCATCGCCCATCTGGCCGTCGCCGACGCGGCCCAGCAGCAGTGCCGTCTCGACCGTCTCGACTTCGCGCTGTCACGCGTGGCCCTGGCCAAGGAGCACGGGCACCGGCACTCGTTGGAGGAGCGGGTCGGAGGCGGCGCGGGACGAGGTGCTCGCGCGGCTGCCCGAAGTGGCGGTCGCGCCGCGGCCACCCACCTCGATCCAGACCGACGGCACCGTGATCCTCTCCGTGCCGAACCACGTGGCCGAGGTGTCGTCCACTGGGGTGCACGAGGGTCGGGCCGAGTGGGACGGGCGCACCTAGCGGCTGAGATCCGTCAGCCGGCCTGTGGTCGCCACGCCTGGTCGATGAGGGGCAGGATCTCGATGCGGCGAGCCCGTTCACCTTCGGGGCTGTCCACCCGCTCGCGGACGAAGCGGGCGACGTGCCGCCGGATCTCGTCCTCGACGTTCCCGAGACGCGAAAGCAACCTGGCGCGCATCCCCTCTGCCTTGAGGCTCACGTCGACGTCTCGTGACGAGACACGGGCGACGTCGATGACCAAGGTGATGGGCTCGATCGTTTGGACGGTGAGGTCCAGCGGAAGGCCCACCTTCGCGTCGTAGTGATGGTTGACGCCCGCAACCTTCACGTCCAGCGAGAGGTCGACCGGGAGCACGGCTCGGAAGGACAAAGGAATGTCTTCGCGGCGCTGGATACGTGGCGGTCCAATGCGTCCTTCGGCATCGACGGTCGCTGCGCCCGCCGGACCAACGGTGATGGGGCCGACACGGATCACGTCGCCCGCCACCGCCGACAACGCAGCCGCCAGCCGCTCGTCGGTGACGGCCAGACGGATGAAGTCGACGCCGAACTGCTCGTAGGAAACGGGCTCGTGTGGTCTGGTGCCGTCTTCCGGGAAACCCACGCCGACGAAGTCTACGGTTGCGCTCATGCATCGAGGCGAGGTGGAAGAGGCGTTTCTCCAGTACTGGCGGCTGGGTGCGGTCGGCGAGGACTGGCCGGCGTGGGCGGCACTGTTCACCGAGGATGCGGTCTACGTCGAGCACGTCCTCGGCAACATGCACGGCCGGGCCGAGATCGAGCCGTGGATCGTGGGCATCATGGACGAGTACTCCGAGCTGTACACCGCGTACGAATGGCACATCGTCGACGGGAACCGCGTCGTCGTCTCCATGCAGAACCGACGCGACGACCCTGACCCGTCACAGCCGCCCATCGACTTCCCCGGCGTCACCATCCTCGACTACGCGGGGGACGGGAAGTGGTCGAAGGAAGAGGACTACTGGTCGGTGCCAGGCGCCCGACGAGCCGGCGAGCTCTACGCGCGGCGCTGCGCGGAGGTCGATCCCGACCACGCGGCCAAGCGCACCCGCTGGCACTGGCCGGGCCCGCCCGCTCCGGACTGGGCCCGCCCGTAGTTCGCGCTGACCCACCGGGACGCCTCGCGCTACTTGGCGCGGGACATCACGAAGGCGGCCAGCTTGCGGGTGATGCCCGCGGGCAGGGTGCTGGAGAACGCGGCGGCGACGCGGTTGTGGATGCCGGGGATGGAGACGGCGGCACGGCGACGGTGGTCGCGCAGCGCGGTCTCGACGACCGGACCCGGGTCCTGCCACAGGAAGTCGGGTCCCGTCATCCCCTGGAGCTCGGCCCGTTCCGCGAACTCGGTGCGGGTCGGCCCGGGGCAGACGACCGTGACGGTGACTCCCTTGCCCCGAACCTCTTCGTGGATGGCGTGGCTGAAGCTGGTGACGAACGCCTTGGTGGCGGCGTAGGTCGCGTTGTAGGGCCCGGGCTGATACGACGCCAGTGACGAGACGTTGATGACGCCGCCACGTCCACGTCCGACCATCCCTCGCAGGGCGGCGTGGGTCAGTCGCACCAGCGCGAGGACGTTGAGGCGGATCTCCCGGTCCTCGCCGTCGAGGTCGAGCTCGGCAAACGCGCCCGCTGTCGCGAAGCCGGCGTTGTTCACGAGCAGGTCGAGGGGGCGGGCCTCGTCTCGGCACCGCTCCTCGACGCGCGCCAGATCGGCCGCGTCCGTCAGGTCGGCGGCCAGCACCTCGGTCTCCGTGGGCAGCTCGGCCGCCAGCTTCTCGAGCCGCTCTCGGTCGCGGGCGACGAGGACGAGGTCGTACCCGTCGTTGGCCAGCCGCTGGGCGAACACGGTGCCGATGCCAGCCGATGCACCAGTGACGAGGGCGATGGGTCGCGTCATGAGCGAACGGTACGCGGTCGGCCTACCGGCGGTCACGTCCGCTCGGCCGCTGCCTTCAGTCGCTCGAGCGTGCGGAGCATGTCGCGTCGGTTGCGACGCTCCCGCAGGAATCCTCCGAGCGGACGCCACAGCTTGGTGAACAGGTTGTCGCCGAGGTCGAAGGACTCGGTGACATCGGTGCCGCCCTCGCCCGAGGCTCGGAAGTCGTACCGCCAGACGTTGACCCGCCGCTCACCGATGATGACGGCGAACTCAAAGCTCTCGCCGGGCACGCACTCGGTGATCTCGCAGGTCGTCCAGTAGAGAATGGGCCAGTTCTCGTTCCGGCGGACGTGACCTCTGTACCGGGCCCCGACGGCGGGGCCGGTTGCACCGCCGAGCCATTCGGCCTCGACCACCTCTGGGCTGTACTCGCCCATCTTCGTGATATCGCTGACGAGGCTCCAAACGGTGGTGGGTGGAGCGTCGATGTGCAACGTGACGGCAGCGCGCATCACCGACCCTAGACCGGTCCCCGCGCCGACAGCCGATCGAGCGACGCGCTAGCAAGGCTCCGTGCCCGATGACGCCGAGATCCGCTCGTTGCTCGCCCGCCTCGCCCACCTGGCCGACAGCGGTGACCTGGAGGCGTACCTCGCGTTGTTCACGTCCGACGCGGCGTGGGTGATCCCGGCCATCCCGCAGACCGGCGTGGCCGCCAGCGAGCGGCGCGGCGTGGCCGAGATCGAGGCAGGCGTGGGCGAGCGTCGAGCCGCCGGCGTGCAGGGCCCGGGCTCGAACACCATGCACGTGGTCACCACGACGGCGGTCGACGTCTCCGGCGACGAGGCGGTGGCCGTCTCGACGTGGATGTTCATCGCGGACACGACGGCCGCACCGCGCGTCCAGGCCGTCGGCCGTTACCGCGACACGCTGCGCCGGACGCCGGACGGATGGCGGCTGGCGCGCCGGGAGATCACCGCCGGCTGACCCCCTGCGTCCGTCTACCCGATGGAGCGCAGGCCGGGGTGGCGGGTGCCGAACAGCTTGGCGTTGAGCAGCGGCGTGAGCTCGGCCGCCTTCCAGCGCTTGCCGCCCGACTTCACCTCGGGCCCGTAGTCCCACGGCTTCAGCAGGATGATGCTGTCGCCGACCGCGCGCAGCACCTGCCCGGTCACGTGGTCGGCCTCGTCGCTGGCCAGCCAGGCGACGACGGGCGAGGAGTTGGACGGGTCGAGCTGATCCCACTCGGTGAAGCTGTCGGGCTCGCGTGGCTTGAGGTCGTCGCGGCCGGGGATGGTGCCCGCGATGCGCGTGGCGCCGGCGGGAGCGATGCAGTTCACCGTCACGCCGATGCGGTAGAGCTCGAGGCTGTTGGTGATGGTGATCGCCGCGATGGCGGCCTTGGCGCCCGCGTAGTTGGTCTGGCCCACGTTGCCCTCGAGGCCGGCGCCGGACGTGGTGTTGATGATGCGCCCGTTGACCTTGCCCTCCCCCGCCTTGTTGCGGGCCCGCCAGTGGTTGGCGGCGTGGTGGGTCGGACAGAAGGTGCCGCGCACGTGCACCCGCATGACCGCGTCGAAGTCGTCGGGCGTCATGTTGAAGACCATGGCGTCGCGGGCGATGCCTGCGTTGTTCACGAGGATGTCGAGCTTCCCGAAGCTCTCGACGGCCTGGTTGACCATCTCGCCGGCCGCGTCGAAGTCGGAGACGTCGCCGTAGTTGGCGACGGCCTCGCCGCCGCGGTCCTTGATGATCTGCACGACGACGTCGGCGTCCTGCCCACTCGCGCCTTCGCCCCGAACCGAGCTGCCCAGGTCGTTGACGACGACCTTTGCCCCTTCGGCCGCCAGCTCCAACGCGTGTCCGCGGCCGATGCCGTGCCCCGCGCCGGTGACGATCGCGACCTTCCCATCAAGCAGTCCCATGGGATCTGACACTACGTCAGGGGCGGGCGGCCGCCCCAGGCTCAGGTCGTGCCTCGCCGCCGTCGAGCCATGGCAAAGACGAGGAGGCCGAGCACGACCACCGCGGCCCCGAGAGCGGCGACCGTGGTGCCCGATCGCGCCGACGCGCGTTCGGCCGGGAGGTGCCCGGTGGGCGCCACGTTGACGACGAGGTCGTCCTCGGCGTTCCCGCGCTTCGGGTCCTGGTGCAGCTCGACGACGCGCACGACGAGGTGGTGCGCGCCGACCGTCCGTGGGACCCACGTGAACCAGGCCCGGCCACCCTCCTTCTTGTCGATCCCCGCCACGATCACGCTCGAGATCAGCTCGCCACCACGGTCGGGATCGCCGTCGTAGACAAGGGCGCGATGGTGCGCGGTCGTCGAGTCACTACTGCGGAGATGGATGCTGACGATCGCCGGGCGGTGGAGCTCGGCCACTGCATTCGAGCTGTGCCTGGCCCGGCCGGGAACGCCGGCTGACAGTGATGCGTCATGGGTCGATACGTCGACGGCGGGCTCACGCACGCGCCCGTCGCCGGCGACGGTGGCGGCGGCCGCGCGCTGCGATCGGTTGAGCCCGCCGAACGGCGTAATGGCCGCCATGGGTCGTTCGACGGCGGCGCCGGCAGACGTCGAGGATCCCGCCTTCGCCGCGATGGTGAGCGCACCCCATCCCTGGTTGTTCTGGCCCGCCTCCAGCGTCTCCGCCCGCCCCGTCCGGGGGTCGATCAGCTCACGGCCGTCGACGGTGGCTGGGTTGGAGTAGCGGTCGTGCAACTCGTGCGTCTCGTTGGGGATGGTGTTGTCCGGGTCGACGGTCACGAACACGAGCCAGCTGCGCGAGCCCGACCCGTCCTCAGGACCATGGCCGGTCGTGTCCCAGGGCACGGTGGCCTCTGCAACCCCGCGCGGGGGGATGACGTCCACATCGGTCGACCCGATGGGCACCTGCAACCCGGTGAGCTTGGTGGGCCCCTCCTCACCGTCGCTGTTCTCCACCTCCACCGCGTCGAAGCGCACCTTCACGTTGGAGGCGGGCTGCGACACGCTGTAGTTCGAGACGCGAACCCGCAACGCCACCTTCTCGCCGGCAACGGGGTTGCGCCCGAACTCGGCACCCCGTTCGGCCGCGACCGGGGTGTCCTCGGGGTGCAGCACGAAGAAGCCGCGGATCTTCTGACGCTCCGCCGAGCTGTTCCAGATCGGCTCGGTCAGCTCATCGGTGTTGGGGTTCTGCTCCATGAGGATCTTGTCGGGCAGGTTCAACGCCGGGTCGGTACGGCCGTAGGTCTTCGACCACGCGTCGTTCCTGGCGTTCGGGTCGATCGGGAAGCGCACCCCATGGGTGACGCGCTGGGTTCCCGCGGTCGTGAGGTAGTAGGCCGATGCCACGCTGTACGGGAACCGGGCGTCGCGGAGCGCGCCATCGTGCACGACGGCGTATTCGAACCCCTTGGACGCCGTCACTTCGGCGACGTTCAGCTTGCTCCACGTGTTCTCGGACTCGAAGTTCACATCGACCCAGACCCTGGCCTTCTCCTGCTCGGCCCCCTCGCTCACCTGCCCCGCGAGCGTCGCCTTGAATCCGGCCTCTGTGGTGAGCTTGCCGGTCGAGCTGAGCTCGCAGCCCTTGGCGGCCTCGGCCTCGTAGCTGAGCTCGGTTTCGCCCTGGTTCTGGTCGACGGTGTACAGGGTCGTGAGCGCCGGCGGGACGGTGGGGTCGGCGGTGACCGGCGTGCGGTTGACGCCGGCGACGCCGACACCGCTGCAGGTCGGGTCGGCGGGCGTCGGGACGTCCACGGTGTAGCTGCCCGCGTCGGGCATCGGCGGCCGGCCCTCGACGAGGTCGGGGTACGAGAGCGCGTTTCCGTTCTCCCACAGCGGCTGGTAGCCCGAGTCGATGGCGCGGCCGCTGCCGGAGAACTGCACCCGCGACGCAGGGTTCTCGTGGACGACCTCGAAGAACGGGCTCGCGTCCTCACCCGTGGTGGCCTTCACCGTGCCGCGGCCGTAGATGGGATACCGGTACACGTCCACCTCGCGAGTCGTGCCGGTTATGAAGTCGTCATCGGTCGTGCTGTTGGTGGATGTGACGGCGTAGGAGGACTTGGCGGCAGCCGACTGCTCCTTGCCGCGGGAAAATGCACCGCCTAGCTTCAGCTTGCCCTCGAGCTCGGCCTCCGCGTCCTCGCCGACGAGCTTTGAACCGGCCTCGACCGATGCCTTCGCGCCGACCTCGACGGAGCCGCCGACGGTGTAGTCGCCCGTGTTGGTCGTCGTCGACGAGGACGCCTTGCCTTCCTTGCTGGCGAGGCGGACGAAGTACTCCGGCGAGCGGCTGACGCGGGTCCAGGTTCCCTCGGCCGCATCCCAATCGAGGTGCTTCGGCGGCTCCTGTGCGAGCACGTCGACATGGGCCAGGTCGTCGACGCTGAATCGCGACGGCGGCCCGAGGAAGAGCGACTTGCCCTCTTGATCGAACGCGATGAGATTGAACGCACCCTCCCCCAGATTGGTGGCGAAGGCACCACCCGAGAGGTTGCTGACGACGAGCCCGGGCGCGAGCCCGCTCGGCGAGAACCATGACAGTTGCGACACCTTGCCCGGGAACGGGGCGGGGCTCGCGGCCTCTGCACCGGGGTGCGGGCCGACGTACACGCCCGCGGTGATCCCCCACTGGGTGATCGTCGCGCCCACCACGTCTCGGTAACCGCCGGCCGTCAGGGAGACGATCGGGTACGCGTCCGGAGGCGCAGGCGGCGGCGCCCCGGGCGCGGTGACATCCGGGGGCCCGATCGGCGCAGGCCTGGCCGATGGGGCTGCCCGCAGCCCGAGCGTGCACGGAGCCTTGTCCGCGCGTCCGCAGAGCTGGGCTGGCTGGCTGCTGACGCCGAACACCTCGAGCACGGACGTCGCGTGCGGTGCCGTCGCCTCGAGCCCTGGTTGGTTGGCGCTGGGCGCGGGCCAGGCCAGCGCGAGCTGGTGACGCCCGAGGAGGGCACCGGGACCGACGGCGCCGAACAGGCCGCTCACCACGCGCGGCCGGTAGTCGGTGGGGTAGGCGGCCTTGGTGATCCAATCCTGACCGGGGTCGGCGAGGCTCGTATGGGCCTGCAGGTCGGAGATGCCGACCGCGCTGACGACGAAGTGTGGCGACGATGCCGGCGCGGCCGCCGGCGCGAATCGAATGACCGACAGACGAGCGGTGAGGCCGTCGGCGCCGACGTAGTGCGACAGAGCGATCTCCGGGTAGTTCGCACCGTCGAAGTCGCCGACGGTCAAGTCGAGAGATGGCAGATCGGCGACCACGCTCCGCGTCGCGGCGCTCGATTCGCCGACCGGGAGGGTGATCGGCGGCTGCACGAGGGTGAGCCCGCGCTCGTCGCCAACCTGGCCGTACTGGAACATCGCCACGGCCGGAGTGGACGGCCCGCCAACCGCCGACTGCGTCACGAACACCACCGCCACCTCGTTGCGACCGTCACGGTCGAAGTCGCCGACTCCCGCCGCCAGCGACGACGCTCGATCGACAGCCCGCTTGGGACCGACGGTCGCGATGCCCGTCGGTCCCGAGGTGACCACCGCCTTGGCGGGATCGGCGTTGTAATCGACCACCTGGACGGCCAGCTGGTGGTCGTCGGTCTCGAAGGCGATGACCGCCTCGTCGTGGTAGAAGCCGTCGGCGTCGCTCACTCCGTCGAGGTCGCCGGCCGCGAGCGCAGTTGCCCGCCGCTTGGTGATGCGTCCGCGGTCGAGGTCGACCGACGGGATGGGCAGCGCGCGCTGGCCAGGCGCCGACACGGGCGGAGCACTGAGACGGTACGTACGGCCCGTGTTGTTCGTGAAGCTGCGGAGTGCGAGCACTCGGTCGAACGCGGCGTCGACGAACCGCCCCCGTGTCTGCGGGAAGAGCACCTGGGGATCGGGCGTGTCCGAACCGTCACCTGCGAACGTTCCCTGGGCCGCGACACGCGAGAGGCCGGGGTCGGTCTTCATCCACGTCGAGGCCGAGGCACCCGTGGCGGGGTCCGTCCTGGTGGCCCACACGTTGTCGACCGCGTAGCGACCGACGCTCGCCACCACCGCGTCCGGATCGATGGGGCCGTCATCCGTCTCCTGTGACCGCGCCCGGGGTGCCACGCCCACGGCCAGGGCGAGGCCCACACCGAGTGCTGCCGCGCCGAACCACACCCGCCGCGCACGCCCGTCCGCCATGTGCAATCCCCCCGGATCCGCCCTTGGTCCCGGGCAAGCGTGCCAGGTCCGAGGCGGACCAGCACGGACGGGCGGCAATCGTCCGTCTTGCCCCCGTTAGGATCCGCGCCATGCAGAGGCTCGAAGGGAAGGTCGCGCTGGTGTCCGGCGGAGCGCGTGGGATGGGTGCGGCAGAGGCGCGGTTGTTCGTGTCGGAGGGGGCACGCGTGGTCATCGGCGACGTGCTCGTGGATGAAGGCAAGGCGCTGGTCGGCGAGCTCGGTGACGCCGCTCGGTTCGTCGAGCTGGACGTGACCGATGAGGCGTCGTGGCAGGCAGCGGTCACGGCGGCCACGACCGAGTTCGGCCGGCTCGACGTGCTCGTCAACAACGCCGGGATCTGGAAGATCATGCCCATCGCCATGATGTCGGTCGACGACTTCATGGACGTGGTCAAGGTCAACCAGCTCGGGGTCTTCCTCGGGATGAAGTCCGCCATTCCGGCCATGAGCGTCAACGGCGGGTCGATGGTGAACATCTCCTCCGTCGCCGGCCTCACCGGCGCCATCGGGCAGGTCGCGTACGGCGGGTCCAAGTGGGCGGTGCGGGGCATGACCAAGACGGCCGCCATCGAGCTGGCCGATCTCGGGATCCGGGTCAACTCCATCCACCCGGGCCTCATCGACACCCAGATGCTGCAGACAGTGCGCGACTGGGGCGTGGAGGCCGAGGCGCTGTTGTCGGGCGTGCCCCAGCACCGCTTCGGCACCGCCGAGGAGGTGGCGAAGCTCGCGCTGTTCCTCGCGTCTGACGACAGCTCGCACTGCACCGGCGGCGAGTTCACCGTCGACGGCGGGATGACGGCCGGCTTCGCGCCGCGCAACTAGTGCGCTTCGGGCTGTCCCTCGGCCTCGTCCACCCTGGCGTCTGGCGCGACCTGACGGTGGAGGGTGAAGGCCTCGGATTCGACTCGGTGTGGCTGCCCGAGCACCTGGTGCTGCCCGTTGCCATGGAGGGTTCGCCGTACGGCGAGGACGAGCACCCGCCGGTGCCGCCTCGAACCCAGATCTACGACGCGCCTGCGTATCTCGCATTCCTGGCGGGACAGACGTCCACCATCCGGCTCGGCACGTGGGTGTACCTGCTCAACATCCGCCATCCGTTCACCGGCGCGCGCGGCTTCGCGACCGTCGACGTCGTGTCCGGCGGGAGGGCGGAGGTGGGCGTGGGCGCGGGCTGGCTGCGCGCCGAGTGGGACGCGGTCGGTCTCGATCCGCGGACGCGCGGTCGACGACTCGACGAGGCCATCGACGTGTGCCGGCGCCTGTGGTCGGAGGACGTGATCGAGCACCACGGTGAGTTCTTCGACTTCGGTCCCGTGATGTTCGAGCCCAAGCCCGTGCAGCGCCCGTTGCCCGTGCTGGTGGGCGGTGAATCGGAGGCGGCGCTCCGGCGGGCCGTGGCGCGCGGCGACGGGTGGTTGGGGATGCAACACACGCCCGAGTCGGTCACACCCATCGCCAAGCGTCTTCGCAGCGAGCGGGGTGACGGCTTCTCGATCTCGGTGGGAGGCACGGTGGCGTCGGCCGCCGACGTCGAGCGCTACGCCGAGGCGGGTGTCGACCGCCTCATCGTCTCCCCCTGGTCCCGCACCAGCGAGGCCCTCGACGGCATCAAGCGCTTCGCCGCTGCCTACTGCTGACTCGTCTCGAGCACTAGTGGAAGTACTCGCCGCCGTTGGTGTCGATGGACTGGCCGGTCATGGCGGAGGACAGGTCGGAGGCGAGGAAGACGACGGCCTCCGCGCACATCTCGGTGGTCGGGATGGCCCCGAGCGCCGTCTGCTTGCCGAGCTCGGTCAGTATCTCCTCGCGGGGGACGCCTCGCTTCTGGGACTGGTAGTCGAGGTAGAGCTCGACGTTCGGGCCCAGCATCCATCCGGGGACGACCGAGTTGACGCGGATCTTGTAGCGGCCGAGCTCCGACGCCAGCGACATGGCCGCAGCCAACAGCGCGCCCTTCGACGCCGCGTACCCGGTCTCGCGCTTCGCCGGCTTGCGGGCGACCATCGAGTTGACGAACACGATGGAACCGCCCGCGTCCTTCATGGCCGGGATGGCGGCCTGGGTCAGCTGCAGCGTGCCGAACACATTGACGTCGAAGATGGCGCGGTAGTCGGCCAGGTCGACATGTTCGAACGGCTTGAAGACGTCAGGGCGGAAGGCCGAGTTCACCAGCACGTCGATGGACCCGGCTGCCTCGACCAGCGCGTCGCACTGATCGCGGTCGGTGATGTCGGTGGGCGCGACGACGGCGCGCGCCGGATCGCCGATCTCGGCCGCCACCTGCTCGAGATAGTCCTTGCTGCGGGCAGCCAGGACGATCCGTCCGCCTTCCCGGGCCAGTGCCTTGGCGATGGCCTGACCCAGCCCGGGGCCGACGCCCGACACCACGCACGTCCTGCCGTCGAGCAGTCCCATCACGCGTCGCCGATGATCACACGGGGCTCGTCCTGCACCAGTTGGAACACCAACGCCTCGTGGTGCAGGAACGACTGCTCGTCGGGGTAGACGTCGGACATGTAGTTGGGGTCGGCCACGAAGGCGTCGAAGTCCGAGGCCTGGTCGAACCAGAGCACGGCCACGCCGTCCCACTCCTGCCCCGGCACCGGCGGGTACTGCTCGTAGCGCTGGATGTGGTGGCCGAGCTTCTCGCGCACCAACGGACCGTGCCGCTCGCGCCAGTGCTGCTGGAACTCCTCGGCCGTCATACCGGGCTTGCGCTTGAGGTGAGTGATGAGGCGCACCATTGGAACCGACGGTATGTCACATCTAGGGTCGCCGCATGTCCGTGGACCCGTACGAGCACGACGCCATCCGCCTCGGCAGCCTGCTGGTCACCCTGGTCGAACCGAAGAAGGGCCACGAGGTCGCCTACAACCGCTGGTACGAGCGCGACCACTACTACTCCGGCTGCATGATCGGCCCGTGGACGCTGGCGGGCGGTCGCTTCGTCGCCACCGCCGACTGCAAGGAGCGTCGGGCCGCCGAGGTCGGTGAGAACGAGATCACCGGCGATCCCAAGCGGGGCTCCTACCTGGCGATCTACGCGGTGCAGGACGGCAAGTACAAGGAGTGGGTGCAGTGGGCCGGCGCCCAGGTGATGTGGCTGCACGAGAACGGCCGCATGTTCGCGGAGCGCGAGCACGTGCACACCCAGATGTACAAGTACCGCTGGGGCGCGTTCCGCGACGACGACGGCGTACCGGCCGAGCTCGCTCTCGACCGCCGCTACCCCGGCCTGGTCGCCGTGTACGGCGAGGCGACCGACGACGACCCCACTGCCCTCGAGACGTGGCTGCGGGACGAGTTCCTCCCCTCCAAGCAGACGGACTCCCCCATCGCCATGACGCTGCACTCCACGCCTCGCGAGCTGAGGCAGGGGCCGTCGGACGTCCCCCGGAACGAGGCGTCCGACCGCAAGTTCCTGCACCTGCACTTCCTGGAGGCCGATCCTCTCGATGGCTGGGACAGCCACTTCGCCGGTATCACCAAGGAGCTCGCCGCCAGCGGACTGGGGCGCGTCGAGTTCGCATCCCCGTTCCGCGCAACCGTGTTCGGCACGGACACCTACACCGACCAGCTCTGGTGATCTGAACCCTCAGCGGGAGAAGGCGTGCTCCACGATGACGGTTCACGCCGCGGCAACAATCCCCACACGTCCGCGAAACGGACATATCCCACTCTGGCGCCATGCGCCGGGGACTGGGTCTGGTCGTCATGGTGGTCGCGTTGCTCGGGGGCCTTGCTCCCGCCTCGCATGCTGACGGGGCGATGTCGCTCGCTCTCGGACAGGCCGTGTTCTGGGTCGGCGGACACGCGACAGACTCGACCGCGAGGACGTGGCCGTTGCATCTGGCGGCAGGATCGGCCCGTCTGCGCGTCGCCATCGACACGCCGTCGCGCGAGGACACCTTCGACGTCGAGCTCCTCGACCCCAGCGGAGCGGTGCAGGGTGCCACCAGCAACAGCAACCAGTTCAACGCCGAGGCGTTCGTCGCCAAGCCTGTCGGCGGCGACTGGACGGTGCGCGTGACGCCGAGCGGCGCGACCGACGCGTGGTTCCGTCTGCGAGCCAAGCTCGAGGACACCGTCGAGACCAAGCCGGCCGGGCACGTCGCCATGCTCCCGAACCTCAAGGCGGTGCCGCCGCTCGAGTTCGGTTTCGTCGCCCCCGCCAATCCCGCCAACGCCGTCTACCCGCCCGACACGGTGAACCCGCCCCTCGACGTGGCCGGCATCCACCCACTGTCGTGCGCGGCCGACGAGATGGCGCCCGTCGAGCTGGGCGGTGGCGGCGCCCACACCTGCCTCCGGCTGACGAGCGGACCCATCAACGTCGGACGCGGCCCGTTCGACATGCGCTTCGACCTCGCCGGTGACACGTTGGCGGGGACGGCGACGCTCGACAAGAACACGGTGCGCGGCCCGGCGCAGCAGGCCGTGCACTACAGCGACGGCAAGGTCGAGCTGCGGCCCGCCGGCACGTACTCCTTCCACAACACCCACGCCCACTTCCACACCGATCAGATCCTCACCTACGAGCTGTTCTCGGTCGCCGATCCCGCGACGGGTGGGTTGACGGCGGCCGGTGTCGGCACCAAGTCCGGCTTCTGCCCAGCCGACCAGCTCTTCGGCGAGTGGCGCCGCTTCTCCCAGCAGCCGAACGGCACGTTCGGCGAGGGAGACTCGGCCGCCGGCGGCAACTGCTTCTCACCGAGCATGGGCGTGCTCGGCTTGACGTCGGGTTGGGGCGACGTCTACCGCTGGCAGCGGCCCGGACAGTACGTGGAGTTCGACGGTGGCGATGGCCGTTACGTGGTGCGCTCCACGGTCGACAAGGGCAACCACATCGTCGAGGAGAACGACGCCGACAACAGCGCCTACGCCTACATCGAGGTGAAGGGCGAGAACGTGACCATCCTCGAGCGGGGCCAGGGGACGGACCCGTGGGACCCGGCCAAGCTGGTGTTCAAGGGTGCAGGACCGGCGTCGGTCGACGCCATCACCGACGACCCCGCCGTGCTGGCCACGCAGGTGACGAGCAGCGAGCCGGCGCCCAGCTCGTCCGTTGAGGCGGCGCGCACGCTCGCAACGACCGGCGGTGTCCACAGTTGGTGGTGGGGGGTTCTCGCCCTCCTCGGCGTGTTCTTGCTTCGCCGTTCCCTTCATCTGGCCCGGGTCGGTGCCAGCTGAGGCGGGAGTGCCGCGCGGCATCAACCTCTGCCCCACCCCTCGCCACATCAACATGAGCGTTGGTGCGACCGCCGGCCCGTCGTAGTCGTGGGTATCGGGTGTACGGTCGTGAGCAACACGACAAGAGCCCTTGACGTGCCGGACCAGCCGGTGGCTGCTGGCCCAGGGAGCGTTGCTCCGGACCCTGGTAGCGCGAACCGCGACTCCAGAGGCCTGTCATGACCAGGAACACGTTCGAGGCTGGCTCCACAGGACCCGGATCGCGGCGCGAGGAGCGCACGGCCGAGATCGCCCACCACGACACCCTCTGACTTCCCATCGCCGATCCCTCGACTGGAGCTCACATGTTCGTCACTGTCATCCACCACATCACAGACGCCGAAGGTTTCGAGGCCGCCGAAGCCAAGGCCATGGAGGCCGGACTGCCGGGTCACGTCAGCCTGCCGATCCACGCCGCGAACAACGACCACACCCTCGGCGTCTGCATCTGGGAGGGGCAGTCCGTCGACGCCGTACGCGAGGTCGTCGAAGGCGCCGTCGGCGCTTGGAGCGAGAACGAGTACTTCGAGATGCACGTCGACGGGTTGACCCCGCAGCTCGCCTCGTAGGCCGCCTGCTGGCCGATCCGGCCGTGAAATATCAACTACTGACGAAGAGGAGCTCAACCATGGCGTTCGGCGTCATCCACCACTTCCCCGGCGGCACGCAAGAGAACTACGAGGCATCGATCGCCGCGGTCCACCCGGCGAACGGGCTCCCCGACGGACAGATCTTCCACGCCGCCGGACCCTCGGCCGGCGGGTGGACCATCATCGCCGTCCACGAGTCGAAGCAGAGCTGGGAGAAGTTCCGCGACGACATCCTCATGCCCCGCATGCAAGCGGGGATCAATGGTGGGTTCCCCGCCCCGCCGCAAGAGACCGAGATCGACATCGCCACGCTCCTGCCCTGATCGCCGAGGCCCGCGACGCGCAACGGACGACGCAGCCAGCGCGCGTTCTGGTGCACGAACGGTCATTGCCAGGCGTGCAAGTGCACCAGAAGCGATGTCGGGGCCATCAGTCGAGCGACGGCCTGAGCCATGATGGCGGCATGGCCCAAGAGCGATCACCGTCCGACCTCATCGAGACCCTCGCCTTCGGGCGCATCGCCTTCGGCGTGGCGCTCATGGCCGCTCCCGCGCTGACGTCGTTCGGCTACCTCGGCCGTGAGGCCTCCCGTCCGAGCGTGCGCTTCCTCAACCGCATCTTCGGTGGGCGCGACGTGGCCCTCGGTGCGTGGGTGCTGCTGAGCCGGGGCAACAAGGAGGCCTACCGCCAGGCCGTCATGGCCGGCATGGCGTGCGACGCGTGGGACGCGGTCGCCGCCCTCACCACCAAGGGCGCCATCCCCCGTTTCGGCAAGCCCCTGACCGCCGCGGTCGCGGGAGGAGCCGTGGCGGTGGCGGCCATGGCGCTCCGCGACCTGGAGACGTAGCGAACGCGAGGGGTCGAGGACCTCAGCCCTGGGCCGCGGCGCGCAGCGCCGCGAGAGTGGCCCGGATGCCGTCGCGGTTGTGAGCGTCGCGGTCGCGCACACCCATCACGTACGGCGAGATCCGCTGCATCCAGCGAGGACGGCGGTCGATCCAGCTCTCGGTGACGACGGTGGCCTGGCCGCCGTCGGCCGCGAACTCGTACTGCCAATGAGAGATGGGCACACGTGCGAAGGCGACGTCGAACGCGAACCGGCGGCCGCGTTCAGCGGCGACGATCGTGCACGTCGTCGACCAGCGTCGCCACCGGTCCCGGTTGGCGCCCTTGAACCGAGCGCCGACCGCGGGTCCGCTCGCCCCGCCGACCCAACGGCACGCGGTGGTCTCCGGGCTCCACTGGCCCATCTTGGTGATGTCGCTCACCATGTCGTAGAGCGTGTTCGGGTCTGCCTCGATGCGTTCGTCGACGGTGACGTCAGGGGAGCTCACCGGTGCATCATCGCTTAGCCTCGCCCACATGAGCGAGATCTCAGAGCGATACAAGCGGTTGGGAGATGCGTTCGCCGACAAGATCGCGGCGGTGCCCCAGGACAAGTGGGCCAGCCCGTCTCCGTGTCAGGAGTGGACGGCGCGTGACGTCGTCGCCCATGTGGTGCAGACCCAGGGCATGTTCCTCGGGTTCGTCGGCAAGGAGCTGGGCGACATCCCGTCGGCCGAGGACGACCCGGCGAAGGCTTGGGACGCGGCGCGCGCCAAGGTGCAGACGCAGCTCGACGACCGCGAAGGCGCCAAGGTCGAGTTCGACGGGTTGAGCGGACGCTCGACGTTCGAAGCGGCCGTCGACAAGTTCCTGAACTCAGACCTGGTGATGCACGGTTGGGACCTGGCGCGCGCCACGGGACAGGACGACTCGATGCGGCCCGAGGACGTGACGCGGGTGCACGAGTACCTGTTGCCGATGGCCGACATGATGCGGGGCCCGCAGGCCTTCGGTCCCGAGGTCGAGGTGGCGCCCGACGCCAGCCCGCAGGACAAGCTGCTCGGGTTCCTCGGCCGGACGCCGTGACATGCGTCAGCTCCTGCCGGAGCTGATCGACTCCGTCGATCCTCTCGACCTCTACGCCGACCTGCCGACTGCGTCAGGGCGACCGGCCGTCCGCTGCAACATGATCGCCAGCATCGACGGTGCCACCACGGTCGGCGGCGTCTCCGGTGGTCTCGGGGGGCCGGCCGACAAGCGGGTCTTCGACGCGGTGCGGACGCTCACCGACGTCGTGCTCGTCGCGGCCGGCACGTTGCGGGCCGAGCACTACGGACCGTCCAAGGTGCCGGTCGCGGTCGTGACGCGCACGTGCATGCTCGACTGGGACGCGCCGTTCTTCACCAGGGCCATGGCCCGACCCATCGTCGTCACCGTCCACCAGGCCGCCGCCGACAGCCGCGAACGAGCCGCCCGCGTGGCCGACGTGGTGATCGCAGGCGACGACACGGTCGACCTGCGGCGCACCCTCGATGCGCTCGGTGAACGCGGCGCGGCCAACGTGCTGGCCGAGGGCGGTCCGACCCTCAACGGGCAGTTGGCCGCGGCCGAGCTGATCGACGAGCTCTGCCTCACCGTCGCCCCGACGTTGGTCGGCGGTCGTTCGAAGCGGATCCTCCGGGGCGACGACCTGCCGACGCCCGTCGCCATGGAGTTGCGGTCGCTCTGCGAGGAAGACCGCTTCTTGTTCCTGCGGTTCCGCCCCTCGGACTAGGGCGCAGACGCGGGCTCGAACCGCAGCTTGTCCTGCTCCCAGTACGCCCGAAGGGCGGCGAGACGGCCGGCGTCGTCGATGCGATAGGTGAAGACGCCCTCGACGATCGCCCGGCTCCCGTCCGGCATAGCGAGGGTGATGGTGGCGACGTTGGCGCACTCGTTGCCGGTCGCGTACGACTCGCGGACGTCGAGGTGCACAGGCATCTTGCTGATGGTCTCGTCCCAGAAGCGACCGATCGCCTCGAGGCCCCGGTGGCCCTTGCCTTCGGGATCGAAGGGTGACGGGCCGATCGGGTCCTCGATCAGGGCGTCCTCGGCGAACAGGCCGAGCCACGTCTCCCGGTCGCCGGCCTCGACCGCGGTCATCGAGCGCACCGCCATGTCGCGCGCCGGATGGGATTCGTACCGGTCCATGCCTTCCATGTCCGGCACCGTACCTGCCGGTGACCCATGTCACGCCCGAACGCGGCCCCGCTGGCTTGCCGCGCGGCGCGCGGCACGACGAGGCTGGGTGCAACAGGGAGAGAGCGCATGATCGCATCGGTGCACGTCGCTGACATCGGGATCGGGAAAGCGCTTCGCGTGCTCCGCAAGGCGCCGTCGCCGTCCACGGTGCGCGGCCTGCGTCACGCCGATGTGGCGACCGCGGCGCCCCTCGGTGGCTCGGCGCTCCCGTCGCCGCAGCCAGGACGCGTGGCGTTGGTCGCCTTCTGGGACGACGACGCCGCTCTCGACGCCTTCCTCGCCGACGACCCGCTCGCCACCACCCTCGCCGCCGGCTGGCGCGTCCGGCTCGAACCGCTGCGTGTGTACGGCGACTGGCCCGGTGTCCCCGACGACCTCTCCAGGTCTCGGGCCGTCACCGAGTCCGGTCCGGCCGCGGTGCTGACCCTCGGGCGGTTCAGGTGGCGCCGGGTCATCCCGTTCCTCCGCGCCAGTCACCGCGCCGAGGTCGCGGCAGTGGCCGCGCCCGGGATGACGTGGGCCACCGGCATGGCCCGGCCTCCCTTCGTCGGGACCTGCTCGCTGTGGGAGTCCGGCGAGGCGGCGGCGGACTACGCCTACGGCCAGGCTGCCGCTGCGCATCCGGCCGCCATTGGTGCCGACCGCGCCGAGCCGTTCCACCACCGTTCGGCGTTCATCCGCTTCCGGCCGTACGGGTCAGAGGGAAGCCTCGCGGGCAAGAACGCGCTCCCCGAGCACTGGCTGTCGACCGCCTCGTAGCGACGTGGGGCGCTAGATGAATCTCTCGATGCCGCTCGTGTTCATGTCGCCAGGATCGACGGTCGCCTTGTCGAACCCGTCGCCGCCCTTGACCTCGGCGTCGGCCGCGCCATCGCGGGCGAAGAGGGTGTCGTCACCGTCGCCGCCGCGCAGGCTGTCGAACCCGGCGCCCCCGGTGACGACGTCCTTGCCGTTGTTGCCGTTGATGGTGACCGGCACGGGCAGAGGCGCCCCGGTGTCCTGCCCGCCGGCGGCAGAGATCTTGTCGTTGCCGTCGCCCCCGAACACCTCGACGGCATCCACTCCCGCCAGCGACGTGAGGTCACGATCGCCGTCGCCGTTGAGCATGACGCCCAGGGCGCCGAGCACGAAGTGGTTGGAGCTGCTGGTGCCGTAGATGCGCAGCACATCGCTGCCCGCGCCCAGATCCATGGCGATCTCGATCTCGGAGCTGCCGGTGGCCTCCTTGGTCTTGCCCGGCTTGAACTGGCCGTCGCGAAGATCGAGATCGAGCGTCTCGGCCCCGTCGGTGCCCGTCACGTTGATGACGTCGGTGTTCTTGACGGTGCGGCCGGCACAGCCGGTGACCCCGGCGCCGGTGATGACGATGCGGCCGTTGTGGACGCGCAGCGATGCCTCGGTGCCGCGCACCGCGACGTCGAGGGTGCCGCCGGTGCCGCTGCACTCGATGGCAATGGCCGGCACGAACGGCGTCACCGTGATCTTGAACGACTTGGCGTCGTCGTTGGCCACGCCGTTGGTGGCCACACAGGCAATGGTGTGCTCGCCGACCGTGAAGGTGTCACCGGAGCTCACCGTCGTCGCGCCGTCCTTGCAGGTGACCGTCGCCGCCGGCGTGCCGGTGGCGCTGACGCTGAAAGGCACCGACGCGCCGGCGGAGCTCGTCGCCGGCGTGCTGATGTCGGACGGCACGGTGAGCACAGGTGCCGCACAGGTCGTGCTGTGGTCGAAGGTGATGTCGACCAGGCCGTCACCCGAGCGCAACCCGCTCGTCATGGTGCCGGCCGGACCGAAGCCCGATCCGCCGCCGCCGCCGGCCCCGTTGTTCCCGGCGATGCCACCACCCGCGCCGCCGAAGTAGCCGCCGCCACCACCGCCACCGAGCTGGCCGATGGTCCCGGCGCCGTTGCCGCCGATGCCGTTGGCCCCGCCGGTGCTCTGGGTGCCGCCGGGTGCGTTCGGGACGCCGGAACCGGTCCCGTCCCCGCCCTCGACACCGCCGCCGCCGCCACCAGGGCCGGTCGAGTCGCCCTCGCCGTTGCCCCCGCCGCCGCCGGCGACGAGGACGCGATTCGCGGTGGCGACGCCGCCCTGCCGGACGTCGGACGCCCCCCCGCCGCCGAAGGCACTGTGGTTGCTGGCGCCGGGGGCACCGCCACCGTTGAAGCCTCCGCCCGTCAAGGTGCCCTGCCCGCCGACGTTGACCCGCAAGGTCTCGCCCGGCGTCACCGCCAGCTTGGCGTTGATGCGCCCACCGAGGCCTCCGTCCGTACCGCCCTGGGCGCCGTACAGGTCGGCGCTGATGCAGGTGACAGCGAGCGGGACGGTGAAGGTCTGCTCGGCGTTGTTGAACGCGAAGGTGCGCGTGGTCGAGCCGCCCGGTCGGCAGCTGGTGTCGCCCGGCCTCCACGAGACGTCGATGCGTCCCGCGCCCGCGTGGACTCCGCTGACCATGCCGGTGCCGTCCGGCGTGTGACCTGAGCCGCCGCCGGCGGAACCCGCGAATGCTGATGCAGTGGCACCGCCTCCGCCGCCTCCGTACCAGCCGCCGCCACCACCACCACCGCCGTGGCTCCCGTTGGCGCCGTTCCCGCCGACGCCCGGTCCGCCCGGACTGCCCTGGCCACCCGCCCCCGGTCCACCCGCGCCGCCGGCCGTGGCCGTGCCCCCCTTGCCGTTGTTGGTGCCCAGACCGTCACCACCGGTCACGCCGCCGCCCGAGCCACCGCCGGCACTGGCGAGGAGAACTGAGCTCTGGCCGCCTCCGCCGCCGGCGACGAGCACGCGATTGGCCAGGGCGGAGCCACCTTGTCTCACGTCGGTTGCCCCGCCACCACCGCCACCTTGAGATGAGCCGGCGCCCGCAGCGCCGCCTCCGTTGAAGCCGCCGACAGCGCCACTGCCGGCGCCGCCGACGGAGACCGGCAGGGCCTCGCCCGGTGCGACCTCGAGCGTCGCGGTCGCAAGGGCGCCCTTGCCACCGAAGGTGCCGCCACCCTGCGCGCCCGATAGGGAGAACGTCGCGCAGCTCACGTTGGCCGGCACCGTCCATGACTGCGGCGTGCCGGTCGAGTTGAAGACCGCGTGTCCACCGCAGCTGGTGTCACCGACCGTGAAGGTCAGGTCTGCCTCGCCGTTCCCGGCCTGCTGGCCCTGCAGCATGGTCGTGCCCGGCGGGCCGTAGCTCGACCCGCCCCCGCCGCCGCCACTCGAATCGCCGAACGCGGTGCCACCGCCACCGGCGCCGCCGCCGAACCAACCGCCGCCACCACCACCCGCTCCCTGGGCTCGGGGTGTGCCCTCCCCGGCGCCTCCGGTGAAAAAGGTCCCATCGGCGCCGCCAGTGCCGGCGGAACCGCCGGCCGACTGGGTCCCTCCGGTGCCAGCGAGACCCGGTCCTCCTCCCCCATCGACACCGCTCGCCCCGCCGCCGCTGCCGCCGGCCAGCTCAGCAGGCGCGGGGATCCCGCCCACTCCGCCGCCACCGCCGCCACCGCCTGCGACCAGGATGCGGTCGCCGGGATCTGTGCCACCGCGACGGACGTCGGACGCGCCGCCGCCACCACCACCTCCGGTCGGTCCGTCGCTGCCGACGCCCCCGGCACCACCCCCATTGAACCCAGGGTGGGCGATGTCGCCCGTCGTGCGGCCGTCGGCGCGGCCCCCGCCTTCGCCGACGTACACCGAAAGCGTCTCGCCCGGTGCGACCGGAACGTTGGCCTCGGTCCTGCCGCCCAGCCCGTACCCGGTCGGGTTGTTGCCACCCTGGGCGCCGAAGAGGTCGGCCGTCATACAGGCGACGCCGAGGGGGACCGCGAAGGTCTGAGCCTGTCCGGTGAATGTGTAGTGGCGCGTGGTCGCGCCGCCAGGAACACACGTGGTGTCCCCCGGGATGAAATACACGTCGATGCGGCCGGCGCCGAAACGCACGCCGTTGAACATGCCAGTGCCGTCCGGGGTGTGGCCGGAGCCGCCACCGCCACCGGGGCCGCTGTTCCCGCCGCCGCCGCCGTAGAAGCCACCGCCTCCGCCTCCGCCACCGGCAGCGCCCGACCCGCCGTTTCCGAGCGCGCCAGGGCTCGCCGGCGACGTTGCGCTACCACCCGCACCCTGGCTGCCGCCTCCGCCCGCACCACTCGCGCCGGATGAAGCGCCATCAGTGCCACCGCCGGATCCGCCGCCGCCGGTGAACACAGCGGCCCCGCCGCCGCCGCCGGCAACGACGACGCGGTTCGCAAACTCGCCGCCGCCCTGCCGGACATCCGACGCACCACCACCGCCGCTGCTGGGGTCGTCGTTCGAGCCCCCTGGCGCCCCGCCGTTGAAGCCGCCGGCGCCAATCCCGATGGCCACCTGGTGGCCGGCGCCGCCGACGAACACGGGAAGGACCTCATTGGGCGCCACGAGCAGCGTCGCCGTCGCTCGGCCACCGCGACCGCCATCCGTTCCGCCGCCCTGAGCGCCGAACACGTCAAAGGTCGCGCAGCTCACGCTGGCCGGAACGGACCATTGCTGCGCAGCACCCGTGGCCGCGAACGTCGTCCGCTGCGCGCAGCTGTTGTCGTTGACCGTGAAGGCCACGACGATCTTGCCGTTGCCGCTATTGAGGGCGTCGGCACCCGTCTGGAACGTGGTGCTGGCGGGGCCGTAACCCGATCCGCCCCCGCCGCCGCCTGCCGTGCCGCCGCTGTTCGATCCACCGCCACCACCACCGAACCACCCGCCGCCACCACCGGCACCGCCCGAGTAACCGCTGTTGCTCGGTTGACCGCCAGCGCCTCCAACCCCGAATCCGCCCCCGGTCGCGCCGGCCGGGTAGTCAGCGGGACGACCGCCACCGGACTGCGTGCCGCCGTAGCCGCTGGTGAGATCGGGAGCTGGGAGGCCCGAGACCCCGTCGGCCCCGACCAGGCCGCCTCCGTGGCCGCCGGCCTGCGGGCCGCCGGCGCCGCCGCCACCACCCGCCACGAGCGCTCGATCGGCGAGCGACACCCCACCGACACGTACGTCGGAAGCTCCACCGCCGCCACCGCCACCGGGTCGGCCGGTGGTGCCGTCCCCGCCATTGCCGCCTCCATTGGACCCGCCGGCGCCGCCAGCGCTGTGACCGTTGACGTCGGTCACGCCCGCCGCACCGCCGACACCGCCGACCGTCAGCCTGATCGGTTGGGCCGGCGTCACCCGCAGCGTCACGGAGGCCTTCCCGCCGAGGCCCGTCCCCGCGGCATTGCTGCCGCCCTGGGCGCCGTACACGTCGAACGTGACGCACGTGACGTTGGCGGGAACGGCGTAGTCAAAGGCACCCACGGTGGTGTGCGAGCCCGGCGTCAGCTCACCCGCCACGCCGCCCGCGCTCGCGGGCGATGCCGTTCCGACGATCGCGGCCACCATCGCGACGGCCAGAGTCGCCCCACCAAAGCGCCGCATCGTTCCCCCCCGGGTATATGTCGCTCAGGACATTAGGGGGTGCGGCGCACCCGTGGCTACACCTTCGCGGCGGCTGCTTGGCGCATACGGGTCGTACGGTGCACCGGGTCCTTGTCGAACTGGGGCAGCACCTCCTTGGCGAACAGCTCGGTCGATCGGATGGCCGCGTCGTAGCCCATCGTCGTGGACAGCGGGCTGAACACGAGCTGATCGCAGCCGATGTCCTCGTAGGCCTGGCACGCACGCGCCACGTCGTTGGGGTCGCCGATGGCGCTGATCCCCTTGTCGGCGTGCAGCCGAAGCTCGTCGGTGGTGCGCTCGGGCAGGATCTCCGGCCACTCCGGCACGTGGGGCGGCCGCATGATGTTGTCGAGCCAGTGGAAGACGAGCGTCTCGTAGTAGCGCAGGTGGATGTTGCACGCGAGATCGAAGGCGGCCTCGCGGTCCTCCTCGCACACGAACGAGGTCACGCACAGGATGTTGTCGTTGACGTAGTCGCCCACGGGCGTGGCGTTGGCCACCGCGTCCTTGTACGACTTGATGAGCGGCTCGAGGGTCTTGGGCGACCCCGTGGTGAAGCAGAACGCACCGAGGCCGAGCTCGCCAGCCTTCTTGAACGTGGCCGGCGAGCCGCAGGCCACCCACATGGGCGGGTGCGGGTCGCTGTAGGGCTTGGGCAGCACGTTGCGCGGGGGCATGGAGAAGTACTTGCCCTCGTGGCTGTAGGACTGCTGCTTCCACATCTTCGGGAACTCGCGGATCGTCTCGTCCCACATGTCCTTGGTCTCGCTGATGTCCTCGATGCCGAAGCCGTGTACCTCGGTGGTGGACGAGCCCCGTCCGGTGCCGAACTCGAATCGTCCCTCGGACAGGTGGTCGAGCATGGCCACCCGTTCGGCGATGCGGGCCGGGTGGTTGACCGGCGGCGTGGTGTTGGTGATGGCCGACCCCACGTGGATGTTTTTGGTGCGGGCCGCGACGAAGGACAGGTAGACCTCGGGCGCGGGCATGTGCGAGTACTCGTAGAGGAAGTGGTGCTCGGGCCCCCACACGTACTTGATGCCGAGGGCGTCGCACGCCACCGCGTAGTCGAGGTTCTCCATGATGCGACGGTGCTCGGCACCGGGCTCGGCCTGGATCTCGAAGTCCGGCACGAAGGCCTGTGCGAAGTAGCCAAACTCCATTACTGAGACGCTCCTTGTTGCGATGACTGGGCCGCGACGGAGCGCGCCCACTGGTAGTCGGCCTTGCCGGCCGGGGAACGGACCATCTCGTCGACGAGGGCGACCAGGCGGGGGACCTTGTACGCGGCGACGCGGGTACGGCAGTGCTTGTCGAGGTCCTCGAGTGACGGCGCCTTGCCATGTCGAGGTTGGATGACCGCGGCGACCCGCTCGCCCCACTTTGTGTCGGGCACGCCGACGACGACGGCGTCGAAGACGTCGGGGTGCGACTTGAGGGCGGCCTCGACCTCCTCGGGGAAGATCTTCTCGCCGCCGGAGTTGATGCTCACCGAGCCGCGCCCGAAGACGAGCACGGTGCCGTCCGCTTCGACGGTGGCCATGTCGCCGGCGATCACATAGCGCTCGCCGTCGATCTCCTTGAAGGTGGCGGCCGTCTTCTCGGGATCCTTGTAGTACTCGAGCGGGATGTGCTTGCGCTGGACGATCACGCCGACCTTGCCGCTGCCCGGCTCGATGGGCCTGAAGTCGTCGTCGACCACCTTGATGCGATCGCTCATGGCGAAGCGCAGGCCCTTGTCGGGGCTGGCCTCGGCGGTCCCCATCCCCGAGTGGCCCGTCTCCGTGGAGCCGAACCCGTCCACGATGAACAGGTCGGGCAGGTGCTGGCGCAGCTGGGCCTTCACGGCTTCGGAGAGGATGGCGCCTGCGGAGCTGAGGACGAAGAGGCTCGACAGGTCCCACCGCGACGGATTGTCGTTGAGTGCTTCGGCCAGCGGGCGGGCCATGGCGTCGCCCACCACGTTGATGCTGTTCACCTTCTCCCGCTCGATGAGATCCAGGGCGCCCTCGCCCGAGTAGCGCGGGATGAGCACGACCTTCTCGCCCCAGTTGAAGGCAATGAGGATGCCGAGCTGGGCCGCACCGTGCATGAGCGGCGGCGACGGGAACATCACCATCTGGTTGCGCTGCACGACGTTCTCCGCCACCTGCTCGGCGCGGGTGACCGGCTCACCCTGTGGGTTGCCACCGCCCAGGCCCGCGAAGAACAGGTCCTCCTGGCGCCACACCACGCCCTTGGGCATGCCCGTGGTGCCGCCGGTGTAGATGATGTAGCGGTCGTCGATCGAGCGCGCCGGGAAGTCACGGTCGGGACGGGAGGCGGCGAGGGCCTGCTCGTACTCCTGCTCGACGACCATCATCGGCGGCGCACCCGCGCCCTTGGCCCGGTCCACGAACTCCTCGTTGACGAGGAGGGCGACCAGATCCGCGTTGTCGTAGATGTAGCGGAGCTCGTCCTCGACGTAGCGGTAGTTGACGTTGATGGGGACGGCCCGCACCTTGAGACAGGCCAGGATGCCCTCGACGAACTCGACGCCGTTGATCAGGTGCATGCCGACGTGGTCGCCCGCCTTGACGCCCATGTGCTCGACGAGATGATGGGCGAGGCGGTTCGAGCGCTCGTCCACCTGCGCGTAGGTCAGCCGGCGGTCGCCGACGACGAGGGCCTCGCGCTCGCCGATCACGTCGACGTTCGCCTCGAACAGGTCGGCGAGGTTGTACTGGGAGGCCGTCATCGCGCTCAGATGGGCTCGTCGGCGATGGCCTTGCCGAGGCGCACCAGGCTCGGAGTCGCGCTGCCCAGGGTGAGCTCGATCTGCTTGGTCCACGTCGTGTACGTGTGCAGCGGGTAGTCGGTGTCGACGCCGATACCGCCGTGGAGGTGCTGGGCGGCGAGGGCGACGCGCGTCCCGCCGTCGGCTGCCCAGAACTTGGCCACCGCGACCTCGTTTGCGGCGGGCAGGCCCTCGGCGAGACGCCACGCGGCCTGGTAGGCGGAGAGCTGGATGGCCTGGGTGTCGATGTAGGCGTCGGCCGCCCGCTGGGCGACCGCCTGGAACGTGGCGACTGGCTTGCCGAACTGCTCGCGCCCCGTCGTGTACTCGGCAGTGAGCGCGAGCGCCTTGGCGCTGATGCCGGCCTGCAGCGCGCACAGTGCCGCCATCCAGCGCTCGTGCAGCCAGCTGGTCGGGACGTCGAGGCGTTCGCCGTCCCCCGTCACCCGCACGATGCCCTGGGGTTCACCGCTCGTCGTCTGCAGATCGGTGACCTCGAGGCTCGACGACGGGACGAGGCGGTCGCCCACCAAGATCGCGTCGGCCTGCGCGGCGTAGGGCGCGTAGTCGAGTGCGTCGTCGAGCACGGCGGTGAGGACGACGTCGCCGCTGATGACGCCGGGCAGCCACTTCTGCTGCTGCTCCTCGGTGCCGAAGGCGGCGATGGCGAGGGCGGTGACGACGGTCGGGACGATGGGCAGGTGCACGCCGGCTCTGCCCTGCTCCTCGAGGATGAGGGCGAGCTCGAAGAAGGTGTGGCCGCTGCCGCCGGTGGCCTCGGGTAGGGCGATGCCCAGCAGGTCGGCCTTGGCCAGCTCGGCCCACGTCGCCCGCTCGCCGCCGAGCACCTGGGCCGCGGCGTCGCGGACGGCCTGCTGCTCCTCGCTCAGGTCGAAGTTCATGTGCTGATTGCCCGCGGCATGCCGAGACCGAAGATGGCGACGAGGTCGCGCTGCACCTCGTTGGTGCCACCGCCGAAGGTCAGGATGAGCGTCCCCTGGTAGGCCCGCTCCAGCGAGCCCCGCAGCGCCGCCTCGGGCGAGTGGCGCTTGAGGGCGCCGGCCGGTCCGAGGATCTCGAGCAGCAGCCCGTAGGCCTCGCAGAACAGTTCCGTGCCGTACACCTTGGTGGCGGACGCGTCGGCCGGGTTGAGCTTGCCCTTGCCCGCGCTCCACGCCACCTTCCAGTTGATGAGACGCAGCACGTCGAGCTTGGCGTGCACCTTGGCCAGGTTGAGCTGGACCCACTCCTGGTCGATGACACGGCGGCCGTCACCCAGCTTGGTGTTCTGCGCCCACCTGCGGACGCCCGTGTACTGGCGGTCCACCCATCCCGGAGGCGCCAGCGCCACCCGCTCGTAGTTGAGCTGGTTGACGATGAGGTCCCAGCCCCGGTTGACCTCGCCCACCAGATTGGTGACGGGGACGCGCACGTTGTCGTAGTAGGTCGCGTTCGTCTTCGCGTCACCCATGATGTTGATGGGCGTGCGGCTGTATCCCGGCGCGTCGGTCGGCACGATGATGATCGAGATGCCGCGGTGCTTGGGCGCGTCAGGGTCGGTGCGCACCGCAAGCCACACATAGTCGGCGTGCTCGGCGATCGACGTGAAGATCTTCTGGCCGTTGATGACCCACTCCTCGCCGTCGCGCTCGGCCCTGGTCGTCAACGACGCAAGGTCGGTGCCGGAACTGGGTTCGGTGTAGCCGATGGCGAACTGGATCTCGCCCGCGAGGATCTTGGGCAGGAAGAACTGCTTCTGCTCGTCCGACCCGAAGGCCATGATCGTCGGTGCCACCGAGTTGAGGCTGAGCATCGGCAGCGGCGCACCCGCGCGCTGGGCCTCGTCGTAGTAGATGAACTGCTCGACCGGACCGAGGCCGCCGCCGCCGTACTCGGTGGGCCAGCCCAGGCCGAGGACCTTGTCCTCGCCCATCTTGCGCACGGCCACGAGGGCCTTGGGGCCGCCCATCTCGCCCTCGGCCATCTCCTCGTCGATCTCGTCGGTCGTGATCTCCTCGAAGTAGGCGCGCAGCTTCTGGCGCAGCGCTTCCTGCTCGTCAGTGAGGGCGAGGCGCATCGCAATAAGTAGAACACGTTCTCACTATTGCCGACAAGTCAGCCCACCTGGCCGAGCTCGGTGTCGCCCCCGCCGCGCTGTACGGCGTGGTGGCGGCCGCCGTCATGTGAGCGGCAGACTGCGTCGATGATCCGACTCACCGTCATGTACCCGTCGACCGAGGGCGCGACCTTCGACCACGACTACTACCGCGACAAGCACGTTCCGCTCGCCGTCAAGGCGTGGGGCCTGGACAGCGCGGAGATCGACAAGGGCATCGACGGCCCCAACGTCGCGGCGGTGCACTTCACGTTCGCGTCCCAGGAGGCCATGCAGACGGCGATGGGCTCGCCGGGCACCGCCGACGTCATGGCCGACGTCGCCAACTACACGACGATCGCGCCCGTCCTGCAGATCAGCGAGATCGTCAACTGACCCATCGGTAACGGCACATCCGGGATGTCGCCGACGTCGCGCTTCTGGTGCACTTGCACGCCTGGGAATGACCGTTCGTGCACCAGAACGCGATGGGCCCAGGTAGCGCTCGGTACTGCCTTCGAGCCGTTCAGCTGACGCGGGAGCGGGCCGACCAGCCGAAGTCGTTCACCGACACGTCGACGGCGGTGAACCCGGCCTGTTCGAGCCGGGCGCCGATGCTGTCGGGGTCGACGGGCACGTAGGTGTCGCCATCATGGAACGCCCGCAGGTCGTCGCTGGGCAGGCTGTCCGAGGCGACGAAGAGGCCGCCGGGCCGCACCACCCGGGCGACCTCGGCGAACAGGCGATCCTGCAGCCCGGCGGAAGGCACGTGATGGAGCATGGCGAAGCACGTGGCGCCGGTGAAGCGGTCGGGCTCGAAGGACAGTGCGGTCGCATCGCCCTCGACGACCGTGACGTTGGTGCCGGCCAGCCGCGTCGCGAGGGCGGCGGCCAACTCGGGGTCGATCTCCACCGCCGTGAGACCGGCCACCTGCTCGCGGAACACATCGGTGGTCGCGCCATAGCCCGGACCGACCTCGAGCACGTCGTCTCCGAGGTCGCCGCCGGCGACGGCCCAAGGGATGATGAAGTCGCGCACCGCAGCCCGCCACTCGTCGCTCGCGCACGCAAGGTGGTTCTCGTTCACACCTCCTCCGGGAAGTGGCAGACCGCTTCGACGTTGTTGCCGTCCGGGTCGCGCACGAACCCGCCGAAGTAGTTCGGGTGGTACTCGGGCCAGACATGTGGCTCGTGCAGGATCTCCGCCCCGTGCGCGACGGCCGCGTCGAAGAAAGCCTGCACTGTTGCCCGGTCGTTCGCCACGAAGGCGATGTGCGACTCGCGGAACCCCTCACCGGTGTCGTGCTTGCCGATCCAGAAGTCGGGCTTGGGCGGGATGCCGTAGCCGATGTACTCGCCGAAGTCCATGAGTCGGCCGGCCCCGAGCGTCGCGAGGACGGTGTCGTAGAACGCCGCGCTGGCGGCAACGTCGGAGCACTGGATTCCCAGGTGGTCGAGCATGGTCAGATCCTCGCGCCTCGTGACGGCGGCGGTCTCCTCGCTCCCTTGCCTGATGGCAAGACGCGCCTTCCCATTGGCAAGGGAACTGTCCCCCCACCATCGATGGCGGCAGATGCTCCTCGTCTCCACGATGGGTGCATGACCAAGACGAGCATGAGAAGCGGATGGATGCGGGCATGCGCTTGGGCGGTCGTCGTCGGCCTCATTGCGACCGTCGGCGGCGTGTCCGGCGGCGTGGCCAGCGCCAGCGGAGACGATGCCGTGAGCCGGCGATACGTCGCGCTCGGGGACTCGCTGGCGTTCGGGTACTCGCCGCTGCTCGAAGATCCGTGGATCCCGGAGCGTTTCGTCGGGTACCCGGAGGTCATCCAACAGCGCACCGGGATGACCACGACGAACCTGGCGTGCCCCGGGCAGACTGCCCAGGCCCTCGTCTCACGCACGGCGGTCGACAACGGTTGCTTCGAGCAGCGCGCGTTCGCCCGCAAATCCGGTTTCGACCTGCTGCACACCGACTACCAGGGCACCCAGGTCCACGCCGCCGTCGCGGCCGTGCGATCGAAGGTGCCGCCGTCGTTGATCTCGATCCAGGGGGGCGGCAACGAGTGGTTCCTCTGCACCTTCGACAACCCCGACCCGAAGCAGTGTCTCGACGAGTCCCTCCCGAAGGTGACCGACAGCCTTCGGCAGGCGGTCACGCAAATCCGGGCCGCCGGGTACCGGGGCCGGATCGTGCTCGTCGGCTACCACCTGGTGATCGGGTTCGAGGCCCAGTTCCGCCGGTTGAACGGGGCCATCGACCTGGCCGCGCACCAGCCGGGCGTCACATTCGCGGACTCGGCCGCGCCGTTCGATCGCTACGCCCGCAACCACCATGGCGACCTGTGCACAGTGGGACTCCTCGTCGCACTGCCCGACGGGTCGTGTGACCCCCTCCATCCGTCACGGATCGGCCACGGACTCGTCGCCGACGCAGTCCTCGCAGCCGCTTCCTGAGAGATGGCGCTAGGGCTTGTCCTTGGCGAACACGGCCATGGCGTAGAACTGCGAACCGCCGCCGTACGCGTGGCCGAGGGCGAGCTTGGCCCCGTCGACCTGGTGCTCGCCCGCCTGGCCCCGCACCTGCATGGCCGCCTCGGCGTACCGCAGCATGCCGGAGGCGCCGATGGGGTTCGAGCAGAGCACGCCGCCGCTCGGGTTCCAGGGGATGTCGCCGTCGAATGCGGTCGCGCCTTCTGCGGTGAGCTTCCAGCCCTGACCCTCCTCGCAGAAGCCGAGGTTCTCGAGCCACATGGGCTCGAACCACGAGAAGGGCACGTAGACCTCGGCCACGTCGAACTGCTTGCGGGGATCGGTGATGCCCGCCTGCTTGTAGAGGTCGGCCGCGCAGTCGCGGCCGGCGCGCGGGTTGACCTGGTCGCGACCGGCGAACATGGTCGGCTCGCTCCGCATCGCGCCGGCCGTGAGCCACGCGGGGGGTAGGTCAGAGCTGTCGGCCACGTCCTCTGCCGCCAGCACCATGGCGCAGGCGCCGTCGGACGAGGGACACGTCTCGTCGTAGCGGATGGGGTCCCAGAGCATCAGCGAGTCGCGCACGTGCTCCTCGGTGATGTTGGGCTGGTGCAGGTGGGCGTACGGGTTGCGAACGCCGTTGAGCCGGTCCTTCACCGCGACCTTGATGCCGATGTCGTCGGGCGCGCCCGACCGTCGCATGTAGCCCCGGATGTACGGCGCGAAGTAGCCGCCCGCGCCGGCGACCAGCGCGGGCTGGAACGGGATCTTCATGGCGAGGGCCCACATGGCGTCGCTCTCGGACTGCTTCTCGTAGGCGACGGTGAGCACCCGCTTGTGGATGCCGGCCTGCACGAGCGACGCCGCCACCAGCGCGGTGGAACCGCCCACCGAGCCGGCCGTGTGCACCCGCAACATGGGCTTGCCGGTGGCCCCGAGGGCGTCGGCCATCGACAGCTCGGGCATCATCACGCCCTCGAAGAGGTCGGGGGCCTTGCCGATGACGACCGCGTCGATGTCGGCGAAGGTGAGGTCGGCGTCCTCGAGGGCCCGTATCGCCGCCTCGCGGACGAGGCCGGTCAGGGACAGGTCCTCGCGCTTGGCCGTGTGCTTGGTCTGGCCGATGCCGATGACCCCAGTGAGGGTCTTGCCCATCAGTTCGCCTCTCCCGAGAGCACGCACACGAGGTTCTGTTGCAGACAGGGTCCGCTCGTCGCGTGCCCGACCGTCCGCTGCGACCGACCGTCGATGATCGCCTGGGCCGCTGCGCCGATGCGTTGCAGGCCCGCCACCATCATCGGGTTCTCGTTGAGCACGCCGCCGATCTCGACGCCGCCGTCGAGGCCGAGGGCGTCACGCAGGATGAGCTCCTGGTGGGAGAACGGCGCGTGCAGCTCGGCCACATCAACCGGACCGTCGCCGACCCCGGCCTTCTCGGCCGCGATGCGCGTCGACGCCGAGACGGTGAGGTCGCGCAGGCCGAGGGCGTGGGGCTCGATGCGGTGGTCGATGCCCGTGATCCACGCGGGGCGCTCGACCAACGATCGCGCCTTGTCCTCGGCCGCGATGATCATCACGGCAGCCGCGTCGCCCGTGGGACCGCAGTCATGGGCCCGCAGCGGCGAGACCACGTAGGGCTCGGCCAGCAGCGAGTCGGTGTCGCGGCCCGTCTGGCGACCGGCGACGGCTGCGAGGTCCTTCTCGCCCGCGCCGGTGCGCTCCATCCACGCCCGGGCCTGCAGCGCAGCCAGCGCGGCCGGGTCCGGCAGCAGCGGCTGCATGCAGTACGGGTCGAGCTGCAGCGACGGGATGCGCTTCTGGTCACCCAACGACGACTTGCCGAAGGCGTAGACGAGAGCGCTGTCCACCTCTCCGAGCTGCAGCTTGACCCACGCCTCGTACAGGGCCCACGCGCCGTCCATCTCCACGTGAGACTCGACGATGGGCGGCCACGGACCGACGGCGTCGAGGGCCATGACGAAGGCGAAGGCCTGGCCCGCCATGTAGTCCGACGACCCCGAGCAGGTGAAGCCGATGTCGTCCATGGTGATGCCGAGGCGGCCGAACACATCGCCCAGCACGGGCATGAGGATCTCGACCTCGTTGCGGCCCACGTCGGAGGGCTTGTACGCCGAGCCGTAGCCGACGATGGCGACGTCGCGCATCAGACGTGGTGCCTGTAGGTCTCGTAGTCGGCGTCGGGCTCGCCCGTCGGCCGGTAGTACTTGATCGACTCGAGGCTGGGCTTGAGCTCGTCGGCCCACACCGCCTCCACGCGCAGGCCCATACGGACCTCCTCCCACGGGATGTCCTGGATGAGCCCGAACAGCGGGATGTCGGCCCCGTCGAAGAGCACCGATGCCGACACGTAGGGGCACTCGACCGACTGGCCGGCGAAGGGGATGTTGACGACGCAGAACGTCGTCACCGTCCCCGTGCCGGCCAGCTCGACCTGCTCGGCAGTCGGCACGCCATCAGTGGGGCACGAGCCGCGCGGTGGGCAGTACACCTTCTTGCACGTGGGGCAGCGCTCGCCGAGGATCTTGCCCTCGGACATGCCCTTGAGGAACCGGGCCTGGGCCGCGCCGGGCGACGCGATGTAGTCGATGTGGACGGGGCGCTCGACGATCACGACTGATCCTCCGGAACGAAGCACTCGATGGCGCCGATGTCGGCGACGGGCTCCGGCGCCCAGCGGGCCCGCACCCGCATGCCCGTCGACATGCGACTCTCATCGCCCGCGTCGACCGCGTGCAGGAAGCCCACGTCGGCCCCGTCGAGCTGGATGAGGGCCCACGCAAACGGATGGGCCAGCGGCTGGCCCGGAGGCGGATCCGCCGACCAGCCCCACGTGAGAACCGTGCCGGTGTCGCTCACGTCGACGAACTCGCTCAGCTCGTCGGCCGTCTGCGGGTCGTACTCCTGGGGCGGCACGATGACCCGGCCCTGCGTGTCGCGGATGCCCTGGATGCGGCCCTCGGCCAGCCCGTTGAAGAAGCGCTCGATGACCGGACCGACGCTGCGGGTGTAGGTGAACTCGACCGCGTACGGGGCCTGGAGGATCTCCGGTGATGCTGCCATTCAGATCTGCCGCTCCTTGCCTTCCCAATAGGGATCGCGCAGCTTGCGCTTGTAGAGCTTGCCGTTGGGATCGCGCGGCAGCTCGGCGACGAAGTCCACCGACTTCGGGATCTTGTACTTGGCGATGCGGTCGGCCAAGAAGGCGATGAGCTCCTGCTCGAGCTCGGGACCGGCCTGCACACCGTCGCCCGGCTCGACGACCGCCTTGATCTGCTCGCCCCAATCGTCGTCGGGGATGCCGAAGACCGCGGCGTCGCCGACCTTGGGATGGGTGAGCAGCTCGCCCTCGATCTCCGCCGGGTAGATGTTCACGCCGCCGCTGATGATCATGTCGGACTTGCGGTCGCGCAGGAACAGCCAGCCGTCCTCGTCGAGCTCACCCGCGTCGCCGACAGTGAAGAAGCCGTTGCGCCAGCTCTTCTTCGTCTTCTCCTCGTCGCCGTGGTACTCGAAGGAGATATCGCCCATCTTCATGTACACGGTGCCGATCTGACCCGGGCCGAGCTCGTTGCCCTCGTCGTCGAAGACCTTGACCTCGGAGATGGGCCAGGGCTTGCCCACCGTGCCCGGCTTCTCCAGCCATTCGGCAGGGTTGACGACGGTGCCACCGCCTTCGGTGGCCGCGTAGTACTCCCAGATGGTCGGGCCCCACCACTCGAGCATGCGGCGCTTGACGTCGATGGGGCACGGGGCGGCCGAGTGGATGACCTGGCGCAGTGACGACACGTCGTAGCGCTGCTTCGTCTCCTCCGGCAGGGCGAGCAAGCGATGGAACATGGTCGGCACCATGTGGCTCGTCGTGACCTTGTAGCGCTCGATGCGGTCGAGCGTGTCCTCGGGCGTCCACTTGTCGAGCAGCACCAGCGTGTGGCCCATGTTGAGCGAGGCCGAGCCGAAGTTCAGCACGGCCGTGTGGTACAGCGGCGCGGCGACGAGGTGCACGCCGTCGTTGTGCGCTTCGATCTCGAACAGGTTGAGCAGGAACGTGTGCAGCTCGGCGTTGGTGTCGGGGTCGAGATCGACAAGGGGCCGGCGCACGCCCTTGGGGCGGCCGGTGGTGCCCGACGTGTAGTTCATGACCGCCCCGGCCGTCCGGGCCTCGGGAAGGTCGGTCGGCTGACCCGACCTCAGCTTGGCCAGGGCCTCGTCGGAGTCGACGAAGACCTTCGACTCGGAGTCCTCGACGATGTACTGGATCTCCGGCGGGGCCAGGTGCCAGTTGATCGGCACGAGGTAGGCGCCGATCTGCATGGCGCCCAGGTAGAGCTCCATGAACGGCGCGCCGTTGTGCAACAGGCCGGCGACGGTGTCTCCCTTGCCCACTCCGGCCGCCCGCAGCCCGTGGGCGACCTGGTTGCACGCCGCCAACAGCGCGCCGGCGGTGTGCTCGGTGCCGTCGGGTTCGACGAGGGCGAGGTGCTCGGGGTCCTGTGACGCCAGCTTCCAGAAGCCGAGATCTGCCACGAGCCGAAGTAGAACACGTTCTCACTTCGTCCGGCAAGTGGAGCTACGGTTCGGCCATGCCCGAGGGAGAGCCGCACCTGCTGGTGGAGCGCGACGGCCACGTCGTCACGCTCACCATGAACCGCCCGGAACGCAAGAACGCGCTGTCGTCGGAGATGTTGGCTCGCATGGACGACGCGTGGCAGATGATCGAGGACGACGACGGCGTCCGCGTCGCCATCCTGACCGGCGCGGGGGGCGACTTCTGCTCCGGCATGGACCTCAAGGCGTTCGCGGCCGGCATGCAGGAGGACGAGTACACCAAGCGGTTCGCGGAGGACGCCGACCTGGCGTGGAAGGCGCTGCTTCGTCACAGGCGACTGGGCAAGCCCCTCATCGCCGCCGTCGAGGGTTACGCGTTGGCGGGCGGCACCGAGATCCTGCAGGCCACCGACATCCGCATCGCGGGCGAGAGCGCGGTGTTCGGGATCACCGAGGCGGTTCGGGGACTGTTCCCGCTGGGCGGCTCGACCGTGCGCCTGCGCCGCCAGATCCCCTACACCAAGGCCATGGAGATCCTGCTCATCGGCGAGCACTGGCCCGCACGAGAAGCCGAACGCATCGGCCTCATCGGCCGGGTGGTGCCCGACGGCCAGGCGCTCGTTGAGGCGAAGAAGGTGGCGGACAAGATCGCCGCCAACGGCCCGCTCTCGATCAAGGCGCTGAAGCGCGCCATCATCGAGACCGAGGGCCTCGACGAGACGGCGGCGCTCGCCAAGGAGCTCGAGATCGGCTCGCCCATCTTCGCCACCGAGGACGCCAAGGAGGGAGCGACCGCCTTCAAGGAGAAGCGGCCGCCCGTCTACAAGGGGAAGTGACACCATGCCGGTGCTGACGTGTGAGACCTGCGGGGTCCAGCTCGAAGCCGACGACTTCGACGCTCACGTCGCACTGGTGCTCGACCACTACACCGTCGACCATCCGAGCTACGGCCTGGGCGAGCGCCAGGTGCGCAACTACCTCGAGCGCATGCCGATGCTCTCGCCGGACACCGACCGGCGCGAGACGATCGCCGAGGTCGAGGTCGCGGCCCTCACTGCCGACCGGGTCGACGACGTCGTCGCCTTCTTCGACCGCGACGCCTTTGCCGGCAACCCGGCGTGGGCCAGCTGTTATTGCATGGCCCACCTGGTCCCCGGCGGAGAGGCGGGCGACGAGTGGAGGGGCCGGTCATGGCGGGACAACCGCCACGATCTCGATTCCCGGATCCGCAAGGGTGAGCTCCAGGGCATCGTGGCCTACTGCGACGGGCAGATGGTCGGATGGTGCAATGCCTCCCCGCGGTGCGTGTTCCCGGATTACGCGTCGGGCGACTCGACGGAGGACGACGCCACGGGAGTCGTCGCCTGCTTCGTGGTGGCGCCGACCCATCGGGGCCATGGCCTGGCCCGGCGCATGCTCGCGGCCGCGCTCGACCAGTTCCCGTCGATCGGCGTGACGTCCGTCGAGGCCCACCCGGCCACCGATCCCAGATGGCCGGGCGCGGCCTACCGCGGCACCGTTCCCCTCTACACCGAACATGGCTTCGAGGTCGTCAGCGAGAGCGAGCACTCGACGATCGTGCGCCGCGACATCTGAATGGGTGACCGCTTCGAATACCGGGACGTGCGCGTCGACGGTGACGACGGCCCCATCGTCGAGGGCTTCTCGACCCGCATCGCGGCCGACGGCCTGACGGTGATCGTCGGGCCGTCCGGCGCGGGCAAGACGACCTTGCTGCGGCTGCTCAACCGGCTCGACGATCCCGACGACGGCGAGGTGTTGTTCGAAGGACGGGATGTCCGCGACTACGACGTGCTCGAGCTGCGCCGGCGGGTGCAGCTCGTCGGCCAGGTGCCCGTCACGTTCCCCGGCACCGTCGCCGACAACGTCGGTCCCGAGACCGCAGAGCTCCTGGCCCAGGTCGGGCTGCACTCGTCGCTCGCCACGAGGGAGGCGGACCGGCTCTCGGTCGGTGAAGCCCAGCGCATGGCCCTGGCCCGCTCGCTGGGCCGCCACCCCGACGTCCTCGCCCTCGACGAGCCCACGTCGGCCCTCGACACCGCCAGCAAGGGCGGCATCGAGCAGCTCATCCGTGAGCTGGCCGACTCCAGCCTCACCGTCGTCATGGTCACCCACGAGCCCCGTCACGCGACCGAGCTGGCCGACCACGTCATCGAGGTGATTCCGCGGTCATGACCTTGGCCGCGGGCAGCGCGTCCGCCCTCTCACAACCTGTGAGCTTCAGCGACGTCGCGTTGGCCGTCCTGCTCGTCGTGGTGGCCGTCGCCGTGTCGCGCGTCCGCGGCCTCGGCACAGAGGCCGACCTCACCATCGCGACGGTGCGCTCGTTCGTGCAGCTCGTCGCGGTCGGCTACGTCCTCGACTTCGTGTTCGGCGGCCACGGCGCACTCACGTTCCTGGTGCTCGCCGTCATGCTCACCACCGCCACCTTGACGTCGGGATCTCGCGGCCGTGGGGTGCCCGGCGCCCGCTGGGTGGCGGCGGCATCGGTCGCGGCTGCGGCGGTCTTGACGCTCGGCGTCCTCGCCCTGTTGCGCATCGTGCCGACCTCCGCGCGCGCCATCGTCCCGCTGGGGTCGATGATCATCTCCGCGGCCATGAACACCACCTCGCTCGTGATGACGCGACTGCGCGACGACCTGGCCGGCAACCGTCGCGAGGTGGAGGCGCGGCTGTCGCTCGGTCAGACCTCGCACGAGGCGGCGCTGCCGTGGCACCGCGCCGCCCTGCGTCAGGGGATGCTGCCGAGCATCGACCAGACCAAGGTGGTCGGCCTCGTCGCCCTGCCCGGCGCGATGACGGGCATGATCCTGGCCGGCGCGTCACCGCTGGCCGCGGTGCGCCTCCAGCTCGTGGTCATGTACATGCTGCTCGGCGGCAGCGCCTTTGCCGCGCTGGTGGCGGGCGAGCTCACGGTGCGACGGTTGTTCACCCCCGCCCATCAGCTCATCCGCTCGTTGCGGCGGGTGGCCTGAGGCCTCAGGGGAGGACGCGGCCCTGGCGATCGGCGTTGGCGCCGGCCCAGTCGCCCACCGGTGACGTCCCGCCGTACTGGCGCAGGTCGACGACCGTCTGGCCCGAAAGCGAGAACGCGCCCAAGTAGCGGGCCGACATGTAGTTGCCCCGCATCTCCTTCTCGATCGCGATCCCCTCTGACTTGGGCCCGCTGAGCAGCGCTGCCAGTGCCTTGTCTCGGTCGGCCGGCACCGGTGCGAGCCAGCGGTCGAACCAGGCGAGGGTGTAGTAGTCGATCTGCGCGCGGCCGTATTCGGTGGCCATGGAGATCAGTGGGATGTAGCTCCATTCGAGGTGGGTGCCGCCCCGCACGGTGAAGGAGTACGTGTCGAGCCCGGCCGCGACCCATTTGTTGTGAGCGGCCAGGTGCGAGGTCGGGTCGGGGGCCTGTGAGCTCGGGGTCGGGTTGAGGAAGTAGCCATCGGCCTGCTGGTTCATCCCGGGCACGACGGGCGTGACGCTGCTGGTGAGCGCGTCGAAGCCGATGACGGCGCGGATGGGATAGCTCTGGCCATGACAGTCGGCAACCGTCTGCCACACAGTGCCTTCGTCGGAGCACTGCTGCACGACGCTGACCGCGGTGGCGCCGAGCGAGTGCCCGGCGATCCCGATGTTGGTGCGGTCGAGCACGCTCGCGCCGGGGTTGGAGAAGTCGATCTGCTCGGTGGTGCCACGCCCGGCGGCCGCCGCGGCCGCGTCGGCCTCGGTCCATCCGACGGGCCGGTAGGGCTCGTCCGGCGTGGAGAGGAAGAAGCGGATGGCGTCGATGGTGCCGTCGACGAAGTTGGGCTGCTGCTGGGCCGGCACGCCGTCGAACGTCGGCGTCTTGTCACCCGGCGCGTGGCCGAAGCCCTCGCTCTCGCCCTGGCCCTGCACGTCGAAGGTGAGCACCTCGTAGCCCTTGCGGGCGAGGGACTGGGCCAACCAGTGGTACATGCCCTCGGTGGCCTGGATGGAGCCGGTCGTGATGACGATGCCGGGGCGCGGACCAGGGGCCTCACTGCCCCAGATGTGGCCGGAGAGCTTGGCGCCAGTGCGGCTGAGGAACTGCACCCGGCGGTAGGGCATGGCGTTCCACGCCTTGGGATCGCCGACCGAGCCGCCGGGGATCCACTGCCCGAGACCCGTGTGGACGCGTCCGTTGGGGATGTCGGCGAACTGCAGGCCCAGTGCGGCGAGGTACGACTCGGCGGTGGCCGTCCTGGTCGCGTCGTGCCACGTCGGATCGGTCTCATCGTGCAGGTGGCGGCCCGTGCTGCGAGTGACGTTGTCGAGGTCGTGCTCGGCGTAGGCCTGATCGGAGTAGTCGTTGCCCGCCAGGACCGCCGGGGCCGCGAGGCCCCCGAGCACGAGCGCGACGAGGCAGGCGAGGAGGACACGGTGGCGCATGAGAGGACATTTCGACAGCGAGACCGGCACTCCTGCGTGAACGGGCCGTCGCTCGCGTTCCCGGCGTAGTGTCCCGCCCATGAAGGCCGCCATCTTCACCGAGCCCAATCAGCCCCTCTCGATCGAGGACGTCGAGCTCTCCCCGCCGGGACCGCGCGACGTCGTCGTCAAGGTCAACGCCAGCGGGGTGTGCCACAGCGATCTCACCGTGCAGAAGGGCGGCGTGCCCATCCCGCCGCCGTGCATCCTCGGTCACGAGGGCACGGGCACCATCGAAGAGGTGGGCGCGGAGGTCACGGCAGTGAAGAAGGGCGACCGCGTCATCGCGTCCTTCGTCCTGGCGTGCGGCACGTGCTGGTACTGCCTGCACGACCGCACGAACCTCTGCGAGATGGCCCTGGGCGAGAGCATGGTCCCGCGCGCCAAGCGGGCCGACGGCAGCATGGCCGCGGGCATGACAGGACTTGGCACGTTCGCCGAGGCCATGGTGCTGAGTGAGCGTTCGGTGGTGAAGGTCGGCACCGACCTGCCGGACGAGCAGCTCGCGCTGATCGGCTGCGGTGTGACGACCGGCGTCGGTGCGGCGCTGAACACCGCCCAGGTGCAGCCCGGCTCCAGCGTGGCCGTCATCGGCTGCGGCGGCGTCGGCCAAGCCGTGCTGCAGGGCGCCAAGATCGCGGGCGCAGCCCGCATCATCGCCGTCGACCCCGTCGAGCTGAAGCGCAAGACGGCCGAGCAGCTCGGCGCAACCGACCTCGTCGATCCCGGTCAGGGCGACGCCGTTGCCCAGGTGCAGGCCCTCACCGGAGGCCGCGGCGTCGACTACGCCTTCGAGGTCATCGGGCTGCCCGAGACCATCAGCCAGGCGTACCAGATGGCCCGTCGCGGCGGCACTGCGGTTGTGGTCGGCATGCCACGCATGGACGCGATGGTGACGTTCTCGGCGTTCCAGCTGTTCTACGACGAGAAGCGGCTGCTGGGATCGGTGTACGGGACCTCCCAGGTGCAGCGCGACTTCCAGCGCTTCATCGACCTCATCGAGACCGGTCGCCTCGACGTCGGCTCCATGGTGTCGCGCCGCATCAAGCTCGACGAGGTCAACGACGCCTTCCGGGCCATGGAGGCGGGCGAGGTCATCCGCTCCGTCATCGTCTAGCGGCTCGTTGGACTGGACCTATCCGCCTGAGGCGGAGGCGTTCCGGCTCGAGGTGCGGGCCTGGCTCGACGCCAACGTGCCCGACGACCTCCGCGGCGTCCACCTGCAGCACATCGACAAGCCGGGGATGCTGCCGCGTCTGCGCGAGTGGAACGCGACGTTGGCCGACGGCGGCTACGCAGCGCTGGCGTGGCCGGTCGAGTACGGCGGACGGGAGGCGGGCGCCCTCGAGCAGGTCGTGCTCGCCGAGGAGCTGAGCCGGGCCGACGCGCCCACGACCCTCAACCCCATCGGCATCTCCAACATCGCGCCGGCCATCCTCACCTACGGCACGGACGAGCAGAAGGAGCGCTTCCTGCGCCCCATGCTGCGGGCCGACGACATCTGGTGCCAGGGGTTCAGCGAGCCCGACGCGGGGTCCGACCTCGCGTCGTTGCGCACGTCAGCGGTGCGCGACGGCGACGACTTCGTGGTAACGGGTCAGAAGGTATGGACCACGCTGGCCCACCACGCCAGCTGGTGCGAGCTGCTGGTGCGCACCGATTCGGACGCGCCGAAGCACAAGGGCATCTCGTGCCTGCTGGTGGACATGACGCTGCCTGGCATCGAGGTGCGGCCGCTCATCACGCTCACCGGCGAGCACGAGTTCAACGAGATCTTCTTCGACGGCGTGCGGGTACCCGTCTCGGCCCTCCTCGGTCCGGTAAACGAGGGATGGCGGGTCGCCATGACGACCCTCACCCACGAGCGGGCGGGCGTGGCCGCGCTGCACCTCTCGCTGCGCAAGAAGATCGCCCGCCTCCTCGCAGTCGCGCGCGAGCGCGGTGCCGACCGTGACCCCGTCCTGCGCCGGCGTCTGGCCCGGCTCTACCTCGAAGGCGAGTACCTCAAGCTGCTGGCCGACCGGGCCGTGTCGGCCGCCGCCCACGACCGTCCGCCCGGTCCCGAGGCCAGCCTGACCAAGCTCGTGTGGGCCGACGCCCACCAGCACCTGGCCGCGGTCGCGGCCGACGTCCTCGGCCCCGACGCGCTCTCCGGCGAGTGGGGCCAAGACCAGCTTCACGTGCGGGGTCTGCCCATCGCCGGCGGCACCACCCAGGTCAACAAGAACGTCGTCGCCCAGCGCGTCCTCGGCCTGCCCCGTTAGGGCGCGACGTCCTCCCACGAGGTGAAGCCGGACTGAACGTGGGGGCCGAGGGCGCCGAACTCGAAGAGGCCCCAGCCCGTCTCGCCGTGGGCTTCGAAGCGGGCCAGGTTGTCGACCAGGTTGAAGCGCGAGTCGGGCGGGTTCGCATCGATGTCATACGTCCGGGACTCGACCTTGAGCGGTCCCTGGTACATCCCGTGACGCCAGTCGGGCTCCATGCCGCCGTAGCCGGTGCCGAGCATCAGCCACAGGGGGACGACGGGGGTGACGTGCACGTCGAGGGGACGGTTGCCCGGCGCAGTGAACCGCAGGGTGGCGCGCCGCACGAAGCGTGTGCCGCGGTCGAACTCGAGCTCGTATTCGGGGCGGCCCAGTGATTCCGTCGGCCGGCCGTCGTGCCAGACGCGCACCGCCTCTTCCAGGATGCGCGTGCCGTCGGTCTCCTCCTGGGTGATCGCCAGGATGGAGTGGTCGGCGAACTGGAACGGCGCGTAGATCCAGAAGAAGCCCTGGGGCTCCCCCGCCGCCGCGATCCCGGGCGGCTCGGGCTCGCCCACCGGGCGGATGCCCCACGAGCGGTCGCGCGTGCCCCACCAACGATCGGGCGTGATGGCGAACTCCTCGTCGCCGACCCGCAACCGCCCGCTCCATCGGCCCGTCTGGGCCAATCGCATGCTGTCGAAGAAGACGCGGTCGTTGCGGCGCTGGTAGTGCCGGGGCTCCTCATGGGCGACGTGGGAGCCCTCGAAGACCGCGTCCAGCTCGATGGGTCCCTCGCCCCGTTCACACGTGACGCGCAACCGCTTCAGTCCCTCGAGCACCTCGACGGCGATCGGTCCCACCGAGGTGTCCATGCGGTCGACCCCGAGCTCACGCGACGCGCGCACCACGTGGTGCTTGCCGTTGCGCATGACCGCGACGAACGCGTCGACGACACCGAGGTTGGGGTACTGGCCGACCCCGGCCAGCAGGAACAGATCGTCACCGCACGGCCCGAGGTTGAAGTAGTAGCGGTCGTAGAAGTTGCGGTCGCTGGTCGCGACGTGGCGCATGACCTCCGACGTCTGGTGGATGGGATAGTCGTCGAGGGGAGAGAGCATCAGGCGGGGTCTCCGGGCGGGGGCAGGTCCAGCATCTTGGCCAGCAGCTGGGTGGGCGTGTTGTTGGTCTCGAAGTCGGAGTCGGCCTCCATGAACCCGTACTCCACGATCATCTGCGCCAGCCGGATCATGATCACCGAGAATCGGAAGGCGGCGAAGACCTCGTAGTAGTCGACGTGCTCGGAGCTGCGGCCGCTGAGGCGCTCGTAGCGCGCCACCGTCTCCTCGCGCGATGGGAACCCCGGCAACCGCGGCGTGTTCAGCCCCTCACTGTGGTGGCGGTCGAGGAACAGGTACCAGGCCAGGTCCTGGACGGGGTTGCCGAGGGTGACCATCTCCCAGTCGAGCACCGCCGCGCACCGGCCCTCGGCGAACATGATGTTGCCGATCCGCGCGTCGCCCCAGCACAAGCCGACGCGATCGTCGTCGTCGGGGCGGTTGGCCTCCAGCCACGCCAGTCCTGCCTCGGTCGTCGGCTGGGGCTTTCCGCGCGCGGCCCACTCGAGGTAGGCGCGGTAGTAGGCGAGCTGCTGACCGAGGCCGGCCTTGCCCCGCTCGGGCCGGTCGAGGGCGTCGAGGCCGAGGGCCCGCCAGTCCAGGCGGTGCACGGCGGCCATGGCGTCCACGCCGGCCCACCACACCGACGCCTGTTCGTCGGGCGTCGTGTCGAGCAACCACCCCTCCATCGTGTAGGGCGGGTTGTCGCTCGGGACCCTGCCGTCGATCTTGCTCATGACGAAGAACGGCGCGCCCAGGACGGACTCGTCGCCCTCGTACCAGTGCACCTGGGGCACGGGCACGTCGGTGCCGGCCAACGCGCGCATGACGTGGAACTGGGTCTCGAACTCGGGCTCGTAGAAGAGCTGATAGCCGGTCGGCGCCACGCGCGCGACGAAGCCCTCGGTGCGCCACGCGCCTCGTGTGCGCCACGTGGCGTCGAACAGCAGCGTCTCGCTCGAGAAACCCGTCAACGACGGCGTGGTGATCGTCGAGATGTCGACCGACGGGGCGTCGAGCTGTGCGGCCAGCCACGAAGCCAGCGTGGTGCGGGTCTGTTCGAGGTCGCGCTGGGCGGGGACGGGCATCTAGGAGAGGAACTGTTGCACGAACTCGGTTCTCAACGCTTCCCGATCATGCGCCGGTACAGACGCGGGCTCAGACTGCGCACAACCGGGGCGAGCACGGCCACCCGCGCTGCGTTGATGTCGATGGCGGGCCCACCCATGCGCGCCAGGGTCAACCTGCTCACCTGCTCGACCGTGCGGCGCGCCGCCTTGGGCGGCGACGCCATGCCGTCGTCCACCGCACCTTGCCCCATGGCCGTCGGCACCCATCCGGGGTAGAGGACGTGCACGTGCACGCCACGGCGCCTGACCTCGTGCGCCACCGACTCGGTGAAGGCGGAGAGGGCCGCCTTCGACGCCGCGTACGCAGGCGTGCCCGCCGTGGGCGCCCTGCCGCTGTCCGACGACACGTTGACGACGACGCCGTGGCCGCGAGCCACCATGCCCGGCACCACCGCGAGCGTGCCCGTCACCGCCGCGAAGAAATTCGTCTCGAAGATGCGCCGGTACACGTGGAGGTCACCGTCGAGGGCCGACGCTCGCTCCTCGGTGCCGGCCGCCTGCACGAGCACGTCCACCGGCTCGAGCTGTGCGAGCGCGGCGCGGTAGGCGTCGGTGTCGCTCACGTCGCATTGCACGCTCGCCACGCCTTGGCTCGGACGGCGCGCCAGGCCGGCGACGTCGGCCCCCGCGGCGGCCAGGTCGAGGGCGATGCGGGCGCCGATGCCCGACGAGGCGCCGGTGACGACGGCGCGCAGTCCGGCGAACGATTTCACTTGCGGGGAAGGCCCAGCACCCGCTCGGCGATGATGTTGCGCTGGATCTCGCTGGTGCCGCCGGCGATGGTGGAGCCGAACGCCCGTAGGTAGAAGTCGAGCCACGACCCGGTTCGGAGCACCGTCGGGCCGTTGATCGACTGGTCGACGGCATCGGCGCCGAGGAGCTCAGAACCGACCAGGGCCATGCGCCGCTGGGTCTCGCTGCCGTACAGCTTGAGGATCGAGTGCTCGGGCGCCGACTTCCCTTGCGCGTACTTGGCAAAGCCGCGGTAGCCCATGAGCATCATCGCCTGCGCGTCGGCCCACAGGGTCGCGACCTGGTCCCGGATGCGGGCGTCGGCGCCGCGGTCCTTGGCCAGTTGGACGAGGGCGTCCGCCGCCCGCATGAGGTTCTGCGCGTTCTGCACCCAGAGCATGGCCCGCTCGTGCGCGAGCGACCCCTGGGTGATGGCCCACCCGCCGTTCAGGTCACCGAGCAAGTTCTGGCGCGGCACCACGACGTCGGTGAAGAACACCTCGTTGAAGTCGGCGTACTGCGGGTCGGTGAGCTCGGGCAGCGGCCGGCACGTGATCCCGGGCGACTTCATGTCGATGATCAGGGCGCTGATGCCCTTGTGCTTCGGCGCGTCGGGGTCGGTGCGCACGTAACAGATGCACCAGTCGGCATGGTGAGCGCCCGACGTCCACACCTTCTGGCCGTTGACGACGAAGCTGTCGCCGTCCTGCACGGCGCGGGTCGACAGTCCGGCCAGGTCGCTGCCCGCGCCGGGCTCGCTCATGCCGATGCACCAGCCGATCTCCGCCCGCAGTGTGGGGAGGGCCAACTGCTGCTTCTGGTCCTCGGTGCCGTAGTCGAGGATGGACGGCGCGGCGATGCCGAGCCCCTGCGGATTGGTGGTGCGGGGCAGGTCGCGGCGGGCCAGCTCCTCGAAGTACATCATCTGCTGTGTCGGTCCCGCGTTGCGGCCGCCGAGCTCGGGCGGCCAGCCCGGCACGAGGTATCCGGCGTCGAACAGGCGGCGCTGCCAGGCGCGCGCCCACGGGGGCAGATCGGCGCTGGAGTGCTTGGCCGAGCGCAGCTCGTCGGGCGTCGGCGCGTTGTCCGCCAACCACTCGATGAGCTCGGCGCGGAAGGCCTCGTCCTCGGCGTCGTACCGGAGTCGCATCGGCCGCGACCATACTCACGGTTCGCACATGGACCTCGACCTCACCCCCGACCAGCAGCTCCTCCAGCAGACGGTGCGCCGCTTCCTCGCCGACGACGGTGGATGGACCGGTCTCGTCGACCTCGGTGTCGTCGGCCTGCTCGGCGACGGCGGGTCCATGGTGGACGCCGGCGTGGTCGCCATGGAGACGGGTCGGGCCCTCTACCCGGGACCGTGGATCTCGACCGCGGTGGCAGCTGCATCGTTCGTTCCCGACCTCGGTGACCGCATCGCCACGGTGGCCTTCGACGGGGTCGACTTCGTGGCCGACGCGTGCGAGGCCGACGTACTGGTGGTCGTCGACGCCGACGGCGTCTCCGTGGTGGAGGACTTCACCGCCGAGCCCCTGCCGACCATCGACCCGAGCCGGTCGTGGGGACGCGTGACCGCGCGGTCGTCCGGCCGTGCGCTCGAGCGCGCCGACGTGGACCTCGCACGCGACCGCACCCTGGCCGCGTGGGTGGCCGACGGTGTCGGCGCGGCCGAGCGGCTGCTCGAGATGAGCGTCGCCTATGCCAAGGAACGGGTGCAGTTCGACAAGCCCATCGGGTCGTTCCAGGCCGTGCAGCACATGTGCGCCGACATGCTGCGCACCGTCGAGCAGGCCCGGGCCGGCGCCTGGTACGCGCTGTGGGCGTGCGACGCCGCCGAGCCCGACGAGCGACGCCGGGCCGCCGCCATGGCCCAGGCCTTCGCGTCGGCCGACCTGCCCCAGGTCGGTTTCGACGCCATCCAGGTCCACGGCGGCGTCGGCTACACCTGGGAGAGCGACGTCCACCGCTACGCCAAGCGGCTCCTCACCCTCGCCCAGACCATGGGGACCGCCGACGACCACCTCGACCGCCTCGCCGACCTCCTTCCCTGACCGACTTTTGCAAAGAAAAGGGGAATAGAGCCCCCGAACTGCCGAAAAGTCGGGGCGGGGCCGGGCGGACGGACCAGGTCAGCGGGGAGCGGTGAGCAGCAGGCACCCGGCGAGGGGGCCGCCGCCGGCCGCGGCCACCGCCACCTCGGGGTTGTCGGGGACCTGGCGGTCGCCGCCCTGGCCGCGGAGTTGCACGACGGCCTCGTGCAGGAACCCGTAGCCGTGCAGGCGGCCGGCCGACAGCTGGCCGCCGTGGGTGTTGAGCGGCAGCTCGCCGTCGAGGGCGATCCGCCGGCCCCCCTCGATGAAGGGCCCACCCTCTCCCTTGCCGCAGAACCCGAGGGACTCGAGCCACGTCAGCGCGAGGAAGCTGAACCCGTCGTAGAGCTCGACGACGTCGACGTCGGCCGGCGTGAGGTCGGTGTGCTCCCAGAGGGAGGCGCCCGCGTCGCGCGCCGCCATCGTGGTGAGGTCGTCGAACTGGTCCCACGACGGACGGCCTCGAATGGCCGACCCCACTGTCTCGACACCGACGCCGGGAACGGTGCCGGCGCGGGAGATGATCACCGCGGTGCTGCCGTCGGCGGGAACGTCGCAGTCGTAGAGGCAGAGGGGCTCGGAGATCATGCGGACGTCGAGGTAGTCGTCAAGCGTCATGGGCTCGCGGTAGACGGCCTTGGGGTTCAGCCCCGCGTTGCGCCTGCCGTTGACCGCGATCTGCCCGAGCTGCTCGCGCGTCGTGCCGAACTCATGGAAGTGGCGCTGGGCGTACATGGCGATCCAGTTGGCGGCCGACGGCGCGCCCCACGGCAGCGTCCACTGCATGAAGTTGCCCATGCGCACGCCGCTACCGCCCCCGCCACCGCGCATGCCGGGCATGGCCGACGCCCGCCCCTTCTCCCCCTGGGCGGTCGCCTCCCACACGGTGCGAAAGCACAGCACGTGGTTGCACAGTCCTTGGGCGACCGCCAGACAGGCGTTGATCACCGATCCGAGCTGGCCGGGCAGCTCCATGCCACCGGTGAACCAGTTGAGGTTGAGTCGTAGTGCGTCCTGCACCTCGGTGATGCCACCACCCGAGAAGCCGGGGGGCGTGTCCATGTTCCCGGGGTAGGTCGCGAGCCCGTCGATGTCGTCCCGCGTGAGTCCCGCGTCGGAGATGGCCTCGAGGCACGCATCGACGGTGAGGGCCATCGGGTCGATGTTGAGGCGGCGGCCGACCGCGGACTGGCCGATGCCACTGACGACGGCGTCCACGTCAATCCCCCGCCGGTTCGAAGAACGGAAGCCACGTGTCGCCGCCGTACTCCTCGAAGACGACGCGTACGGGCATGCCGATGCGCACCTCGTCGGGCGGGCACCCGACGATGTTGGTCATGAGCCGCACCGACGGCTGCTCGGCGATCTCCACGATGGCGATGGCGTAGGGCGGGTCGAGTCCGGGGTACCAGGGCTGGTGATTGATGGTGTACGTCGCGACGGTCGCCCGGCCCGACACCGCCTCGGGTTCGAGGTTGCGGCTCAGGCACACCGGGCAGACGGGCGACGGCGGGTGGACGTAAGTGCCGTCGTCCTGGCAGCGCAGAAACCGCAGCCGGCCGTCCTTCCCGCTCGTCCAGAAGAACTCGTTGGTGTCGTCCAGCCGCGGCAGGACGCGGAAGGGCTGCTCACTCATGGCGTCACGCGGGCCGGAAGATGGGCGCGGTGATCTCCTCGGTGTCCTGCCTGAAGTCGACGACGAGGGGCATGCCGATGGCGAGGGAGTCGATGTCGCAGTCCTCGACGTTGGTCATCATGCGCGGGCCCTCCTCGAGGTCCACGATGGCCGCCACGTAGGGCACGCGCTCGGGCCAGGGCGGCAGGTCGTTCCTGCGCACCACCGACCACGTGTACAGCGTGGCCCGGCCGCTGGCCTCCTCCCAGGAGACGTCCTCGCTCCAGCAGTGCGGGCAGAAGTCACGCGGATAGAAGTAGGCCCGCTTGCACGCGTTGCAGCGCCGGATGAGGAGCTTGCCGTCCCGCGCCGCATCCCAGTACGGCTTCGTCTCCGGGTCGGGAGTCGGGATGTTGCTCAAGGCCGGGCGGGGAGCGCGGCGGTAGCCGACCCGGCCACCTTGACCTCGCCCTCCTCGTTGATCAACTCGCACTCGAACTCGACGAGTCGGTCGCCGCCGTCCTCCTTCTTGGACGTGACGACGTTGCGACTCACCAGCACCTCGCCCGGCCACGTCTGCTTGGCGAACCGAACCTGGAAGCGGCGCAGGCTGCCGACGCCCACGTAGTTGGTGAGCGACGTGGCCAGGAGACCGGCCGAGAACATGCCGTGGCCGAAGACACTGGGCAGGCCGGCCGCCGTCGCCTTGGTGTCGTCGTGGTGCATCGGATTGAAGTCGCCGGACGCACCCGCGTACATGACGAGGTCGGTGCGGGTCAGCTCGTGGCGCAGCTCGGGGGCGGTGTCGCCCTCCTTGACGTCGTCGAAGTACAGCGTGTCGTCGGCCATGCCCGGACTCTAACGAATGACCTGACGGGTCGTCAGGTCGACGCTCAGCTCGACGCCGGCTCCTCGCCGACCCGGATGGCGTTCACGGGGCAGTTGGTGGCGGCCAGCTGCACCGTCTCCTCGGGCTCACCCTCGGGGTCGATCACGATGGCAATGCCTTCCCCGTCGTGGTCGAACACCCCGGGCGCCCACATCGAGCAGTTGCCCGAGGCCATGCACCGACCCCTGTCGACCTCGATGCGCACGCCCACGAACCGAAGACTATTCATGGGACATGACCGCCGTGCGCACTGACGACCACCCGGGCGGCGTCCGCGTCCTGACCATGGACAGGCCGCCCGCCAACGCCATCAACGACGAGCTGCTGGTGGAGCTCGACGCGGCCCTGGCCGAGGCCAAGTACGACGATGCCGTACGCGCCGTCGTCCTCACCGGCGAGGGCCGCTTCTTCAGCGCCGGGTTCGACCTCAAGGCCGAGCGTCGGGACGGCGACGCGGTCACCAGTGCCGCCGAGCGGTACAAGGCGGCCAACCGCCGGCTCTTCGGGTTCCCCAAGCCGACCGTCGCCGCGATCAACGGCCATTGTGTCGCCGGCGGCTTCGTCCTGGCCATGGCGTGCGACCACCGCCTGGCGGCTGACGCCGGCTCCACCATCGGCGTCAACGAGGTGGCCATCGGCGCGGCCTGGCCCATCGCGGCCATGGAGATCATGCGGGCCCGCCTGCCGGACCGACTCCTCGCCGAGCTCATGCTCGGCGCCCGCCTCTACCCCGCGGCGGAAGCCGTGCGCCTCGGCCTGGCCGACCGCATCGTCCCACCGGCCGAGCTCGAATCCGACGCGCTCGAGCTCGCAGCCGACGTCGGCCGCCATCCGGCCGAGGTCTACGCCAACACCAAGGCCCGCCTCATCGGTGCCGCTCTCGCACGCATCGACGGTGCCACCCTCGAGGACGACCTCGCCATCTCCACGCTGTGGTCGACCGACTCGAGCCGCGCGGCGCGGCGCGCACACGTCGAAGGAAATCTCTAGCGTCTCGCCGCGGCCACCCGACGGGACAGCCGGGCGCCGGCTCTCGCGAGACGCGGGGTCCTCACCGCCATGGCGTCCATGGCCCGGTCACTGAAGGAGGTGGCCGGGGTCGTTGTCGCCAATGGAGCGGCGGCGTGCTGTAGCCGCTCGTCGACAGCCGCGAAGATCTGCCACTCGCCGGGGACACCCTTGAGCGCGTGCCGCCCACGGTCCTCGAACTCGAGCTGCGATCCCACGACGAGGTCGCGCACGGTGCTGCTCACCAGGACTTCGCCGGCGCGGGCCATGGCGGCGACCCGCGCGGCCAGGTGCACTGCCATCCCGCCGATGTCCGCACCAATGACCTCGCACTCGCCCGTGTGGACGCCGGCCCGAATGGCGAGCCCGAGCGCGGCCATGTCGTCGGCGAGCTGACGCGCGCATTGGACGGCACGCGCCGGCGCGTCGAAGGTCACGAGGAACCCGTCCCCGAGCGTCTTGACCTCTGTGCCCCGATGCCGTTCGAGGGCACGGCGAACCACGGCGTCGTGGTCTTCGAGGAGGCCTCGCCATCGCCGGTCGCCTTCGGTGGCGGCCCGCTCCGTCGACCCGACGATGTCGGTGAACAGCACCGTCTTGAGCACCCGCTCTGTCTCCGCCGCGTGGCGGCTGCCGAGGACGAACTCCTCCACCGCGCCACAGAACTCGTCGATGACCTCGCGCTCGAACACCACGTGGTTGTCGCCCGCGATCTCGACCATCTTGGCGTTGGGGATGTGGGCGGCGAGATACCGTCCGCCCTCGACAGGGACAGTGCGGTCGCCGGTGCGGTGGAGCACGAGCGTCGGTACCTTGACGGACGGCAGTACCGATCTGACGTCCCACGTCCGAAGCGACTCCCAGAGCGCACGTGCCATCCCTGGGCTGGCACCGGTGCGCTCCCACACACCCCACATCTTGCGCTGCAGCGGGTCGTGCGCGAGGTCCGGGGCGAACACGTCGATCGTGTTCCCCTCACCCCAAGACTGCAGGCACGTCCCGATGTGGTCGGCGCCCGCGGTCGAGAGCTCCGGTTCGCCGGGCGCGTCCGTCTTCGGGAAGGTGCCGTACAACACCAGGCCACGGGTGCGCTCCGGATAGGTCGCGGCGAAGAGGATCGCGATGGGCCCGCCCTCGGAGATCCCGTCGATAACCGCTTGCTGCACACCAGCGGCGTCCATGACCGCGCGGATGTCGTCCATACGCTCGTCGACGCTCGGAGCGCCCGCCACGGGATCGGAACAGCCGGTGCCCCGCTTGTCGAAGAAGATCACGCGGCAGAAACGGGTCAGGTTGGTGATGAGCCGGTAGAAGAGCGGCTCCGCCCAGAGCGTCTCCACGTTGGAGACGAACCCGGGCACCATCACCAGGTCGAAAGGTCCGTCGCCGATCACCTGGTAGGCGATGCTCACGCCGTGGCTGTCTGCATACTGCGTCTTCGGCTGCTGCACCGTGGCCCCCAGGTACCGCCGTCGTCCTGAACCCAGGATACCGCCGGACCTAAGGTGACGGCCGAACCGGCGGCGAGGAGGCACGCGTGAAGTTCGGGCTGCTGTACGAGATGGAGATGCCCGCGGAGATGGGCGCCAGCGAGTACGACATCTTCTGGCAGGCCATCGAGCAGACCAAGCTCGCCGAGCAGGTGGGCTTCGACTACGTGTGGGCCGTCGAGCACCACTTCCTCGAGGGCTTCAGCCACAGCTCGGCGCCGGAGATATTCCTGGCGACCGTGGCCCAGCACACGTCGACCATCCGCATCGGCCACGGGGTGTGCCTCATGCCGATCCCGTTCAACCATCCAGCGCGCATCGCGGAGCGGACGGCGACGCTCGACATCTACACGAACGGTCGCCTCGACGTCGGCACCGGGCGCTCCATCACCATGGAGGAGCTGGGCGGCTTCGACATCAGCCCCGACGACTCCAAGCCCATGTGGGACGAGGCCGTGCGCATGCTCCCGAAGATGTGGACGGAGCACGAGTTCCCGGGCTTCGAGGGCAAGTACGTCAAGATGCCGCCGCGCGTCGTGGTCCCCAAGCCGCTGCAGAAGCCCCACCCGCCGATGTGGATGGCCTGCACCAGCCCGCCCAGCTTCGTGACCGCGGGCGAGTACGGGCTCGGCGTGCTGTGCTTCACCGTCGGCGAGCCGGGCGAGCTGGCCAAGACCATCGGCTCCTACAGGGAGGCGATCAAGAACGCAACACCCATCGGGTCGTTCGTCAACGAGCAGGTGGCCGCCTTCACCGTGCTGCATTGCGGCCAGGACGATGCCGCCGCTCGCCAACGCGGGGGCGAGGCTGCCATCTGGTACTTCGGAAAGCTCTTCGAGTACTTCGGCGAGATCGCCGCCTACGAGGGCTACCGCGACTACCGGAAGCGGGCCGAGGACTCGAAGTTCTTCTACGAGGAGCAGGTGCGGGAGAAGCTCATCACCAACCTGGTGGACCGCGCTGTCATCTGCGCCGGCGACCCCGACACGTGCACGGAGATCGTGAAGCAGTACCAGGCGCAGGGCGCCGACCAGTTCCTCGGGATCGTGCAAGTCGGGACGATCCCCCACGAAGACGTCATGGAGAGCATTCGCACCTTCGGCGAGGAAGTCATCCCGCGCTTCAAGTAGACCTAGCCGCGTGTGGCGGATTGCGTTTCGGGATCTCCAATGGCGGCGGCGCCGCTTCATCATCGCTCTGGTCGCAACGGGCCTCGTCTTCTCCCTCACCCTGCTGATCTCCGCGACGAGCCGCGGCATCAAGGGCGAGGCGGGGAAGATCCTCGGCGTCATCGGCGCCGACTCGTGGCTCGTCGCCAAGGGCACGGCTGGTCCGTTCACCACCACGACCGCCGTGCAGGCGTCCGCCGCCGAGCAGATCGGCCGGTTGCCCGGCGTGCGCCGGGCCGATCCGCTCATCGTCCTGCACACGACGATGCGTCAGGACCGGGTGCGCGACATCAACCTCATCGGCTACCGCGTCGGCGGCATCGGTGCGCCGCCCGTGTCCAAGGGCCGCGCCATCACAGGGCCCGGTGAGGCCGTCGCCGACACGAAGCTCAAGCTCCCCGTCGGCGCCACCATCGAGCTGGCCGGTCATTCGCTGAAGGTCGTCGGCGTCGCTCGCGGGGTCACGTTCTTCTACGGCATCCCCACCGTCTTCACGACCCTCGGCGACACACAGCAGATCGCCTTCGCCGGCCTCCCCATCGCCATGACCATCGCCACGCGCGGTGTCCCGCGCACGGTGCCGTCCGGCTTCGATGTGCAGACGCCCGCGCAGGTCGAGAAGGACCTGCAGCGCCCGCTCGCCAACGGCAGCGAGTCCATCGCCTTCATCAACGTGCTGTTGTGGCTGGTCGCCATCGGCATCATCGGCTCGATCGTCTACCTATCCGCCCTCGAGCGGCTGCGCGACTTCGCGGTGCTGAAGGCCACGGGCGCCAACACGAGGTCGTTGTTCGTGGGCCTGGCCATGGAGGCGATGGTGGTGTCGGTCGGCGCCGCCCTCATCGCCGCCGTCCTCGCGCGCCTCCTCGCGCCGGGCATGCACTTCGCGGTCGAGTTCGCCAACAGCGACCTGGCCCGCCTGCTCGTCATCGCGCTGGGAGTCGGCTTCCTGTCGAGCCTGGCCGGCTTGCGGCGGGCCGTCGGCGTCGACCCGGCACTCGCGTTCGGTGGCACCTGACCCGATGCTCGAGATCAAGGACCTCACCATCGAGTACTCCAGCGGCGGGTATGTCGTCCGTCCCATCCAGGGCTTCGACCTGCGGGTGGACGAGGGCGAGCTGGTGCTGCTGCTGGGCGCCAGCGGTTCCGGCAAGACCACGCTGCTATCCGCCATCGCCGGACTCCTGACGCCCGCCAGCGGAACCATCCGGTTCCAGGACACCGACGTGATCGGCCTCAAGGGCGCGGCCATGACCGCGTACCGGCGCAGTTCGGTCGGTGTCGTGTTCCAGGCCTTCAACCTCGTCCCCAGCCTTCCCGCGGTGGAGAACGTCGCCGCGCCCCTCTGGGCCTCCGGCGTGAAGGGAAAGGACGCGGCCCGGCGGGCGGCGGCGATCCTCGAGCAGGTCGGCCTTACTGACCGGGCCCACCACCGACCCGGCGACCTCTCGGGCGGACAGCAGCAGCGGGTCGCCATCGCGCGCGCGCTCGCCCACGACCCGCCGATGCTGCTGGCCGACGAGCCCACCGCCCATCTCGACTACATCCAGGTCGAAGGCATCCTGCGCCTGCTGCGCGAGTTGGCGGGACCAGGCCGCATCGTGCTCATCGCGACCCACGACGAACGGCTGCTGCCGCTGGCCGACCGGATCGTGGAGCTCACGCCGCGGGCGGCCGGCGACGCGGCCACCACCGAACGGCGCACGCTGGCCGCGGGCGAGACGGTGTTCCGTCAGGGCGATACCGGCGAGCTCGTCTACGTGGTGGACGACGGCGAGGTCGAGATCCTGCGCGAGCTGGCGGGCGGCGGCGAAGAGGTCCTCGTGCAGCTGGGCACGGGCAAGTACTTCGGCGAGCTCGCCCCCCTCTTCGGGCTGCGGCGGTCGGCCACCGCCCGCGCCACCAAGCCCACCGTCGTCACCGGCCGCTCGTTGCGCGAGTTCCGCGACACCTACGGCGCCGACGTCGCCGAAGTGCTGCGCGAGGCGCCCCCCGTCACTTGATGGCGATGGGGTTGAGCGGGGACCCCACGCCGTTGACGACGGGCAGCGGGGCGGCGACGAGGAAGCATTCGTAGACGCCGTCGGCCGCGCAGTCCTCGGCGAGGGCGTCGAGGTCGAAGAGCTCGCCGAGGAGCAGCCCGAGATCGCGCAGGGCGCCCACGTGCAGGGCCATCGGTGGCATTCCCTCTTCCGGCGGGACGACCTCGACGGCGAGCGTGTCGGTGGCGAGGAAGGCCACGTCCCGCTCGGCCAGCCACGGCACGCAGCGAGGTGAGACGCCGGGCAGGTTGCCGTATCCGGGCCGCTCGCCCCCGCGCGCCTGGTCCATCCACCACCCGAGCCAACCGGTGCGCACCATCAGCACGTCGCCGGCGCGCACGTCGACGCCCTGCGCGGCGGCCGCCGCGTCCAGGTGCTCGGGCCCGATGGCGAATCGGGCCGGGAGGCGGTCGCCGCCCTGGTGCCTGGCCACATCGAGAAGCACACCCCGTCCCACGATGCCGTCGGCCAGATGATGCACGCCGAGACGCTTGGCCCCGCTGTGCGACGTGACCACGCCCGCCCAGTAGCCGTTGTACAGGCGACCGCCCGCGCCGAAGTGCGACAAGGCGTCGATCTGCGTGGTCGCCTGCAGGTTGAGCACCAGGTAGTCGTCGCTGTACTGCAGTCCCTGCTCGCCGAGCACCTTGTCGCCTGTCGTGGACTCGAACAGGTGCAGCGGCTCCGAGCGGTACCCGGGCGTCGGCGGTCCGCCGATGGGCAGGGCGAGCGAGAAGCGCTTGCCTGTGCGCACGAGCGCCGCGGCCGCCGCGACCTGGGTGGCCGTGAGCAGGTTGGCCGTGCCCCGCTGGTCGTGCTCGCCCCACCGACCCCAGTTGTTGTGCTCGCCCGCCTTGGCGTTCTCGACCTTCCCGTGCTCGTCGACGGTGTAGGACGGCGGCTTCCACGCCGCCATCGGCTGATCGGGGACGTCTCGCATCAGCGCATCATGCCCTGAGCGACAGCGGGAACTGCGCGGTGGCACCACCGTCGACCGCGAGGGTCTGACCGGTGACATAACTCGCGAGGTCGGACGCGAGGAACGTCACCGCCTTCGCGATCTCATCCGGTTCGGCTTGGCGCCCGAGGGGGATGGCCTTGGCTCCTTCCGCCAGCCGTTCGGTAGTCGTCCGTTCGAGCACGCGCGGCGTCAGCACCGCGCCCGGCGCGACCGCGTTCACCCGCACGCGCGACGACGCCAGCTCGAGCGCCAGCGTCTTCACCAGCGCGATGAGCCCGGCCTTGGCCGCGCCGTAGGGACCATGGTTGGGCGCGCCGGTCAACCCACTGACGGACGCGACCGCCACGAAGGCGCCGCCGGTGCCCGCGTCGACCATCACCCGGCCCGCGGCCTGCGCGAAAAGGAAGACGTGACGGAGGACGAGGTCGAACGACGCATCCCATTCCTCGTCGGTGAAATCGAGCATGCGTCCCCACCGCGCCTCGCCGATGATGTCCACGCAGACGTCGAGCCCGCCGAACTCGGCGACGGTCGCGTGCACGGCCGCCTCCACGTCCGTGCGCTTGCGCGCGTCGATGACGATGGGGACGCCACCAACTTCCTCGGCGACAGCGGTGGCGCGCGCTTCGTCGTTGTCGACGCAGGCCACGCGCGCGCCCGCCTCGTGCAGCGCCAGCGCGCAGGCACGGCCGATGCCCTGGCCCGCGCCGGCCACGAGTGCGCGCTTGCCCGCCAGTCCCAGGTCGAGCACCGCTACCAGCCGATCTCGGTGAGGAACCCGCGCACGAGTGACACCGTCGACGCCGGGTTGTCCCCCGCCGCCAGGTGACCCGCCTTGTCCACCGTCTCCAGCCGCGCGTTGGGGATGACATCCGCCACCTCTTCGGCGCCCTCGCCCGACAGCACATCGCTCATGGCGCCCCGCAGGACGAGGACCGGGCAGCGCAGCTCGGCCGCCTCCTCCTCCAGGCCCTCGAGGATGGTGCGCCAGTTGTCCCCGACGCCGCCTTCGGCCTTGAGCCGCTTGCCGAGCGAGTGCTTCCAGACCCATCTCCCGTCGGGCCGCTGGCGGAGGTTCCGGGACAGGCTCTCCGGCCGCACTTCCTTGCGGTTGGGCAAGTAGGCCGAGATCTCCTTCGCCGCGTCCTCGAGCGAAGCGAACGAGTCGTGCGCCTGCATGAAGCCGATGATCTTGCGCACGCCCTCCTCCTCCAAGCGGTGACCGACGTCGATGAGCACGATGGCCTCGACCAGCTCGGGATGGCGCGACGCGAAGGTGATGCTGGTCATGCCCCCGAGGGACGCGCCCACGAGCACCGCCCGCTCGACGCCGAAGTGGGCGAGCAGCGGCGGCACGCTCGCCGCGAACGCGTGGCGGCCGAACTCCTCGAGCGGGTCGCTGTCGCCGTGGCCGGGCAGGTCGGGCGCCAGCACGTAGTGATCGGCGCCCATGGTCCGCCCGAGCTCCTCGTACATGTAGGCGGTCTGGCCGCCGCCGTGCAGGCACACGACGGGACGGGCACCCACCGCGCCCCACTCGAGGTAGTGGACCTGGCGACCCTCGACCAGGGTGAACCCGCTGCGACCGCCCGGGGGCACGTCGTGGCGGGGGGCGAGCACGGCGGCAACGTCGTCGTCTTCCACTGGTCCATGATTAGTCGATGGACGGACCTGACGAGTCGGCCCCGCCGGGGTACCGGCGCCGCATCCAGCTCACCGCGCCCGACGACCGCACCGTTGTTGCGGATCTGGAGGACGACTTCCACCGCTTCCGTCTCACGTTCTCCCACGACGGGGAGGCCATCACCGCCCTCGACGGTGAGGCCATCCGCTACCCGTGGTCGACGTGCCCCGAGGCCGAGGCCCGTCTCGGTTCCCTCATCGGGACGCCGCTGGCCGATCGCTGCACCGCGGTCGCGAAGCACGACGACCCGCGCGCCAACTGCACCCACCTGTTCGACCTGGCCGGCCTGTGCTCGACCCACGCCTTCGCTGCTCGCTCGGAACGGCGGTACGACGCCTACGTCCCCGAGGCCGTCGAGCGTCGCACCCGCCCCGTCCTCTGGCGGGACGGCGTGCCCGTCCTCGAATGGGACGTCGAGAAGCGCACGGTCATCGGTGGCACCGCGCCGTTCCAGGGTGTCTCGCTGACCGGCGGGTTCGTGCGCTGGGTCGACGACGAGCTCGACCCCGAGATGGCGGAGGCCGCCATCGTCCTGCGCCGGGCCTGGGACATCGCCCGGGCGCGCGGCCGCGACCTCGATCACATGACCGACGCCCGTCCCCTCGCCGAGCTCCTCCCCGGCGCCTGCTTCACCATGCAGCCCGAGACAGCGGCCCGGGCCGGCCGCATGAAGGGCACCGCCCGCGACTTCGCCGACCACCCCGAGCGGCTCCTGTCCGACCTGTCCTGAGCGCGCTCCTACAAGGGTGTGAACGAGCCGTCGGACGTGCGGTGCCAACCGGCGGCGGCCCAGTTGCCGCCGTCGACGTGGATGGTGGTGCCGGTCACGAAGCGGGACAGGTCGCTGGCAAGGAAGACGGCCGCGCCGGCGACGTCGTCGACGTGGCCCTGGTTCGGCAGGGGCGTCTTGACTGCGAGGGGCCCGACACCCGGCGTCGGGATGTCGTCGGGCGCGATGCAGTTGACACGGATGCGGCGCTCGCCCAGCTCGAGGGCGAGGCTCTTGGTGAGGTTGGCGACCGCCGCCTTCATCGCCGCATAGACGGCGAAGCCGGGACCGGCCCGGTGGGCCTCGATGGACGTGACGTTGATGATCGAGCCCCCGTCGGTCATCTTGGGCCCGCACGCCCGCACGAAATGGGTGACGCTCGAGAAGTTCTCGTCCATCAGTGCCTGCTGCGCGCGCGAACTGACCTCCGAGAACGGCGCCTTGAACGTCCCGCCTGCGTTGTTCACCAGCACGTCGACCCGGTCGAGACCGGCCACGAACGCGGCGACCGCGGCCTCGTCCCGCACGTCGAGCACGCCGTGCAAACCGTCGGCGCCGACCTCGAGCGACGCCAGCCGCTCGCCGTCGCGGTCGCAGGCCGCGACCGTCGCGCCGAAGGCGGTGAAGGCCTCGGCGATGGCCCGCCCGATCCCCTGGGCTGCGCCGGTGACGACGGCCACCCTGCCCGTCAGCAGCACGGATCCTGGCTCGATGGGCACTGGCGGGCGAGACTAGCGATCCCATGCGTTCCACCCTCGTGACACCACGCGCCGCGGCATACCGGCGCGCCGGCGGTCCGTGGGACGTCCCCACGCTGGACGCGGTGCTGGCCCGGTCCACGCCCGCCGCCGTCCTGGTGGAGGGCGGCACCAGACTCAGCGGCGTCGACGTCGAGCGCCGCGTGGCGGAGGTGGCAGGCGGCCTCCGAGCCCGCGGTGTCACGCGGCGCGACGTCGTCGGCTGGCAGCTGCCCAACGTCATCGAGGCCGCCCTGCTGTACCGCGCCTGTTGGCGCCTCGGCGCGGTCGCCGCGCCCGTGCACCATCACGCAGGACGGGCCGAGGTCGAGCGCATGCTGTCGGCCGTCGATCCGGTCGCGTTCTTCGGCGACCGCCACGACGTGCGCCGCATCGACGGCCCACCGGTCAGGCAGACGCCGGCGACGGTCAAGCCCAGTGACATCGCGGTCGTGCTGTTCACGTCAGGCTCCACAGGTCAACCGAAGGCGGTGCTGCACACGCACCGCGGCCTGGCCTACAAGGCCCGGCTCATGGCCCGCGCCCACGGCTTGCACCGCGGGGACGTCGTGCTCATGCCGGCACCGCTCGCCCACATCTCCGGCCTGCTCAACGGTGTCCTGCTGCCAGGCGCGGCGGGCATGCGGTCGGTGCTGATGCCGAAGTGGGAGCCGGACGACGCCCTCGACCTCATCGAAGCCGAGCGGGTGAGCTTCATGATCGGCCCGCCGACCTTCTTCGTCGGACTGATGGGCGCGCGCCGATTCATCCCGGCCCGGGTCGAGAGCCTGCGCCTGGTTTCGAGCGGCGGGGCGGGGGTGAGTCCTGGTTTCGTGACGGAGGCGAGCCGCACCCTCGGCTGTCGCGTGAAGCGCACGTACGGGTCCACCGAAGCACCCACCATCACCACCACCACGCCCACGGACAAAGAGGAGCGGGCGCGACTCACCGACGGGAGACCCGTGGGTGAGGCCGAGGTGCGGCTGGGCGACGACGACGAGCTGCTCGTGCGCGGTCCCGAGCTCTTCGCCGGTTACGCGGACGAGACGCAGACCCGCGCCGCGGTGGCGCGGGGCGGCTGGTTCCGCACCGGCGACAAGGCGGCCATCGACGCCGACGGTTACGTCACCATCGTCGGCCGCATCAAGGACATCGTCATCCGGGCCGGAGAGAACATCAGCGTGTCCGAGGTCGAGGCGGTGCTCGAGGCCCACCCGGCCGTGCGCCAGGCCGTCGCGGTGGGCATCCCCGACGCGCGCCTGGGCGAGCGGCTGGCCGCCTTCGTGGTCACGTCCGGGCCGTTCGACCTGGACGCCTGCCGGGCCTGGTTCGCCGACCAGGGCGTGGCGCGGTACAAGACGCCCGAGGAGCTCGTGGTGCTCGACCGCCTGCCCACGCTGGCGGCGGGAAAACCCGACCGATCGACCCTCAAGGAGATGGCGGTCGCGAGCCGAAGATAGGCCTGTCATGGGCAGGCGGCAGCGGCTCACCGGTCTCATCGCGGTCGTCGCGCTCGTGCTCTTCGCGTCGTTGTCACTGGCGGGACCGGCGTCGGCCGCGTCGCCCAGCGACGAGCAGGGATTCGTCAACAAGATCAACCAGGAGCGCATGTCGCGCAACCTCCGGCCCCTCATCTTCGACATGAAGATCCGCGACGTGGCCCGGGCCTGGACCGACAAGATGGCCAGCACCGGCAACTTCGTGCACAACCCGGACTACTCGAAGCAGATCCCCGCTGGGTGGTCCGGTGCGGCCGAGAACATCGCGTGGGGCTCGGGCACCAACGCCACCGTCGACGTCCTGCACCAGGGGTTCATGAACTCCACTGGTCACCGCGACAACATCCTGGGCGACTACACCCGGGTCGGCGTCGGCGTGACGGTGACGGGCGGGAAGATGTGGGTGACGGAGGACTTCGGCAAATACGCGGGCGACCCCGTGCCCAACGCCGACGGCAGCATTGGCGGCAGTGGCGCCGGGACCACGACGACCACCACCGCGCCCCCGGCCTCCGGCCCGTACCTGCTCACGGTCGCCAAGAAAGGCAAGGGCTCGGTCAGCAGCAGCCCCGCGGGCATCACCTGCGGCAGTGTGTGCAGCAAGTCCTACGCCGGCGGAACCAGCGTGACGCTCACCGCCACGCCGCGTTCGGCCCGCACGCCCGTCTGGTCAGGCGCCTGCACCGGCTCGGCCACGACCTGCACCGTCACCATGACGGCCGCCCGCAGCGTCAAGGTCACCTTCACCTAGTCACACCTGCTGGCACCACCACAAAGACACCGGGTCGCACTGAAATTTCCAGCCGCCGACGCGCCGTTGTCTCGAGTGAGATGAGATCGGTGGTGGTGAGCATGAAGGGACCGAATGGAGGGAACGTTCCTCCCGTGCGAGTCCTCGTCGTCGACGACCAGGCGCCCTTCCGTCACGCTGCCCGTGCCGTCGTGTCCGTCACGCCCGGCTTCGAGGTGGTGGCCGAGGCCGAGTCGGGCGAGGAGGCCGTCGAGCTGGCCCATGCCCTCGACCCCGACCTCGTCCTCATGGACGTCCACCTCCCCGGCATCAGTGGGATGGCGGCGTGCAGGGCCATCGTGGCCGAGCACCCCGCGACTACCGTCCTGCTCCTGTCGACCTACCGGGAGGAGGACGTGCCCGGGGACACCAGGTCCTGCGGTGCACAGGCGTACGTGAACAAGGAGCACTTCGGGCCCGACGTGCTGGAGCACCTGGGCCGTCCCGACGCCGCTTGACCGACTCGGGCGGCTGAGAAGGCCATCCGTCCGGGGACGTCGAAGTCCCGTCGGATGCGACGAGTCCTGTTCGCCCTGGCCGCGCTGGCTGTGTGCCTGCCCGCGGCCCACGCCGCCCCCACGCAGGAGACCAGCCTCCGCTTCGGGGTCTACCCCGGCAACACCTTCACCTTCGGCAAGTACGCGGGCCTGACCGGGCACAACGCCACCGACCCGTACGCCGACGCGGCGCTCGACCGCATGGTCGAGCTCGCCAATGGGCGTCCGTTCGACGTCCACCTCTACGCCGACTGGCGCCGCGGCGCGGGCGCCGACCTCGATGCCGCCATCGACCGAATCCACCAGCGCGGGTTGCGTGTCAACCTCGCCCTCAAGTACGTCCCACCCGCCGGCCGTGATGGGGACACCGCCGGTTTCGCCGCGTGGGTGTCCGACGTGGTCGCCACCCACCCCGCCGTCGAGGTGTGGCAGATCACCAACGAGGCCAACGTGAAGGGCTCGCCGGACACCGACGGCGGGGCGACGGATCCCCTCGGCGCGCTGATCAACGGCGTCGAGGCGGCGCACGCCATCAAGACCGCGGCGCAAGAGGTCGGGTTCAACTGGTTCTACCGGCTCGACCCCGTCGAGGATCAGGACTTCTGGAGCACGCTCGGCACTCGCGGCGGCAACGCCTTCCGCGACGCAGTGGACTTCGCTGGTGTGGACATCTACGCCGGCACCTACATCCCGCCCGCGACGGTCGACGACGAGGCCGAGTTCCGCTCGGCCCTGTCCTACGTGAGGAACGAGATGATGCCACTGGCCGGGCTGGGCGCGGACGTCCCCATCTACGTGCAGGAAGCGGGCTTCCCGACGCTCGATCCCGTCGTCCGCACCGAGACCCGACAAGCGTCGGCGCTGGCGGGATACATCCGCGCGACCGAAGGCCTCAACGTCGGGCTGCTGCAGTGGTTCCAGCTGGCCGATGCCGAATCGACGCTGGGCGACGGCTGGGGACTGCTGCGCGCCGACTACAGCCCGAAGCCGGCGTTCGCGGTCATGCGCGACGCGCCCTAGACAACCGACTCGCCCCGCTCCACCCGTGCCCGCAGCAGCCGGGCCAGGCGGTCACGATGGAAGGCGGCGTCCCCGAAGCTGACCTGATCGAGCTGGCTGCGCTTCAGGTACAGGTGCATGTCGTGCTCCCAGGTGAAGCCGATGCCGCCGTGCACCTGCAGCCCCGAGGCCATGACCCGCTTGGCCGCGTCCGAGCACCACACCTTGGCCGTCGACGCCGCGATCGACGCGTCGGGGTGGACAGCGCCGATGGACCAGGCCGCGTAGTACACGGCCGAACGCATGCCTTCGACGTCGACGAGCATGTCGGCGCAGCGGTGCTTGACGGCCTGGAAGCTTCCGATGGGCTGGCCGAACTGCTGGCGCTCCTTGGCGTAGTCGACGGACATGGTGAGGACACGGTCGGCGGCGCCGAGCATCTCCGCCGCGTGTCCCGCCGAGGCGCGGTCGAGCAGCGCGGCCGCGTCCTCGGCTCCGCCGATGCGTTCCCCGCCGTCGGTCGGTAGCCATCCGACCGGCCGGGTGAGGTCCATGGCCTGCTCACGCGCGGGCCGGCTTCCCGTCAGGTCGAGGAGCTCGAGGGCATCGCCTCCGATGACGACGGCGACGTCCGCCAGCGGCGCGCCGATCGCCAGCGCGCCCTGATGCAAGGCGACGGTGCCGACCGCGTCGCCCGCGACGAGGCGCTCCACCCAGTCGGTGCGGCCGGCCCGCTGCAGCGCGCCGAGGGCCAGCACCGTCTGGAGATACGGGACGGGGGCGACGTGACGGCCGAGCTCCTCGAGCAGCACCGCTGTCTCGACCGACCCCATGCCCAGTCCACCGTCCGCCTCGGCCAGCTCGACGCCGAGCCAGCCCTGGTCGACCATGGCCTTCCACAGCCCACGGTCGAAGCCGTCGGCCTGGCGGGGACGGCTGAGGTCGGCCAGCACATCGCGGGCGGCAGCACGCAGGGCCTGCTGGTCGTCGGAGAGGTCGAAGTCCATAGCGAGCAGCCAGACTGTCGGACGTGAGCCTTGCCCAGCAACATTCCGCCCGCCGCCTGCAGCACGCGGCCTAGATGGACCTCGCCCTCAGCGACGACGAGCAGGCGTTCCGCGCCGAGCTGCGCGAGTGGTTGCGCGCCAACCTGCCGTGGGAGTACGGCGTGGGGCTGCCCCCGCGCTTCGACGACCTGGCCGAAGAGGTCGACTTCCTGCGCGAGTGGCAGGGACGCCTGGCCGGGGGCCGATGGGTAGGCGTTGCCTGGCCCGAGGTGTACGGCGGACGAGGGACGGGTCCGGCCGAGCACTATGCCGTCCAGGAGGAGCTGGCCCGTTCCCGAGCGCCCGAGCTCGTCGGCCGCATCGGGGTCAACCTGGTCGGACCGACACTGCTGGCCCATGGCACCGACGAGCAGAAGACGCGGTGGCTGCCCGAGATCCTGCCCGCGCGCGAGCTGTGGTGTCAGCTGTTCAGCGAGCCCGACGCGGGAAGCGACCTTGCGTCGGTCAAGACGCGGGCGACGCCCGTCGAGGGGGGGTGGGTGCTCGACGGTCAGAAGGTGTGGACCTCCTACGCCCAGTTCGCCGACTGGGGCATATGCCTGGCCCGCACCGACCCTGACGCGCCGAAGCACCGTGGCATCTCGTTGCTCGTCGTCGACATGCACGCGCCTGGTGTCGAGGTGCGCCCGCTCGTGCAGCTGACAGGCGAGGCCGAGTTCAACGAGGTGTTCCTCTCCGGCGTGTTCGTGGCCCGAGACCAACTGGTGGGCGAGGAGCACAACGGTTGGCGGGTCGCCAACTCGACCCTCTCCCACGAACGGGGCACGAGTCCCCGCCAGCTCGTCATCCACGTGCAGCTGCTCGAAGAGCTGTTCCGTCTCGCGTTGGAGCGCGACGCCTGGGACGACCACCGCCTGCGCCAGCGCCTGGCCGAGGCGTACGTCGAGGTGAAGCTGTTCCAGCTGCACAACTGGCGCACCCTCTCCCGGTTGGAGCGGGGGCTCGACCCCGGACCCGAAGGCTCGATGCTCAAGCTCTACTGGTCGGAGATGAGCAAGCGCCTGCACGACACGGCCATGGCCGTCCTCGGTGAGGACTCGCCGCTCACCGGCACGTGGCAGCGCTCGTGGCTCTACTACCAGTCGGCTTCGATCTTCGCCGGCACCAACGAGATCCAGCGCACCATCGTGGGCGAGCGCGTGCTCGGGTTGCCCCGCGAGGCCCGCGTAGGCTCGTGACGATGCCGTTCAAAACCATCCGGTACGAGCTCGACGGTCCCGTCGCCACGATCACCATGGACCGACCGGACGTGGCCAACGCCCAGGACACCACGCTCATCGACGAGCTCGACGCCGCCTTCGACGCGGCGGATGACGACGACGCGGTCCGGGTCGTCGTGCTGGCCGGCGCGGGCAGGCACTTCAGCGCCGGCCACGACCTCAAGGCGCTGGTCGGCGACGTCGAGCCCGACAAGTGGCGCCAGATGCGGGAGACGCCGGAGGGCAAGCTGCGACACGAGCAGGTCATGTACTTCGACCGCTGCATCAAGATCCACGACTTCCGCAAGCCCACGATCGCTGCGGTGCAGGGCAGCTGCATCGCCGCCGGCCTCATGCTGGCGTGCATGTGCGACCTCATCGTGGCCGCCGACGACGCGGTGTTCTCCAACCCCGTGCTCCGGATGACGGGCGCCGGTGTCGAGCTGCTTGTCGAACCGTGGGAGCTCGGCGCGCGCAAGGCCAAGGAGTTCCTGCTGACCGGCGACAAGATCGACGCCCAGGAGGCGTGGCGACTGGGGCTCGTCAACCGGGTCGTGCCGCGCGACTCGCTCGAGTCGGCGGTGAAGGAGCTGGCGGAGAAGGTGGCGCTGGTGCCGCCGACGACGGCGCAGGTGGTCAAGCAGTCCATCAACCAGATGCTCGACCTGCAGGGACAGCGCGACTCGTGGCGCTACCACTTCATGGCGCATCACTGGATGCACAACACGTCGACCGCCCTCAACGCGCTCGAGCAGCGAAAGTCCCGCTCGTCGATGAAAGAGGTCTTCGCCGACCGCGACCGCGGCGACGCCCCGACCTCGTGAATGGCGGGCCGCTGGCCGGCGTCCGCGTCATCGACGTGGGCACCCGCATCGCCGCACCGTTCTGCGCCGGCGTGCTCGGCGAGATGGGCGCCGAGGTCATCAAGGTGGAGGATCCCGCCGGCGGCGACTTCATGCGCACCATCGGCCCCTTTGCCGGGCCTGACAACGACTACTCGCTCTACTGGTCCGTCGAGGGACGGGGGCGCAAGAGCGTCACCCTCGACCTGCGCAAGCCGGAGGGGCAGGAGCTGTTCCGCCGGCTCGCCGCGACCGCCGACGTCGTGTGCGAGAACTTCCGGCCCGGCACCCTCGAGCGGTGGAACATCGGCCCGACGGACCTCGACCCGTCGTTGGTCGTCGTGCGCATCTCGGTGTTCGGCCAGGACGGGCCCTACTCGCAGCGGCCCGGCCTCGACCGCATGGGCATCGGCTATGGCGGGCTGATGCACCTGACCGGCTACCCCGAGCAGCCGCCGGTGCGGCCGGGCGTCACCGTGTCCGACTACCTCACCGGCGCCTTCGCGGCGTCGGCCGCGGTCGCGGCGCTGTACGCACGCGACGCGCGGTCGTCCGGGCGCGGCGCGGTCATCGATGCCTGCCTGTACGGCTCGGTGTTGCGCATCCTCGAGTGGAGCCTGGCCGGCTACGACAAGCTCGGCGTGGTGCGGGGGCGGGAGGGCAACCGCCTGGCCAACTCCGCGCCCCTCGACAACTACCCCACCGCAGACGGCACGTTCGTGTGCATCGTCGCCGGGTCCGACACCAACTTCCGGCGCCTGTGCCAGGCCATGGAGCGGCCCGAGCTGGCGTCCGATCCCCGCTTCGCGACCCTTGCCCAACGGGCGGCCGCGGGCGACGAGCTCAACGGCCTCGTCACCGCGTGGACGTCCGTTCGTACTGCGGCCGAGGTCGAGGAGGCCTGCGTCGCGACCGACGTGCCGGTGGCGCGGGTGTACTCGGCCGCCGATGTCTTCGCCGACCCGCACATGGCCGCGCGCGGCGACCTCGTCACCGTCGCCGACCCCGTGCTCGGCGACGTGCGCCAGCAGGCCCCTGTCCCCCGCTTCGACGGCCAGGCGCCGGAGCCGCCCACCGGCGCCCCCCGTCTCGGCGAGCACAACGACGAGGTCTGGACCGGGCTCGGTGTCTCCCCCGACGACCTGGCCCGCCTCCGCGCCGACGGCGTCGTCTGACCGAGCGGACCAGACGGCTTTAGCGCACGAGAGGGGGCTATAGCCCCCTCCCGTGCGCTAAAGCCGGCGAGGTCGGCGGGTCGGCAGTCAGGCGCGACGACCGAGGGCGGCCAGCAGCTTGGTCTGCTGGTCGGCGTCCTCTGGCACGACGACGGTGGTACCGAAAGCACCGCTCCCCGCCAGCATGTCGAGCTGCGGTTCGATGACCTCCCAGCAGGCCGCGACCAACGTCGGGTCGAGCGTCGTGTCCTGGCTGGTGGCCTTGGCCAGGTCCCACCCGTGCACGAGCACGTCGATGAAGCGATGCCCGGCGTAGATCTCGCCCGGGACGGGGCCGTAGGACACGGCGACCGGCCGCTCCATGGCTCCTGGTTGTTTGAACGCAGCGCCTGCGACCGCGGCCGAACGTCGATACGCGTCGGCGTGATCGTCACCCAGCACGTCGCCATCGAGCTTGTCGCCCACCTCCTCGATGCTCTTGCCCGCCACCAGCTCGTCGACCCAGAAGTTGCCCGCCACCACGTGGTTCAACAGCGTGCGGACGTCCCACTCCTCGTCGGGTGTGGGATCGCCCAACTGGTCGGACGTGACCGCATCGACCAACCGTCCCGTGGCGTGCAGGGCCTGTTCGTGCAGCTCCGGAAGCTCCATGCCCACAGCATGCCGCGTGCGCTTGTCACGTGCGACGGCTCAGCCGACTGAACGATTCCACGACCGCCGCGCCATAGTGACGGCGTGAGCCTCACTCTCCCGCCCCTCTCCGATCCCGCCTTCTACGCCGACGATCCCCACGCGGCCTACGACCGCCTGCGCGCCGAAGACCCCGTGCACTGGCACGAGGCGGGCGAGTTCTGGGCGCTCTCCCGCCACGCCGACATCGTCGCGGTCTCGCGCGATCCGTCCACCTTCTGCTCGTCGCGTGGGGTGCTCATGGAGGACCGCAAGCGCGGCGTGGCCGGTGCGGACTCGATCCTCTTCCTCGACCCGCCCCGCCACCAGCAGCTGCGCAACCTGGTGACCAAGGGCTTCCACCCCCGCCAGGTGAGCGCCCTCGAACCCCGCGTCGCCGAGCTGGCCGACCGTCTGCTGGACAGCATCGAGCCGGGACAGCCCGTCGACTGGGTCGAGACCGTCGCCGTGCAGCTGCCCATCCTCGTCATCGCGGACATGCTCGGGATCCCGCACGACGACATCGACCGCTTCCGCGAGTGGTCGGACGCCCTCATCGAGGTCGCGTCGGACATGGACTCGCCCAAGGTCGTGATGGCCGCCGAGCTCTTCGCCTACTTCGACGCGGTCATCGCCGAACGTCGCGAGGGCGAACGAGGAACCGACACCATCTCCATCCTCATCGACGCCGAGGTCGACGGGGAGACGCTCACGCATCACGAGCTGCTCGGGTTCTGCATGACCCTGCTGGTCGCCGGCAACGAGACCACGCGCAACCTCCTGTCGGGCGGCGCGCTGGCGCTCGCCGAGCACCCCGACGCGTGGCAGTTGCTGCGCGAGCAGCCGAAGGCCCTGCCGACGGCAGTGGAGGAGCTCCTGCGGTGGGTGACGCCGATCATGACCTTCGCCCGCACCGCGACCCGTGACACCGAGGTCGGTGGGACACCGATCAAGGAAGGCGACTACCTGCTGATGCTCTACGCCAGCGGGAACCGTGACGACGCGGTGTTCGGCCCGACCGCAGCCGAGCTCGACGTCACCCGCAGGCCGAACCCACACTTGTCATTCGGCTTCGGCGAGCACTTCTGCCTGGGTGCGGGCTTGGCCCGGCTCGAGGCACGCGTGCTGCTCGACCGGACGATGGCGCGCTTCGGCTCAGTCGAGTGTGCCGGCGCCGTGCAGCGCATGCCGTCGACCCTCGTCAACGGCATCGCCCACCTCCCGCTGCTGTTCGGCGCCTGACCCGACAGCGGCGCCAGACGCCCACTGCACCGCCGTGATGGCCGCGGCGGGCAGCCACATGATGATGGCGGCGCCACCGATGGTGTCGGCCCCGACGACGAAGGCAACGACCGCCAGGTGGAACACCTGCGCGTGATAGGTGATGAGTGCCGTGAGATGCGGGTGCTGGCGTAGACCGGCAACGGGCACGTCCGGCTCGTCACGCGCCAGCCACGCCAGGAGGCCGACCAACAGCGCGGCTGTGAGACCGAAGCCGATCTGGCTGCCGAGCGGGAGACCGAACCAGAACCCGGGGCCGCGGTACGCGAAGAGGCGACCCAGGTAGAACTTGTCGCCGAGGCGACTCACGGGATCGAGGATCCACAGCGCCCACACCGCGAGCATCACGCCGAGGCCCCACTCCGCCAGCACCCAGCGCCCGCGCGTGCGCCTCGGACCGGACGCGAGCAGACGGCCGACGGCGAACGCGAAGTACCCCATGAACGAGTAGCTCAGCGGCACCATGAGCGGGACGTCGCCGACGAACAGCTCCTTGTCCCGCAGCGCGTCGTTGAATCGGTAGTGCGTGTACGGGAAGCCGTACTTCACCGACCCGTTCTCGAACAGCAATCCGACGACGAGGGAGCCGCCGAGGTAGATCAGCGTCTTGCGCCAACCGAGCTGGCGGACGGCGCACCACAGGAAGGTGAGCCCGAACAGGGTGACGTACCACCGTCCGAGGACGGTCCCGATCACGGCGTGCACGGGTTCGACGCTAGCTCCGGCCGACCGGACAATTCTCGTCCATCGGCTTCCGAGACCCGAGTTGTGGGTAGGTTCCTTCGTCGATGAAGCGCCTTCTCTTCGTGCTGGGAACGGCCGCCTTCGGGCTCGCCGCCTTCCTCGCGCTCACCAACGCCCCCCTCGCGGGCGGCGCCGAACCACCTCGGACTCCGCAGTGCGCGGCCAACGACCAGCTGCTCGCCATCGACACCCAGCGCTCCGGCGACGCCGTCGGGAGCTCGCCTGAGGATGCGATCGACAAGGAGATCCTGCCGCTCTACGCCAACCTGCCGTCGTCGGCGTTCACCAAGACGGAGGACGACACCGGCAGGAACCAACCCGTTGAGTTCGTGCACCACGAGAACGGTCGGCTCGTCGTCGTCCTCGAGGCGCAGAAGTTCGGCAGCGGCTGGGGCGTGGACGAGTTCCAGGCCTGCAACTCGGCGCTGCAGCCGAACGAGGGTGGTGGCAGCCAATGAGCTTCCGCAACCGCCTCGCCTTCCTCGTCGTCGCCGCGGCCACGTCCGCGGGATTGCTGGCCGGCACCGCGAGCGCCCACCCGCCCGCGGACTTCTACAAGTACAAGTGGCCGACCACGTCGGTCAGCTACGGCTACACGCCGAGCGTGCCCACTGGCGCGTTCCGCACCGCGGTGGACTCGGGCGCGTCGCAGTGGAGCGCAGTGCCCAACGCGACTCTCGACTTCGTGCACGGCGCCGACTTCGGCTCGAACTTCGACTACTCCAAGTGCAGCAGCGGCGGGAACGGCATCCACTACGACGCCATCGACGGCACCAACGGCGTCCTGGGTCGCACCTTCACGTGCATGGACGGCGGCGGCAACATCACCTCGTTCCAGACCGTGTTCGACACATCGGAGAGCTGGTACACCAGCACCGGCAGTCCGTCGGGCTCGCAGGCTGACCTCGCGAGCGTGGCCGCCCACGAGCTCGGACACGCCACCGGGTTCGGTCAGGGCGCGCCGAACAGCCACTTCAGCGGCACCATCTGCGACGCCAACTCGGCACAGCAGACGATGTGCCCCGCCCATCTGCTCGGATCGACGTGGCAGCGCACGCTGGAGGACCACGACCAGCACACCTTCGCTGCCGCCTATCCCGCGGGCGGGCCGACCCCGGGCTCGACCACGTCGACGACCAAGAAGAAGCGGCGCCGCTGACCCTGGCTCAGGCCAGCACGAGGTCCGCGAGGCGGCGGCGCTGCCAGCTCTGCTGACCGAGCATGAGATCGCTCTGCTTGGCCCGCCGGTAGTGCAGGTGGGCGTCGCAGTCCCACGTGAAGCCGACGCCACCGTGGATCTGGATGCCCTCGGCGGCCACGTGGTTGGCGGCCTCGGTGACGAAGCCCTTGGCCATGGCGGCCGCTCGCTCACGGTTGGGCTCCTCGACGTCGGACGTCCACGCCGCGTAGTGCGTTCCGACGCGCGCCAGCTCGAGGGCCTGCAACATCTCCGCGCACTTGTGCTTGATGGCCTGGAAGGTGGCGATGGGCCGGCCGAACTGCACGCGCACCTTGGCGTACTCGACTGCGAGCTCGAGCGCCCTCTCGCTGCTGCCGACCAGCTCGGCGCACAGCGCGACCGAGGCGTCGTCGGCGAATCGACGCCACATCGCGGTGTGGTCACCGGGCGGACCGACCCGCTCCGCGGGGGTGGCGTCGAGCTGCATGCGGGCGACCTTGCGGGTCACGTCCCAGGTGGCGACGGGCTGGGCGTCGGGCCGCTCGATGAGGAACGTGCCGAGCCCCTCCTCGGTGCGGGCCGCGACCAGGACCCAGTCGGCGGTGTGGCCGTCGACCACGACCGGCTTGAGGCCGGTGAGGAGCCAGCGCACGCCCTTGCGCAGGGCGCGTGTGCGCACTCGCTGCACGGGATCGCCGCTGCCCAACTCCTCCAGGGCGACCGTGCCCCGCCCCTGCGGGAGCAGATGGGTGAGGCCGAGGCGGCCGGCGACGAGCGGCGCCTGCACCGCGGCCGAGAAGAAGGGACCGGGGAACGGCAGCTTGCCCATCTCCTCGAGCACGACCGTCATGTCGACCATCCCCATGCCGACGCCGCCCGCGTCCTCGGGGACGAGGATCGACGTCCATCCCAGATCGACGATCTGGTCCCAGACCTCGTCGGTGAAGCCGCGGTCGTCGTCGGTCATCGCCCTGACGTACGCGGACGGCGCCTTGTCGGCGAGGAAGCCGCGTACTGAGTCGCGCAGCTGGTTCTGTTCGGCGCTGAAGGTGAAGTCCATGCTGAGTGTTCGCTCCGGTTCCGGTCTCGAAATCTGACGACACGTTAGATTGGCGACATGGACTTCGCCTACGAGCCCGAGGACGAGGCCTTCCGCGCCGATCTGCGGGGCTGGCTGGAAGAGAACCTCACCAAGTTCTTCTCGGAGTACGAGGACGAAGGCGCCGAGGACGGGCGCACCGGGATCATGGGTGCCATGGACCGGCGCAAGGCCTGGCAGCGCCGGCTCAACGAGGGCAAGTGGGCCGCCATCACGTGGCCGTCGGAGTGGGGCGGGCGCGACGCCACGGTCATGCAGTCCGTCATCTACTCCGAGGAGATGGCCCGGGCCCGCACGCCTGGCATCTTCAACGCCAACGGCCTCTGGCAGATCGGTCCCATGATCATCCGTTGGGGCGACGAGGAGCAGAAGCACCGCTGGCTGCCCGGCATCCTCGACGCCAGCGAGCACTGGTGCCAGGGCTTCACCGAGCCGGAAGCCGGCAGTGACCTCGCCAACCTGCGCACCACCGCCATCCGCGATGACAAGAACGGCGAGTACGTCCTCAACGGCCAGAAGATCTGGATCTCGACCGCGCACGTCGCCGACTGGGGCCTGTTCCTCGTGCGCACCGACCCCACCGCCATCGAACGGGGCGTCAAGCACGAGGGCATCTCCGCGCTGATCGTCGACATGCACGCGCCGGGCATCGAGTGCCGGCCCATCAAGGACATCGCCGGCGACGAGATGTTCAACGAGGTGTTCTTCACCGATGCGCGCGTGCCCGTCGCCAACCGCCTCGGCGCCGAGGACGCTGGATGGCAGGTGGCGATGGGGACCCTGGGCCACGAGCGGGTCGGCACGGCCGGGCTCACGATCGGCATGAAGGCCGACCTCGACTCGATGATCAGCACGGCGCGCGCCACCAATCCCGAAGCGCTCGACGAGCCCGACCTGCGCGACCGCATCGCCCGCGCCTACACACAGATCGAATACACGCGGCTGCTGAACTACCGGGCCCTGTCCAAGATCCTCAAGGGCGAGCCCAACTGGCCCGAGGTGCCCATCGCCAAGCTGCAGTGGAGCTACCTGGCCCAGACCCTCGCCGAGCTGGCCGTCGACCTACTCGGACCCGCCGGCATGATGGCCAAGGGCAGCCCCGATGCGGTCGACAACGGCGCCTGGAACCGGCTCTTCGTCTTCCAGCGCTACACCTCGATCGGCGCAGGCACCACTGAGGTGCAGAAGAACATCCTGGCCGATCGGGCCATCAAGCTCCCCCGCAAGTAGTCCGACAACTCGAGGCAATACGTCGCGGAATACGCGACGTATTGCCTCACGTTCGTCACAATTGAGACCACGATGGCCCATCGCCCGTACCGCACGGTTCTCAGGTTCCGTCGTCGAGAGACGACCGCCGAGCCGGACGCGCCCGTGGCCGTCGTCCTGTCCGGCGGCGGCAACCGGGGTGCGACCCAGGTCGGCATGCTCCGGGCCCTGCTGGAGACCGGCGTGCGACCGGGCGTGATCGTCGGGACGTCGGTCGGTTCGCTCAACGGCGCCGGCCTCGCCGGCGATCCGACCCTCGGCGGGGTGAGCATGCTCGAACAGGTCTGGCTCGGCATCAGCCGGGAGCACCTGTTCGCCGGAGGCCGCCTCACCCGAGCGTGGCGCCTGGCCAGCCGGGCCAACCACCTGTGGGCCAACGAAGGTCTCTCGCAGCTGATCGACGCCTTCGGCATCGACGACTTCTCGCAGCTGGCGGTGCCCCTGCGGGTGATCGCAGCCGACCTGGTCACAGGTGAGGAAGCGGTCTTCGCGCGCGGGCCCCTCAAGCCCGCCCTCCTCGCCAGCTGCGCGCTGCCCGGCCTCTATCCGCCGGTGGAGCACGACGGCCGGCTGCTCATCGACGGCGGTGTCCTGAACAACGTGCCGGTGTCGCACGCCCTCGCGGGTCCCGTCTCCCACGTCTACGTGTGCGACACCTCGGCCGACTTCGACACCGGCACTCCCCGCTCCGCCCTCGAAGTCATGCTGCGGGCCTTCGCCATCGCCCGCCAGAGCCGGGCCCGACGCGACGAGCAGCGCTATGGCAGCGACCCGCGGGTCACCTTCCTCCCCCGCGTGCACGACGGACGGCGCTCGTTCGATTTCTCCGGCGCGTTCGAGCACATGGAGCAGGGCTACGAAGCGGCGCGCGACTTCCTGGCGACGCGCGCAGAGCGCACCGCTGCAACCTCGTGACCCACGTCAGTCCGCTGCGTACTCGGGGTGCTCCCCGAGCCAGTCGGACAGTCGCCGCATCGAGTCCTCGTTCTGCTTGTTGATGAACCGGTAGATCGGACCTTCGAACCACTTCCACGGCGGCGACGCCAGGTGGTAGCGCTCCTCGAAGTGCAACCGGGTGCGGTCAGGGCCGAGCGCCTCGAGCCGCACCTTGCCCGTTTGGTCCTGTCCCGGCTGACGCCCGATCATGCGGTACGTGTAGCCGCCCTCCGGCGCCACCTCGGTCACCAGCTCGATGGCCGTGCCGGTGCGTCCCAACGGCATCTTGTAGAGGACCCGTCGCAACAAGCCGTTGCCACCGGCGTCACCCGGATGCAGCACCTCGACGCCGAGCACCATCGGTGCGTACGCCGACCAGCGGTCGTAGTCCTGCATCAGGGTCCACACCCGGCGCGCCGAGTGCGGCATGTCGAGGGTGTAGCGGTGCTCGCGCATCAGCCCTGGCTCATTCGCTCGCTCGCAAGCTTCAACAGATCACTCGCAGCCCCACCGAGGAACGCGTCCATGGCGGGACCGTCGAGAGGCAGGTCGCGTGCCGCCGCCATCGCTCGATCCATCGGGAGGAACGGATGGTCCGAGGCGAACAGCACCCGGCCCCGGCCCTGCGAGCTGTTCATGAACGCCACCAGGTCGCGGTCCATGTACTTGGCCAGGTAGGCCGAGTTGGAGAGGTGCAGCGCCGGCCACTTCCGCATGTAGGTCATGAGCAGCTGCTCGTACGGATGGCCCATGTGCGCGCCGATCACGACCAGGCCAGGGAAGTCGATCAGCACGTCCTCGAGCAGTACGGGGTCCTGCACCGTTGAGCGCATGGGCGGACCCGGTACGCCCACGTTGATCGACACCGGCAGGCCCGCCTCTGCACACGCGGCGTACACCGGGTAGTAGAGGCGGCCGTTGAGCGGGTGCTGGTCGACAAGCGGTGTGACGCGAACGAGCGCGAAGCGCGGATGCTGCGCCAGCTCCCGCACCCGGCGCGCCATGCGCACCGGTCGGTCGAAGCGGTCCACCGTTCCCGCCACCAGGAAGCGGTCGGGGTGGGCGTCGGCGACGGCGAGGAGCTCCTCGCACCCGTGCGCCAGCCCGGCCGTCAGCACCGCCACGTCGACGCCGCAGCCGTCCATCAGCTCGAGCACCTGCTCGGGCGACTCGGGCTCGACCACCGCGCCGAAGTACTCGCCGCTCATGCCCTTCGCCACATCGGGCGTGAGCAGGTTCACCCAGAGATCGAGGACCACGACGCGGCCCTACCCCAGGCGTTCGATGACGGTGGCGTTGGCCTGGCCGCCGCCTTCGCACATGGTCTGGAACCCGTAGCGACCGCCGGTCGCCTCGAGATGGTGCAGGAGGGTCGTCATGATGCGCACCCCGCTGGCGCCTAGGGGATGGCCGAGGGCGATGGCACCGCCGCGGGGGTTGAGCTTGGCCATGTCGGGCTGGAACTCGCTGGCCCACATGAGCGCGATGGCGGCGAACGCCTCGTTGCACTCGATGGCGTCGAACTCGTCGATCTTCATGCCGGTGCGCTCGAGCAGCTTCCGAGTGACCGGGTTGGGCGCGGAGAGCACCAGCACCGCGTCGTCGGCGCCCACGGTCATGTGGACGAACCTGGCCCGGATGGGCAGGCCGAGGCGCTCGGCCGTGTCGCGGTCGGCGATGAGCATGGCGGCGGCGCCGTCGGAGATCTGCGACGCGTTCCCGGCGGTGATGTCGGCCGCCGTCTTCTCCTCCCACGCCGTCGGGAGCCCGGCCAGACGCTCCATCGTCGTCTCCCGCCGAATGCCCTCGTCAGCATCCATCAGCCGACCCGTGAGCTTGCCCTCCTCGTCCCGCACCGGCACGGGCACGATCTCGGTCTTGAAATGGCCGGAGTCGGTGGCCTCGGCCGCTCGGCGGTGGCTCTCGAGGGCGAACGCGTCCATGTCAGCGCGGGTGATCCCGAACTTGTCGGCGAGGATCTGCGACACCTCGAACTGCGTGAGGAGCTTGTCGTCCACCGCGTCCAGGAACCCGCGGCTGAACGGGCCGGTGCCGCCGCGAGCGTTCGAAGCCAGCGGCACGCGCGACATGACCTCCACCCCGCACGCCACGGCGAGGTCGTACCCGCCCGCCAGCACACCCTGGGCCGCGAAGTGCACGGCCTGCTGCGACGACCCGCACTGGCGGTCGACAGTGGTGGCGGGAACGTGCTGCGGCAGGCCCGCCGCGACCCACCCGTTGCGGGTGACGTTGGTGCTCTGCTCCCCGACCTGCGACACGCAGCCACCGACCACGTCGTCGATCAACCCGGGGTCGACCCCGCTGCGGTCGATGACCGCCTGCAACGCCACCGCCAGCAGGTCGTTGGGGTGATAGGTGGACAGCGACCCGTTGCGCTTGCCGATCGGCGTGCGCACCGCTTCGACGATGACGGCTTCCCTTGTCATGCGCTCAAGCTACGACAAGCACCCCGTGCATGCGGTTGTGACCCGGCACCCGACAGACGTACTCGTACCGGCCAGGGGCGAGCTTGGCCGCCGCCTGGCGCACGGAGCCGACAGGCACGGTGATGTCGATGTGCAGGTCGGGGACGGTGAACGTGTGCCAGAACAGATCGGGGTTGGCGACGACGATCGTCACCCAACCCGATTGGCTCCGCAGCGCGTCCGACGTGAAACGGCTGTTCTTGATGCCAACGACCAGCTGGCCCGGCTTGGCCACCGGGATGCTCACGGCAGACGGGGCCAGGGCCACGACGACAGCGGCCACGGCGCCCCATGTCAGCCCGAGCGCGGCAGCCAGGGCGGGACGGGGCTGACGCCGCGGCGCAGGGGGTTCGCCCCTACGGCTGAAGGCGAGGACTCCCAAGGCGGCCAGCCCGGTGACCGAAGAGATGACGAGGAGGGCGGAGACCACCGACGACGCGAAGGGATCGTCATGGCGGAGGTGACTCGCGAAGGCAAGGCCCATCCACCCGGTGACGTCGGCGAGCAGCACCGCGAGGGCGATGCCGCCGAGGAGGCGCCAACGCAGCGTCAGCCCCACGGCGATGGCGATGCCGACGGTCAGCAGCAACGCGTCACGGTCGTGCAACCCGACGGCCAGACCGAAGGTGAGGGCAGCGGTGGCCGCGCCGGCGACGACCGCGACCCGTCGGGCGGACCGGCGCATCAGCGGGTCACCGCGCCGCGCCGATGAGGACGGGCCAGGTGGAACGACCGCATGCGGGAACGCCGACCCGCGCCGCGGTGCGGCTCAGCCGCGCGGTGAGGCCGGCGGCCGCTGCGACGAGGCGGGCCGCCTCGCGCTGATCGCGCCGGCCCGCGGCGGCGTCGACCTGGTGCAACCCCTGCGCCTCGCTGCGCAGCACCGCGACCAGTCCGCCCGCCGCCGCTGCTGTCCCCGCGGGCGGGTGCAGCTGGTCGACCTGCCGGGCCTCGGTGTCACGGATCGCCGCCGCGCGCGCCGCGAACTGGCGCACGGTGCGAACCAACGGCACCAACGTCTCCCGCTCGGTGCGCACGCTCTGCACACCGGGCTGCGAGCTGAACCGGCTCACCATCGCGTCGAGGTTGGCTCTCGGCCTCACGACGACGTCGAAGGACGCGGGCAGGTCACCCGCCACGACGGTGTCGACCAGCTCGGACCCGGCGAAGATGGTGTCGAACTGGGCCTTGGTCGCGTTCTGATCGAGGAAGCGGTAGCGCACCACGCCGCTGGTCCCGGCCACGACGCGGCGCATCGCGGTGACCTCGTCAGGCGTCGCGGTCGGTGTCACGAGGACGATCACTGCCGTGTCCGTGCCCCATTGCAGGAAGCTTCGCACCAGACTGGGCAGCGGATCCTCGGTGTTCGGTCCGGGGCTCGGCAGGCGCCGGATGGCGGCCGTCGCCCGGGCGCAGATCCGTCCCGCCTGCTCGGTGAACTGGGCGGCCGTGAGGCGCGCGTCGCTCCCACACGATGCGAGCATCGTGAGACCCAGCCCCCCGGCCAGCATGCGGCTCTTCACCGACGACGAGCCTAGGAGGTCGTCGCGTTAGCCCACATTTCGCCCAAGCCCTTGTAACGGCCGCGAGGGAGTGCGATAACCGCGGCACAGCATCAATTCACCAGGGGGGACCCACATGAAGTACGTCGTGCAGTGGACAACGCGCCAGGGCGGATCGGCAGCCCAGGCGGAAGAGGACGCCAAGCGTCTGCTCCAGCTCTTCTCCAAGTGGTCGCCGGCACCGGACGCCACCTTCCACCAGTTCGTGGAGCGCCTGTCCGGCGACGGCGGGTACGCAGTCGTCGAGACGGACAACCCGCTGTCGGTCATGGAGGGCCCGTCCAAGTTCGGCGCCCACCTCGACTTCACCGTCGAGCCCGTCGTCGACGTCATGGAGAGCGTCCAGGTCGGCCAGGAGGGCATCGACTTCCGCGAGTCCATCAGCTGATCGATCACCGGTTGCGCCGGTGGCCCGTGTGCCAGGATCGGGCACGTGGCCACCGGCATCACCGACGAACACCAGGCCCTGCACGACGCGGCGAGACGCTGGGCTGAAGCGCACTGCCCGCCCGCGGTGCCGCGGGCGCTCCTCGACGTCGACGACGAGGCGCTGCCGGGCTTCTGGGCCGACCTCGAGGGCCTCGGCTGGTTGACGCTGCCGCTCGACTACGGCCTGCCCGAGACGGCGATCATCGTCGAGGAGATGGGGCGAGCGGTTGCACCCGGTCCGCTGGTTCCGACGCTGCTGGCGACCGCTCTGCTGCGCGGCAGCGGAGGCGTCGATCCGTTGCGGCCCGCCGCCGTGGGACTGGAGCGCGGTGCTCCCGTGCTCGGCGGAGCGGTCGCCGAGACGTTCGTCCTGCCCGGGGACGACGGGTGGCGGCTCTACCGCCGCGACGAAGTGGACGTGGCGCCCGCCCGGTCGATCGACCCGACGCGGCGCGTCGCCCGCGTCACGCCATCGGGTAACGGCCAACCGCTCGATCTCGATCCGCGTGAGGTGGGCCGCCTCGCCGCCGTGCTCCTGACGGCCGAGGGCGTGGGCCTGGCCGAGTGGTGCGTCGAGGTGGCGTCTGCCTACGCCAAGGTGCGTGAGCAGTTCGGCCGCCCCATCGGACAGTTCCAGGCCGTGAAGCACCGGTGCGCGGACATGGTGGCCGCGCTCGAGCTGGCACGGGCGGCGGCGTGGGACGCGGCCCAGGCCGCGTCCGATCCGGACGAAGGACCGCTCGCGGCCGCGGTGGCGGCGGCCCTCGTTCCCGAGGCGGCGTGGCAGTGCGCCACCAGCTGCATCCAGGTGCTCGGCGGCATCGGGTTCACCTGGGAGCACGACGCCCACCTCTATCTCAAGCGGGCCCTCGCCGTGCGCCAGCTGTTGGGGTCGTCCGCCGCCCGTCGGTCGGCGGTGACCCGGATGACGCTCGCCGGCGCGCGTCGTCGTCTCGCCGTCGATCTGCCGGCGGAGGCGGAGCGCCATCGGGCCGAGGCCTCGGCAGCCGCCGACGAGATCGCGGCGCTGGCGCCCGGTGAGCAGCGTGCCGCCCTCGCTGACGGCGGCTGGCTCGTGCCGCACTGGCCCGCGCCGTGGGGACGCGACGCAGGACCGCTCGAGCAGCTGGTGATCGACGAAGAGCTCCGTCGGGTGCGGGTGCGCCGTCCTCACCTGCAGGTCGGGGCGTGGGTGCTCCCGACCCTCATCGTCCACGGCACCGCCGACCAGCAGGAGCGCTTCCTCGGACCGACCCTGCGCGGCGAGGTGGCGTGGTGCCAGCTCTTCAGTGAGCCCGGCGCCGGCTCCGACCTCGCAGCGCTGTCCACCAAGGCGGCGCGCACCGACGGGGGCTGGCTGCTCACCGGCCAGAAGGTGTGGACGTCGATGGCGCGCGAGGCGCAGTGGGGCATCTGCCTGGCCCGCACCGATCCCGACGTCCCGAAGCACGAGGGGATCACCTGCTTCCTCGTGGACATGGCGTCCGAAGGCATCGACATCCGCCCGCTGCGCGAGCTCACGGGCATGACCATGTTCAACGAGGTGTTCCTCAACGACGTGTTCGTCCTCGACGAATGCGTGGTGGGCGCGGTCGACGACGGCTGGGCCGTGAGCCGCACGACGCTGGCCAACGAGCGGGTGTCGATGGGTGGCGGCTCGTCGATGGGGCCGGGCGTTCGCAGCGTCCTCGACGCCATGCGCGACGCCGGCCTGGAGGACGACGCAGCGGTGCTGGCCGAGGTGGGCGCGCTGCTGGCCGAGTCGCACGCGCTCGCGGTCATGGGCCTACGGGCCACACTGCGCTCGCTCGCCGGAGCAGACCCGGGGCCGGAGTCGAGCGTGCGCAAGCTGCTGGGCGTCGAGCACGACCAGCGCGTGCAGGAGACGGGCTTGTCGATGCTCGGCCCCGGCGCGACGACCGGCGACGGGCCGGCCGAGGCGTGGCTCACCGGTCTGCTGTTCAGCCGTTGCCTCACCATCGCGGGCGGCACCAGCGAGATCCAACGCAATGTCATCGCCGAGCGTCTGCTCGGCCTGCCCAAGGACGCGTGAACGTGACGTTGCACCCGGCCCGTCGCATGTGGCTCGCCACCGAGCCGTACCACGCGCTCGTGTACTTCGCGCCCGAGGCGCGTCAGGAGCTCGACGCCACGGAGATGAAGGGTTTTTGGATGGGTTACTTCGCCTCGCGTGCGGCGGCGATGGGCCCGGTGACGGCACCGGTGGTGACCGCGACCTTCTTCAACTTCCACCCGGCCATGGTGGAGCGCGCCATCCCGGACGCGTGGCGTCTGGCCCTGCCCGTCGAGATCCTCGAGGCCCGGCTCCGAGGTATCGACCGCGCATTGCAGCGCGTCTGCGGCAAGGACGTGCTCGGTTCGGCCGAGGTCTCCGAGGCGGCCGAGCTGGCGACGCAGGCAGCCGAGGTGTGCGGCGCCCGACCCGAAGGACGTCCGCTGGGCGCGGCCCACGCCGCCGTCGAGCTGGCCGACGATCCGCACCTCGTCCTGTGGCAAGCGCTCACCGCGCTGCGGGAATGGCGGGGCGACGGACACATCGCGGCCCTCGTCGACGCAGGAGTCGGCGCGCCCGCGTGCCATCTGCTGCTGGCCGCGCGCGGAGACGTCCCGGCCGAGGTGCTGCGCACCTCACGGCAGTGGTCGGAGGAGGAGTGGGCGCATTCGTTCGAAGGGTTGCGCTCGCACGGCTGGCTCGACGCCGACGGCCGGTTCACACCCGAGGGACGGACCGTCGGCGACGCCATCGAGGCCCGCACCGACGAGTTGGCCATGGCGCCGTGGGATGCCCTCGGTCCAGACCAGTGCGACCGCCTGGCCGAGCTCATGGCCGCGCCGGTGGGCCGCATCACCGACGCCAGCGCCGTCCCGTTCCCCAATCCGATGGGCCTGCGTCGGGATGGATGACCTGGCCGCCCGGGCGACCCGACTCCGTGAGCTGCACGCGGGGTCCCCGATGCTCGTGCTCCCCAACGCGTGGGACGCGGCGAGCGCCCGGGCCGTCGAGGCGGCGGGGTTTGCGGCCGTGGCCACATCGAGTGGGGCAATTGCCCGCATGCTGGGCAGACCCGACGGCGAGGCCATGACGCCGGATGAAGCGTTCGCAGCCGTCGCAGTGGTGGCGCGCAGCGTGGGCGTGCCGGTCACCGCGGACATGGAGAGCGGCTACGGCCTCCACGCCACCGAGTTCGTCGACCGACTGCTCGAGGCCGGGGCGGTGGGTTGCAATTACGAGGACACCGATCACCGGGCAGGCGGGAAGACGCTCGTCCCGACGGGGGTACAGGCCGGGCGCCTGCTGGCGGTGAAGGAGGCAGGGCGTGACGCGGGGGTCGACATCGTGGTCAACGCTCGCGTCGACACCTTCGTGCGCAGGGTGAAGTTGCCGCTCGACGAAGCGCTCGCGCGCGGCCGGCGCTACGTCGAGGCGGGCGTCGACTGCGTCTACCCCATCACCGCATGGGCGGAGTCCGATGTGCGAGCGCTGGTGGAAGGCATCGCGGCACCGGTCAACATCATGTACAGACCGAACCAACTCACCTTGTCGGCCCTCGACGCCCTCGGTGTTCGCCGGGTCAGCATGGGTTCGGGGCTGCACACCATCGCCATGGAGCGGGTCCAACAGTCGCTGACGGCGTTGGCCGCACACGACGAAGCGGTTTGGTCGTGAGGGGGCAGATCCGGTCGGCCACCGCATGCTGCGTATGACGTCTGCCAGTCAATTCTAGAAAACTCTTGCGGATTTGGTGTAAAGTCCCAGGTGACACGGACGCCGTACCCGCACCGTGTCGGACGCAGCCGCCAGCGGTGGCAGCGTCCCGGGCGCGTTGCTCCGGCCCCCGGTAGCGCACGGCACGTGTGCGTTCACCGACCAGGAGGCCCGTCCGATGGCCCTCACGACAACATCGCCGTCACGACACACGACGCCACACGCGCCTGCAGGACTCGCAACGAAGTTGGGGGTGGAAGGAACGGCGACGGTCGTCTTCCTCCAGGGCGAGTCCGACGTCCTCACCCTGCCCCTCCTTGCGGACACCTTGTCCCGGGTGGTCGCGTGCGCCGCGGGTGACGTGATCGTCGATCTCGCCGGGGCGGTGTTCATCGACTCCGCCACGACTCGCACATTGGCCGTTCTCCGCGAGCTGCTGGAGCGGCAGGACCGCAGGCTCACCCTCCGGTCGCCGTCGCGGATGGCCATCCGAGTACTGGACCTGTTCGGACTGACTGAGTTGGTCGGTGTCCCAGCGGGCTGAGCGATCTCATCACCCGGGCGCCCTGTGCGCCCGAGTCGTCAACGAAAGGAGCAGGCAATGGGTATAGGAACAGGCATCGTCTTGTTCACTGCCGGCGCCATCATGCGCTACGCGGTGACAGTCCAGACGCAGGGCTTCAACCTCCACACCATCGGCATCATCCTGATGATCGCGGGCGTGGCCACCACGGTCCTGTCGATGTTCTTCTGGCAGAGCTGGGGCGGTCTCCGTCGCGGCACGCGGGAAGGCACCGTCGTCCGAGAGCGCGAGATCCTCTGACCCGGTAGGTCGAGCACGGTCCGCCACGTCTGGGGACGTGGTGGACGCACGTCCGCCGTGACAGTCTCGGGGTCATGATCGAGCTCCGTCCCATCGGCACCGTCTCGGGCGGCCGCACCGAGGCCATCGACGATGACTGGGGCGCGGTCGAGGCCACCATCGAGCTCGACGCCGGCCGCTTCACGCCCGACGCAGTGGCGGGGCTCGACGGTTTCAGCCACGTTGAGGTCGTCTACCAGTTCCACCTGGTCGACGAGGAGGGCATCACCACAGGGGCCCGGCACCCACGGGAACGAACCGACTGGCCCCTCGTCGGCATCTTCGCCCAGCGGGGCAAGATGCGACCGAACCGGCTCGGCGTGACCACCTGCGAGCTGATCGGCGTGGACGGGTTGCGGGTGCGCGTCCGAGGTCTGGACGCGATCGACGGCTCGCCGGTGCTCGACCTCAAGCCCTACATGCGGGAGTTCGGGCCGCGCCGCGAGACGACGCAGCCCGCCTGGGCCAGCGAGCTCATGCACGGCTACTGGGGCGGTCCGGGCACGTAGTCTCCCGGCCGTGCCCATCCACTACGAGCTCGGCGACGATCACGTCGCCCTCATCACGATCGACCGCCCCGAGACACGCAACGCCCTCGACCTGCCCCACTTCCACGAGCTGGCGAACGCGTGGCGGCGCTACAAGGACGAGACGGACGCGTGGGTCGCCATCATCACCGGCGTCGGCGACGCCTTCTGCGCGGGGGCCGACCTCAAGACCTTCATCCCCCAGGTCACCGAGCTGCAGAAGAAGATCGCGGCGGGCGAGGTGGAGGAGCTCGGCGGCGTGTCGCTGCGCGACTCGACCTACGCCGTGCTGCGCAACGCCAAGCTGTACAAGCCGATCATCGCGGCGGTGAACGGCCATTGCGTCGCGGGCGGGATGGAGATGCTCGGTGGCATCGACATCCGCGTCGCCGCGAGCAACGCCACCTTCGGCGTCATGGAGCCCAAGCGCGGCCTCTTCGCGGGAGGCGGCACCACCGTCAGGCTCCCCCGGCAGCTCGCGTTCCCGGCCGCCATGGAGTTCCTCTTGACGGCCGAGCGCTTCCCCGCAGCGCGGGCCCTCGAACTGGGTCTGCTGAACGAGATCGTCGAGCCCGACGCGCTGATGGACAAGGCGCGGCACTGGGCCCATCGCATCACCGCCAATGCTCCTCTCGCAGTGCAGGCGACCAAGGAGAGCGTGATGCGGGGACTGGCGGCCGACAACCTGAAGGCGGCCTACGACATCGAGCAGGAGCTCGCGTCGAAGGTGTTCATGACCGATGACGCCAAGGAGGGACCCAAGGCGTTCGCCGAGAAGCGCACGCCGGAGTGGAAGGGCCGCTGACGGCCCGTCGCACCCAAGCCGAGCGGTCGGAGGCGACCCGCGGCGCGCTGATGCAGGCCGCCCGAGGACTGTTCACCACCCAGGGTTACGCGGGGACGAACCGCGAGGAGATCGCGGCGGCGGCCGGCGTCACGCGCGGCGCGCTCTACCACCACTTCGGCAGCAAGGAAGCCCTGTTCCGCGCCGTCGTGGAGCAGCTCGAGGAAGAGATGACCATGGCCATCGCGACCGCGGCGATGAGGGGCGCGGACGCAGCCGCGGAGCTGCGGCTCGGCTGCCTCGCCTTCCTCGACGCGTGTCTCGATCCGGCCGTGCAGCGCATCGTGCTGCTCGAGGCGCCGGCGGTCCTCGGGTGGGAGCAGTGGCGCGAGATCGACGAGCGCCACGGGCTGGCGCTGCTGACGCAGGGCGTCGCGGCGGTGATGGACGCGGGGCTCGTCCCGCCGGGCCCGGTCGAACCGCTGGCCCACATGCTGCTCGGCGCGCTCAACGAGGCCGCGTTGCTCGTCGCGACCGCCAAGCGCCCAAAGCAGGCGCGCGCCGAGGTCGGGCGCACCGTCGAGCAGGTGCTGGCTCGCCTGACCGGGACGTGACGCCTGTCCCATTGCGTTGTCATGCCCGTCGGTCGCAAGATACATGCCATCCGCACGGAACTTGGGAGGACAGCGTGACGCTGCCGCGTGAAGAGGTGCTCGAGGGTCTGCAGGACGAGCTGGTGCGCTTCGGGGAGCTGGTCGGCTCCCTGTCGCCCGACGAGCTCGCGCAGCCCACCCGGTGCGCGGGCTGGACGGTGGGCGACGTGGCGGCCCACATGATCGGCGACATGGCCGACATCACGAGTGGCCGCTTCGACCGGGTCGGCAATCCCGAGCTCAGTCAGTCGATCGTCGACGAACGCAAGGGCAACACCGCGGCCGAGCTGGTGGAGGAGCTCCAGGGTGTGCAGAAGGCGGGCGCCGACATCATGGCCGTCCTCGACGACGACGCCTGGGCCGGCCCCGCGCCCGGCGATTTCGGTATCCCGATGGGCGAAGGGGTCGAGGCGCTCTGGTACGACGCCTACGTCCACGGCGAGGACATCCGGGCCGCCCTCGGCCGACCCGCCACGACCGGTCCTGGCCTGCGGGCGTCGGTGTCGCACCTGGCCGACCTGCTGAGCCAGCAGTCGTGGGGACCCGCCACCCTCGCGCTCGATGGGATGTCGGAGTTCCCCGTCTCGGGTGGTGGCGGGCAGCGCGTCACCGGTGATCCGCTCGAGTTCGTGCTCGCCGCCACCGGGCGCACCCATCCCTCGACGTTGGGACTCGACGACACGGTGAACGTCTACCGGGAGCAATAGGTTGACGGCCCATGGCCGTCGACCCTCGTAGCCCCTGCATCATCGGCGTCGCCCAGGAGACCTTCCGGGACGGCGCGCCCGAGCCCCTCGAGATGTGGGAGCGCGTCGCTCGCGCCGCCGCTGCCGACGCGGGCGCGCCGGGCGCCGCCGGAGCAGCCGACAGTCTCCAGGTCGTCTACACCCAGAGCTGGAACTACGACGATCCCGCCGCTCGCTTGGCGGAGCGCCTCGGCGCCACGCCGGCCGACGCCTTCTACTCCGGCATCGGCGGCACGACGCCCCAGGTGCTCGTCGACAAGGTCGGCGACGCCATGCTCGCCGGCGACTCCGAGCTGGCCCTCGTCGTCGGAGCGGAGGCGCTCGCCACCCGCCGCGTGCTCAAGAAGGCGGGCGAGAAGCCGGCGTGGAGCCACAAGCATCCGGGCAAGCCCGCCTTCCCGTTCGAGGATCCGTTCCACCCGGCCGAGCTGGCCCATCAGGTGTTTGAGGCCTGGCTCACCTTCCCGCTCTTCGACGTGGCCCGGCGGGCCCGGCTCGGCGTCGAGCCCGACGCGTACCGCTCCCAATTGGGCGCGCTGTTGGCGCCCATGACGCAGGTGGCGGCGGCCAACCCGTTCGCCTGGTTCCCGATCGAGCGGGGGGCGGGCGAGCTCATCACCGCCACGCCGGACAACCGCATGGTCGGCTACCCGTACACCAAGTACATGGTCTCGATCATGGACGTGGACATGGCCGGCGCGTTGGTGATGGCGACCCACGCCAAGGCCGACGAGCTCGGCGTCCCCGCCGACCGGCGCGTGTACCTCCGGGGATGGGCCTTCGCCACCGATCCCGCCTACGTGGCCGAGCACCCAGACCTCTCGGCGTCCCCAGCCATGCGCGCCGCATCCACCGCTGCGCTGCGCCGGGCCGGCGTCGGCATCGACGACGTCGCCCACGTCGACCTGTACAGCTGCTTCGCCTCGTCGGTGAACGTGGCGCTCGACGCGCTCGGGTTGGGGGCGGATGATCGACGGGCGCCCTTCACCGTCACCGGCGGCCTGCCGTTCTCGGGCGGGGCCGGCAGCGACTACATGACGCACTCGATCGCAGCCATGACCGAGGTGCTGCGGTCCGACCCCGGCTCGCTCGGCCTGGTCAGCGGCGTCGGCATGCACATGCAGAAGCACTGCTACGCCGTGTACTCGACCGACCCGGGTGCGATCGGTGGGCCGGAACCGATGCCGTCGCCAGAGCGCACGCCGATCACCGACACGTTCAGCGGCGACGCGACCGTCGCCACCTACACCGTCGCCCACGGCCGAGACGGCGGACCGCAGTCCGGCCTGTTCGTGCTCGACCTGGCCGACGGCTCACGCACCTACGCCCGCTCCGAGGACCCCGACCTGCTCGCCCGCGCCGAGAAGGAGGAGCTGGTCGGCACGTCGCTGTCTGTCACGACGGCCGATGGCGGCGTCAACCGCGCCAACGGCTGACGGGGTCTGGCGTCCAGGGCGGGCTGTAGCGGTTGTCAGGCGAGCTGTATCGGCACATCCCGGATCGCCCGACATCGCGCTTCTGGTGCACTTGCACGCCTGGGAATGACCGTTAGTGCACCAGAACGCGATGGGCCCAGGTAGCGCAGAGTGCCGGCACGCGAGCGTTACAGCCAAGCGGCCCGTCCGTGCGGGCGTGGCGGCTAGGCGGCTGGTGGGTCCTTGGCGTGGCGGGGATGTCTCGGATCGTCCGGCGGGACGAAGGCCCGTTTGCCTCGGCCCTCGACCAGGCCCCAGCCCTTGGTGGTCTTCAGACCGTGGTGGTGCGCACAGAGCAGGTCGAGCAGATCGAAGAGCGTGTAGCGGGTCTTGGCCCAGTCGTCGCGGTGGTCGCGCTGCAGACGGGCCGACTGGGAACAACCTGACGCCGCGCAGGTGGGATAGAGCCACTCGAGGCCGGTCTGCTGCTTGGCGGTGGGAGCCCGGCCGAGGTGCACCACCCCGGTGATGGCCTCACCCTTGGTGACGATGGCGGTGAGGAACGGGCTGCCGCTCCGGAGCAGGTCCTCGACGGCGGAGACGGGCACCGGACAGCCGGCGACGTCGCAGGTCTCGCCGTTGCTGGGATAGCCCCGCAGGAAGGCATCGAGGTCGATGCGGACGATGACCTTGGCGTCGAGCCCGCCCGTGTCGGCTCGGCCGGTGAGCAGGCGCTCGAGGGCGTCGAAGGCGTAGGCCTCGGTCGGCTCGCGTCGCTCGGCGTCCCTGGCTTCGGCGAACACGCGGTCCTGCTCGGCCTGGATGCGCGCCCACATCGACTCGATGGCATCGGCGGGGCCCTGGGCCCGGATGTGGCCCATGCCGTCGGGGTCCTGCCACTTGCGGGCGTGGCGACGCTCATGCGCCTGTCGACGCTGGGCCTCGATGTCGGTGTGGGCCGCGCGCGTCCTGCCGCACTCGTCCTGGAGCTCGCGCAGCGTCTTGCGCCTGGCCTCTCCGAGCAGACGGGCCTCCTCGTCGGGAGCGACCGCAGCAGCAGAGGCCACCGCCGCGGCCTGCTGGGGCGAGAGCTCACCCCGACGCGCAGCAGCAGACACCCCCGGCAGCTCGTCGAGCGCCTCGGCCGTGCGCATCGCCTCGGTGGCCTGGCCCACCGAGGTGCCGGTCTCGGCCGCGACCGCCTCAGCCGGCGAGCGGTAGCCGTCGCGGCGCCAGTCGCCGCCCTCGGCCACCCGCGCCGCGGCGAGGGACTCGATGGTCGCCACTGCGTTCTTGATCGCACATGCGTCGCGCAAGGCGCGACGGGCCGACGTCACCGACAGCACGTGCGCGTCGAAGTCGGCGGCCAAGGCCAC
>JBEEFP010000079.1:0-2534 GCA_041166085.1 Actinomycetota bacterium
TGGAGGGGTTGATCGAGCTTCTCGAGGACGGCGTCGACGCCGCCGCCGACCCGGTCGACCATCGCGCCCACCGTCGCCGTGTCGCTTCGCATCTCGGCCATGCCGGTGGTGATCAGGTCGACGACGAGCTCCAGGTCCTCGACGCGGCCCAGCCGCTCGGCGAGCAGGTCGCGGTTCACCTGCTCGACCTGGCGGGCGATCGCCGCGATCGCATGCCGAAGCTCGGTCAGACGCCGCTCGTCGCCGTGCTGGGCCATCGCCCGCTCAACTGCTCGTTCCACCTCGGCGGGCAGCCGCCGCTCGAGCGTTGCCGCGGTCGACCGCAGCTGCTCGACGTGGCTTTCTGCACGGGCCAGGATGGTGCGCAGGTCGGGCACGGCCGGCCGCGGCTCGACGGGTGCGTCCGGCTGGGAACCCTCCACGTGTGGCTCCTCCTCGCGCGGCTCGGCGCTGGCGCCCTGGCTCTCCTCGGCGAGGCCCCGGGCCCGGGCGCGCAGGTCCTGGATACGCCGGTAGAGCTGTGCCTCCGCGTCCTCCATCGGCGTCTGCTCGCGGTCCATCGCGGGGAGTGTACCCCTCGTCCGAAGGCGCTGGTAAGGTCGAAGCACCTTCCGGAGGGAGCAGCCCATGCATGCGCACGACGAGGACGTCAGCTACACCCGCATCATCGATTCGTCGACCACGGTCGAGGAGCTTCCCCTCCCCGCGAAGGCAGAGCACCCGCAGCTGGTCTGGCGCCCGCGGCTGGGCGAGCAGCAGGCCTATCCCCTGACCGGGCGGATCACGAAGGTCGGGCGCCACGACGAGAACGACATCGTCCTCGCCGGCCCCACCGTCTCCGCCCGCCATGCCACGCTTCGGATCGAGCCGATCGGCGTGGTGCTCGAAGACGAGGGCAGCCTGAACGGCACGTTCGTAAACGGTGAGCGGGTCGAGCAGCGGCTGCTCGAGGAGGGCGACCGGCTACAGGTCGGGCCGCACCTGCTCGTGTTCGTCCCTAGGCAGTGAACCGAAGCCGCAACCACGACGGCACCGATGCGAGTTCCAGCAGCGGCGCCTGGTCGGTCGGCATCCGGTAGCCGAACGTGCCGGTCTCCTCGTCGAAGCTCACATCGAGCAGCCCCGCCTTGACCCGATGATCCAGCCACGCTCCCCGGAACACGAGCTTGCGCAGCCAGTAGACCAGCGGCTCGGAGTGGAGCGACTCCAACGCCGCCGCCCTGCGCACCAGGTAGTGCCCGAGCGGGCTTCGCGGGTTCCCAAGCTCGCCGTCGGCCGCGAGGAAGGCCAGGTCGCCCGCCTCCTCCGCGGTCACGTCGCCGGTCTCGATCAGCTCCAGCCGGACGGCGGCCGCCACCACGCGCTGGGTGAAGTCGGTGCGCGAGAAGCTGTAGCGGTAGTCGAGGAACTCGACGACGACGTCGTCTCCGGAGTTGTACTGCGTCTCCGCGCTCACAAGGAGGCAGTCTAGGTGCCGCGGATCAGCCTGGAGCGCGGGCCTGTGGTGTGCGAGCGGGGCGAGCTTGCGACGACGACGTGGACGCGCACGAAGGGCCTGCTCGGCCGCTCGGGGCTGGACGATGACCAGGGCCTGTGGATCCAGCCCACCGGCTCCATCCACATGTGGTTCATGCGCTTTCCGATCGACGTGGTGTGGGCGTCGGCGGACGGCCGCGTGCTCAAGCTGACCCGCAACATCAAGCCCTGGCGGATGGCGTACTGCCGCCGCGCCAAGGTGGCGCTCGAGCTGCCGGCCGGGGCGATCGACCGTGCCGGTGTCGAGGTGGGCGACCACCTGCTCATCGAGCGCTAGCCGCGGGCGTGACTCGCGCGTTTGCCGTGCAGTAGACTCGCAGTCTCGTTTTGGGTTGAACCGCCAGCCCACCTCATGCGACCGAAGAGGTGTTGGACTGGTGAGTGCCGATGGTTCCTCTCTCCCGGACGAGACCGAGCTCGACCGGCTACTGAAGGTGATCCTGGAGTCGGCGGTCGACGCCGTCGGCTTCGATGCGGCCACGATCACGGCCCGCCGAAATCACTCGCTCAGCACGATCGCGACGACCGACCAGCAGCTGGTGGCCCTGGACGATGCGCAGTACGCCAGTGGCGAGGGGCCGTGCCTCAGCGTGCTCGACCCACACGAACCGATCCTGCTGGAGGACGTCTCCGAGGCGGACGCGTGGGAGGGGTTCAGGGCCGCGGCGGAGCGGCACGGCGTCGTCACGTCGCTCTCGGTCCACATCCCGTCAGAACTCGACGGAGTGGCCTCATCTCTGAACTTCTACGGCCGGCGGAGGATCGGCCTGGGCGAGCAGAACCTGCACGCGGCCCAGGGGTACGCCGCACAGCTGGCGGTCGCGATGAAGGCCGCCGAGTCGTACAGGGCGACGACCGAGCTGGCGAGCGGACTGGCCGAGGCGATGCAGAGCCGCGCGGTCATCGAGCAGGCCAAGGGGATCCTGATCGCCGACCACGGATACACGGCGGAGGAGGCCTTCGAGCGATTGCGCCAAGTGTCGCAGAGCAGCAACGTC
>JBEEFP010000080.1:0-2647 GCA_041166085.1 Actinomycetota bacterium
ATGACGACGTCGTCGACGATGATCTTCTCGGCGATCGGCGTCAGCGCGGCGACGGCCTGCCCCGCGATGGACACGCCGAACGCGATGACGACGCTTCGCTTGTGAGCCAGGAGGAACGGGAGCAGCCTGCGGATCCACCCACCTGATCCGGCCGGTGCGGGATCAGGGGTCGCGCGCTGCGTCGGATCGCGCGTCGTCAACGAGTGAGAGACCCCATGCGGGTCAGGGTATCGAGCCGTCCTCGCCGGCGAGCTTCGCCAGCAGCCGGTGCAGCGTGTGGCGTTCCTCGTGGTCGAGCCGTGCGAGCAGCGGTGAGGCTTCGATGATCCGATCCCGCAGATCGACCATCAGCGCAACGCCTTTGTCGGTCAGCGAGACCAACCGCACCCTGCGGTCGCCCTCGGCCACGTGGCGCTCGACGAGGCCGTTGGCCTCGAGCCGGTCGATGATGCCGGTGACGTTCGACGCGTCGTAGCCGAGCCTCGCGGCCAGCTCGCGCTGGGCGATGGGCGCCGTGAGGTGACGCATCGCATGACCCTGCGGGAGGGTGAGGTCGAGCTCGGCCATGCAGCCGGTGACGTGGCTGTTGAACTCGCGGGTCACCGCGAAGAGCAGCTCGACGATGCTGGTCTCCTCGAGTGCCTCGAGATCGGCCGTGCTGGGCCCCCGTGCCATGTGGCACACCGTACGCCAAACACTTGACAGATTCAATGATTTCTTCCACCATCTTCTGAGTCACCCATCTCGGAGGTCCTGTCTCGTGCTCAAGCGCCTCGCTGCCACCTGCTACCGCCGCCGCTGGCGGGTGCTCGGTGCGTGGATCGTCGTGCTCGTCGGCCTGACCGTCCTGAGCCAGACGAAGGGCGCGGGGCCGAGCACGGCGTTCCACCTGCCCGAGTCCGACTCCCAGCAGGCCACCGACCTCCTGGGCGAACGCTTCCCGGCGCGGTCCGGCGACACCGCCGACATCGTCCTCGCCGCGCCCGACGGCCTCGCCGCCCAGCAGCCCGCGATCGATGCCCTGCTGGCAAAGGTCGCGACGATTCCGCACGTCCGAGGCGTCACCTCGCCGTTCGCCTCCGAGGGCAGCCCGCAGCTGTCGGACGAGGGCACGATCGCGTTCGCGCAGATCCAGTTCGACGCCATGGGCAACGAGCTGCCCGACGACGTGGCGAGCACCATCGGCGATCTGGTGCACGACGTGAACGTGCCCGGCCTGCAGGTCGAGCTGTCCGGTCACCTCTTCGAGGAGCGCAAGCCGCCGAGCGGCAGCGAGGCCATCGGCCTCCTCGCGGCCATCGTCATCCTCCTCGTGGCGTTCGGCTCGGTGCTGGCGATGGGCCTGCCCATCCTGATGGCGCTCTTCAGCATCGGCATCGGCCTGGCGCTCATCGCGCTGCTCGCCAACCTCATGTCCGTCCCCGACTTCACGAGCACGCTCGCCGCGATGATCGGCATCGGCGTCGGCATCGACTACGCGCTCTTCATCGTCACCCGCTACCGCCAGGGCCTGCACGAGGGCCTCGAGCCGGAAGGCGCGGTGGTGAAGGCCATCGCGACCTCGGGCAAGGCGGTGCTCTTCGCGGGCGTCACCGTGGTGATCTCGCTCGCCGGGATGTTCCTCATGGGCATCGACTTCGTGCGCGGCCTCGCCACCGGCGCCCTGCTCGCGGTGACCGTCACCGTGCTCGCGTCACTGACGTTCCTCCCCGCGCTGCTCGGCTTCGTCGGCCACAACATCGACCGCCTGCGGCTGCCGTGGACGCGCCGCGATGCCGGCGCGCACCGCAAGGGCGAGGGCTTCTGGTACCGGTGGAGCCGGCTCATCCAGCGCCGCCCGCTGCCCGCCGCCGCGGTCGGCCTCGCCGTGCTCATCGCGCTCGCCGGTCCTGCGTTCAGCATCCAGCTCGGCAGCTCGGACGCCAGCCAGCTGCCCACCAGCGACACCACGCGCCGTGCCTACGACCTGCTCGGGGAGGGCTTCGGCCCCGGCTTCAACGGCCCGCTGCTGATCGTCGTCGAGGTGCCGAACGAGCAGGACAAGGCCGCGCTGCCCCGCGTGCACGACGCGATCGCGTCGGCCGAGGGCGTCCAGGCCGCGAGCCCGGTGTTCCCGAACCCCGCGGGTGACACCGCGGTGATGCAGGTGTTCCCCACCACCTCGCCGCAGGACCGCAAGACCGTCGAGCTCATCGACCGCCTGCGTGACGACGTGCTGCCCGCCGCCACCGAGGGCACCGCGCTGCGCGCCCACGTCGGTGGCATCACCGCGGCCTTCGACGACGTCGCCACGCTGTTGCAGCGACGGCTGCCGCTCTTCATCGGCGCCGTGCTCGCGTTCAGCTTCCTCCTCTTGCTGATGGTGTTCCGCTCGGTGCTCGTGCCCCTCAAGGCCGTCGTGATGAACCTCCTGTCGATCGCCGCGGCCTACGGCGTCGTCGTCGCCGTGTTCCAGAAGGGCATCGCCGCCGACTTCTTCGGCGTGGGCAAGGGCCCCATCGAGGCGTTCCTGCCGATGATGATGTTCGCCATCCTCTTCGGCTTGTCGATGGACTACGAGGTGTTCCTGCTCAGCCGGATGAAAGAGGAGTACGACGGCAACGGGAACGACAACCGCGAGGCCGTTGCCAACGGTCTGGCCAGCACG
>JBEEFP010000081.1:0-65338 GCA_041166085.1 Actinomycetota bacterium
CAAAGCGCCCACCGACGCGGTGGCCTATTCCCACGCGACGGCGAGGTCGACGGCGCGCGTGCGGATTCCGCTGGCGTTGAGGTGATCGCACATGACGTCGAACGCCGGCGTCGGTCCTTGCCAGCGCAGCTCGTCGACCGAGTCGAAGAGGCTGTTGTCGATGCGGAGCGTGGCCAGGTCCACGAACAGGTTGGCGTTGGCCCGCTGCTCTTCGAGGGTGGCCGCAAGTGTCGCCGCTCCCCGCACGGCGACATCCCAGTCCCTCGGCGGAATAGCGACGACATGTCGGTAGCGCTGGAGAACGATGGCGGCCGTCTTCTTGCCGAAGCCCGGGATCCCGGGGAAGCCGTCCGCGGCATCTCCGACGAGGGCCAACCAGTCCGGGATGGAAGCGGGCGGGACACCGAACTTCTCCTCGACACCCGCTTCGTCGATCACCTTGTTGTTGCGCCGATCGACCTGCACGACGCGGTTGCCGCGCACGCACTGGCCCAGGTCCTTGTCCGGCGTCCAGATGGCGACCTGGTCCACCTCGGGGTTCTCGGCCGCGAGAGCCGCGGCCGAGGCCAGACCGTCGTCGGCTTCGAGGTCGACCATGGGCCACACCGCGATACCGAGCGCGGCCAGCGCCTCCTCCAGCAGTGGGAACTGCGCGAGGAGCGGCTCGGGCATCCCCTCCGAGCTCTTGTACCCCGGCCACAGGGCGTTGCGGAACGACTCGATGACGTGGTCGGTCGCCACTCCGACGTGCGTCGCGCCGTCGGCCAGCATGCCGACCACGGTGCCGATCACGCCGCGCGTGGCGGCGGTGCGCGACTCGGGCGCGTCCTTCGCGCCGTAGTAGTGGCGGAACAGCTCATACGTGCCGTCGATGAGGTGGACCCTCATGGCGCGAGCAGGCGGACGACGTCGTCGCTGACCAGGCCCGCGGCCGGCAGGCGGAGCAGCAGCGCGGCCCAGCCGTCGTGTTCGGCCCAGACCGGGGCCAGCAGCGCCCGCGCCTCGTCGACGTTGCCTTCGCCCGCGAGCGCCAGCGCACGCCAGAACCGCAGCTCGTTGTTGCACGCCTCGCCGTCGCGATACGCGCGGTGCAGGGCGACGAGTCGGGCCAGCTCGTCGAGCGGCTCGGCGTGGTCGTCGACCCGCACGTCGTAGGCCCGCTCCCATGGCTGGCCGTCTGGCGACGCGATCAACAGACACGCGGACTGTCGTCCCCGAATGTCGCCGCCCGCAGCCTCGGCCGCGTACAGGGACGCGAGCAGGCGGTCGGACAGCTCGCCGCCGGTGCTCGAGAAGGCCTCGGCCATCGCCTCGGGCACACCCGTGCCGCGCATCATGTTGGCCTGGGCCGAGAAGCCGTCGCCCGTCGCGTGGCCGGCCTCGGCGATGCAGCGGTCACCCGTGTGCACGGCGACCTCGCCCCTCGCGTCGACGTACGCGACCTGCCGCTGCTCCCGGTCGTCGTCCTCGGCTGTGAGTGTGGCCAACGCGACCGAGGCCGACCTGCCTGCGCGCATGGCGTCGAGACCCCGCGGGCCGTACGACGGCTCGGCGATGGACTGCGTGGCGACCGCTCCGACCCCGGGCTCGACCCACGAGCAGATGGACCCGACCGAGAAGAAGTGCGACTGGACGGCCACACCGACGTCGCCAGTCTCCGGATCGCGCGCAACGATCGAGTACGTCATGCTGGTCGCGTCTCTAGCACCTGCAGGTCAGCCAGATCCTCGAGCGGATCGTGTGACAACAGCGTGGTGCCGGCGTCGGCATCGGTCATCAGGCGGAGCGCGGCGTCCGGACCGACGATGTCCGCCAGCCGCTGCAGCCCCGGGATCGGGTCCAGGCGATCGATCGGGTAGTCCGAACCGGTGATCACCGGCACACCCGCCTCGAGCAGCAGGTTCCAGTTGTAGGCGTGCTCCATGCGGGTCGCGCCGAGGCCGCGCCGGGCCGTGTCCTCGTCGGCGTGGGCGAAGCCCGGCTGGATGCACGCGACCACGCCCATCTCGGCCATGCGCGTCACCAGACGGGGATCGAGCACCTGGGCGTGCTCGATGCGGGGCGCGGCAGCGGCGCAGTCCGCGCCGTAGATGTTGTCGTAGGCGTCGAGCACCGCCTCGATGGCGCGGTCACCGATGGCGTGCGTCGCGATGCGCCACCCCCGCAGCGCGAAGGGCTCGGCCCGGCGGGCCAGCGTCAACGCGTCGAGGAAGAGGAGCCCCCGGTCCTCCTCGTCGTTGAACTCGGCGTGCATGGCGCAGGTGCGCGGTCCGAGCCAGCCGTCGGCATAGAACTTCACACCCTCGATCTCCAGCCGCTCGTCCCCCTCGCGGTGCATGCGCTTGGCGTCGGCCAGTCCGCTGGCGACGAGGATCCGCACCCGGACGGGCAGGTCGCCGCGGTCGCGCAGGACCCGCAGCGCATCGAGGTACGCCCAGTCCGTCATGCCCGCCTCGGTGATCTGCACGAGCCCGGCGTTGTTCGCCTCCTTCAGCCCTGCGTAGAGGCTGGCGGCCAGGTCCTCCTGGGGAGGCGGCGGGCCGACCACGTCCATCGGCGTCAGCTCGCGAGTGGCCAGGCTGCGGTGGTATATGCGGATCGACTCGGGGTCGCTGACGTCGTAGGGCGGGCGATCCCCTGCCGCGACGCGAAGCAGGTGGGTGTGGTGATCGACGAAGCCGGGACCCTCCCAGCTCATCGACTACTCCTCGACGAGCTCGATGAGGGTGCCCTGCGCCGTCTTCGGATGAAGGAAAGCGACGGTCGTGCCTCGGCTGCCCGTGCGCGGGTGCTCGTCGACGACGCGCGCTCCCTCCGCCTTCACGTGTTGGAGCACCTCGTCGCAGTTGTCGACGCGGTACCCGACGTGGTGGATGCCCTCGCCGTTCTTCTCCATGTATTTCGCGAGCGGGGACGTGTCGGTGTACGGCGTCAGCAGCTGGATGTAGGAGTCGGCCACCTTGATGAGCGCCTCGTCCACGCCGTCGCTCTCGATGCGCTCGCGGTGGGCGACCGTCGCGCCGAACATCTGCTCGTACCAGGCGACGGTGGCGTCGAGGTCGCGCACGGCGATGCCGACGTGGTCGATGTCGGTGAGCTTGCCGCTGCTGCCGTGCTCGTGATGATGGGTGCCCGCTGCCACATTGGTTCGCTCCGCAGGCTCGCTCACGTGATCCCCTTCACACTGTCGGGCAGGTCGTCGGTGATGCGGATGATCGGGATGCCGGTCTGGATGTTCTGGTGCATCTCCTCAAAGCATCGGCCCAGGTCTTCGAAGGGGTAGACCTCCTTGTGGATGGTCGGCTTGAACACCCGCCCGTACAGCTCGGTGGCGGCATGGCAACCCTCGATCGTCTCGTAGTGGGTGTGGTCGAGGGTGACCTGCTTCACCGACATGACCGTGGAGTTGTATTGCACGACCTGGCTGAGCTGCCATCCCGCGCTCGTGTTCACGCCCATGCGCGCCGCGACGGCTAGCCCGGCGGGGAAAACGGGGCCGCGCAGCATGTCGCACACGATGTGGGCGTCCCCGCCGTCGGTGAGACGGCCCACCTCTTTGCGGAATGCCTTCACGTCGTCGTTGGAGGCGAAGCGGTTGAACTGCTTCTGGTCGATGCCGACGATGCCGAGCTTCTCGAGGGCGACGCGGCGGTCGGGGCTGCCGCTGCAGAAGTAGGCGTTGTGCCCTTCCGATTTGGCCAGCATCAGGAACAGCTCGGAGACGCCACCGCCGAAGCCGAGCACGTTGAGCACGGCCTGCTTCTCGCGCGGCACCTTGAGCCGGTAGATGCCGAGGGCCCGTCGCCACATGTGCCAGGCGGTCGGCGCCCGCAGCGGCAGGGCGGCGATCTCCCACAGGCTGAGGCCGCAGTCGAGGGGCGCCTTGATGAGCTGCCAGTCGCCGACGACCGCCTCCTCGCCGTACCAACCCACGGACTCGGGCTGGTCGTAGGCCCAGATGCGCAGCGGGAACCCGAACTGGTCGGGGTCGCCGTTGCAGTGGGTGATGACGATGTCGCCGGCCTTGAACTTGGTGACCTGCTCGCCGACGTCGATCACCTCACCCAGCGCGGAGTTGCCGGGATAGATGCGCCCGCCACGCGCGTCGGCGATGTTGATGGTGTCGGCCAGGGCAGCGTGATCGACGTTGTGCTCGCCGGACACGGCCAGCATCCGCACGTGCACGTCCTGCGGGCCCATCTCCCGCAGCTCGAGCTTGTCGAGTTCGATGACGTTGGCCACGTCCATCTTCTCGAGGTCGCCCCCGACCCGTTCCTTCTCTCTTGCGACGGCCTCCGCGGTGATGGCGTAGGCCCGAACTGTGCGCGACATGGGCGGGAGGGTACCCCGCGTCACCTGGCTGGTTTCCAGTCGGTCGCCGTACACTTGACGGACCAGTCGCCCCTTCGGAGGTCTCGATGTCCGGTTCCGTCATCGTCGCAGGCGCTCGCACGCCGATCGGCAAGCTGTCCGGCGCCCTCGCCGGCTTCAGCGCCATGGACCTCGGCGGCTTCGCCATCGCGGCCGCCCTCGACCGGGCCGGCATCACTCCCGAACAGGTGGAGTACGTCTTCATGGGCCAGGTGCTGCAGGCGGGCCAGGGCCAAATCACGGCTCGCCAGGCCGCCGTGAAGGCCGGCATTCCCATGACCGTCCCGGCCACGACCATCAACAAGGTCTGCCTCTCAGGCCTCAACACCATCCACCTGGCCGACCTGGCCATCCAGGCGGGCGAGGCGGACATCGTGGTGGCGGGCGGCATGGAGTCGATGACCCGCGCTCCCCACCTGCTGCCCGAGGCCCGCGCCGGGTACCGGCTCGGCGACGGCAAGCTCGTCGACGCCATGATGTACGACGGCCTGTTCTGCGCCTTCGATGTGTGCGCCATGGGCGCGGGCACCGAGAAGTACACGGCGGCAGCGGATGGCATCACCCGCGACCGGCAGGACGCGTTCGCGGCCACGTCCCACGAGCGGGCGAGCGCGGCGCAGAAGGAAGGCCGCTTCGCGGACGAGATCGTCAACGTGAGCGTGCCGCAGCGCAAGGGCGACCCGATCATCGTGGAGACCGACGAGGGCGTGCGCCCTGGCACCAGCGCCGAGTCGCTCGGTGGCCTGCGGCCTGCGTTCGCAGCGGACGGCACCATCACCGCCGGCAACGCCAGCCAGATCTCGGACGGCGGCGCCGCGGTCGTCGTGATGTCCAAGGCCAAGGCCGACGAGCTCGGCGTCACGCCGTTGGGCGAGATCGTGAGCTACGGCCAGGTCGCCGGTCCGGACGCCTCGCTGCTCACCCAGCCGTCGCGGGCGATCAACAGCGCCCTCGAGCGGTCCGGCAAGAAGCTCGGCGACGTCTCGCTCTTCGAGCTCAACGAGGCCTTCGCAGCGGTGGGCCTGGCTTCGATGGCGGACCTCGGCATCACCGACGAAGTCACCAACGTCAACGGCGGCGCCATCTCCCTCGGCCATCCCATCGGGATGTCGGGCACCCGTCTGGCCATCACCATCCTCAACGAGCTCAAGCGCCGCGGCGGCGGCCTCGGTGCGGTCGCCCTGTGCGGCGGCGGCGGCCAGGGCGACGCCATGCTGCTCCAGAGCCTCTAAGTAGCAAGCGAACTCGCCCGGTTTGGACTGCTGAGACAGTCCAAACCGGGCGAGTTCGCGTTTCTGGGTCGACCCTCAGGCCTCCATCTCGCGGCGGCCTTCGAGGGCGCGCCCGAGCGTGAGCTCGTCGGCGTACTCGAGGTCGCCGCCGACGGGGAGGCCGGACGCGATGCGCGTCACCTTCACCCCGAGGGGCTTGAGCAGACGGGCCAGGTACATCGCCGTCGCTTCGCCCTCGATGTTGGGGTTGGTGCAGACGATGACCTCGGTGATCTCCTCCGCGTCGATACGGGTGAGCAGCTCCTTGACCCGCAACTGCTCGGGCCCGATGCCCTCGATGGGGCTGATGGCGCCCTGGAGCACGTGGTAGCGGCCGCGGTATTCGTGCGTCTTCTCGACCGCGACGATGTCGCGCGGCTCCTCGACGACGCAGACGACCGTCGCGTCCCGGTCGCTGTCGGCGCACAGCTCGCACTCGTCACCTTCCGCGATGTTGAAGCAGCGGGTGCAGAACGTGATGCGGGCCTTGGCCTCGCTGATGGCGCGCGCCAGCCGCAGCGCGTCGTCCACCGGCAGCTTGAGCAAGTGGTAGGCGATGCGTTGCGCCGATTTCGGTCCGACACCGGGCAGGCGGCCCAGCTCGTCGATCAGCTCCTGGACCGGCCCCGCGTACAAGGTGGTGCTACTGCCCCCCGCCGAGCAGCCCGCCCAGCGCGCCGCCGAGGCCGCCCAGCCCGCCCAGGCTCTCCTGCTGCAGCTCGTTGACCCGCGCGACCGCGTCGTGGATGGCCGCCAGCACGAGGTCCTGCAGCATCTCGACGTCGTTCGGGTCGACCGCGTCGGGATCGATCGTCACCGACTGGAACTCCATGCCGCCGGTGACGGCCACCTTCACGACACCGCCGCCTGCCACTCCCTCGACCACCTGATCGGCGGCCTGCGCCTGGGCATCCATCAGCTGCTCCTGCATCGCCTGGGCCTGCTGCAGGAGCTGGCTCAGGTCGGGCATCCCGCCGCCGGTGTCGTCACTCATGTGATTCGCCGTCTGACAGTCACGTGACCACCTCTTCTGCGCCGGGGAACGCCTGCTTGAGCCGGTCCTCGGGCGAGGTTAGCCCCGGCGGCGCGTCCGCCAGCTCGTTGGGATCGACGGATTCCTCGTCGTGGGAGGGCTCGGTGGGTGTGGCTGCGACCTGCCCTTCGTCGACAACGAGGGAGAGGGGCACCCGTCCGCCGAAGTGGGCGGCGAGCTGCGCCTCCACGTCGGCCCGGTGCTTCTCGGCCCGGCCCCGGTGGACGTCGTTCGGAAGCGCGAAGGCGGCCGTGTCGGCCCCACCGTCGACCCACCGCCCCGCGGCGAAGATGGCACGGGTCTTGGCCTGCAGCTTGGGCATCACCGCGTCGGCCCACGCGGCGGTGAGCTCGTCCCGGGACGGGATCCGTCCCACGACGGCCGGCGCGGACTCGGCCTGGCGCCGGGGCGCCGGCGGCGCACTCGGCGCCGGCGCGGGCCGGGCCTTCTTGACTCCGCCGAGCGCCTTGCGCGCGGTCTGCACGCCCTCGTCCTGCACCACCGCGGACGCCGGCACGGGCTCCGGGTCGGTCGGCCCGGGGGACGCCTCGGCGGGCGTGGTCCGCGGAGCGCCCCGTTCGAGCCGCTCGATCCGCTCGAGGAGCGCCGCCGGCGAGGGATCAGTGTCGGGCCGGGCGATACGCACGATGGCAACCTCGAGGGACACGCGAGGGTCGACGGCCTCACGCATGTCGGTGAGGGCGTCGCCGATGATGTCCATGGCGCGGGTGAGCCCGGCCGGACCCATGCGCCTGCCCTGCTCCTCGACCCGCACGGCCATGTCGTCCGGGAGATCGACCAGGCTCCGGGCCATCACCGCCAGGAACGCGTTGCGCAGGTGGGCGAGCAGCTCCTCGGACAGCCGGCGGGGGTCGCGTCCGAGCCCGATGCCCTCGGCCACGGCGGCGAGCGCCCGGCCGACGTCCTGGTCGGCCAGGGCCTCGACGAGGTCGTCGCCGAAGGACGGCTCGTCCTCGTCCATCCCCGCCGCCGCGACCTGGTCGAGCACCGACAGCGCGTCGCGCGCTGAACCGCGTCCCCGACGGACGGCGAGGTCGATGGCTTCCACCGGGACACCGAGGCCGGCCGACTCGTTGACGTCCTTGAGCAGATCGACGAGCACGTCCGGTCCGATGAGCCGGAACTCGAAGTGCTGTGTGCGGCTGCGGATGGTGGGCAGCACCTTCTGCGGGTCGGTGGTCGCGAGCACGAACACGACGTGGGCGGGCGGCTCCTCGAGTGTCTTGAGCAGCGCGTTGGACGCGGGCGTCGACAGCATGTGCACCTCGTCGACGATGTACACCTTCCATCGCCCCGGGGTGCCGAGCGCCGCGCGGGACACCAGGTCGCGCATGGCGTCGACGCCGTTGTTCGACGCGGCGTCGAGCTCGTGCACGTCGAGGGACGTGCCCTGCTGCACCTGGATGCACGAGTCGCACACACCGCACGGCTCGCCGTCCTGCAGATCCGTGCAGTTAAGGGCTTTGGCCAGGATGCGCGCCGTCGACGTCTTCCCCGTGCCGCGCGGGCCGCTGAAGAGGTAGGCGTGGGCGACGTGGGCCTCGCGCACGGCGTTGGTGAGGGCGCGGGTGACGTGCTCCTGGCCCCGCAGCTCGCCGAAGCGCTGGGGACGGAACCGTCGGTACAAGGCCTGGTAGGGCTGGTCCTCCGCCACGGATGGGACTCTACGGGGCGGCGGTGACAAGAAGAACCCGCCGGTCGGTGCGACGGCCAGGCGATCTACGGCACACGAGACGCTCCGCTGAGAGCTGCTGCCTTCCGACCCTGACTCGGTTCACGGGGTCTCGTTGCGTAGGACCCGGCCGCCGCACGAACCGGCGGGCCGAAGGCTCAGGATACCCTGCTCAACGCTGCACCCTGGAGGGATGCGAGAGCGGCCGAATCGGCACGCCTGGAGTGCGTGTGTCCCGCAAGGGACCGTGGGTTCAAATCCCACTCCCTCCGCCAGCGCCAGCCGCACTCTCGAGAAATGGCATACCGAATCGGTATGCCATTTCCTCGAGAAGCGGGCTGAAGCGGCGCTTCGGTGGGTCAGCCGCAGACATTGCCCAGCACGCAGTTCTGGCGGGGCGGCGTGGTGGTGGGCGGGCTGCCGCCACCCTGGCTGGGCGGGGTCGTCGTGGACGGCGACTGCTGGGGCGGAGCGGGTGCCGACGCGGCGGGCGGGCGCAGGTCGAGGGGGCCGGAGGACTGGTCGGACTCGACGGGGACGCGGTCCGGGTAGTCGCGGGCGATGGCGTCGGATGCGTACGCGAATGCCGCTTGCACGCTGTCGGCCGCACGGCCTTCGACGATGGCCTGATGCACCATGTACTCGACCATGTACGACCGGGCGAAGCGGCTGTTCTCGTAGGCCAGGCCGTTGGCGGGGGCCGCGCCGGTGAGGATCCGACCGGGAGCGAGCACCTCGGTGAAGCCACCGCCGTAGCAGCCGGCGATGCCGATCCATGCCTTGCGGGCTGCGAGCGGGGCGAGGCGGTCGGCCAGCTCGGCGTCGCGGATCTCGCCCATGTCGGAACCGACCAGCGCCTCGGTGCCCGGGCGCACCTTCACCGCGTGTCCCGCGTAGAAGAGCACCGCCACCGAGTCAGGACCGGCGTTGGCGACCAGCCAGTCGATCCCGTTCCGGATGGCGTCGGCGGACGCCGCGCCGTCGAGCAGCGTCCGCACCTGATCGGCCGGCGCGCCGAGCTGCAGCACGGCCTTCTGCACCTCGGCTGCGTCGTTCACCGCCGCGGAGAGGTCGTGGTCCGTGCCCGCGTAGTCGTTGATGCCGACGACGAGGGCCCACGTGCCGGAGCCGGTGGCCGCGCTCGGGACGACGGAGACGTGCCGGCGCGACGCGGCCGCGGCAGTACGGCCGGCCGCGGCCGCGGCAGTGGCCGTCGGTGCATCCCCGTCGACGACGAAGGCGTTTGAGCCCGACGCCGGCGCCTGCGGCGCATGGGGCAGCGCAAGTCGGTCGAATCCGGCGCTTCCGACAACCCGCGTCGGGCCGGACGCCAATGTGGCAGCGCGGTCGTGGGCGAAGGTCGGTGCCGGGAGCGACGCTGCGAGGGCCACCGCCACGAGGGCAGCGGCCGCTGTCCAGCCGCGTCGGAGCAGTGTCGAGCGCATCGGATTGCGAACCCCCACCGGCCGGACGGCCCCAGCGCCGCCCGAACGGTTCTGCCCAAGGAGTTCGCCGGAGGCCGCCGCGATCCCTCCCTGTACGGTGAAACTCGTGGACGACGACACGGCCATGGCGCTCGCGCTGGTCGAGGCCGAGGCCGCGCTGGATCACGACGACGTGCCGGTCGGCGCGGTCGTCGTCGTCGGCGGTGCCGTCATCGCCCGGCGTCACAACGAGCGGGAGCGCACCCAGGATCCGACGGCCCACGCCGAACTGCTTGCCCTGCGTGACGCGGCCGCCGCCCTCGGCACGTGGCGGCTTACTGACGCCACCCTCGTCGTGACCCTCGAGCCCTGCCCCATGTGCGCTGGCGCGCTGGTGGCGGCTCGCGTCGGTCGCCTCGTCTTCGGCGCGCCGGATCCCAAGGCGGGCGCATGCGGCTCGCTCTACAACCTCTGCGCCGACCCCCGTCTCAACCATGAGCTCCCGGTGACGGCCGGCGTCATGGCCGAGCGGTCGGCGGCACTGTTGGGCGCGTTCTTCAGCACCCGCAGGTAACCTCGACCGCTCCGGAGGGGTGCGAGAGCGGCCGAATCGGACGGTCTCGAAAACCGTTGTGGGGGCGACCTCACCGTGGGTTCAAATCCCACCCCCTCCGCACAGAAAACCTCACTCTCGAGGAAATGGGGTACGGAATCCGTACCCCATTTCCTCGAGACGGGCGGTGGTTAGCGCGACGGGCTCCCGTACCCTCGTAGCGACATGCGCATGATGGGACCGCACGGGCTGATGGGGCGCGACCCCGAGCTGGTTGCCGGCAAGACGGTGGACCGGCAGGTGGTCAAGCGCGTCTGGCGTTTCGCCCGCCCCTACCGCTGGATGCTCTTGCTCTTCCTCGGCACGATCGTGCTCACCGCGCTCGTCGAGGTTGCCCCGCCGCTGCTGTTCCGGCGCCTCATCGACATCCTCGTCAGCCACAAGGCGAGCATCGAGGGCCACGCCTTCCCGAGCGGAAGCCTGCGCACCATCAACCTGCTGGCCGGAGCCGCACTGGGGTTGGCGCTCGCCGACGCGCTGCTGGGCATTGCCCAGCGCTGGTGGTCGGCCCGCATCGGTGAAGGCGTCATCTTCGACCTCCGCGTGGCGCTGTTCGACCACGTGGCCCGCATGCCCGTCGCCTTCTTCACCCGCACCCAGACCGGCGCACTCATCAGTCGGCTGAACAACGACGTCATCGGCGCGCAGCAGGCCCTCACGGGCACCCTCGGCACGGTGGTCTCCAACGTCATCGGGCTCGCCACCACCCTCGCCGTGATGTTCGCCCTCGAGTGGCGGCTGACCCTGATGTCCCTCGTGGTGCTCCCGGCATTCATCATTCCCGCAAAGCGCGTGGGGCGGCGGCTGCAGAAGATCACGCGAGAGGGCATGCAGGTGAACGCGTCGATGAACGCGACGATGACAGAACGCTTCAACGTGGCGGGCGCCCTGCTCGTGAAGCTGTTCGGCACCTACGACGCAGAGACCACCAGCTTCTCGGACCGGGCCGGACGGGTGCGGGACATCGGCATCAAGAGCGCCATGTACGGACGGGTCTTCTTCGTCGCCATGGGGCTGGTCGGCGCCATCGGCACCGCTCTCGTGTACTGGCTGGGCGCCCGCATGGTGATCGCGGGGACCTTCAGCACGGGCACCATCGTGGCCTTCGCGCTGTACGTGAGCCGGATCTACATGCCGCTCACCAGTCTCACCAACGCGCGCATCGACCTCATGACCGCATTCGTGTCCTTCGATCGTGTCTTCGAGGTGCTGGACACGCCCCCGTCGATCACCGATCGCCCCGGCGCCCACGACCTGGTCGAGCCTGAGGGCCACCTCGAGGTCGAGGACGTGTGGTTCCGCTATCCCGCGGGCAGCGCGGTGTCGATCGCGTCGCTCGAGGGCGATGGCACCGCGCCGCTCAGCGACCAGCCGTCCGATTGGATCCTCAAGGGCGTGTCGTTCCGCGCCGAGCCCGGCCACATGGTGGCGCTCGTCGGGCCGTCGGGTGCAGGAAAGACCACGCTCTCCACCCTCATCCCCCGGCTCTACGACGTGACGTCGGGGGCGGTGCGAGTGGACGGCCACGACGTGCGCGACCTCACCTTGGCCAGCCTCACCGCCGCGGTCGGCGTCGTCACCCAGGACGCCCACATGTTCCACGACACCGTCGCCGCCAACCTGCGGTACGCCAAGCCGGAGGCCACCGACGAGGAGCTCGTGCGCGCGTGCCGCGCCGCCCGCATCCACGACGTCATCGCCGCCCTCTCGGAGGGCTACGACACCGTCGTCGGCGAGCGCGGTTACCGCATGTCGGGCGGCGAGAAGCAACGGCTGGCCATCGCGCGCGTCCTGCTCAAGGATCCCGCCATCGTCATCCTCGACGAGGCGACGGCCCACCTCGACTCCGAGACCGAGCTGCTCATCCAGCAGGCGCTGGCCGAGGCCCTCTCGGGTCGGACGTCGGTGGTGATCGCCCACCGCCTGTCGACGGTCCAGGCGGCAGACGAGATCCTCGTCGTCGACGAAGGGCGCATCGTCGAGCGCGGTACCCACGCGCAGCTGCTCCGCGGTGGTGGGCTCTACGAAGAGCTCTACGAGACGCAGTACCTGCGGCCTGGTCCGGCCGCGGGCGGGGTCAGCGCCCAGCCAGAGGCAGGCTGAAGAAGAACGTCGAGCCGACGGCGGGCTGCGACCGCACACCCACGTCGCCACCCATCAGGCGCACGTAATCGCGCACGAGAGCGAGCCCGATGCCCGTGCCGCGCGAGCGCGACGTCCCGGGCTGGGCCCGCCAGAAGGGATCGAAGGCCTGGGCCGCCTCGGCCGGACTCAGGCCCACGCCGCGGTCGGCGACCTCGACCAGCACGTGATCGCCGTCGACCCTGGCCCGCACGGTGATGGGCGTGCCGGGCTCGGAGTACTTGACGGCGTTGGAGAGCAAGTTCCAGACCGTCCGCCGCAGCAGCGTGGGGTCCGCGCTCACGCGCACCTCCGCGCACTCCACTGTCATGGGCCGCCCCGCCAGCAACGGACCGACCTCCTCGACTGCAGCCTCGAGCTCGCGCCGGAGCTCGAGGTCGGCCACATGGGCACTGAGACGACCGGCCTCGGCCGCCGAGAAGTCGAGCAGTCCCTCGACAAGCTCGGTGAGCTCGGCGCTGTGGTGACGGATGCGGTTGACGAACCGACGCCGGTCGGTCTCCTCGATGGACTCCCACAGCCGGTCGAGCGTGCCCGCGAAGCCGGAGATGCACGTGAGCGGCGTGCGCAACTCGTGGGACACCGACGCCACGAGCTCGCGACGGAGATCGAGCATCTCCTGCAGCTCGGCGACGAGCGACTGCTCGAGCTCGTGCTGTTGCAGATTGGCGAGCGCGAGCCCTGCGAACGACGCGAACGTGCGCGCCAGGTCGAGCTCGCCGGGCAGGTAGGTGTGGACCTCGGCGGTGAGGACGGCCAACACGCCGAGGGCGTCGCCTTCCCTCGACGGGAGCGCAACGAGCAGCTCCCTGGTGGGCGCGTCGTCCCGCTCAGCGGCCCGACGGGCCAGCGCCACCGCAGCTGCCGCCCGCAGACCGGCCTGATCGCGCGGCGCCTCACCGGCCACCGCCTCGAGGGCCAAACCGTCCGGCCCGGTGACGAACAGGGCACACGTCTCGGCCCCCAGCAGGCGGCGGGCCCCTTCGACGATGCCGGCGAAGATCGCCTCGCGCTCCGCCGCCGATGTGACGAGCAGCGCCACCCGCTGCAGCTCGCCGGCGCGGCGCGTGAGGTCGTGGGTCCGCCATGCCCGCTCGACGATCTGGGGCAGGGTGCGGAGGTACGCGCCGTCCTTGGTCACGTAGTCGATCGCGCCCGCGCGCATCGCCTCCACCGCCACGCTCTCCGAGCCCATGCCGGTGAGCATCACGACTGACGGGCCGCCCCTGTCACGGATGGCGGCCAACGCGTCGAGTCCGGACATGCCGGGCAGGCGGTAGTCGAGGAGCACCAGGTCGACGTCGTCGAGCTCGCCGAGCGCCTCTGAGGCGCTGCTCGCCACCGTCACGTGAATGCCGGCGTCGGTGAGTCGACGCCTCGCCAGCGCGCGATGGTCCGGGTCGTCGTCCACGACCAACACGCGAATGGCCGATCCCACCATCGGGAGCACGCTAGGGCGTGCCCGCGCTCATGCCGGCTCGGGAAGCGACGCCAGCGACGTCCAGTACGAGGACACCCGACGCAGGCCCTCGCGGAGCCCAGCGCCACTCGCCGGCTTCGTGACGTACGAGTTCCCGCCCAGCCGGTACGCGGCGTTCACGTCCTCGGGCCGCTCCGACGACGTCAGCACGACGATCGGGATGGACCGAGTGCGCTCGTCGCTCTTGATGCGCTCGAGCACCTCGAGTCCGTTGAGCTTCGGCATCTTGATGTCCAGGAGGATGAGATGCGGCGGCTTCTCCGCCCCGTAGACGGCCTGCAACGCCTGCTCGCCGTCGGCCGCGGTCTCGATGTCGAGCTCGACGCCGGGCACCTCGCGCAGGGCCCGCACGGTGAGGAACAGGTGGTCCTCGTTGTCGTCCGCCACCAGCACCCTCAGGGTCGTCACCTGTTTGCCTCCACGGTCGGCGCGTCGGTCGGGGAGACCGCCACGAGGGGAAGAGTCATTCGGAGATCGGTGCCCGACGTTGCGGGGGCGATGCGCATCTCGCCGCCGACCTGCTCGACGATCTTGCGGCAGATGGCGAGACCCATCCCAGTGCCTGCAGACGTCGAGTCGCGCGCCTCGAGCCGTTCGAAGACCCCGAACACGCGCTCACGGTAGGGCTCGGGGATCCCCACGCCGTCGTCGGCGACGGAGACCTCCGTCCGGCCATGCGGACCGCCATGGGCGCTGATCCGGATGCACACGTCGGGTCGGCCGCCGTGGCGCGCCGCGTTCTCGATGAGGTTCGTGAACAGCTGACGGGCCCGCACCGCGTTCATGCGGACGGTCGGTAGCGCGTCGGCCGCCACCACCAGGGCCGGGTGCCGGGCGCGGGCCGCCTCGGAGACCTCGGCGACCAGCCCGCTCAGGTCGACGTCGGAGGGCTCGGTCTGCACGCGCCCGATGCGCGACAGCTCGAGCAGGTCCTGGATGAGCGCCTGCATGTACTCCGCGCTCGCGCCCATGCGCTCGATGAAGTACCGGCCCTCGTCGTTCAATCGGTCGGCGTGGTCGATGCGCAAGTACTCGAGGTAGCCGAGCAGGGTGATCAGCGGGCTCTTGAGGTCGTGGCTGACGCCGTACACGAGCGTCTCCAGCTCGGTGTTGGCCTGCTCGATCGTCCGTCGGGCCTCGCGCTCGCGCGCGAACAGCTCAGCCCGCTCGAGGGCGATGTCGGTGAAGATCCCCAACCCGGTGAGCAGGCTGATCTCCTCGGCTCCGAAGAAGGGGGTGAACGGCGTGGCCGGCACCGCCAGCCAACCGTCCCGGAGGGGTAGGGCGAGCACCGCCGGGTTGCCGTCGATGATGAGGGGCTCGCGGACCTGCAGGCTGCGGAGTGGTACCGCGAGCTCCAGGGCCTCCATGTCGGTGAGCCCGTGGCTGGCCTTGGGCCGACCGTCCTCCGACACGAGCAGGGCTCCAGAGGTCCCGAAGATGCGGGCGACGTGCGGCAACAGCACCGCCGCGACCTCACGGGCCGTGACGACGCCCATGAGCTCCACCTCGGCCGTCCGCAGCGCCGCCGACTCGCGACGTCGCCACACCATGCGCAGCCACGCCGGGGGCACGAACCCGATCAGGAAGAAGAGCGCGGCCACCGCCGGCAACGCCTTGGTGACATCCTGCACCAGCCCCGGTTGGTCGTTGGCAGGCAGCGCGCCCGGGAGGATGGCGACGATGAGGAGCAGGGCTCCGACCGCGAGCATCCGCATGCGCCGTCGCGTCACCGTGGGCTGCCCGGTGCCGGCCCGCCACAGGCGCAGGCTCACCACCCCGCCCAGGAACGCCCACTGGGCCACGATGCCGAGCACGTAGATCTCGAACCAGACCGGGCGGGGGTCGTTTGCGCCGGGCAGCCGCGGAACCACGAGGGTGGCGACGAGGCCTGCGGCCGTCACCAGCTGGGCGGCGCGCTCGAGGGACTTCGGCGGTGGCGTGAAGGCGGCCGTGAACCGGTACAGGAAGTACGGGTAGAGCACGATCAGCACGACCAGCGCCTTGAGCACCACCAGCCCCGCCACGCCGCCCGGGTTGTCCGGGAGGAACAGTCCGGAGACGATCACCGCGCCCAGCGTGCCGAACGTGGCGGACAGCCACGCCGACGGCACGTCGCCCTGCCGCCGCCGCAGCCGGAGCACGACGAACGCCAGGAACCCGAAGGCAATGGCGTTGAGCACCTCGACGGTGGATCCCATGTCGCCGCCGAGTGTCGGGCCCGCAGCACCCGCCGTCAACCACGGCGCGGTGTTCCTGGGTATATGTCCGACTTGTCGGGCGGGAATGCCCGCCCGCCGCCGTCCCGGGAGGCAGGGACCCAGGAGGGAAGGGCCTAGGAGACGTCGACCTCGCCCGTCATGCCGGAGTGCAGCGTGCACTCGTAGTTGTAGGTGCCGGCCTTGTCGAAAGTATGGGTGAAGGTGCCGTCGCTCTTGTTGTCGGACTTGAACGAGCTGTCCTTGGCCGTGATGTTGTGGAGGACGCTCTCTCCCCACTTCCAGGTCACGGTGTCACCCGCGTGCACCCGCAGCGTGTCCGGGTTGAACTTGAGGTCCTTCAGGGTGACGGTCGTCCCCGTGGCTCCGGCTGCGGTGGTGTTCGATGCCGATCCGCCGTCGCTGCTGGAGCCGCACGCGCCTGCGGCAAGGGCGAGGGCGAGGACGAACGGGACGATCCGCAGCTTGGCCATGCGCCGCATAGTGCCAGCGGCCCCAGCGCTTTCCCAACTCAGCTGGACGCGGTCGGCTCGCGCGTCTCGAGCCAACGGCGGAAGCCCGCCGCGTTGGAATGCACGCCGTTCAACGTCTCGAGCTTCTCCCGGTGGCTCTCGTCGACATGTTCCAGGTCGGCGGCGAACGCGGCGTCGAGAGCAGCCGCGATGTCGTTCCCCGCGCGCCACGCCGCCTCGGCCACTTCGGACCACTGGACGAGGATCTCGTCGGCCTCCTCGAGGATGGCCATCGGGTCCGGCACCAGGCCGTAATGGGCCAGGGCCACGCCTGACGGCGACCGGTCGCGGAACCGCTGCAACGACCGACGGGCGAGGGCGAGGTCGAAGTCCGGCGGGGGGGTGGAGGGCCGCAGGATGCCCGCGTCGGGCAGGCGTACCCCCACCGCGTCACCGACGAAGAGGATCCCCGTGTCGGAGTCGTGCAGCGAGAGATGGTGCTTGGCGTGACCCGGCGAGTCGACCGTCGTCAGCGTCCTCGTGGGCCCGACCTTGATCGCCTCGCCGTCCTCGAGCACGTGGATGCGCTCGGCAGGCGTGGGATCGAGACGGCCGTAGAGCTGGTCGAGCAGCTCGCCGTAGACACGCGACGCCGAGTCCACCAACTTGGTCGGATCGGCAAGGTGGCGCGCGCCCTTCTCGTGCACGTACACGGTGGCGTTGGGGAAGGCCCGCGCCACGTCGCCGACGCCTCCAGCGTGATCGAGGTGGATGTGCGTCACGGCAACACCTGCGAGCTGGTCGGCGTCGACGCCGATCTCACCCAGGGCGGCCAGCAGCGCTGGCACCGAGCTCTGGCTGCCGGTCTCCACCAGCACCGGGTCCGGTCCTTCCACCAGGTACCCCGCGGTCACCCGTTCCCATCCGCCCAGCAGGGTGTCGATCTGCAACACGCCCGAAGCGATGCGGTCGGCCATCGATCCGACCCTAATCCCCACGTCTGTGTGCGATCACCGCCCCGTGGGCACATGTAGGGAAGACGAAAGGAGCACCGATGTTCCGAAGGAACCGTGCCGCAGGGGACGTGGAGTCACCTCGGGATCGGATCGCGCTGGCCGAGGATGCCGGCGTGGGACCGGTGTCGATCGCCAGCGTGTTCGCAGGGACGCTCGTCGCCTTCGGCGCGGCCGTGCTGCTGCTGGCCCTAGCCGCCGCCATCGCGGGCGGCGCCGGCGTCAACGTCGATATCCAGTCGAACAACTGGCGCGACGCCGGGGTTGCGGGTGGGGCCATCCTCGCCGGCGTGCTCCTGCTGTCGTACCTGTTCGGCGGCTACAGCGCGGGCCGCATGGCCCGCCGGCGCGGCCTGCTGCACGGGGCGTTGGTGTTCGTCACCAGTCTGGTGGCAGTCGGTGTGGCGACCGTGGTTGCCCGTCTGCTGACGGACGCGGACGCCGACACGATCCTGCGCAACCTGCGCAGCGTCGGCGTACCCACCACCGGGTCCGAGTGGCGCAGCGTCGTCACCGTCGCCGGGATCGGGTCGCTGGCCGCCATGCTCGTCGGCTCCGTGATCGGCGGCCGCGTCGGCGAGCGCTGGCACACGCGACTGATGCGGCGCGCCCTCGATCCGGACGTCGGCCGCGAGGGAGCCATCCGACGCGAGGCGGCCGCCGCCCACACCGATGCGGTGGCCCGGGTCGAGCGCACGCGCGTCGGCGGTGGCGTGGATCTCCGCGACGCGGACCGCGCGCGAGCTGACGACGTCGACCAGGACACGAGCGGCGAGGTCGATCAGCGGGTCGAGCGCTAAACCGCCCTCTTCTCGAGGCAATGCCTTACGGTTTCCGTACGTCATTGCCTCGAGGGACGCCTGCTCTCCGCCTGCGTAAGCTGGCGCCGTGATGGAGGAGCGCGCTCCGGAGGGCATGCGCAGCTTCATCATGCGGCGCGAGTTCGACGTCTCGGGGGTGTCCGGCACGGGCCTGGTGCTCGAGGGAGTGCTGTTCTCGACCGGCGTCGTCGTCGTGCACTGGCTGACCCCGCCGCCCCGGGGATCGATCAGCGTCTGGGACTCGCTCGAGCAGTTCCTCGCCATTCACGTGCGACCCCATCCCGCCAACCGCACCGTGCTCGCGTTCGACGACGGCGAGGAGCTCACGTGGGAGCCGATGCAGCAGAGGGAGGCCCATGCTTAAGCGGGACAAGGGCGCCCCGAGCGCCTTCCGGGACGTGCCGCTGTTCGCCGGCGCGACCGACAAGGAGCTGCGCCAAGTGGCCGAGCTCGCCCGCGAGGAGCGCTTCCGTCCCGGCGAGGACATCGTCACCCAGGGCCACTCCAGTGGACCCTTCTTCTTGATCACCGACGGCGAGGCCAACGTGCTGGTGAACGACACCGAGGTGCGCAAGCTCGGGCCGGGCGACTTCTTCGGGGAGATGTCGCTCATCGACCACGAGCCCCGCTCGGCCACCATCCGAGCGTCGAACGACGTCACCACGCTGTCGATCTCGTCGTGGGACTTCCTCACGCTCCTCGAACGCCAATGGGACCTGACCCACAAGCTGCTCAAGACCCTGAGTCAGCGGGTCAGAGAGCGGGACGCCGACCCCTGTCTGTGACCGCCGCCGCGGAAGGGCCGACGTGAACATCGACTTCAACTCGTCGGAGCGCGCCAGTCTCGGCGTCGAGGTGGAGCTGGAGATCGTCGATCGCGAGACCGGTGAGCTACGGAGCGGCGCATCGGACATCCTGCCGATCATGGGCGAGGGCCACCCCGGCGGCGAGCACCCCAAGGCCAAGCACGAGCTGCTCGAGTCGACCATCGAGATCATCACCGGCATCTGCAGCGACGTGGCCGAGGCACGCGCCGACCTCGAGACCACGCTGGCCGAGCTCGAGGGCCACGCGGGACCACGCGGGATGGCACTCATGTGCTCGGGGAGCCACCCCTTCTCGGACTGGGCCGAGCAGGACATCAGCCCCAACCCTCGCTACGCGCGACTGGTCGAGGAGATGCAGTGGATGGCGCGCCGCCTGCAGATCTTCGGCATCCACGTCCACGTCGGCATCAAATCCGGCGAGAAGGCGATCGCCATCGCCAACGCGCTGGCTGCGTACATTCCGCACTTCCTCGCGCTGTCCGCGTCGAGCCCCTACTGGATGGGTCGCGACACCGGCCTCGCGTCGTGCCGTTCGAAGGTGTTCGAGGGCCTGCCGACCGCGGGACTTCCGTACCAGCTGTCGGGCTGGGAGGAGTTCGAGCAGTTCATGGAGACCCTGGTCTCCGCCAACGCCATTCAGTCGATTCGCGAGGTGTGGTGGGACATCCGTCCCCACCCCGACTTCGGCACCGTCGAGCTGCGCATCTGCGACGGCATCCCGACGATGAGCGAGATCGCGGCGGTCGCCGCCTTGTCCCAGTCGCTCGTGGAATGGATGGACAGCCTGCTCGACCGGGGCTACTCGCTCCCGATGCCGCGGGGTTGGGTGGTGCGCGAGAACAAGTGGCGGGCCGCGCGCCACGGCATCGAAGCCGAGATCATCGTGGGCGACTCGGGCCACAACGTCGTGCCGCTGCGCACGGCCGTGCACGAGCTCGTCGAGGAGCTCTCACCGGTCGCCGAGCGGCTCGGGTGCACCAAGGAGCTGCGCCACTGCCTCGACGTGCTCGACCACGGCCCGAGCTACCTGCGCCAGCGCGCCATCGTCGAGCAGGGCGGGACGCTCCACGACGTGGTCGACTCCCTCGTCCGTGAGATGGCCACCGACCAGCCGTCCAACGCCTGAGCCGGATCTGCGAACTGACGTCAGCGTCAGTTACGGTTCGAGGATGCATGACGTCGTGATCAGGAACGGGACGGTCGTCGACGGCACGGGTGCGGCGGCCAGTGTCGGCGACGTGGCGATCGACGGCGAACGCATCGTCGAGGTCGGCGAGGTCAGCGGCGCGGGCAGGCGGGAGATCGACGCCGACGGCCGCCTCGTGACGCCCGGGTGGGTCGACATCCACACCCACTACGACGGCCAAGCCACATGGGACCCCGAGATGACACCGTCGAGCTGGCACGGCGTCACGACCGTCGTGATGGGCAACTGCGGCGTGGGGTTCGCGCCCGTCCGGCCCGGGGCCCAGGACTTCCTGATCGAGCTCATGGAGGGCGTCGAGGACATCCCCGGCACTGCGCTGCACGAGGGCATCGACTGGCAATGGGAGTCCTTCGGGCAGTACCTCGACGCGCTGGCCCGCACCCCACGCGTGCTCGACATCGCGGCCCAGGTGCCCCACGCCGCGTTGCGCGCCTACGTGATGGGCGATCGGGCCCACGACCAGGCCGCCACCGAGGACGACCTGACGGCGATGACGAAACTGACCGAGGAGGCCCTCGGCGCCGGCGCCGTCGGGTTCACGACCTCGCGCACGGTTCTGCACAGCTCCAAGCACGGGCTCGTCCCCGGCACCAACGCCCTCCCGGAGGAGGTCGTCGCGGTCGGTGAGGCGCTGGGTCGCGCCGGGCACGGCGTGTTCCAGCTCGTGTCCGACCAGCAGGGCGCCGAGCCCGAGCGCACGTGGCTGGCGACGATCGCACGGGAGACCGGCCGCACCGTGACCTTCGCGCTGGCCCAGGCCCCGTACAACCCGACGGCCTACCGCGATGCGCTGGCCGACGCGGAAACGCTGGCGGCCGAGGGGCTGACCATCGTTCCCCAGGTGTCGTGCCGTCCCACCGGAATGCTCTTCGGGCTCCAGAGCTCGCTGCATCCCTTCATCACCCACCCCAGCTACAGGGCCCTGGCCGAGCTCCCGCTGTCCGCACGAGTGGCGCGCCTGCGCGACCCCGACGTGCGCGCCACGCTGCTCGACGAGGAGCCCTCGACGGGCAACCGCATCGCCATCGGCCTGATGAGCCGGTGGGACCAGATGTTCCCGCTCGGCGATCCGCCCGAATACGAGCCCGCACCAGAGACGAGCGTGGCCGCCACCGCCCGGCGTGAGGGTCGCCGGCCTGAAGAGGTGGTGCTGGACTGGCTGCTCGAGCGCGACGGGAAAGCGCTGATCTTCGCCCCGCTCGCCAGCTACGTCGACAACGACCACGAGGCCATCCGAGAGATGATGAGCCACCCCCGCACCGTCCTCGGGCTCTCCGACGGCGGCGCCCACTGCGGACTCATCTGCGACGCGTCGATGCCCACCTATCTCCTGACCCACTGGGTGCGAGACCGGACGCGGGGCCCTCGGCTTCCCCTCGAGCACACCGTGCACCTGCAGACGGGCCGCACCGCCGCGCTCTACGGTCTCGACGACCGGGGCGTCATCGGGCCCGGGAAGCGGGCCGACATCAACGTCGTCGACCTCGAAGGCTTGCGCCTGCACGCCCCGGAGATGGTGTTCGACCTCCCAGCCGGCGGGCGCCGCCTGGTGCAACGGGTCGACGGCTACGACGCGACGCTCTGCGCCGGCGCGGTCACCTTCGAGGCAGGCGAGGCGACGGGCGAGCGACCGGGTCGGCTCGTGCGCGGCGGGGCTCAGGCCTCGTAGACGTCGACCTCGGTCGCCTTCACCGCCACCCACACCTCCGCGCCCTCGTCGAGACCGAGCTCCTCGACCGCGGCCGGGGTCACCTCTGCGACCACCGGCAGCTCGCCCTCCAGCTCGACCCTGACGCGGTCGGTCAAGCGCTCGAGGTGGCGCACCTGGGCGGGCCACACGTTGCGGGGCGTCCCAACCGGACGGGTCGTGTGCACCGCGACCGCCCTCGGGTGCACCGTCGCGCACACCGGGCCCGTCGCGCGCACGCGGGTCACCAACGACGCCCCGCCTTCGGTCGTCACGGTGCGTCCGTCAGCAGTGCCGCGGTAGAGGTTGGTACCGACCAGGTCGGCGACGTAGTTCGACCGAGGGCGGGTGACGATGTCCGTCGCGCTTCCTGACTGGACGATGTGGCCGTCCTCCATGACGACGACGCGGTCGCCGAGGGTCAGGGCATCGACCGGGTCGTGGGTGACGACGATGCTCACGCCCGGCACCAGCCGAAGGTGGGCCCGCAGGTAGCGGCGCACGTCGACACGCGCCGGCGCGTCGAGGGCGGCCAGCGGTTCGTCGAGGAGCAACAGCTCGGGCTCGGTGGCGAGGGCACGGGCGAGTGCCACCCGCTGCGCCTCGCCCCCGGAGAGCTGGCCGGGCCGGTCGCCGGCGCGGTGGGCCAGGCCCATGCGTTCCAGCCACGCCGAGCTGCGTCGGGCCGCCTCTCGTCTGCGGGCGCCGCCCGCGCGCAGGCCGAAGGCGACGTTGGCGGCCACGCTGAGGTGCGGGAACAGCAGCCCGTCCTGGAACACGACGCCGACGCGGCGCCGCTCGGGCGGGACCAGCTCGCCTGCGGCCGGGTCGTCCAGGACCTCGCCGGCGAGCACGATGCGGCCGTTCTCGATCGGCGTCAATCCGGCGAGGGCGCGCAGCAACGTCGTCTTGCCCGCGCCGTTCGGACCGACGAGGGCGATCACCTCGCCCTCGGCGCCGTCCAGCTCGCAGTCGAGCCGGAAGGCTCCGACCGCGACCTCGACGCGGGCCTCGAGGGTGCTCACCGGACGCGCAGCCACCGGTCGCGCAGTGCCACCAGCACCGCGAGCGACACCGCCATGAGCACCAGGCTGATCACCGTGGCGCTCTCCGGGTTCGCACCTTGCAACCCGACGTAGACGAAGAGCGGGAGCGTCTGCGTCTTCCCGGGCAGGTTGCCGGCGAAGGTGATGGTCGCGCCGAACTCGCCGAGGGCGCGCGCCCAGCACAGCACCGCTCCCGCGACCAGAGACGGCCGCACGAGCGGCAGCGTCACGCGGCGGAACACCGTCCACCGCGATGCGCCGAGGGTGCGGGCTGCCTCCTCCAAGCGTGCGTCGACGGAGCGGAAGGCGGCCTCCAGGGTCAGCACCAGGAACGGCATGGCCACGAATGCCTCGGCCACCACCGCGCCCGAGACGTGGAAGGGCAGGTGCACGCCGGCCCGGTCGAGGTACTGGCCCACCAGTCCTCGGCGGCCGAGGGCCAGCAGCAGCGCGGTGCCGCCGACGACCGGCGGCAGCACCATGGGCAGGGTGGTGAGGGCCCGCACCACGTTGCGACCGGGGTAGGTCGTGCGCGCCTGCACCCAGGCCAGCGGGATCCCGAGCGTGATGGCCACGCCCGTTGCGAGCAACGACGTCGAAACGGAGAGACGGACGGCGTCGAGTGCCTCGTGCGTGGTGAGGAGGCGCCAGCCGTCGGACCACGGAGCGCGCCACAACAGCCCCGCCAGCGGGAGCACGAACACCCCGGCCGCCAACGCTGCGACGACGACGACGGGCCACGGGACGGTCCCCCCGGCCCGTCGGGCGCGACTCACGGGGTGCGGAAGCCGCGGGCCCGCAACGCCGTTCGTCCCGCGCCGGTCGACAGCTCGCGCAACAGCGCACGCGCTGCTGTCTTGTGGGTGGACGCGTTGACGACCGCGATCGGGTAGTCGGCGGGTTGGTTGTCCGCGGCCGCGATGGCGACCTGGCCGGCCTTGGCCCCGGTGGCGCGGGCGTCGGTCACATAGACGATGGCCGCGTCCGCCTCACCCGCCTTGACCTTGGCAAGGGCGGCCTTGACGTCGAGCTCCAGCGACCGCGGGTGCACGGTCACCCCAGCGTGGGCGAGCGCGGCGGCCGCGTACTTGCCGACGGGGACCGACGGATCGGCCAGCACCACGATGACGTCGGGACGGGCCAGGTCGGCCAGGCGCGCGATGTGCTTCGGGTTCCCGGGCGCCACGGCGATGGCCAGGGTGTTGTGCGCGAACACCGTCGGCGCCTCCACCAGCTGCGCGTCCTGCAGCTTCTGCATGGTGGTGGTGTCGGCGGTGGCCACCACGTCCGCTGGCGCACCGTCGGTGATCTGCTGGGCCAGGGCCTGCGAGCCCGCGAAGTTGTACGTGATCGTGAGGCCGGTGTGCCCGCGTTCCATCGTCGCCTTGGCGTCGGTGAAGGCCTCGGTCAGTGACGCGGCCGCGAACACCGTCAGCGAGCCCGTGAGGGCGTCCGCCTGGCGAGGCGCAGTCGCGGCGGGACCGCTGTCATTCCCGCACGCCCCGAGCAGCAGGAGCACAGCCAGGACACCGACCGGTCTGCGCATCCGTCGAACACTACGAGCGCGCACCTGACTTTTCGTCACCGTCGTGCCTGGCCGACCCGCCAAAGTGCAGAAAAGTCGATCGGGGTGGGGCCGCGGTGCGCGCCGACCTACCGGTCGGTAGGCTGCGAGCTCCCCCCAGACTGCGGAGGATCTATGCCCGCCATCGTTCTCCGGGCGCCCGACGAGCGCATGCGGCTCGCCAGCTCGGCCCCATTTCTCATCGCCCACCTGCTGCCCCTCGCGGCCATCTTCACGGGCGTGCGGCTTTCGTGGGTGCTGCTCGGCGTTGCTCTTTACGTCGGACGCATGTTCTGCATCACCGCCGGCTACCACCGGTACTTCGCCCATCGCAGCTACCGGCTCGGCCGCGTCACGCAGTTCCTCCTCGCGTTCGGCGGCCTGACCGCAGCACAGAAGGGGCCGTTGTGGTGGGCCTCGACCCACCGCGACCACCACCGCTTCACCGACACCGACCGCGATCCGCACTCGCCTCAGAAGGGCTTCTGGTGGAGTCACGTGGGCTGGATCCTGTCCGGCAAGGAGACGGGGGGCCACGACCGCATCAAGGACTTCGCCAAGTACCCGGAGCTGCGCTTCCTCGACAAGCACGACTGGATCGGGCCGTGGACGCTCGGCGTGGCGTGCTATCTCATCGCCGGCTGGGGCGGGCTCGTCGTGGGCTTCTTCACGTCGACAGTGCTGTTGTGGCACGCGACGTTCAGCGTGAACTCGCTCTCGCATACGTTCGGATGGCGCCGCTTCGGCACCGACGACACCAGCCGCAACTCGGTGCTGGTCGCCCTCCTCACCATGGGCGAGGGCTGGCACAACAACCACCACCACTGCCCGGCGTCGGCCCGCCAGGGCTTCCGCTGGTGGGAGATCGACATCACCTACTACGCGCTGCAGGGTCTGCGCCTGGTCGGGGTCACCAAGGACCTACGACCCCCGCCGGTGTCGGTGCGCTCGTCTCGCCAGCTGCGACGCGGCGCGCTGGACGTGGGCATGCTGCGGCTCCACCTGGCTCGGGCGTCGGCCGTGGTCCATCGCTCCGGTGCACGAGACCACGACGGCGAGCGCATCATCGCCACCCTGGGCCGGCTGACCCAGGAGGCCAAAGAGCTGACCCGAGCGGGCGCGACGTCACCACTGCCTGACTGAACGCCCGCTTACTTCCTGGCAAATGCGGGAAACGTCACTTCGTGCCAGCGCTCCCCGCGCCCCGCGGTCCGCTCTCCGCCTACGTCATCGGCCTCCTCGCTGGTCGTCGTCCCCCGTCCGCGCCGCCCCTCGACCCAGCCCACGACGCGTTGGCCGACGACGACCTCCACCTCGCCCTGTACTGCTGCTACGAGCTGCACTACCGCGGATTCGACGGGGTCGACCCGCGTTTGGAGTGGGACCCGGGCCTGCTCGCGTTTCGGTCCTCGCTCGAGGGCGCGTTCGAAGCGGCGCTGCGTGACGAGGTCGGCCCCGCCGACGACGTCGCTGCGCCGATGGTCGGCGTCTGGCTGTGGCGATTCGTCGATGGCCTCACCGGCCCGTCGCTGTCGGGCTTCATGGCCGCCGAGGGCACCGCCGACCAGCTGCGGGAGTTCGCCGTGCACCGCAGCGCCTACCAGCTCAAGGAGGCGGACCCGCACACCTTCGGCATCCCCCGCGTGTCAGGACTGACGAAGTCGGCGCTCGTCGAGATCCAGGCCGACGAGTACGGCGGGGGCCGCCCGGGACACGCCCATGCCGAGCTCTTCGCTTCGACCATGCGGTCGCTCGGCCTCGACGACACCTACGGCGCGTACTTGGACAGCCTGCCCGGCGTGACGCTGGCGACGTGCAACCTCGTCTCCATGCTGGGCCTGCACCGACGCCTCCGCGGCGCGCTGATCGGCCACCTTGCGGTCTTCGAGATGACCTCGGTGACGCCCATGGCCCGCTACGCGGAGGCGTTGCGCCGCCACGGGTTCGGCGCCGAGGCGGCCGAGTTCTACGACGTGCACGTGCTCGCGGACGCCCACCACCAGGAGCTCGCGTCCGGGCCGATGGCCTGCGGGCTGGCGGCGGACGAACCAACCCTCGTCCCTGACCTGCAGTTCGGCGCCAAGGCGCTCGTCGCGGTGGAAGGGAGCTTCGCCACTCATCTCCTGCGGTGCTGGCAGGAAGGCCGGAGCTCATTGCTGACGGCCGCGTCCCTGGCCGCGTGAGCGTCCTCTGCACCTACGTCCTGCCGCTGCGCCACGCGGATGCGTCTGCCGCACCGGAGCTCGGCGCCTACCTGGCGGACCTCGTGGACCTGGCCCAGGTCGTGGTGGTGGACGGCTCAGCCCCCGAGGTGTTCGCGGCCCATCGCGCCGCGTTTCCTCACGGTGTCATCCACCTCCCTGTCGACGCCGACCTGACCTACGCCTTCGGCAAGGTCAACGGTGTGCTCACCGGCCTGCGTCGGGCCGAGCACGAAGCGATCGTCATCGCCGATGACGACGTGCGCTACTCCGCCGAGTTGCTGGCGAGACTCGTCGAGCTGCTCGACCACGTCGACGTCGTCCGTCCCCAGAACGTCTTCACCACGCTGCCGTGGCACGCCCGTTGGGACACGGCCCGCGCGCTGCTCAACCGCGTCGCCGGAGCCGACTGGCCGGGGACGTTGGCGGTGCGACGCTCGGTGTTGCGCCGGGCCGGTGGCTACGACGGCGACTGCCTGTTCGAGAACCTCGAGTTGGTGCGCACCGTGCTCGCAGTGGGCGGACGGACCACCCCCGCGCCGTGGCTGTACGTGCCTCGTACACCGCCCGATGCCTCGCACTTCTGGTCGCAGCGCGTGCGCCAGGCCTATGACTCCTTCGCCCAACCGTGGCGGCTGGCCGCCGAGCTGGCCGCGCTGCCGACACTGCTGTTCGCCGCGTGTCGTTGGGGCCCGCGTCGGACGGTCGCGGCGGCCGGCGCCTTGGCCGTCTCGGCCGCAGAGGTGGGTCGGCGCCGACACGGTGGACGGCGCGTGTTCCGCCCGACCGCAGCGTTGTGGGCGCCGGCGTGGATCGCCGAGCGCGCCATCACCGCATGGCTCGCCGTCGCCAGCCGCGTCGTCCTCGGCGGTGTCCCCTACGGCGGCACGCGCCTCCGCACCGCCGCCCACTCCACCCGCCACCTGCGAACGGTTCTGACGCACCGCCAGGTGGGAACGACGGCCGAAGGCCCGCACACGAACGGAGCGCCACATGGCAGAACGGACCCAACTCCATGTCACGCCGTGGAAGGAGAACGGATGGCAGGTGACACGCGCCGGCTCGGGGCAGCAGCTGGTGGTCGTCGACACCAAGGAGAAGGCCATCTCCTACGGGCGTGAGCTGGCGAAGGACGAAGGCCTCGGTCAGCTGATCGTGCACAAGGCGGACGGCAGCATCGAGGAGGAGTTCACCTACGGGGACGACCCTCGCGACATCTCCGGCTGAGCGGGAACAGACCGGCCTCCCGTCCGGTTGTACGGTGAGATCGTTGACCGTGCAACTATTCGGAGAAGCCCATGCCCGCCGTCACCGCTGACACCCTGGCCCTGCCCCGCCTGACCGAGCCCGCCATCGACGCGGTCGAGCGGCCCGTACGCACCATCACCACCGCGCCCAGCGGCTACGAGGGCGAGGGGTTCCCCGTGCGGCGCGCCTTCGCCGGCGTTCCGGTCGAGGCCCTCGACCCCTTCGTCCACATGGACGAGATGGGTTCGGTGGACTACGGCCCCGGCGAGCCGCGGGGCACCGACTGGCACCCGCACCGCGGCTTCGAGACGGTGACGTACATCATCGACGGGACATTCCAGCACCAGGACTCCCACGGCGGCGGCGGCGTCATCACCGACGGCGCCACGCAGTGGATGACAGCGGGCGGCGGCATCCTCCACATCGAGACGCCGCCCGAGGAGCTCGTCGTGAGCGGCGGGCTGTTCCACGGCCTGCAGCTGTGGGTGAACCTGCCCCGCAAGGACAAGATGATCCCGCCGGCGTACCAGAACCTCGAGGGAGGCAACGTCACACTGCTGTCCTCGCCCGACGGCGGCGCGCTGGTGCGCGTGGTCGCCGGTGACGTCGACGGACACAGAGGCCCCGGAGCGACCCACACGCCGATCGCCTTCGTGCACGCCACCGTCGCACCCGGCGCGCGGCTCGAGCTCCCGTGGCGACCTGACTTCAACGCCCTCGTCTACGTGATGTCCGGCCGCGGCATCGTCGGCACGGGGACACCGTTCGGTCCTGGACAGCTGCTCGTGTTCGGCGCCGGCGACTTCCTGCGACTGACGGTGGACCAGGGCGCGGAGCCGGCCGAGCTCATCGTGCTCGGTGGGCAGCCGCTGCGCGAGCCGGTGGCGCAATACGGACCGTTCGTCATGAACACCCGCGCAGAGCTCCAGCAGGCGATGGACGACTACCGCGCCGGACGGCTCGGGGTCGTGCCGCCGGGCGCCCTCATGCCCCACCACGCGCGCTAGACGGCGCCATCCCAGGTCCCTGCCAGCCCACGCACAGCCGCCCGTCCGAGAATGGGGCCATGGACCAACCCAATCGCATCGTGACGAGGCGACACGCACTTTCGATCATGGGTGCGGGCGCGGTCGCGACGGTCGCGGTGGCGTGCGGCAAGTCCTCGAAGACGGACATTGCCTCCCGTGCGTCGACTTCCAGCCCGTCGACGTCCTCGACGTCGACGGCGCCCGCTGCCGCCGCGGCCAGCCAGTCGGCGGGCGCCACGTGCGTGCTGATGCCCGAGCTGACCGAGGGCCCGTACTACCTCGCGGACGAGGCCATCCGGCGCGACATCACGGAAGGCAGGCCCGGCACGCCGCTGCGCCTCGAGCTCGCGGTCGTCGACGCGACTGCGTGCACGCCAGTCTCGGGCGCGACCGTCGAGGTGTGGCACGCCGACGCCGCCGGCGACTACTCGGGCTTCGGGAACGGCGCCTCGAGCCGCACCTTCCTGCGAGGCGGCCAGAAGAGCGGCGGCGACGGCCGCGTCACCTTCGACACCGTGTACCCCGGCTGGTACCAGGGCCGGGCCGTGCACATCCACGTCAAGGTGCACGACGGATCACGCACGCACACCGGCCAGCTCTTCTTCGACGACGCCGTGTCGAGAGCGGTGTACGCCACGTCGCCGTACAACCAGCGCAGCGGCCAGTTCCTGCGCAACACCCACGACGGCATCTACCGCGGGGGCGGCGCGCAGTCTGTGCTTGTCACCACACGGGGCGACTCCGGCTACGTCGGCACCCTCGGCCTGGGCGTGCAGCGGGCCTGAACCTCTAGGGTCGGCGCAGTGCCGACGGGGGAGAGCGAGTTCGACCGCGCTGCTGCTGCCGTCATGGCGGGAGCCGACCCCGCCGCGCAGGCGGCCGAGCTCGTCGCACAACTGACCCCCGAGGAACGGCGCTGGTGCCTCGACGGTGACGTCCCGTTCTGGGCCGGGCTCGCCGATCTCGCCATCGGCGGCTACCACAAGCGTCCCTTCCCGGCCGCGCGTGTGGACCGCCTCGGGATCCCTGGCTTCGCTTTCAGCGACGGCCCGCGCGGGGTGGTCATCGGCCCGGCCACGTGCTTCCCCGTGAGCATGGCGCGCGGCGCGGCGTGGGACATCGAGCTCGAGGAGCGGATCGGTGACGCCATCGGCCGCGAGCTGCGAGCGGTGGGCGCCGACCTCTACGGCGGGGTCTGCGTCAATCTGCTGCGCCATCCGGCGTGGGGCCGAGCCCAGGAGACCTACGGCGAGGACCCGCACCACGTCGGTGAGCTGGGTGCCGCCCTCGCCCGCGGCGTGCAGCGTCACGCCATGGCGTGCGTCAAGCACTTCGCATGCAACTCCATCGAGAACGCGCGCTTCAAGGTCGACGTCGTCGCCGACGAGCACGCCCTGCACGAGGTCTACCTGCCCCACTTCCGCCGCATCATCGACGAGGGCGTCGCCGTCGTCATGAGCGCCTACAACGCGGTCAACGGCGAGTGGTGCGGCCAAAGTCGCCCGCTGCTCACCGACGTGCTGCGGGACGAGTGGGGCTTCGAGGGCTTCGTCATCAGCGACTGGATCTTCGGACTGCGTGATGCGGGACCGTCGGTCGCGGCCGGGCTCGACGTGGAGATGCCGTACCGGATGATCCGGGCCCACGGCCTCGGCACCGCCCTCGAGGCGGGCGAGACCGACGACGCTGACATCACCGCCGCCGTCACCCGCGTCGTGGCCACACTCCTGCGGTTCCGGTCCGTACTTGACGGGTCGCCGCCCGACCCGGGTGTGCTCGCGTGCGACGCGCACCGCTCATTGGCGCGCGAAGCAGCAGCCAAGGCCATGGTGCTCCTGCGCAACGAGCCGGTCGACGGTGCACCCGTCCTGCCCCTCGACCCGACGGATCTGCGGCGGGTGGCGGTCATCGGTCGACTCGCCGCGGTGCGGAACCTGGGCGACGGTGGCTCGAGCGACGTGTGGGCGCCTGACGTCGTCACCGCCCTCGACGGGCTGCGGTCCGCCTTGCCCGGCGTCGAGGTCATCCACGACGAAGGTGCGGACGCGGCCGCCGGTGCCGACGTGGCTGTCGTGGTCGTCGGCTACACCCGCGCCGACGAAGGTGAGTTCATCGGGAGTGAGGGCACCTCCCATCTCGGCGCGCTGATGCCGGGACCCGACGACCCCGAGCTGGCCGCCCGGTTCAACGCGTGGGTCGCGGCGGAGCCGGGCGCCGACCCGCCGGACGGCGTGGTGGCGGAGGCTGGGGGCTTCTCGACGGGTGGGGACCGCTCATCGCTGCGCCTCCATCCCGAGGACGAGGAACTGGTGCTGGCTGTCGCGGCCGCCAACCCGCGGACAGTGGTCGCGATCGTGGCCGGCAGCGCCGTGCTCATCGACGCATGGGCCGACGCTGTGCCCGCCGTGCTGCAAGCGTGGTACTCGGGAATGGAGGGTGGCCATGCCCTCGCCGACGTCCTGCTGGGACGGGTCGACGCGTCGGGTCGCCTTCCGTTCTCGGTGCCGACCGACGCCGAGCACCTGCCGCCGTTCGACCGTGATGCAGAACGCATCGTGTACGACGGCTGGCACGGATGGTGGCTGCTCGAGCGCGACGACCACCCGCCCGCCTTCCCGTTCGGATTCGGTCTCTCGTACACCACCTTCGAGCTCGGTCCCTTCACGGTCGCCGAGGACGAGGGCGGGCTGCGGGTGAGCGGCACCATCTACAACACGGGCTACCGCGACGGCACCGATGTCGTGCAGGTCTACGGCGGACGGGACGGAGCGCGCCGGCGCCTCCTCGGCTTCGCCCGTGTGCAGGTCTCTGCCGGCGCCGCGATCCCGGTCGACGTGCGCATCCCGCATGACCGCCTCGCCCGCCGGGACACCCGGTCCCATCGCTGGACCGGGCCTTCTGGACGCCATGTCCTGCACGTCGCGCGCCATGCGGCCGACCCCGCGCCGCAGGTCCTCGCCGTCGATCTCGGCTAGCCCGATGAGTTCCGGGCCGCCCGGACGTCGGATGCCTGGACGCACCGCGCCCGTGGTGCAGGACCGAGGCCCCCAGCGATGACCGTCACCGTAGAATCCACTTCCGTGGCCATCCGCTCCGACGTCCCCGGCACCACCCGTCCCGAGGACTTCGAGCAGCATCGTCGGGAGCTCACCGGCTACTGCTACCGGATGCTCGGATCGGCCTTCGAGGCCGACGACGCGGTGCAGGAGACGATGGTCCGGGCCTGGCGCAAGCTCGATGGCTTCGAGGGCCGGTCGTCGCTGCGGTCCTGGCTGTACCGGATCGCCACCAACGTGTGCCTCGATATGCTGCGCGGGCGTCAGCGCCGGGCCCGGCCCATGGAGATGGGGCCCGCGGGCACGAACGAGACGTTTGCCGGCGCCACGCTGCCCGAGCACGCATGGCTCACCCCGATCCCCGACAGCCGCGTGCTGCCCGAAGGCGGCGATCCTGCTGACCTGGCCGAGGCCAAGGAGACCGTCCGCCTTGCGTTCGTCGCCGCCCTGCAGCACCTTCCCGCGCGGCAGCGCGCCGTGCTGATCCTGCGCGAGGTGCTGCGCTGGCAGGCCACCGAGGTGGCCGAGCTGCTCGACACGTCGGTGGCGTCGGTCAACAGCGCGCTGCAGCGGGCTCGGGCCACCCTGGCGACCCAGGACGTGAGTGAGACCGACGTCCTCACCGTCGATCCCGCGCAGCAGGAGCTGCTCGCCCGCTACGTGGACGCCTTCGAGCGTTACGACATCGAGTCGCTCGTGGCCCGGCTCCACCAGGACGCGGTCATGTCGATGCCGCCCTATGACTTCTGGCTCCAGGGCGCAGGCAACCTGGGCCGCTGGTTCCTCGGCAACGGCATCGGCTGCGCGGGCTCGCGGCTCATCGCGTCGGCCGCCAACGGCTCCCCCGCCTTCGCCTCCTACAAGATCGATCCCAGCGGCGGGCACGCCCCGTGGTCGGTGCAGGTGCTCGAGATCTCACACGGCCGGATCGTCGGCCACCACAACTTCCTCGACACCAACCTGTTCCAGTTCTTCGGGTTCCCCCTGCACCTCGACTGACCGGCTGGCGACGGGCACCACCTCGCTCAGCCCAGCCAGCTCGAGCAGCCCCACCAGCCGCGCGCCGGCGTCGCGGACGTGGATCGAGCATCCGAGCCGGCGCGCCGCAAGCTGCAACCGGGCCAGGTGGTCGACCACGGCCAGGTCGGCACAGCCGCCGCCCGGCAGCGGCCAGCTCGCCACCTCGCCCCCGTCCCGCGCCAGCACCACCGTTGGGACGCGGTGCGATCGCAGCACGTCGGTAGGACGCCGGGTGCTCCGCGAACTCATCGCACCGCGTCCTGTCACACCCAGGTGCGAACATGTGTTCGTGCGAGCCGAGGCGACCATCCTGCACGCCGACCTCGACGCGTTCTACGCCTCCGTCGAGCAGCGGGACGACCCGAAGCTGCGCGGTCGACCCGTCATCGTGGGCGGCGGCGTGGTGCTGGCTGCGAGCTACGAGGCGAAGGCCTTCGGCGTGCGCACGGCCATGGGCGGACGCCAGGCCAAGCGACTGTGCCCACATGCGGTCGTCGTCCAGCCCCGGATGTCGGCCTACACCGATGCCAGCAAGGCGGTCTTCGCGGTCTTCGCCGACACCACGCCGCTGGTCGAAGGCATCTCCATCGACGAGGCGTTCCTCGACGTCGCAGGGCTGCGGCGCGTCTCGGGTTCCCCGGTGGACATCGCCGCGTGGCTCCGGCGTGAGGTGCGCGAGCGCGTGGGCCTCGCCATCACCGTCGGGGTCGCGTGCACCAAGTTTCTCGCCAAGGTGGCGAGCGGAGTCGCCAAGCCCGACGGGCTCCTCGTCGTGCCGCCGGGCGGTGAGGTCGCGTTCCTCCACCCGCTCCCCGTCGAGCGCCTCTGGGGCGTGGGCGCCATCAGCGCGGCCAAGCTCCATGAGCGCGGCATTGCCACCGTCGGCCAGGTCGCGTCGCTCGAGGAGGCGACGCTCGTCTCCATGCTCGGGCAGGCGGCGGGGCGCCACCTGCACGCGCTGGCCCACAACCGCGATCCGCGGCCCGTCGTGGTCGGACGGCGACGTGGGTCCATCGGCTCCCAGCGTGCGCTGGGCCTTCGACGCACCCCGCCGCAGGAGGTCGATGCCTCGTTGGTCGCACTGGTCGACCGCGTCACCCGACGCATGCGTGCGGCCGGGCGCATCGGTCGCACGGTCGTCCTACGCCTGCGCTTCGACGACTTCACACGAGCCACCCGTTCGCACACGCTTCCGTGGCCCACCGCGGGAACCCGGACCGTCCTCGCCGCCGCGCGAGAGCTGCTCGAGGAAGCCGCGCCGATGATCGCCACGCGGGGCATCACCCTCATCGGGGTGGCCGTCGCCAACCTGGCCGACGACGGCGTCGTCCAGCTCACACTCCCCTTCGAGCGGCGCAGCGCCAGCGCCTTGGACGCGGTGCTCGACGACGTCCACGAGCGCTTCGGCGCCGCATCCCTCACCCGGGCCGTGCACCTCGGCCGCGACCAGGGCTGGACGGTGCCCATGCTGCCGGACTGAGCAGCGATGAGTTGCGAGCGGCCGTAGCGTCTTCCTCTCATGGGCGCGCTTTCGAACGACCGGCTCGAGCAAATGCACCGCGTGCTGGCCGCCCACGTCACGCGCGGTGTAGCGCCTGGGCTGGTCGCGCTCGTGAGCAGACGGGGCGAGGTGCACGTCGAGGTCATCGGGACGACCGCCGTCGACGGCACGCAGCCCATGCGGCGCGACAGCATCTTCCGGATCTCGTCGATGACGAAGCCGGTCACCGCAGTCGCGGTGATGATCCTCGTCGAGGAGGGTCGGCTGCGACTCGACGACTCCGTGGACGCGCTGCTCCCGGAGCTGGCCGACCGCCGGGTCCTGCGCAGCATCGACGGCCCGGTGGACGACACGGTGCCGGCCGTGCGCTCGATCACCCTGCGCGACCTGCTGACCTTCCGCATGGGGTTCGGCCTGGTGATGGGCTCACCCGATGACTATCCGATCCTCGCGGCCGCCGCCGAGTTGGGGTTCGCCCAGGGGCCGCCCGAGCCCGGCGTCTCACCAGATCCCGACGAGTGGATACGACGTCTCGGCACGCTGCCTCTCATGCATCAGCCGGGCGAGCGCTGGACGTACAACACCGGATCCGACGTGCTCGGGGTCCTCGTCGCACGCGCTGCTGGGCAGCCGTTCGACGAGTTCCTCCGCGAGCGCGTCTTCGACCCGCTGGGCATGCACGACACGGGCTTCAGCGTCGCCGCCGACGCCGTCGACCGGCTGGTGACGGGCTACTTCACCGACCCCGGGACGGGGGCGCTCGTCCTGGCCGACGAGCCGCGCACCGGGCAGTGGAGCAGCCCGCCCGCCTTCGCGTCAGGCGCCGGGGGCCTCGTCTCCACTGTGGACGACTTCCTGGCCTTCGGACAGATGCTGCTCGACCGCGGCGCGCACCGTTACGGCCGCCTGCTCTCACGCCCGACCGTCGAGGCCATGACCACCGACCAGCTGACGCCTGCGCAGAAGGCGAGCTCCGGCATGCTCCCCGGCCAGTGGGACAACCGAGGCTGGGGTTTCGGCGTCTCGGTCATCACTCATCGCGACGACATCTGGGCGACACCGGGCGCGTACGGGTGGGCGGGCGGACTCGGCACGTCGTGGGCCAACGACCCGATCGAAGAGATGGTGACGGTCCTGATGACGCAGGCGGCGTGGACGTCGCCGAGCCAGCCGCCGCTCTTCCGCGACTTCTCGACGACCGCGTACGCGGCGATCGAGGACTGAGATCTCAGGCGCTGTCTGCGCAGTCCGTTGATCCGTCGCTCGTTCCTCAGCGCGCTCGGAGGGAGTCGAACCCCCAACCTTCTGATCCGTAGTCGGGTGATCGGGTTGTCCATGGTGTTCACAGCGTTCACTGCGTACGTCCGAGCACGGACTTTACCGTCCGTCATGTCCCACCGCGTCCGTCGCTTCCACCGCGCAGACTCGCGTGGACTTGGATGCGACGATGCCGAGAGCGCCGATCTGCTCGCCGCGCCGAGTCGAGGGCAGCGTTTTCCAGCGCTCGCTCCGACCGGAGCGACCAAGAGAGCTGCCGTGCCGTGTCAGGTGCGGCCGAGGAACACGTCGGTCGGGCCGTTCGTAACCTGCTGGTCGGGGTCCGACGTGTCGGACGACCCGAGTGTGAGCAGCGCGGCGAAGCCCTTGGATCGGCCGACGAGGCCTTCCCACTCGCCGAGTCCGTGGCAGCAGTCACCGCCTTCGAACGCGGTCGCTTCGAACGTGCCGGCGAGGTGCGTCTCCACCCACGTCTTGGAGCGGCCGGTGAGGAGCCACGCGTCGGTGGAGCACGCGTAGCCATCGTCGTACTGGCATTGCGGCGCCGCCGCGCTGAGGCCCGACGCCAGGGCGGCGTTGCGCTTGTCGTAGTAGAGCGCGCCGACGGTGCCGTCCCCGGCAACGGCGAGCGTGAGCGAGGTGGGCTCGTTCCGGTCGCCGTCGAGGATCACGCTGGGGCCGCGCCACGATCCGCCGAGATCGTCCGACGTCGAGAGCACCAGGCGCCACGAGCCGTCGGCACCGCGACCGGGAGCCACGACGTTCAACGTGCCGTCGGGCGAGACGGCTGCCGCGAACCAACCCGTCGACGCCGTCGCGGCGCGGACCGGTGACGACCAGTGGCCGCCGACGTCGGTTGTGCGGGAGACGAGCACGTCACCCGCCGAGCTCGCGCACTGATCGAGTCCGCACTGCTCGAAGACGTCGAGCAGCGACCCGTCGGCGAGCAGGAAGAGCTCCCCGAACTGGTACGTCGAGCCTGCGGGCGGCTCGGGATGCGCCCGCATCGAGGTCCAGGAGTGACCGCCATCGATCGTCATCGCCAGCCGCTCGTAGGCGCCAATCACCTCGCCGTTCTCGTCGCGATCGCGATGGCCCCACAACACGTAGGCGCGGCCGGCGATCGTCGGATCGGCTGCCGCCCACACCCAGTCCAAGGACGCGCCCGACTCCAGCTCCGTCGATCCGGCCCATGACTGACCGCCATCGCGGAGCGCGTTGACACGCACCGACTGATCGCCGGTGCGGGTGCTCGACACATTGGAGATCACGTACACGGTCCCGTCGACGCCGACCGACGCGCGCGGGTTGTTGACCGTGTCGTAGACAACGTCGCCCTCGCACACGGGCATTTGGCCCGGCACACCCTTCGCGGCCCAGCTCACGCCACCGTCGTCCGACACCGACACGACCGCCGCGTCTTCGAAGTCCTGGACCCAGGTCGCGGCGAGATGCAGCGGGTGCGCCGGGTCGGCCGCCAGCGACGACTGGTGTTCGTAGCCGCGAGTGAGCGTCGCGTCGTTCACCGGGTTGCACCGCGCGATCGGGCTCGTTCCCGAGACCCGATGGATGCCCGGTGGCGGCGCGACCGGCTTGGCGACCGCCGGCGTCGCCATCGACACCACCACCACCACCGCAACGGCGACGCCACCAGCCGTGAGCAGTCGACGGCTCATGTGCTGCTGCCGATCGACGCGAAGAGGCTGGCAACGTTCTCGACGTCGACCTCGACGAACCACAGGCGATCGATCCTTGAGTCGTCGTCGAAGCGCATGACCGCCACGACGTCGCTCTCGTACCTCTCGCCGCTCGGGAGGTCGGCTTCGTCGCGCACCACCGAGATTGCGATCCGGCCGTCGGCGTACACGCAGTGGCCATGCTGGCGGAACGTGGGACCGAACATGGCGCCGAACGACTGGAGCGTGGAGGCGATGGCGTCGCGTCCCTCAACTCGCAGCCACGGCTGTGGAAGCGGTACCGGGCCGTTCTCCATCACGATGTCGTCGCTCATCATCGCGAGCGCTGGGCCTGGATCGCCCGTCGCGAGCGCGTCCCAACCCCGTTGGATCGCGGCGGCGAACGCGTGGTCGAAGGTCATCGTTGTCATGACTGCGATCATCGACGACGCGGTCGCGCGGTACCTCCCCCACCTGGGGAATGTTCGATGGCCGGAGGGGCGTCATGCTGTTCCGGTGGGCGATCGTCGCGCTGCTGCGGCGGCGAGCTCTGCGCGGCTGGCGACGTTGAGCTTGGTGAAGATGCTGGAGAGGTGCGCCTTGACGGTCTCTCGTCCGATGAACAGGCGTTCCGCGATCTTGGGGTTGGTGAGGCCTTCGGTCACCAGCGCGATGACGTTCTGCTCGGTGGGCGTGATGCTGGCCCATCCGTGGCTCGGGCGTCGTCGCTCCCCCCGGCCGCGTCGGGCGAGCGCGACGGCGGCGGGGAGCGACAGCCCGGCGCCTTCGTCCCACGATGCATCGAACACGTCGTCACCGAGCTCGGCTCGGGCGGCGGCGCGAGCGTGTTCGATCGGTGCTGGCAACACGCAGGCTCGGTAGCCGGAGCGCTCGCGGGCTGCGGTCGCCGAGCCCCACAGTCTTGCGGCCTCGATGCCGCTCTCGAGCAGGGCGGCGGCGGTTGCGATCAGCTCGAGGCAGTCGATCGTGACGGCCGTGAGGTCCTGGTCGGCAGCGACCGCCAGCGCGTCGTGCGCGGCGGTCTCGGCGCGGTCGAGGTCATCGTCGAGAATTGAGCCTTGCGCGCTGATCAACGTCAGGCGGGCGCGAGCGTAGGGACCGTCTGCTCCGACGGTACCGGCAGCGTCGGCGATGGTCGCACGTGCGAGCGCGCTGTCTCCGGTGACGAGAGCGGCCTCGGCCAGCGCGATTCGTAGATGCGCGGCGGTCGGACCGAGCATCGCCGAAGACACAAGCGCGTCGCGCAGCACCGCGACGGCGTGTTCACTCCCCCGATGGGCGAGGACACGGCCTCGGAGGAGTGCCGCTTGCGCGAGCTCGATCGTTCCGTTGATGCGTGATGCGAGGAGCTCGCACTCGAGGGCTGCGTCCTCAGCGGCGTCGAGCTCGCCGAGGAGGAGCAAAGCCTCCGTCGTTCCCCACATCGCTCCAACGAGCGAGCTGTCGAGATGGTTCTGCTTGATCTCGTCGACGGCGGGTTGTCCGATGGCGAGCGCTTGGGTCGCCTCCCCTTGAAGCGAGAGCGTCAGGGCGCGGTGGGCATCGGCGACACGCCATGGGAGCCCGCGGCCCGCGGCACGGAGCGCGTCGACCCGGTCATGTACGCGGGTCGCCTCGGCTGGTGCGCCGAATGTGCTGAGCACGACCGAGTACAACGACAAGAGCTCGACCGCGATCGGGCTCGCGTCGCGCGCAAGCTCCATCGCTTCGTCGAACAGCGGACGTCCCGCATCGAGCCCGAGAGCAAAGCTGGTCATCTGACCGAGGGCGAAGAGGATCTCGGCGGTGCGGGCATCGTTGCTCTGGGCCCGAGACGCGTCGAGTGCCTCGTGCAGGCGCGGGATGGCGGCCGCGATGTCACCGCACGCGATCGCTGCGAACGCCGAGGCGTGGAGAATCGCCAACCACCAGGGTGATGCCGGCGAGGAGAGCTCCCGGGCGCGCTCGATCCACGGCGCGAGCTCGACCCCGTCGCCCGAGGCCAGAGCGAGTGAGGGCGACCACGCCACGAGCGCGGTCAACGCCTCCGCGTCGCCGTCGCGGGCGGCGATGGCGACGGCAGCGCGGGTGTTGTCGATCTCGCGGTAGATCCTGGTGCCGCTGTCGATGGCGTCGGGTTCGAAGAGGGCGGCGTCGAGAGCGCCGATGTAGGTCGCGAAGTGGTCCACGAAGCGCGCTTCGATGGTCTCGCGCTCACCTGATGCCGCCAGCTGGTCCCACGCGTACTGCCGAATCGTCTCGAGCAGCCGGTATCGGGACGCACCGTCGGTGTCTACGGCATTGACGAGCGACTTGTCGACGAGCTGCGAGAGCAGGTCGAGCACGGCGAGGGCGTTGATCGGCTCGATGCCGGCTACGTGTTCGGCTGCGTCGAGGTCGAACCCGCCGCGGAAGACCGACAGTCGTCGGAGCGCGACCTGCTCGTGTGGGTCGAGGAGCGAGTGGCTCCAGTCGATCGATGCTTCGAGCGTCTGCTGCCGCGGTGCGCTCGTCCGGGGGCCGATTCCGAGGATCCGGTAGTGGTCGTCGAGCCCGCTCGCGATCTGGTCGGCGCTGAGCACCCGCGTCCGGGCGGCTGCCAGCTCGATGGCCAGGGGGATGCCCTCGAGGCGCGCGCAGATCGCCGCGACCGCGGGCGCGTTGTCGTTCGACACGTTGAAGTTCGGGCGCGCGGCCTGGGCTCGCTCGATGAAGAGGCGGACTGCGTCGAATGTCGCCAGGGTCTCGACGGCGACCGGAACCGACAGGTTCGGGATCCGGAGCGACGGCACCCGCCAGGTGACCTCGCCGGGCACACCCAGCGGCTCCCGCGACGTCGCCAGCACTGCGACCACCGGGCAGGACCGCAGGAGGTGATCGACGATCGACGCGACCTCGGCAAGCACGTGCTCGCAGTTGTCGAGGACGACCACGACGCGCTGCCCCTGCAGACGCGTCACGACACCATCGAGGGTCACCGCGTTCGCCGACAGTCCGAGGGCGGCGGCGAGCGCGTGCAGCGCCGTCGCCGCCGTCACGGTGGTGAGATCGACGAACCAGACGCCGCCTGGCCCGTCGTCGACGACCTCGGCGGCGACCTGGAGCGCCAGTCGGGTCTTGCCGGCACCGCCCGGCCCGGCCAAGGTGACGAGGCGGTGGGCTCGGATGAGCGCGGTGACGGTCGCAATGTCTGCTTCTCGACCGATGAAGCTGGTGAGCTGGATCGGCAGGTTGTTCGGAAGTGCATCGAGCGAGCGCAACGGCGGAAACGATCGGCGCATGCGGTCGTGTGCAAGCTGGTGCACGTGCTCCGGTCGAGCGAGGTCGCGGAGCCGGTGCTCACCGAGGTCGACGAGCTCGGCGCCGACGGGCAGCGCGTCGACGACCAGGTCGCGAGTCGTCGTCGAGATGACGACCTGCCCGCCGTGCGCCAACGCGCGGATCCGGGCGCAGCGGTTGACCGCGCCGCCGATGTAGTTGCGCTCATCGCGAAGCTGCACCTCGCCGCTGTGGATCGCCATCCGCAAGCGCGGCGGCAACGCGGTCGACCACGGCTCGTCAATGATCGCGAGCTGCAAGGCGATCGCCGCCGACACGGCGTCGGTGGCCCGAGCGAACGCGGCGACGAAGCTGTCGCCCTCGCCCTGCTCGAGGGGGCGGACCCCGCCGTGGCGGGCCACGGTCTCCGCGACGATCTCCTCGAGGCGGGCGACCGCAGCGGTCATCGCACTCGGCTCCGACTCCCACGCTCTGACCGACCCCTCGATGTCGCTCAGGAGCAGGGTCACGGTCCCCGCGGGCAACACAAACCCTCCGTCGCCGCCGTCCGACCACTGCACACGGGTCATTCCATCACCGTCGCCTTCGGCCCGTCGGCGACAACCTGGGCGCGCAGGACGCTGGGGTGCTCGCGGTCGTGCAGGATCGTGTTCCACGCCGGCACCGGGAGCGGCTGGTGAGCCGCGATGTCCGAAGACGAGATCGACAGCCGAAGCCGGTGCCCCGGCGCGAGCGTGCGACCGGCCGGCTCGATCGGAATCCGGTACTCGGTGGGCGACCCGGCGGCGACAGGCTCGGCGCGGTCATTCCGGAGCCACGGCTGCACCGAACGGGAACGCGCTGGATCGACGGCCCGGTGCGACGCCCGCACGAAGCCACGTGAGACGAGCCGCGACGTGCCGTCGGGTTCCACATCGCTGACCTTGACCACCCAGTCCGTGTCCGCGGCCGACGTCGTGGCCCAGAGGTCGAGCTCCATCCACCCGCGCAGATCGAGCGACGATCCGAGCGGCGCGGTCGAGTACGTGACGGTCCGCTGCTCGTCCGGTCGCTGATCCAGATCGGCGAACGGGCCGACGAACGTCGCGTTGTCAGCGCCGGTCGCCTGCGTCGGCCCGCTCGCCGGGTCGTAGAGATACGAGTCACCGTCGGTTCCGGTGGACCGAGGCGCGTGAGGGACGAGCGACCCATCGTGCAACGAGACGATCGATCCCGACGGCGCGCCCGACAGCTCCAGCGCCGAGAGACGCGCGCCGCGCGGAGGGAACGCGTCGCCCGAGGTCCAATCGCTGGTTCCGAGGTCGTAGGAGACGACGCGTGGCGCCCGCTCCACACCGTTGTCGACGCCCTTCACGTAGTGGTCGAGCCAGGCGAGCACCGGGTCACCCTCGGGGAGCACGACGTCCGGATACGGCTCCGGGAAGATCTCGCCCAGCCCACCCGCACGATGATGCGTCCACGGTCCGATGATCAGTCGCTTGTCGCGACTGGCCACGCCGTTGAAGTTGCGCACCGCACCGGCGCGGAACATGTCGAACCAGCCGTCGATGAACAGCGCGGGGACCGTGATCTCGTCGTACCTCGGATAGATCGCCCGCTCGGCGTAGAAGTCGTCGTCGAACGGGTGCTCCAGCGCGAGCTGGAGCGGCGTCGGGTTCTGCGCATGCGCCGCCACCGCCGAGACCGACCGGACATCTGCCGACGCTCCCGTCGATCCGCCGACCGGCTGGAAGCCGCTGAAGGCCGCAACGACCGACTCGTTGAACAGCCCGTTCTGGTACCACCCGTCGCGATAGGGATCCGACCACGACGCTCGCGGCACGATCGCCGCAAGACCCGGCGGGTGCTCGGCCGCGGCCAGGAGCTGGAGGAACGCGGAGTACGAGCCGCCGATCATCCCGACCCGTCCCGTCGACCACGGCTGATGCGCAGCCCACGCAATCAGCTCGACCACGTCATCGCGCTCGCGCGCACACGTCACGCAGTTGATCCCGCCCGAGCGTCCAGTGCCGCGCACGTCGACGTTGACATGCGCGTACCCGTCGCCCAGATAGGCCGTCGAGTACGTCAGCCGCCCGTACGGGGTCACGTGCAACACAATCGGAAACGGTCCATCGCCCGGCGGCACATCAACATCAGCGACGAGGACGACCCCGTCGGACATCTCGATCGGCTGGTCGTGAACCGCGGTCGAAGTAGCCGCCGACGTCTCGGGGAGTCCGACGACGGTCACGAGCGCCACGGCGATAGCGAGCAACAGCGTTCTCATGCCGCCACCGTGACGTGGGATCCACGCAACAACCTCCCCCAGGTGGGGGATCGGCCGACCGGTGCTTGCAAGTGATCTCGGGAGCTGCGACACGACGGAACATGGACGGGTCACCTGTCGCGCGGCGCACGACGAACCCGTCGGAGTTGTCAGGAGGTGGAGCCGGCTTCGACGATCCATTCGACGGGCTGGCCGGTGACGTTGGCGATGACGTCAAAGTCGTGGTCGTAGTGGAGGACGACGAGCTGCGCGACCTCGGCTGCGGCGGCGATGAGGAGGTCGGCGATCTTGGAGCCCCGATGCTGGCTGCGCGCGGCGAGCTCGTCTTGCACCTCGACGGCGCGGTGCAACGTCGCCTGATCGATGTCGACGAACGGCCAGGCCGCCCGCGCCTCGCGCATCGCCGCGTGACTCGCTGGGCTGGTGGATGAGAACCCGGCTTCGAGATCGGTGATCGTGCAGCGAGCCACCAGCCCGGCTTCGAGCAGGGGCAGCAGCCGATCGGCGACCGCCGGGGTCGATGCTCGGGCGAGCGCGGAGGTGTCGCCGAGGTAGAACGCCCTCAGCGCCACGCGGCTTGGCGGGCGGCCGGATCGGCCAGCGCGCTGACGTCGATGCCGCGTTCGGCGAGCAGGGCACGTCGCCGCCGGTCGAGGGCAAGCACCTCGTCCAACGCGGCGGCGACGGTCGCCTTGAGGGTGCGGGTGCCGAGCAGGGCCCGGACCTCGTCGAGCTTGTCGTCGTCGACCTCGATCAACCGCTTCGTCACCACCTTAGGATATCCGAATCACCGTCATCGGATAGCCAGGTGTGGTTCGGTCCGCCGGCGGCAGGTCGAGGTGGTCGTTGATGGCGTCAGCGACCGAGCCTGTGCGACCAGCGCGACCACATCGAGCCCAATAGCGGTGAGCGCATCCCAACCGAACGTCGGTCGTCTGCACGTCGTCGTCGAGCCGCGGCGCCCGCCGAGGGTGCGCAGCGATGCGTTGACGCGAGCACCGGGCAAAGTCACATGAAGCACGTCTTCACCAAGCTCGGCGCAACCTCCCGAGCCCAGGTCGCAGCCGAGACGACGCGGCACTGAACATCGCGGCTCGACACACTTTGGGCGCGTTCCATCACGCGCGGCGCCGACGTCGCCTACAACGCGTCGCACGCGCTCTCGTCGCCTTGCAAGTCTCGGGAGGCTTGCATTCGGGACACGATCACCCGCCAGGCGCTCCTTGCACCGACCCGAACAGGACTTTCGCGCGCTCGGAGGGAGTCGAACCCCCAACCTTCTGATCCGTAGTCAGATGCTCTATCCATTGAGCTACGAGCGCTGGTGGAACAAGCGAGTGTAATCGGCGACCGACCAGCGCCCCCGTCCGCGATTCTGGTGCACCGGCGTGCCTGGGGATGGGCCTGGGTGCACCCAAACCCGGGGTCGTACGCTCGACGGGTGGCACAGGGTCTCGCTGACCGCTCGATGGACGAGCCGCACCCGGCGCGTCTCGCGCCCGATGCGCCCGAGCGGGAGGCGATCCTCGCCGCGCACCGCATCGCCATGGCGACCGGCGAGCCCGGGTACACCGATCCCGTGTCGGCGTTGTTCGTGTTCACCGCCGCCTACCACGCCGCGCGCGGGACCTGCTGTGAGAACGCATGCCGCCACTGCCCGTACGTGACGTGACCTGAGGGTGGCGGATCAGACCTTGGCGGAGAGGGAGGGATTTGAACCCTCGGACCCGGTTTCCCAGGTCAACTCATTAGCAGTGAGTCCGATTCGGCCGCTCTCGCACCTCTCCCGAGGCGTCAGTGTCGCACAGGGGGCTGGGGTGGCGGAGCGGGAGGGATTCGAACCCCCGGGTCTTTCGACCGCCTGCTTTCAAGGCAGGTGCAATCGTCCACTCTGCCACCGCTCCCTCGCGACGCCAGCCTACCGGCGGGCGTTCCACGCGGAACCCGGTGCACCATAGGGAGCGAGATGGACGAGCCCGCCCTGCGCCAGCTGCTCGACGAACTGCGATCGGGTGAGATCGACCCCGACGAAGCGGTGCGTCGCCTGCGTCGGCTGCCGTTCGCCGACCTCGGCTTCGCGCGCGTCGACCACCATCGCCAGCTGCGCCAAGGCATGCCCGAAGCGGTCTACGGACCGGGGAAGACGCCGGCGCAATGCGCGGCGATCGTGACCGAGCTGTTGGCCGAGAGCGGCGGGCCGGTGCTGCTGACCCGCGCCAACGACGCACAGGCGCAGGCCGCGACGCTTGCCAATCCCCACGCCACCCAGCGAGGGCACACCGTCGTGTGGCGTCCGTCCGCGGAGCGGCCCGGCCGCATCCTCGTGATCACCGCTGGCACCGCCGACCTGCCCGTCGCCGAGGAGTGCGTGACGACCCTCGAGGCCCACGGATTCCGCCCCCAGCTCATCGCCGACTGCGGCGTGGCTGGCGTCCACCGCCTGCTGGCCACGGCCGACGAGCTGGCCGAGGCGGACGCCGTGGTCGTGGTCGCGGGCATGGAAGGGGCGCTCGCCAGCCTGGTGGGCGGCGTCACCGCCGCGCCGGTTGTCGCCGTCCCCACCAGCGTGGGCTACGGCGCCGCCCTCGAAGGGGTGACCGCGTTGCTCGCCATGCTGGCGAGCTGCGCGGCGGGACTCACGGTCGTCGGGATCGACAACGGATTCGGCGCCGCCTGTGCGGTGGCGCGCATGCTCCTGTGACCCGCACCGTGGCCTGGTTCCACTGCTTCTGCGGCATCGCCGGCGACATGGCCCTCGCCAGCCTGGTCGACGCGGGCGCTGATCTCGACGAGGTTCGGTCCCTCCTCGCGCGCCTCCCGGTGGCGGGGTGGACGGTCGAGGCGCACGTCGTCTCACGAGCGGGCGTGCGCGCCACGCAGCTCGAGGTGAAGGCGGAGGAGACGACCGTCGTGCGTACTTACGCCCACATCGCCGGACTCATCGAGGAGGCGCGACTCCCCGAGCGCGTGCGCGAACGAGCGCTGCGGACCTTCGCTGCACTGGCCGAGGTCGAAGGTCGGATCCACCGCCGCCCGGTGTCCCAGGTCCACTTCCACGAGGTCGGCGGTTTGGACGCGATCGTCGACATCGTCGGCACGTGCGCTGCGCTCGAGGTGCTCGGTGTCGACGAGCTCTACGCCAGTGCGGTGGCGACCGGGACCGGCATGGTGCGGTCCGCACACGGAAGCCTTCCCAACCCCGCTCCGGCGGTCGTCGAGCTGCTGGCCGGTGCCCCCGTCTATGGACGCGATGTCGGCATCGAGCTCACCACGCCGACGGGCGCCGCGCTGCTGGCCGCCAACGTCACGGGCTTCGGCCCCATGCCGGCGATGCATCTGGCCGCCACCGGCTTCGGCGCCGGCAGCCACGACCTCGACGGCATGCCCAACGTCACCCAGGTGGTGCTCGGCCAGACTGCCGACGACGCGCCAGCAGCACAGCCGGGCCAGGCCGTGATGCTCCTGGAGGTCAATGTCGACGATGCGACGGGGGAGACGCTGGCCCACGCCGTCGCCGCGCTGCTCACGGCGGGCGCCCATGACGCGTGGGTCACGCCCATCCTCATGAAGAAGGGCCGCCCCGGTCACACCGTCAGCGTCCTCGCCGATCCGGTCCTGGCCGGCGAGCTCGGTCGCGTCCTCACCACCGAGACGGGTTCGCTCGGCTTGCGCGGTCGGATGCTCGAGCGGTGGCCCGCGCGTCGCGAGGACGACCTCGTCGAGGTGGACGGCGTCCCGGTGCGGGTCAAGATCAGCCCAGGCCGGGTGAAGGTCGAGCACGACGACGCCGCACGCGCGGCGAGGCGCATCGGTCTTCCGCTCCGCGAAGCGGTGCGCCGGGCCGAGGAGGCGTGGCACCGCCACGTCGAGCAGGAGACGCCGACCGACGGAGACGATGCCAGCTAGGCGGTCAGCCGCGCACCAACAGGGCGCGGATGATCTCGTTGTCGGCGACGTTCGACTCGCCGGCGACGGGTCCGGCCCGCACCCCGAGCGACAGCTGCTCGTTGCGCGTGGGCTGGAGGCCCCCGAGGGTGACAGTGAGGCGCTGCCCGGGCGCCAGGTCCACGAACTGACGCGCGGTGTCCATGGCGCCCGTCGGCGTGGTGATGGCGGCGACCACCGGCACCTGCTTCTCCCTGGTGTTGCCGACATTCGCCACGACCACCTCGAGGCGCAGTGTCTTGCTCGGCGGAAGGACGTCGGCCTCGCCCTCCTTGCCGACCGCGGTGGGATTCGTCGAGACCACGATGACGGCCACGTCGTGCACGGGAGCGAGCGTCGAGTTGGCCCGCAACGTCGACACCAACGCCCGCAGCTCGCCCTCGCTCCAGAAGCCCGGCCTCGGCACCCATCGCGAAGGCGGCATCGATGCGGCTGGGGTGCCGCCCGGAGGAGCGAGCGAGCGGCGGAACACGGCGTAGATGCCGTCCGCCGTCTCGAGATCGGCGCCCGCGGTCGCCATGCGCTTGACCACGTCGCCGCTGCCCTCCGCGGCGAGGGCTTCGGGCAGCGACGCGGCCAGGCCGCCGACCGCGCGCGACCGGATGAACATGGTCGACTCCAACAGCGAGTGAGCTGACGCCAGCGACGAAGGCGGATGAGCGCCGTGCACGTCGCGCAACAGGCCCGCCGCTTCGTCCTGCAGCTGAGCCAGCCGCCGGGTGACGCCGACGCGACCGAGCTTGCCGGCGTCGCCGCGCGCGGCCACCAGGTCAGCGCCCTCCTGGGTGGACCGCTCGACGACGGGACGCATCTCGTCGAGATAGGCCTGCTCGGCGAGGCGTCGACTGCGGGAATCGGAACCGCTCGAAGCCATTCCCCGCACCGCGACGAAGCTCAGCGCAAGCAGGATCACGAGCACGAGCCAGCGGGGTCGACGGCGGCGGCGGCGGCCGGCGACAACCATCGGGGCCACCCTAGCGGCGAGCGATCGGAGCCTGGCAGGCTGCCCCCATGCGCGTACGACGAGTGGTCACTGGCCATGACGGATCCGGCAAAGCGATGTTCGCCTCCGACGACGAGGTCGACCCCGTCACCACCGCCCTCATGCCCGGCACGGAGTTCCATCGCCTCTGGGGCGGCGACGAAGCACCCACCTATCCCGGCGACGGAACCCGGCCAGACTTCGCCACCTACTTCCCGGCCGTCGGCGGCTACCGGTTCGGGTTCTTCAGCCTGCCCCCTTCCGGCACCCAGCCCGCAGGCGACGTCGACATCGGGGCCGAGCTCACCTCGCTGAACGAGCGCCTGCCCGGGATGCTCGATCACATGGAGATCGACGAGCCCGGGATGCACACGACCGACACCGTCGACTTCGAAGTCGTGCTCTCCGGCGAGGTCACCCTCGAGCTCGACGACGGCGCCGAGAAGACCATGCGGGCGGGCGACACCGTCGTGCAGAACGGCACCCGGCACCGCTGGCACAACCGCGGAACCGAGCCCGTCGTCATCGCCGTCTTCATGGTGGGGGCCCACCGCAAGGACTGAGCGCCACCGCCGCTGGTCACTCGAACCATTTATGGCGAAACTTCTCTAGAAATTCTTTTCTAGCGATTGGCTACATAACTACGGCTGCGATGTCGAAACCCCGGCATGACCCATCTCGCGGCCCCCGCCGCCAGGCCCGCTCGCACCGCCTTGCGCCGCCGCCTCCATCGCACCTTCGTCGTGCTCGCGACCGTCGTCTCGCTGTCCGGGCTCGCGCTGTTCGTGGGCTCAGCGACCTCGGCCGGCGCGGCCGAAGCCCCCGTCGGCCTCGGCACCGCCACGAGCTTCGCAGTGCTGGCCGGCGCCGGCGTCACGAACACCGGACCGACCGTGATCAACGGCGACCTCGGCACCTGCCCCACACCCGCCGTCACCAACTTCCCGCCGGGATTGGTCAGCGGCACCATCCACGCCAACGACTCCGTCGCCTGCGGCGCGCAGGACGACCTCACCATCGCCTACAACTCGGCCGCGGGACGGGCCCCGAGCGTCACCTTCGCCGGACCCACCGAACTGGGCGGCACGACGCTGACGCCAGGCGTGTACACGACCCCCGAGTCCTTCGCCATCACCGGCACACTCACCCTCGACTCGGCGGGTGACCCGAATGCCGTCTTCATCTTCCAGGCCGGCTCGACGCTGATCACGGCCACCGACAGCCACGTCCTGCTCATCAATCCTGGGCAGTCGTGCAATGTCTTCTGGCAGGTCGCGAGCTCGGCGACGCTGGGCGTCGACTCCACCTTCGTCGGAACCATCATGGCCCTGACCTCGATCCAGGCGGAGACCAACGCCGTCGTCGACGGCAGGCTGCTGGCCCGCAACGCGTCGACCACCCTCGACTCCAACACGGTGACGGCCACAGCCTGTGCCACCACGCCGCCCCCCACGACCACGACCACAGCCGGAGGCGGCGCCACGACCACCACGACCGCTGCCGGAGCCGGCGCCACGACCACCACGGCCGCACCTGGTGGGGCGACGACCACCACGGCCGCACCCGGTGGGGCGACGACCACGACGACCGCCGCAGCCGGCGGGTCGACTCCCACGACGGTCGCGGCGCTCACCGCAGCGTCATTGCCCCAGGTCGACAACGGCACGACGACAACGACGCCGACGCCCACTCCCACGACCGGCCTCGGCACGACGAGCAACAATCAGACAACCACCACCCGACCGGCGACGACGACCACCGCCGTGCCCCGCCTTCCGGTGACGGGAGCGCCACTGGCCGCAGCCGTTCTGGTGGCGGTCCTCCTGCTCTGCTTCGGTGCCGCTGCCACCAGCTCGGCCAAGCGCTGAAAGGGACCGCCGGCCGCTGAGCCCTGCTCCGTTTGCCAACGCCCGCGGCGCGGGGGACATCGGGGCAGACTGTGCGCCGGTGGCCGACATCCCCGAGACCCGCTACGCCAAGACGTCCGACGGCGTGCACATCGCCTTCCAGACCGTGGGGCAGGGCGAGCGAGACCTGCTGCTGATCGAAGGGTTCTCGAGCCACGTCGAGCTCGCGTGGGAGATGCCGAGCTCGGAGGCGTTCTTCTTGGGCCTGGCCTCGTTCTCCCGGCTGATCCTGTTCGACAGACGGGGCGTGGGTGTCTCGGACCGGACCGCCGGTGCGGCGACGCTCGAGCAGCGGATGGAGGACATGCGCGCGGTGCTCGACGCGGTCGGTTCGGAGCGCGCGGTGCTCATGGGCGTGTCCGAGGGGGCGCCGGCCGCGGTGCTCTTCGCTGCGACCTACCCCGAGCGTGTGCAGGCCTTGGTCCTCCACGGTGGCATGGCCAGGTCGACCTGGGCACCCGACTACCCGTGGGCCGCGCCAGCCGAGGCATTGCTCGAGGCCACGTCGCTCATCGAGCCAGTGCTCTTCACCGGGGGCGACATGGAGATCTGGGCGCCGTCCCTCGCGGACGACGAGCAGGCCAAGGCGTGGCTGGGCCGCTACCGCCGCTCAGCCGTGAGCCCGGGTGGACTGGCGCAGATGTTCCTGCTCTCCCTCGAGATCGATGTGCGCGCCGTGCTGCCCACCATCGGTGTTCCCACGCTCGTGCTCCACCGGCGGGGCGATCGGGTCGTGAACCGGCGTGCCGGGAAGTGGATGGCGGAGCAGATCCCCGGCGCCCGCTTCGTCGAGCTCGAGGGCCAGGACCATTTCCCGTGGAGCGGCGACTCGCGCGCCGTCATCGACGAGGTCGAGGAGTTCCTCACGGGCGCGCGGCACGTCGTGGAGCCGGACCGGGTGCTGGCGACCGTCCTGTTCACCGACATCGTCGGGTCCACCGAACGGGCGACCGAGCTGGGCGACCGCGCGTGGCGGCTGAGGCTTGATCAACACGACGCCGCAGTTCGCGACCTGCTCGCTCGGCACAGGGGCCGGGAGGTCAAGACCACCGGGGACGGGTTCCTCGCCACCTTCGACGGCCCCGCCCGCGGCATCCGGTGCGCGCTCGAGCTGCAGTCCGCGCTGGCCCCGCTCGGTATCGAGGTGCGGGCCGGTCTCCACACGGGCGAGGTCGAGGTGCGGGGCGAGGACGTCGGCGGCATCGCGGTCCACATCGCGGCGCGCGTCCAAGGCGCAGCCGCACCCGGTGAGGTCCTGGTGTCCCGCACGGTGTGCGACCTGGTCGTCGGCTCGGGGATCGGGTTCGTCGACCGCGGTGTCCACCACCTCAAGGGTGTGCCCGGTGAGTGGCAGCTCTTCGCCGTCCGCCGCGACAGCTGAACGGTCAGCCACTGTACGGTCGGACCGTGAAGGGGCTCACCGTTGTTCGGACCGCGGCCCTGGTGCGCGTCGGAATCGGGATGACCCTCGCGATCGGCACCGGGCGAGTTCTGCGAGGAATGGTGCGCGATGAGCAACCCAGCAGTTCGCTCGTCCTGTTCGCGCGGACCGTCGGCATCCGGGACACACTGTTCGGCCTCGGCTGTCTCCTCTCCACGCTGGAGCCCAGCAGAGCCGGTGAGACTCGCCGATGGGTGCAGCTCTGGCTGGCGAACGAAGTCGCCGACGTGGTGGCCGCTCTCGCCACGTCCCGACAACTCGGGGTTGCCGGTGCAGCCGGCGCCGCCGGCGCTCCCTTGCCGTTGATCGCGGTCGACGTCTGGACACTCCGCCACCTGCCGGCGGCTCCTCGCCGAGAGGTCGCCCGCTAGACGTCCGACCGTTTCGCGTCTCGCGCGCACGCGCCGACCTGCGACGAATTGACGTGGGTGGGTGGTGGTGGGGTTGTTGGTTGGTGGGCGAGGGGGGACTTGAACCCCCACATCCTTTCGGACACAGGAACCTGAATCCTGCGCGTCTGCCAATTCCGCCACTCGCCCGAGAAGCGGGGTAGAGGGTACCCGAGCCGGTCTTTGCGGATCCGTCCGGCTACCGGCCCCGACGATCCGCAAAGACGAGCCCGGCGGCGGACCGACCTGGGCTCGTGGGTAGATTGTCGGGACCATGGGGCTCGCCGACCTGGAGCGGAGACTGGAACGCCTCGTGGAGGGCGCCTTTGCCAAGGCGTTTCGCAGCGGCGTGCAGCCCGTGGAGCTGCTGCGCCGCCTGACCAGGCAGATGGACACCGAGCGCAGCCACGGCGTGCGGGGCGTGATCGCCCCCAACCACTTCACCATTGCCCTGGCGCCCGCCGATCACGAGCGCTTCTCGAGCTTCCACGATTCGCTGGTCCGGGACCTGGCGGACGGGGCACGTGAGCATGCACGCGACGAGGGGTACCAGTTCCTCGGGCCCGTGACCGTCGATCTCACCGAGGACCCGGGCGTGAGCACCGGGACGTTCCTGCTCGCCAGCGAGGTGCGCGAGGGACCGGGTGGACGCGGCGCGGGCACGATCGTGCTCCCCGACGGCAAGCGGGTGAGCGTGGGCGACGACCCGGTGACCATCGGGCGCATGCCCGAGTGCGAGGTCGTGCTCAACGATCAGAACGTGAGCAGGCGCCACGCCGAGGTGCGACGCCAGGGCGGCGAGTTCGTCGTCGTCGACCTGGGGTCGACCAACGGCACCAAGGTGAACGGCTCAGGCGTGAAGGAGCGACGGCTGAACGACGGGGACGAGATCACGGTCGGGGCGAGCACCGTACGGTTCGAGAACTCCTAGGCCCATGCCCGAAGGCCTCCTCACCATCCTCAAGCTGTTCTTCCTCGCCCTCCTCTATCTCTTCTTCTTCCGGGTGCTTCGGGCGGTGTGGGCCGAGCTGACCGCGCCGGCGGTCGCGGCCCCGGCCGCCGCGCCGGCCGCCGCTCCGGCGCGGGGCGGTGCCCGGCCCGCCGCCGGGCGCACCGCTCTCCGGCTCAAGGTGGTCGAGCCCGCGTCAGCGCGCGGCACGGTGTACGACCTCGGTGACGAGCTCACCGTCGGACGGGCGTCGGGCTGCCAGATCGCCCTGCCCGACGACACCTTCGTCTCCCAGCTGCACGCGCGGATCTTCCGGCGCGACGGGCAGGTCTACGTGGAGGACCTCGGCTCCACCAACGGCACCTTCCTCAACCGCAAGAAGGTCTCGGCGCCCCAGCCGCTGCGGCGGGGCGACCGCCTCCAGATCGGCAAGACCGTGCTGGAGCTGGCGAAATGACCCAGCTGCGCGTCGGCTCGGCGACCGACGTCGGCCGGGTGCGCACCAACAACGAGGACGAGCTGCTCGTCGGCGAGCAGCTGTTCGCGGTCGCGGACGGCATGGGGGGCCACGCTGCCGGCGAGGTGGCCTCGCTCACCGCCGTCGAAGCCCTCAAGGCCGCCTTCCAGACCGACCGCACCGCGGACGGACTGGCCGAAGCCGTGCGCGAGGCCAACCGGGCCGTCTGGCGGCGCGCCAGCGAGCAACCCGAGCTGCGGGGCATGGGCACCACCGTGACCGCCACCGCGCTGGTCGACGACGAGGGCGAGGAGCTGCTCGTCATCTGCAATGTGGGCGACTCGCGGGGGTACCTGCTGCGCGACGGTGAGCTCGATCAGATCACCGAGGACCACAGCCTCCCCGAGGAGATGGTGCGGCGAGGCGAGCTGGCTCCCGAGGATGCGGTCATGCACCCACAGCGCCACATCCTCACCCGCGTCCTCGGCATGGACTCCGAGATCGAGGTCGACTGCTTCCGGGTCCTGCCCTACCGCGGCGACCGCATCCTGCTGGCCAGCGACGGGCTCACCAACGAGGTGACGGACGACCAGATCGCCTCGATCCTCCGCCGGCTGGCCGACCCCGAGGAGGCGGCGGCCGAGCTGGTCCGCCAGGCCAAGGAGAACGGCGGCAGCGACAACGTGACCGTCGTCGTGGTCGACGTGGTGGATGACGACGGTCGCGGCAAGGCGGCGTCGCAGGCCCTCGCCGACGCTCCCGTCCCGCCCGCGGGCGAGCGCGTGGCGCGCAGCGCCGATCCCGGTGACGGCGGACGCGGCGGCGGCGACCCTGGCGCCCCTGCGGCGAAGTCGCCGCGCGGCAAGCGCTTCACCGGACGCGTCCTGCTGTTCGCCTTCGTCCTGCTGATCATCCTCGCCGGCGTGGTCGGCGCCATCGGCTGGTACGCCCGCGGTGGCTACTACGTCGGCGTCGCCAGCGGGAAGGTCGCCATCTTCCAGGGTCGACCCGACGGGCTGTTCTGGTTCAAGCCCACGCTGAAAGAGCGCACCGACCTGGCCGCCAACGACGTGCCATCGGCGCGCCGCGACGACGTGCAGCGCGGGGTGGAGGAGTCGTCGCTGGCGGACGCCCGCGCCTACGTGAAGAACCTGAAGGACCAGGCCGCTGCCCTCGAGCCCCCGCCGCCCGAGACGACGACCACCACGGTGCCGGCGCCGCCGCCGGGACCGCAACCCGCGTGATTGCCACCGCTCGCCCGGCTCGCACCAATCGCAGGACCACCGAGCTGGGACTGGTGCTCCTCGCCGCCCTGCTGACCGCAGCGGCCTACACGCTCGTCAGCCTCGGACGGACAGCGTCGGTGCCCGCCAACGTCGGCCCGTTCTTCGTCATCGTTCTCGGGCTGTTCGGTGTGGCCCACGTCGGCACCCGGCGGTTCGCACCCGACGCCGACCCGGTGCTGCTGCCCGTGGCCCTGCTGCTCAACGGCATCGGTTATGTGTTCGTGGCCCGGCTCGACGCCGGGTTGGCCGGACTGCAGGCGACATGGACGGCGATCGGTGTCGGTGCGTTCATCGCCACCCTCGTCGTCGTTCGCCGCGTCGCCGACCTCGAGCGCTATCGCTACCTCTTCGCGCTGGTCGGGATCGGCTTGCTGCTCATGCCGCTCGCTCCCGTGATCGGACGCAACATCAACGGCGCCCGCATCTGGGTGCGGTTCGGCCCGGTGTCATTCCAGCCCGGAGAGTTCGCCAAGATCGCGCTCGCAGTCTTCTTCGCGTCGTACCTCGTCGAACGCCGCGAGCTGCTGGCAGACGTGCGGGTCAACGCGGGACAGCTCCGCTACCTCGGGCCGCTGCTCCTGGCGTGGGGATTCTCGCTCGTGGTGATGGTCGCCGAGCGCGACCTGGGTTCCTCCATGCTGTTCTTCACGCTGTTCGTGACCATGGTGTGGGTCGCGACCGGCCGGGCCCTGTACCTCGGTGCGGGCGCGGTGATGTTCACCGCCGGGTCATTGCTGTCGATCTCGATGTTCGCCCACGTGAAGGAGCGCGTCGTCGTCTGGATCGACCCGTGGTCGCGCGCCGCCACCAGCGGCTTCCAACTCGTCCAGGCCCAGTTCGCCCTGGCCGCCGGGGGGTTCGCGGGCGCCGGCTTGGGTCTCGGCAGTCCGCAGAAGCTGCCCGCCGCGCCCACCGATCTCATCTTCGCCGTCATCGGAGAAGAGCTCGGACTGTTGGGCACCGCCGCCATCCTGATCGCCTTCGTGCTGCTGATCGGATCGGGGCTGCGCGTGGCCATACGCGCCGGGCGGCCGGTGGAGCAGCTCCTGGCTGCGGGCCTCACCACCGCCATCGGTGTGCAGGCATTCATCATCATCGGTGGGGTGACCCGGCTGGTCCCCCTCACCGGTGTCACCCTCCCCTTCGTGTCGTACGGCGGCTCGTCGCTCCTCGGCAGCTACGTGCTGCTGGCCCTTCTGATGCGCATCTCCGACGGGTCGGCCGCGTGACAGGCCGACGGCGCGCCAGCAATCACCGCGATGGGGTTGAGGTCCCCATCGCCATCGGCGGGCGCCGCGAAGCGAGCGAGCGAGCGACACAGCGATGAATCATCAGGTCCGTCGCCTCGGCGTCGCGCTCATGGCGCTGTTCGTGGCCCTGTTCGCGCAGCTCAATTACGTGCAGGTCGTTCGGGCCGGCAAGCTCAACCGCGATCCCCGTAACACCCGCGTCGCGACCAGGGACTTCGCCCGCGCACGCGGCTTCGTACAGACGGCGGACGGCGTCGTCATCGCCCGGTCCGTGGCGACGAGCGACACGTTCAAGCGCCGCCGCGAGTACCCCGAGCGCGACCTCTTCGCCCACATCACCGGCTACTTCTCCTTCACGTTCGGCACCGAGGGCGTGGAGCGCACCTACAACGACGAGCTGGCCGGACGGGACGTGAACGTGCAGCTGCGGCGACCCTCCGACCTGGGCAAGGCCCTCCTCGGAGGTGAGCAGTCGACGGGCAACATCACCCTCAGCGTGTCGAAGCGACTCCAGCAGGTGGCCCGGGACGCCCTCGGCCCGCGGCGTGGGTCGGTGGTCGCGCTCAACCCGCAGAACGGCGAGATCCTCGCCATGTGGTCGTTCCCGTCCTACGACCCCAACCCCCTGTCCGACCACAGCCAGGAGGTGGTGCGGACCGCGTGGCAGCACTTGCAGACCGACGCCACCCAGCCCCTCCTCCCCCGCGCCTACCGGCGTCGCTACGCGCCGGGATCGACTTTCAAGGTCGTGACCGCTTCCGCCGCGCTCGATCGCAAGCCCGAGCTGGCGACGAAGGCGTACCCCGTGCTGAACAAGCTCGACCTGCCCCAGAGCACCCGCAGCCTCCCCAACTTCGGCGGCGGCCGTTGCGGCGGCACCCTGCCGCAGCTCCTGAAAGTCAGCTGCAACACCGGGTTCGCCCAGATGGGGCTCGATCTCGGCGCCGACAACCTGGTGGGCGAGGCCAACGCCTTCGGCTTCAACCAGCGACCGCCACTCGATGAGCCGGTGGTGGCGAGCTCGGCGTTCCCGGACGCCGCCTCGTTCCGTCGCAATCTCCCGGCGCTGGCCCAGTCGGCCATCGGCCAGCAGGATGTGGCGGCCACGCCCCTGCAGATGGCGCTGGTCGCCGCCGCCATCGGCAACCACGGCATCGCCATGAAGCCCCACGTCATGCGGGAGATCCGCGACGACCAGGGTGGCAAGGTCGGTGGGTACGACGTGGGTGAGTGGATCAAGGCCACCTCGCCGGAGACGGCCGCCGCGGTTCGGGACATGATGATCGGCGTCGTCAACGGCGGGACCGCCACGCGCGCCGCCATTCCCGGGATCCAGGTCGCAGCCAAGACGGGCACGGCCCAGACCACTGGGAACGACGCCCACGCATGGCTCATCGGGTTCGCCCCCGCCGACAACCCGACGGTCGCCGTAGCTGTCATCGTGGAGTCCCAGCCCGGTGTGAGCGAGGCGACGGGCGGCCGCGTCGCGGCGCCGATCGCCCGTACCGTGATGCAGGCTGCCCTCAGCGGCGCCCCCTAGCCTGGAACCGAACATGGCCCGACAGTCAGAGCGCGTCTACAACGACAGATACGAGGTCCTCAGGCCCATCGCGCGCGGCGGGATGGCTGAGGTGTACCTGGCACGCGACCAGCTGCTCGACCGGCCCGTCGCGCTCAAGGTGCTCTTCCCGGAGTTGGCCACCGACCCGTCGTTCGTCGAGCGCTTCCGTCGCGAAGCGCAAGCCGCCGCCAACCTGAGCCACCCCAACATCATCTCCGTCTACGACTGGGGCGAAGAGGGTGGCGCCTACTTCATCGTCATGGAGTACGTCGACGGTCAACCCCTGTCCAACATCCTCCGGTCCGAGGGGCCGCTCCTTCCCGACCGCGCTGCGGCCATCGGCGCCAGCGTGGCCGCGGCGCTCGCCTTCGCCCATCGCAACGGCGTCGTGCACCGTGACGTGAAGCCCGGCAACATCCTCATCGACGCCCACGATCAGGTGAAGATCGGCGACTTCGGGATCGCGAGAGCGGCCAGCGCCAAGGAGAACCTCACGCAGACCGGCGCGGTGATGGGCACGGCCACCTACTTCTCCCCGGAGCAGGCCCAGGGCCTGTCGGTCGACCCGCGCAGCGACGTGTACGCCCTCGGTGTCGTGCTCTTCGAGATGGTCGCTGGGCGACCGCCGTTCCAAGGCGACAACCCGGTGTCGGTGGCGTACAAGCACGTGCGCGAAGAGCCGCCGGCCCTGCGCGAGCTGAGCCCGGGCGTCCCCGCCGCATTCGCGTCCATCGTCGAGATGGCCATGGCGAAGTCGCCGGCCGATCGCTACGCGAGCGCGGAGGACCTGCGCGGCGACCTGCTCCGTTTCCGGCAGGGACGGCCGGTCACCGCGGCCTCGGCGCGTCGTCCCGCTGCCACCGCGGCGATGGCCGCGACGTCGATGCAGCCTGCCGCCGACGGAACACGGGCCATGCCTGCGACCACGACCGCGGTCGCGGCAGTCGACCAACGCAAGACGTCGACGTACGTGGTGCTCCTCTTCGTGATGCTCGGGCTGCTCGCCATCCTGCTCTTCCTGCTCGGCCGGTCACTCGACCTGTTCGGCTCGAGCGGCGGCGGCCAGGTGCCCGTGCCCAATGTCATCGGCCAGCCCGCCGACCAGGCCACCGCGCAGCTCAAGAGCGCGGGGCTCAGTCCCAAGACCCAGTTCGAGCAGAACGACGGCACGCCGAACGTCGTCTTCGGTCAGGACCCGCAGGCCGGCACGAAGATCAAACGGGGTGGCGACGTCACCATCCGCGTCAGCAAGGGTCCGGGCGCGGTCAAGGTCCCCAACGTGGTGGGCAAGAAGCTCGCCGACGCGCAGCGCATCCTGGAGGAGGCGGGCGGGTTCCAGACCGACGTCACCCAGGAGGCCGACGACACCGTGCCGGTGGGCACCGTCACCAAGCAGGACCCCGCCAGCGGCGACGACGCTCCCAAGGGCGCGACCATCAACCTCACCGTTTCCAGCGGGAAGCAGAAGGTCGCGGTACCCGACGAGCGCGGCAAGGACGTCGATGTCGCCGCCAACGAGTTGGGCCAGGCCGGGTTCAAGACGGCCCGGCAGCAAGAGGCATCCGACACCGTGGCCGACGGCAAGGTCATCCGTACGTCACCTGCGCCGGGGACCCCCCTCGAGCGCGGGTCCACCGTGACCCTCGTCGTCTCTTCCGGCCCCGCTCAGCCCACGCAGGTGACGGTGCCCGACGTCATCGGCCAGTCCGAGAACAGCGCCACCGCCGAGCTGCAGGCGGCCGGATTCAAGGTCAAGACGCAGGAGGTGCTCGTCACCGACGCGGCCGACGACGGCCTCGTGCAGGATCAGAGCCCCAACGCCGGCACCAAGGCCGACGAGGGCTCGACCGTCACCATCACGGTCGGCAAGGCTCCCTAGACAGCCGCGCCAGCGCGCTGCAGGAAGTTCCGCAGCAGCTGGTGGCCCCCGACGGTCAGGATGGACTCGGGGTGGAACTGCACGCCCTCGATGGGGAGCTCACGGTGGCGCAGGCCCATGATGGTGCCGTCTTCGGACTCTGCCGAGACCTCGAGCACGTCGGGGAGGCTGTCGCGTTCGACGACGAGCGAGTGGTAGCGCGTCGCCTCGAACGGTTCCGGGAGGCCCGCGAACACGCCCTTGCCGTCGTGGGTGATCCACGACGTCTTGCCGTGCATGATCACCGGCGCCCGGCCCACCCGTCCGCCGAAGACCTGGCCGATGCACTGGTGCCCGAGGCACACGCCGAGCACCGGCACCTCGGCACCCATCTCGCGGATGACCTCGTTGCTGATCCCGGCGTCCTCGGGGCGACCCGGTCCGGGAGAGATGAGAATGGCATCAGGGCGCAGGCTGCGGATTTCCGCAAGGCTGAGGGCATCGTGCCGATACACCAAGGGGCTGGCACCCAGTTCCCCGACGTATTGGACGAGGTTGTAGACGAAGGAGTCGTAGTTGTCGACGACGAGCACCCGGGCTCCCATAACGGTGCGAGGGTAGCGGCGACGCCGTGAGTCCTCGACCCGGTTCCCTGGCCGATCGGCTGTCGTCGTCGATCTGCGTGCTCGCGGTCGAGGACGAGCCCGACATCGCCGGGCTCCTCGGCGCCTTCTTCCGTGCGTCGGGTCTCGGGCTCGAGCACGTCGACCCCAGCGGCACGGCGGCGGTCCTCGAAGCCATCGGCGAGTACGCACCAAGGTGCGTCCTCCTCGACCTGAACCTGGCCGGGTTCTCCGGGCTCGAGGTGCTCGAAGCCATCCGCGCCCACCCCCTGCATCGCAACCTCCCGGTGCTGGTGGTCACCGCCGACAACCGCCCGGTGACCCGGCAACGGGCCGAGCAGCTGGGCGCCACCGGCTTCGTCGCCAAACCGTTCAGCGTGAGCGAGCTCTTCGACCAGGTCATGGCGCTGGCGGAGGCCACCCCTGCTCCCGCTCCTGCTCCGCGGCCGCGGGAGCGGGCGGAAGTGGCGAGCAGCGGCGACATACAGGCCGAGCTGGCGACGGTGCTGGGCCGAGCGAAGCGCGCCGGTACGCCGGCGAGCTTCGTGCTGGTGCGGGTCGGAGCGAGCGAGGCGGCCGTCCTGGAGACGTTGCGCGACCGCCTGCCCGACGCCGTCATCGGGCGCAGCGGACCCGACGAGATCGCTGTCATCCTCACCGGCATGAACGCGGGCGCGGCGGCTGCCGCACTTGCTCGCCACCTCCCGGAATGTGGCGACGACGTGCGGGCGGGCGTCGCCGACGCGCCGACCCACGCCACCACACCCGACCAGCTCTACATGGCCGCCGACGCGGCCCTCGCCGAGGCCATCGAGCGCGCCGCTCCGGTCGTCGCTGCTCGCTGACCGTTCACACTCGCTCGCTTGCAAGCTGCGCTCGCTGATGTGCGATGGGGCCCCGCACAATCCACCTGCGCTGACAGTTCAGCTCAGCCCCCCATCGCGGCTGCTCCGAGGGCCGCATTGTCGATTCAGCTCGCGGGTCGGGCGTATCGCAGCGCCGTACTCCCGCGGTAGGCGGGGACGTCGAGGGCGGCGAGGCGCGAAGCGGAGAAGCGGATCCCGAAGGAGTCAGCGTCGGCGTGCAGGCGGCGCACGAGGGGGTCGGCGTCGAAGCGGTCCTTGTCGGCAGCGATGGCCGAGATCACGTACGGCGGCGAGTGCACGGTGCCGTTCAACAACAGCGTGTTGCCGACACAGAGGATGGCACTGGTGCCGACCAGGCGTTGGCCGTTGATGGCCACCGCCTCCGCTCCCGCCCGCCAGAGCGCGTTCACCGCCGCCTGCACGTCCTGCGAGTGGATGACGAGGTCGTTCACGTTGCCGGTGGGTGCCTCGTCGAGCAGGGAGTCGTCGAGCGTCACCTTCACGCCCGGCCCGCGGAGCGGGACGAGCCCGGCGGTGAGCGTCGCCTTGTCGAGTCGGCCCGTGCGCGCCGTCGCTCCCGCCTCCCGGCTGCCCGCTTGGGCGACGAGGGCGTCGACCCTGGCCCGCAGGGTGTCGACCTCGTGGCGGAGGCGGGCGGTCGTCGTCTGCTGGCGCTCGATGAGTGCCGCGAGCCGGTAGCGACCCGGCAGGCGCGCCTCTGGACTCGGCGGCCGGGCGCGCAGCGCCACCGCTGCGAGGAACCCGAGGAGGACGCACGCGACGGCGAACAGGAGGCCGGAACGGCGCACGGCGCTATTCTCCCCGCATGCCCCGGCGAGCGCCACGCGGCGGGCGAGTCACGGCCAAGCAGAGCGGGCCCGCGACGCCGTCCGGCCGGTACACGCCGCCGATCCCCCGCGAGGTGAAGGTCAGCCCGCGCTGGGTGCCGGTGTTGATGTTCACGCTGCTCCTTGCCGGCCTGCTCGTCATCATCCTCAACTACCTGGGTGTCATGCCCACCAAGTCGGGCGACGCCAGCAACTGGTACCTGCTGCTGGGCCTGGGGCTCATCACCGGGGGCTTCATCACCGCCACCGGGTACCGGTAGCCCGGGTTACGGGAGAGTTACACGGGTGTGACTCTCCCCAGCCTTGTCCACAGCCTGGGGAGAAGTTCCTTCACTCCGGTGTGGTCGTGAGCTCCATGGTCTCCATGCAGTGGCGCGGTGGGTCGGGCTCCTGTTCGGCTGCCGCCGTCATGCGCACCTCGGCCCCGCAGACCGCGCAGCGGTAGCGCAGGTTCACCTTCCGCAGCTCCCCCGGAGGCGGCGGCTCCGGGACGGGCGTGGCCAAAGCCCGCAGGATGGCGATGCCGACCCGCATGACCACGATCACGATCAGCACGGAGACGATCAGCTTCAGCATCGGACTCGACAAAGCGTACCGGCATGCCGCGTTTGCGCCCCTTGCACCCGTAGCCGGACGGCGAAGGCCGTGGGACCATGGCGGCGTGCTCGGCATGCGTCACCGCGACGCGACGGCAGGGGAGCGTCTCGAACGCCTCCTCGAGTTCCAGACGCTGCTCGCGCGCGTGTCCCGCGAGATCGGCCCCGCCCTCGAGCTGCAACCCGTGCTGGCCATCGTGCTGCGAGCCATGCGGTCCCTCGTCAGCTTCCGCGGCGGCACCGTTCAGCTGGTCGAGGCGGGTGTCCTGACGATCGCGGCCGCCGACCCTCCGGTGAGCCCCGAGATGGCCTCGGCTCGTGTTCCGGTCGGGGCGGGCCTGGGTGGCCAGGTGGTGAGCAGCGGCCGCTTCGTCTACTCCGAGGACGTCCAACGCGACGAGCGCATCTCCGACGACCTGCGCCGCTCCGGCGTCGGCGCGGGGATGCGAAGCTACCTCGGCGTGCCGCTGGTGTGCTTCGGTCGGGTGATCGGTCTCGTGCAGATCGACTCAGCCGAGCCCGACGCCTTCGACAGCGATGACCTGCACGTGCTCGAGGGCCTGGCCACCCAGGTGGCGGGTGCGATCGAAAGTGCTCGCCACAACGAGCAGGTGATGGAGCTCGAGCGCCTCAAGTCCGATTTCCTCGCACGCGTCTCACACGAGCTGCGCACGCCCCTCACGATCACGTCGGGGTTCATCAACACCCTGATCGGCTACGACGACCGCATCGATGGCCGCCAGCGCATGCAGATGCTGCGACGCATCCAATCGGCCACCGACCGACTCGAGGCCCTCATCGACGAGCTCCTCACCGTCACCCAGTTCGAAGCGGGCGCCCTCGAGCCCCAGCCCCACGTCATCGACTTGCGTGACCTGCTGCACGAGGTCCGGGGCCGGGCGGTGGAACCCGAGCTCGTGGCCGTCCGCTGCCCGGACGGGCTGCAGCTCACGGTCGATCCCCGCCTGCTGCGCCACGCCCTCACGCTCCTGCTCGACAACGCCCTCAAGTACGCGGGTGACGCCGAGCTGCGCGCCGGCGTCGACGACGGCGGGCGGGTCGTCGTCGAGGTCACCGACCACGGCCCGGGCGTCCCGCCGGAGCTTGGCGAGCGCGTCTTCGAGCGGTTCATGCGTGGCGACCACACCGCTCCCGGCATGGGACTGGGTCTGCCCCTCGTGCGCACCCTCGCCATCGGCCTGATGGCGGGCGTCACCCTCGAGGACATGCCCGGCGGCGGCGCCTGCTTCCGCCTCACCTTCGTCTAGACGCGTCTCGGGTGCGGTACCGCGTGCCCTGTGCACGCGGTACCGCACCCGAGAGAGTGCTTTGGGCCCAGCGAGATCAGCCGAGGCGCTCGATGATGGTGGCGTTGGCCATGCCGCCGCCCTCACACATCGTCTGCAGGCCGTAGCGGCCGCCGGTGCGCTCGAGCTCGTTCACGAGCGTGGCCAGCAGCTTGGCGCCCGAGCACCCGAGCGGGTGGCCGAGGGCGATGGCGCCGCCGTTGACGTTGACCTTGCTCATGTCGGGGCTGAGCTCCTTCTCCCACGCGAGCACGACGGAGGCGAAGGCCTCGTTGATCTCGGTGATGTCGATGTCGGCCATGGTGAGCTTGGCCCGCTCGAGCACCTTGTGGGTGGCGGGGATGGGGCCGGTCAGCATCATGATCGGGTCGACGCCGGCGAGGGCGAAGGTGTGGAAACGGGCTCGGGGGGTGAGCCCGAGAGCGGCCGCCTTCTCCTCGCTCATGATGAGGACGGCAGCCGCGCCGTCGGTGATCTGGCTGGAGTTGCCGGCCGTCACCTTGCCGTCGGGCTTGAACGCGGGCTTGAGCTTGGCGAGCGTCTCGACGGTCGTGCCCGGCCTGATGCCCTCGTCGGTGCTGACCATCTCACCGGACTCGATGATGTTGCCGGTCTCGCGGTCCTTGAGCTTGGAGGTGACGGGAACGATCTCCCGCTCGAAACGGCCCTCGTTGGTGGCCTGCTCGGCCCGCGTCTGGCTCTGGGCGCTGTAGGTGTCGAGGTCCTCGCGGGACAGGGCCCACTTGTCGGCGATCATCTCGGCCGAGATGCCCTGGGGCACGAGGCCGCCGCGCTCGGCGTAACGGGCCATCATGGCGGGGCCGAACGGCATGGAGCCCGGGGTCACCGAGGCGCCCATCGGCGTGGTCGACATGACCTCGACGCCGGCGGCGACCACGATGTCGTAGGCGCCGGCGATGACGCCCTGGGCCGCGAAGTGAGCCGACTGCTGCGAGCTCCCGCACTGGCGATCGATGGTGGTGGCGGGCACCGACTCGGGGAAGCCGGCCGCGAGGACGGCGTTGCGGCCGATGTTGATCCCCTGGTCGCCCACCTGCATGACGCAGCCCATGATCACGTCGTCGATGAGCCCGGGGTCGAGGTTGTTGCGCTCGACGAGGGCCTTGAGCACCTCGGCGGACAGGTCGGCCGGGTGCCAGCCCGAAAGCTTCCCGTTGCGCTTGCCGCCCGGGGTGCGGACGGCGTCGACGATCACGGCATTGGGCATTCGCTGCTCCTTGGAGAACTAGACCGGGTGGTCAAGTTTCGCGCCCTGGCTACGGTTATGCCAAACGGAGGGACGCGATGGGTCGGGACATGAAGCGGTGGTTGGGCGACGGCGGCATGCCGATCATCGAGCAGATCGGCGCCGCGCTCACGAGCTACGGCAACGAGTGGGTCGAAGGCACATGGACGCCGACGCCCCTCGCATGCAACCCCGCGGGCACCGTGCAGGCGGGCGTACACGGGGTCGTGCTCGATGCGGCCATGAACTTCGCCATCAACGCCGGCCTCGACGGCAAGGACCGCACCCGCGGCACCCTGGAGATGAAGACCGAGACCATGCGCCCGGCGCAGGGCGGCGCCGACTTCACGATCAGGGGCGACGTGGTGCGCATGGCCAAGCAGGTCGCGTACGCGGAAGCGGCCGTCC
>JBEEFP010000082.1:0-2665 GCA_041166085.1 Actinomycetota bacterium
CCATGCGCCCGCCGAGCGCGTAGACGAGCGTCGTCAGGATCCAGCCGGCGGTGTTGTCGTCCTTCGCCATCTCGGCGAAGCCGGTCTTGCCCGTCTTCTGCGCGATCTGCCTCGCGTAGGACCGCAGCTGCGCCCACGTCGTCGGCGGCTTGTTCGGGTCGAGACCCGCCGCTGCGAACAACTTGCGGTTGTAGTGAAGCGCCTGCGCGTACGCCGCCGTCGGCAGCGCCACGATCTTCTTCTTCGCGGTTGTGCCTTCGGCGAGAACAGCCGGGTTGAACTTGGAGAAGTACGGGAGCTTCTTGACCTGTGCCGTCAGGTCGGCGATCTGCCCGTTGTCGCCGAGCGTGCGCGCATCGGTGAACGGGACGGTGAACACCGTCGGCAACGTCCCGGCGGCGAGCTTCGCTGCGAAGGTCGGCCCGGTCCACTGGTACTCCACCGAGTTCACGTGAATCGACGGGTTGGCCTTCTGGAACTCCTTGACCTGATTGTTGAACTGCGTGATCGCCTCGGGCGTGCTGCCCGGGATCAGCGAAGCAACGCTGATCGTGATCGTCTTCTCGGTCGCCGCACTGGAGATCGAGCTACCGACCACAGCAATCAGCGCCACCATGACGACGGCAATCGCTGCCATACGAGTGGACTTCATCGTCCTTACTCCTTCCTGAGCACCGGGTCGATGCCCGATGCTGGTCCGTTTGACCTATCCGATGCTGTGTCCGGCCGGGACGACCTGTCCCCCGACGGAGCTTGAGGATTCGCCTGGCGGAGCCAGACCGTGCTGTCGTACGGAAGCGCACCTTCTGTGAGCTCAGTGCTGGCGAGCAGCACCGTAGCGCCGGCCGGCAGGTCGACCGGTTCCGGGCCGAAGTTGACGAGACAGGTGAAGTGGTCTCCTCGCGAGAAGGCGAGAACCGACTCGGGCGAGGGGAGCCACCGCAGCTCGCCGTCGCCGAGCCCCGGTGTGGTCCGGCGCAGCTGGAGACCCGCCCGGTAGAGCGCGAGCATCGAGTGCGCGTCGTCGGTTTGCGCCGCCACCGTGAGCGACGCCCAGTCGTGGGGTTGGTCGAGCCACGGCCGATCCGCACCTTCCACGCTGAATCCGTAGGGCGGCTCCGTCCCGTTCCACGGAATGGGGATGCGGCAGCCGTCGCGCCCGGGGTCGACCCCGCCCGAGCGGTGCCACATCGGGTCCTGTCGGCGGTCGGACGGAATGTCCTCGACCTCGGGGAGCCCGAGCTCCTCTCCCTGGTACACGTAGATCGAGCCCGGCAACGCCATCGCCAGCAGTCCCGCTGCTCTGGCGCGCCGGGTCCCGCGCTGCAAATCGGTGGGCGTCCCCTCCCGCTTCGACTCGAACGCGAATGACGTGTCGGCCCGGCCGTACCGCGTCACGGGCCTCGTGACGTCGTGATTCGACAGAACCCACGTCGCGGGCGCACCGACAGGTGCATGCGCGGCGAGGGCGGACTCGATCGATGCGCGCATCCGCTCGGGCTGCCAGGGGCACGCGAGAAAGTCGAAGTTGAACGCCGTGTGCAGCTCGTCCGGGCGGAGATAGCGGGCGAACCGCTCAGCGTCCGGCAGCCACACCTCGCCGACGAGCACGCGGGGCTCGACATAGCTGTCCGCGATCGCACGCCAGCCGCGGTAGATCTCGTGCAACGGGTCCCGGTCCATGAAGGGGTGCTCGCCGGGCGCGGTGTCCGCCGTCTCCTCCGCGAGCCCCGGGTCCTTCACGAGCAAGGCTGCCGAGTCGATCCTCACGCCGGCCACCCCACGGTCGAACCAGAACCGAAGGATGTCCTCGTGCTCGGCCGCCACATCCGGATGCGTCCAGTTGAGGTCGGGTTGCTCGGGCGCGAAGAGGTGGAGATACCACTCGCCGGGCGCACCAGTCTCGTCCTCTGTGCGGGTCCACGCCGGCCCGCCGAAGATCGACTGCCAGCCGTTGGGTGGCAACTCGCCTTCACGCCCCGCCCCGGGCCGAAACCAGAAGCGCGCACGCTCAGCCGACCCTGGGGCTGCGGCGAGCGCCGCGCGAAACCACGGATGCTCCTCCGAGACGTGATTGGGGACGATGTCGACGATCGTGCGAATCCCGAGGGCCCGCGCCTCGGCGATCAGCTGCTCGGCTTCCTCGAGGGTGCCGAACGCGGGATCGATCGCCCGGTAGTCCGCGATGTCGTAGCCGGTATCGGCGTTCGGCGACGGATACCAGGGGTTGAACCAGAGGGCGTCGACCCCGAGATCCCGGAGATAGGGCAGCCTCGCCCGAACGCCGGCGAGGTCGCCGATCCCGTCACCGTTGTCGTCGCCGAAGCTCCGGACGTAGACCTGGTAGACGACCGCATCGCGCCACCACTGCGCCTCCGCGACCGGCCCACCATCAGGTGTCTGCGGCGCCGTCGCCGCGGTTTCCGTCGTCACGCGGCGAGAATGGCATATCCGACAAACTAATGCAAGAGTTAGACGAAATCTTGCAGGATTTCTACATCAGCGTGAAGCTTGCGCCACGGCTCCGGTGACCGGCGCCGCCGCGGTCGAGCCCCGGGCGACGATCTCCGGCTCGAAAAAGAGCTCTTCGGCCGACACCGCTGCGCCCTCGATCTGGCCGGTCAGCATGGCGACCGCGGCCCGGCCGATGGCCTCGATCGGCTGG
>JBEEFP010000083.1:0-82782 GCA_041166085.1 Actinomycetota bacterium
GCGCCGGGATCACCATGGCCTGGGTGATTCCCGTGAGATAGGTGATCTCCGGCGGGATTGCGAGCCCGGGGTTCACGAGGGTCTGGAACGTCCCGAGGCATTCGCCCGCCCGCAGCTTGACTGCCCCCACCTCGGTGATGGCACAGGTGGCGGCCGAGCCGCCGGTGGTCTCGAGGTCGATGACGACGAAGGTCACGTCGCACAGCGGCGTCCCCATGTCGTCGAACGAGCGCTGCACGGGCTCGGAGGGTACGGGAACATGTGTTCGATGGCAACCATCATGCCCTGAAGTGGCCCGCCCGGTGCTGGGCGGGCTGCTCGACCGCTCTCGGTAAGGTGCCGGGGTGGCCACCCGGTACCGCTGCAACGCCTGCGGCAACCTCACCCGCTTCGACGTCACCACGACGCGGCGGACGCGTGGCTTCCACCACTACAGCCTGGGCGGTGAGCTCACGGTGGAGGACGAGCAGGTGCTCGACGAGACGGTCGAGGAGGTGTCCTGCCGCTGGTGCGGGCACGGCCGCTCGGTCGAGGTGGTCGAGGTGGTCGAGGCGGTCGAGGAGGCCACCCAGGCCGACGCCTGAAATTCCGGTCACACCCCCTCGGCATGATGGGGGCATGACTTCCCTCTCCATCAGCTGCGGTGACTGCGTGATGCAGCACAGCGACCACTGCCAGGACTGCGTGGTGACCTTCATCTGCGACCGGGAGCCGGAGGACGCGGTCGTGATCGATGCCGAGGAGGAGCGGGCGGTGCGGTTGCTCATCGGCGCGGGGCTCGTGCCCGCCCTTCGGCACCGTCGTCGTACGGGCTGACCAGCGCCGATGGGTCCGCGTGGGCCGCGATGCGCGGTGGTACGTTCGCCCGCGAAGAAGCCGAAAGGGCGCGCGCGTGCAACAGCTGCATCTGGTCGGCTACACCACCGATCTCGACGCACTCATCTTCAGCGCGCGCAAGGGCGCGAAGTCAGGCAGCTACCTGATCCCGCTCGACGAGCAGGTGCTGGAGAAGATCGATGAGGCCTTGCAGCTGCGCAACGGCCGCTCGGGTGAGGCGGCGCCGGCCAGCGAATCCCGCTCGCGGGCGAAGGCCGCGGCCCCGCGGCCTGCGAGCAGCCTGACTCCCAAGCAGATCCAGCACCGCCTGCGCTCCGGGCAGACGATCGCCGAGGTGGCGCGCGAGGCAGGGGTCGACGAGGACTGGGTGGCGAGGTTCGCGGCGCCGATCGTCGCCGAGCAGATCCAGGTCATCGAGCGGGCGCAGGGTCTGCACCTGGCGACGTCCCGCAAGGGCGAGTCGGCCGAGCCGCTCGGTGCCTCCGTCGAGCGCAACCTCGAGGTGCGGGGCGTGCCCGTCGACGACGACGACGAGGTCACCGGGCAATGGGACGCCCACCACATCCGCGGCGCCAGCTGGTTGGTGGGCTTCGAGTACCGCTCGCGTGGCCGACTGCAGCGGGCCGAGTGGGAGCTCGACGTCGCGGCCGACGAGGTCCATCCGCGCAACCGGCTGGCCACCGACCTGGGGTACGTCGATGCGCCCCGACGCCGGCGTGCCGCGTCCACCGCGCCGCGGAAGCGGGCTCGGCGCGCGCCGTCGCGTCCCGCGGCCAAGCGCGCCGCGCCCACCAAGCAGACGGCTGCCGTGAAGCGGGCCGCCGCCACCAAGGCGGCAGCTGCGAAGAAGGCCGCGGCGAGGAAGGCGGCGGCCAAGAAGGCGGCGGCGCAGAAGGCAGCAGCCGAGAAGGCGGCGGCCAAGCGATTGGCGACGCAGCGCACCGCGGCCAAGCGGGCCATGGCGCGGCTGGCGGCCGAGAAGGCGGCGGCGGCGCGCAAGGCGACCGCGGCCAAGAAGGCGGCAGAACGGGCCGTCGCGGCCAAGAAGGCGGCGGCCAAGAAGGCAGCCGCGCGCAAAGCGGCCGACAAGGCGGCGGTGGCGCGCAAGGCGGCTGCGACCAAGAAGGCGACGGCGGCAACCAAGAAGCGCGCCGCTGCGGCCAAGAAGGCGGCGGCGACCCAGAAGCGCAAGTCGGCCACCCGATCCGCCGCGACGCGCGCCAAGAAGACCACGAAGCGGTCGCCCGCGTCCCGCCGTCCCACGCCGGCGCGTCGGCCCGCGACCAGCGGCCGCGCGACCAGCAGCCGTGCCACGAAGAGTCGTGCCGCCAAGGCGGCCAAGAAGACGCCCCCGTCGCCCCGTCGCCCGGCCGTCACCCGCACTGCCGCCACCGGACGCACGAGCACCCGGCCCCCCGCGCCACCGGCGGCCCGTCCCGCGCCAACACCGCGCCGGCCGGGCGAGCGCCGCCTGCCTCCCCTCGACGCCACCCTGGCGGGCATGCGTCGCGGCGGCGACGAGCGGCCTCGCCTGCGTCCCCGGCCCGACGCCGCGCCTCGGCGCGCGGCAGCTCCCACCGCGACGCCGGTCGTGGTGCCCAGCGCCCAGCGCGCGCCTCGGGCCGAACGGCCCAGTCCCGCCCCGCTGCCCGCCGGCGACGGCCCCGTCGTCATCAAGGCTGCACCCGCGGCCAAGGCGGCAGCCGACGCCGGGCGCGCCCCGGCCCCGCCTGCCCCCGCGTCGTCCGCCGCTGAGCCGGAGCGGGGCTCCCGGCGGCCCCGACGGCGACCCCTGCGCGGCAGGTAGGGCCCCGACACCGCCGGCGGCCATCATGGATGGGTGCCGGCCACGACCACCCTCACTGACGACGTCCTCCGCGTCGGTCTGCAGGCGGGGCTGGACGCGGTCGGTGTGGCCGGGGCCGAGCCCTTTCATTCGACGCAGCGAGATCTCGAAGAGCGCAAGGCGGCCGGGCTGCACGGGGGGATGCACTTCACCTACGGGCGTCCCGAGCGCTCGACCGATCCGGGGCGGGCCCTGGCCGGCGCGCGCGCCCTCGTGGTGGGCGCCTGGTCCTACCGGCGGCCTGCGCCCGTGCGACCGGGCGACCCGACGGCGCGCGTGGCGAGCTATGCACGCGCCGACCACTACTCGGAGCTTCGGAGTGCGTTGTACGCCGTCGCCGAACACCTGACCACGGACGGCTGGCGGGCGCGCGTGCTCGTCGACGACAACGCGCTCGTCGACCGCGAGGCGGCCCGGCGCGCCGGTCTCGGTTGGTACGGCAAGAACAGCAACCTGCTCCTGCCCGGCCGAGGCTCGTGGTTCGTGCTCGGCTCCGTCGTCACCGACGCGCCGCTCGTCGCCAACGAGGTGCCGGTCGAGGATGGCTGCGGTGCGTGCACGCGGTGCATCACCAGTTGTCCCACCGACGCCATCGTCGCTCCCGGCGTGGTCGACGCGCGCCGCTGCCTGGCCTGGCTGCTGCAGGCGGACGGGCCCTTCCCCGTCGAGCACCGAGCCGCCCTCGGCGATCGCATCTACGGCTGCGACGACTGCCAGGAGGTCTGTCCGCCCAATCGCCGCCTGCCTGACCCCAGTCAGGACGGGGACGGGGAAAGCACCGCGTGGGTGCCCGTCCTCGAGCTGCTGGCCCTGGACGACGAGGCGCTGCTCGAACGCTTCGGCCGTTGGTACATCGCCCACCGCGACCCGCGCTACCTGCGGCGCAACGCCCTTGTGGTCCTCGGCAACGTCGGCGACCGCGATGACCCTGCCGTCGTGTCGGCCATTCGCCACTACCAGTCCTGTGGCGACCCCCTCCTGCAGGAGCACGCCGAGTGGGCCGCCGACACCCTCGGCCTGGAGGCGGCCGCAAGGGCGGACGAGACGTGAGCCACCTCCTCGTCACCAATGACTTCCCGCCGAAGGTGGGTGGGATCCAGTCGTACCTGTGGGAGCTGTGGCGCCGGCTGCCGCCGGAGCGGGTGACGGTGCTGACCACGCCGTACGCCGGCGCGAAAGAGTGGGACGACGCCCAGGCGTTTCGGGTCGTGCGCACGCGCGACCGGGTGCTCTTCCCGACACCGTCGCTCGTCCGCCGCATCAACGCGCTCGCCGACGAGACGGACGCCGGCGTGGTCGTGCTGGACCCCGCGCTCCCGCTGAGCCTCCTCGGGCCGAGGCTGGCCCGCCCCTACGCGGTCGTCGTGCACGGCGCGGAGGTCACGGTGCCCGGACGCCTGCCCGGCAGCAGCCAGCTCCTCGGTCACGTGCTGCGCGGCGCCCGTCACGTCATCGCGGCCGGCGGCTATCCCGCCGCCGAGGCCCGCCGCGCCGCCGGTCCCGGGCGCATGCCGCCTTTCACGATCGTGCCGCCGGGCGTCGACGTCGAACGCTTCCGTCCCCTCGACGAGGCGGAGCGCAAGACGGCCCGGGCCGAGCTGGGCCTGCCCGCCGACGTCCAGATCGTCACCAGCGTGAGCAGGCTGGTGCCCCGCAAGGGCATGGACGTGCTCATCGACGCGGCGGCCCACCTGCGCCGGTCGCACCCCGACCTCGTCATCGCCATCGCAGGGGACGGCCGCGATCGCAAGCGGCTCGAGGCCCGAGCGGGACGCGAGGGCGCGCCCGTGCGCTTTCTCGGTCGGGTCGCCGACGAGCTGCTCCCGGCGGTCTACGGGTGCGCGGACGTGTTCGCCATGCTGTGCCGCAATCGGTGGGCCGGGCTCGAGCAGGAGGGCTTCGGCATCGTGTTCGTCGAGGCGGCCGCGTGTGGCGTGCCCTCGGTCGCGGGAGACAGCGGCGGTGCGGCGGAAGCGGTGGCTGCCGACGAGACGGGCTTTGTCGTGCGCGAGCCCCGCGACGCCAAGGCCGTCGCGTCGGCCCTCGCTCGCGTGCTCGACGACGACGCACTGCGGAGCCGCATGGGTCGGGCGGCGCGGACGCGGGCCGCGGCCGAGTTCACCTACGACCACCTGGCGACGGTCCTCGACGACGCGCTGCTGGCCATGGGGGACCGCTGAGGTGGACGACCCGCTGGTGCGCGCGTCGTGGGCGGGGACGGCCGTCTTCACCGCCGTCTCGGTCCTCGCGGTCGCGTCGCACACTGCTCGCGCTGCGGCCGTCGCCGTCGACCTCGTCCTGTTCCTCGCCGGCATCGTCGCGTTCCTCGTCGCCTTGGCTCGCGCCATCGGCCGCAGCCGTCAGGAACTGCTCACCTTGCCTGGTGTGTTCTTCCTGCAGGACAGCGCGCCCCAGACGGTGCGCCGCCACCTGCTGGCGTCGGTGGCCGTCGAGGTGGTCGTGGCGTTCGTCACTGCCGGTCTTCGGCCGTACACCAGCGTGGCCTTCGGGATACTCGTGCCCGTCTACGCCCTCGGTCTCACCGGGCTCTGGGGCGCGGCCCGGGGCCGCTACGAGGCCCGCGGGTAGGATCGGTCCACCGTGCGGTGGGTCATCCTCCTGGTAGGTCTCGATTCGATCGCCATCCTCAGCCTCATCGATTGCATGCACCGGAACGAGGACCATTTCGCGGGCGGCGAGGAGGACAAGCGGGCGTGGATCCGCTGGTTGTGGGTCGCGGTTGCCACTGCGTGGTTCGGGGTGGGCAACGGCATCGTCCTCGGCTACTTCTATGCGGTCGTCAAACGCAACAGCATGCGGTACTGAGGGCACGAGGGAGCAGATGACGGACCAGGCGACAGAGCAGATGGAGGTCGGCGCCCCGCCCGACCGCTGCTGGGAGGTGCTGCTCGACTTCGAGCGCTATCCCGAGTGGGTGGGCGACCTCAAGCAGGTCGAGGTGCTCGAGCGCGACGACAGCGGCCGTGGAACGCGCGTCTCGTTCCGCGCCGCGGCGATGGGCCGCAGTACCAGCTACACGCTGGCCTACGACTACACCGAGGAGCCGCGTGTGCTGGCGTGGGTGCTGGAGCGGGGCGACCTCATGCGCAAGCTCGACGGCAGCTACGTGTTCGACCCCGTCGACGGGCAGCGCACCCACGTCACCTACCACCTGGAGGCAGAACTCATCGTGCCGTTGCCCGGTTTCGTGAAGCGGCGGGCCGAGGGGCGCATCATGGGCGCCGCCCTGCGCGAGCTGAAGGGCAGGGTGGAGACGTGACCGGCCGTGACAGCGACGTGAGCGCAGAGGTGACGCCGCGCATCCTGTTGTTCACCGGCAAAGGCGGGGTGGGCAAGACCACCGTGGCGGCAGCCACTGCGCTGCGCGCCGCCGAGTCGGGCCTGCGGACCGTGGTGCTGTCCACTGATCCGGCCCACTCGCTCGCCGATTCCTTCGACGCGTCCCTCGCGTCGGTGCCCACGCCCATCAGCCCCAACCTGTGGGGCCAGCAGCTCGACGCCACCGAGCGCATGGAAGAGGTCTGGGCCGAGATCCAGGGCTACGTGATGGAGGTGCTGGGCTGGGCCGGCGTCGACGCCATCGAGGCCGAGGAGCTGTCGGTCGTGCCCGGCCTCGACGAGATCTTCGGGCTCAGCGACATCAAGGCCTTTGCCGAATCGGGGCGGTGGGACCTGATCGTCGTCGACTGTGCGCCGACCGCGGAGACGATCCGCTTCCTGTCGCTGCCCGACATCCTTTCCTGGTACATGCAGCGCATCTTCCCGGCCGAGCGCAGGCTGGCGCGTGTCGTGCGCCCCGTGCTGTCGCGGATGACGGCGATCCCGATCCCGGGCGACGACGTGTTCGCCGCGACCCGCCGGTTCTACGACCGTCTCGACGGTGTGCGCGAGCTGCTCACCGACCCCGACCGCACCAGTGTGCGGCTGGTCGTCAACCCCGAGCGCATGGTGATCGCCGAGGCCCGTCGTACCGCCACGTACCTCGCCCTCTTCGGATACTCGGTGGACGCGGTGGTGGCCAACCGTCTCCTCCCGGACGCCATCACCGATCCGTGGTTCAAGGCGTGGAAGGAGACCCACGCCGAGCACCTGGTCGCCATCGAGGAAGGCTTCGCGCCGGTCCCGGTGCTCAAGGCCAATCTGGCGGCCGACGAGCTGGTCGGGCCCGAGCGCCTGCGCTCCTTCGGCGAGGCCCTCTACGGCGACCGCGATCCCGCCGCACGACTGCACGACGGTCCGTCCCTCAAGATCACCAAGCGCGGCAAGGCGCATGTGCTCGCCCTCCCGCTGCCGTTCGTCGACCGCGACGATCTCGAGGTCGGACGCCACGACGACGAGCTGCTCGTGCGCGTCGGTCCCCACCGTCGGGCCATCGTGTTGCCCGACTCGCTCAAGCGCCGCCAGGTCGCCGGTGCCAAGCTCGAAGGCGACTGGCTGGAAGTGCGCTTCACACAGACCGAGGACAAATGACAGATCACGAGCGAGGCGAGAAAGCCAAGGAAGCAGTCGAGCACCTGCAGGAGGCCGCGCTGCAGATGATCGCCGCCGCGCGCGCGGTGCTCGACATCGCCGAGGAGATGGTCAAGGACCCCGCGCCGCTGCTGGCGGCGGCCGCGGCCACGGCCGAGGCGGCGGCCAAGACGGGAGCCCGCATCGCCGATCCCACCGCAGGCGCAGGCGAGCACGCGCACGACGGCCCGCCGTCCGAGCCCCGCGTCCAGCACATCCGCGTCAGTTGACCAAGCTCTCCCGCCAGCTCGTGCGGGATCTGGCCACGTTCCGGGGCGCCGGCCCGGTGGTGTCGGTGTACCTCGACGTGGACGGGCGCCGATTCGTGCGTCCCGCCGACTACGAGGCCGCCTTCGAGCGGATGGCCAGACCTCACGGGGAGCCGGCCGCACGCGACCTGGGCAAGCGCATCCACCAGATCCGCGGTCACGTCAAAGCCGGCTTCGACCGTTCGCACGTGCGCGGCATCGCCGTCTTCTGCGGCGTGGGCCTGTGGGAGGCGATCGACCTCCCGGTGCCCGTGCGCAACCAGCTCATCGTCAACGACACGCCGCACGTGGCCCAGCTCGAGGCGGTGCTCGACAACCACGAACGCATCGGGGTCCTGCTCGCTGACCGCCAGCACGCCCGCGTCTTCGTGTTCGAGCTCGGCGACCTGCTCGACAAGAGCGAGCTGTTCGAACAGCTGCCCCGCCACGAGGACGACGACGGCGACTGGGGCCGCGATCACGTCCACGACCACCAGGCCGCGGCCGCCCAGCGTCATGTGAAGCGCGCGGCCGAGGCCGCGTTCGCTGCGTGGCAGGAGCAACGCTTCGAGCACCTCGTCATCGCCGCGCCGGACGACCTGGCCGGTGACATCGAGCGGGCGCTGCACAGCTACCTGCAGCGCCGGGTGGCAGCCCGCCTCGCTCTCCCCGTGACCGCGCCCGAGTCCGATGTGCATCGCGCCGTGCTGGAGGTGGAGGAGTCGATCGAGCGCGGGCGCAAGGCCGATCTCGTTCATCAGTTGCGGTCCGCCCACGCATCGGGAAACGCCGGACTGGCCGGGCTCGACGACGTGCTGCCCGCCATTGGCGACCGTCGTGTCGGAACGCTGCTCGTGTCGCTCGGCTACGAGGTCCCCGGCTGGCGCTGCGACGGTTGTCACCGCCTCGCGGCCAAGGGACCGAAGTGTCCGGCGTGCACCGGCCAGATGGCGCGCGTCGACGACGTGGTCGAAGAGGCCATCGAGGCGGCGCTGGCGCAGAACTGCCGGGTCGAGGTGTGCGACGGCAATGCCGATCTCGACGTGCTCGGTCGCATCGGCGCGTTGTTGAGGTTCTGATGCGCTCCATCGGCGTGGACGTGGGCGGCACCAAGATCCTCGGCGTCCTGACCACCGGCGAGGCCGAGATCCTGCAGGAGGAGCGTGTCCCAACGCCCGGGGGAGGCGACGCCATCCTCGACGCGGTCGCGGGGGTGATCGAGGTGCTGCGGCAGGACGACCCTGTCCAGCTCGTCGGCATCGGCATGCCGGGCCTGGTCGACAACGAGGGCGTGCTGCGCTTCGCGCCCAACCTGCCCGGCGTGGTGGAGGTGCCGGTGCGCACCGGGCTCGAGCGGCGAGTTCCCGGGACGAAGGTGCGCGTCGAGAACGACGCGAGCTGCGCGGGCTGGGGCGAGCGCCTGCTCGGCGCGGGACGGGGGAGCGACGACATGCTGCTCGTCACCCTTGGCACGGGCATCGGTGGCGGGATCATCTCGGCCGGTCGCCTGCTGCGAGGCGCCCACGGATTCGCGGGTGAGATCGGCCACATGGTCGTCAACCCGCACGGTCCCCCGTGCCGGTGCGGCCAGCGCGGCTGCTGGGAGCGCTACGCGTCGGGCGGCGGCCTGGGGCGTATCGCGCGCGAGGCCGCCCACGCCGGCCAAGCCGACCGCATCCTCGAGTTGGCGGGCGGCGACCCCGAGAACGTGCGGGGCGAGCACGTCACCGCGGCCGCGGCAGAGGGCGACGCCCAGGCCGCCGAGGTGTTCCGCCGGTTGGCCTGGTGGCTCGCCCTCGGGCTGGCCAACCTGGCCAACATCTACGACCCGTCGGTCTTCGTGCTGGGCGGCGGGCTCATCGAGGCGGGCGAGGTGCTCATGACGCCGACGCGCGCCGCCTTCGCCGAGCTGGTCGAAGGCGCGGACCACCGGCCCACGATCGACATCGTGCCCGCCCAGCTGGGCGAGCGTGCCGGTGCCATCGGCGCTGCCGCGCTGCACTGGTGAGGCGTCGGTGAGGCGGTGGTGAAGGTCAGGTTCGGGACCACGCTCCCGCAGTTCCGGGCCGAGGCGGATCACGCCATCGACGCCGCTCAGCGGGCCGAGTCCCTGGGGCTCGACGGCGTCTTCGTGTTCGACCACCTCTGGCCGATCGGCAACCCCGACGGCTCGGTGCTGCACAGCCACGGACTGCTCGGTGCGCTCGGCGAGGAGACGCGGCGCATCCAGCTCGGCACCCTCGTCGCGCGCGTCGACCTGCTGCCGGACGCGGTGCTGGTCAACACGCTGGCGTCACATGCGCACGTGGCCGGCCCCGAGCGCATGATCGCCGGCGTGGGAGCGGGCGACCACCTGAGCCGGCCCGAGAACGATGCCTTCGGCGTCGTCTACGGGTCGAAGGCGGTGCGGGTCGCGGCGGTGGGGAACGTCTGCCGGTCGCTGCGCGAGCGCGGTGTCACCACGTGGGCGGGCGGACGTTCACCCGAGATCCGTCAGGTCGCGGCCGAGACGGCAGACGCCCTCAACATCTGGGGCGCCAGTCCGGGCGAGGTCCTGCACGAGATCGAGGACGTGCGCGAACGGGTGGGACGGCGCGACTACGACGTGACGTGGGGTGGCCAGGTGCTCATCGGACGCACCGACGCGGATGTGGAAGCCAAGGTTCGCCGCTACGGGCTGCGGCATCATCTCGTTCACGGCACCGTCACCGCCGTCGCCCGCCACTTCGAGGCGCTCGCCGAGGTGGGCATCACCTACGCGGTGTGCTCGCCGCTCGACGTGCACGACGACCCGTCCGCCTACGAAACCCTTGCCGAGGTCCGGGAGGCGCTGGTCACCTAGAAACCCGGGCCGAGGTCCGAGAGGGTCTCACGTAGGCTGACCGACGTGGAGTTCAGGCGCATCACCTCGCTACCGCCGTACGCGCTGGGCGTCATCGACGCCCTGAAGAAGGAAGCGCGTTGGGCAGGCGCAGACGTGATCGACCTGGCCTTCGGGAACCCCGACATCCCGTCGCCGGACATCGCCGTCGAGAAGCTCTCGGAGGCGGCCCACAACCCGCGCAACCACCGGTACTCGGTCAGCCGCGGCATCCCCAACCTGCGCAAGGCCATGGCCGACCGCTACCTCACCAAGTGGGGCGTCGAGCTCGACCCCGAGACCGAGGTCATCACCACCATCGGCGCCAAGGAGGGGCTGTCCCATCTCATGTGGGTGCTGCTCGGCCCCGGCGACAGCGCCTTCGTCCCGTCGCCGTCGTACCCCATCCACATCTACGCGCCCCTGTTCGCCGGTGCAGAGGTGCAGCAGATCCGGCTCGGCCCGGGTGAGGACTTCTTCCAGAACCTCCTCGCGGCATGGGAGGAGCAGTGGCCCAAGCCGCGCGTGGTGATCCTGTCCTTTCCGCACAACCCCACCACCGCGTGCGTCGACCTGGCGTGGATGCAGCGGCTGGTGGACTTCGCGCGTGAGCACGAGATCGTGCTCGTGCACGACTTCGCCTACTCCGACACCGCCTTCGACGGCTACCAGCCACCGTCGATCCTGCAGGTGCCGGGCGCCAAGGACGTCGCCGTCGAGCTCTACACCCTCACCAAGTCGTTCTCGATGGCGGGATGGCGCGTCGGGTTCCTGGTCGGCAACGCCGAGATCGTCGCCGCCCTCGCCAAGCTCAAGGGCTACCTCGACTACGGCACGTTCCAGCCCATCCAGATCGCCGCGACGGTCACGATGAACGAGGCGGGGGAGTACCCCAAGGAAGTGAACGAGATCTATCAGGCCCGCCGCGACGCGCTGTGCGATGGCCTGGTGCGCATCGGGTGGGAGGTCACCAAGCCCAAGGGCACCATGTTCCTGTGGGCGCCCATCCCGGCCGCCTACGCGGACATGAACTCGATGGAGTTCGCGTCCTTCCTGGTGAAGGAGGCGGCTGTCGCCGTCTCACCCGGTAACGGCTTCGGCCCCGGCGGCGAGGGCTACGTGCGCTTCGCTCTCATCGAGAACGAGCAGCGCATCACCCAGGCCGTCCGCAACCTCAAGAAGGCGCTCCCGAAGCTCGCCTGACAGGTTCCCCGGACTCGACCCGGTCAGCCAGTCAGGCCGCCGAGGCAGAAGGCGACGGCGGCGTCGGCCACCTCGTCGGGGGACTCGCCCCGCTCCATGACGAAGGCGCGGGCCAGGTGGTTGGTGACGCCGAGGATGGCATGCGTCAGCACGAGGGGGTCGGTGTCGCGGATGCGGCCGGCGACGATGCCCTCCTTCACGTGGGGGACGACGTCGGCGATGGCGACTTCCTGGCCCCGGCGCAGGGTGGGGGCGAAGCGCTCCTCGGTGGCCGCGAACTGGAAGAGCGTGATGAGGCGGCGGTTGGCGGCCAGCCACGCGAGGGACGTCCGGATGCCGAGCTCGATGCGGCGGACGGGGTCGGTCTCGTCCCCGATGGCCTGCTGCTGGGACCGGCGCAGGTCGTGCTGCGCCTCCTTGAGGATGTCGACGAGCAGCTGCTCCTTCGACTCGAAATACCAATAGAAGACGCCTTTGCCGACCCCGAGCCCCTGCACGATCTCGGCCACCGAGGTGGGGTGGTAGCCGTTCTCCGCGAAGAGTCCGGTGGCGTGATCCATCAGCTGGCGCCGGCGCTCTTTGCCCCGGCTGGTGAGGCGGCGGTTCATCTCACCGGGGACCGTAAATCTGCTTGACCGCCCGGTCAAGAAACCCGCGGGCCCCTGGCCAGGGATACTGTCTCGCCGCGATGGCGTACTGGGTGGTCAAAGCGATCCTGACCCCGATCCTGCGGTTCCTCTTCCGCATCCGGGTCGAGGGCCTCGAGCACGTGCCCAAGCACGGGCGCGCCATCCTCGCGGGCAACCACATCTCGTTCAGCGACTCCATCTTCCTTCCGCTCGTCCTCAGACGGCGCGTCACGTTCGTGGCCAAGGCCGAGTACTTCGACGACCCCAAGACGGCGTGGTTCTTCCGGGCCGTCGGCCAGATCCCCATCAAGCGCGAGGGCGGATCGGCGTCGCAGCGGGCCCTCGACTCAGCGCGCGAGGTCCTCGAGGGCGAGGGCCTGTTCGGCATCTACCCGGAGGGCACGCGCTCCCCGGACGGGCGCCTCTACAAGGGCCATACCGGCGTGGCCCGGCTGGCCATGCAGACGGCTGCCCCGGTGATCGCGGTCGCCATGATCGGCACCAAGGAGGCCCAGCCCATCGGCCAGGTCAAGCCCAACTTCTTCATGCCGATCACCGTGCGCTTCTCCACGCCGATGACGTTCGAGCGGTACGCCGACCGGGCCGACGACCCCCTGGTCCTGCGCCAGATCACCGACGAGATCATGTTCGAGCTCCGTGAGCTCTCCGAGCAGGATTACGTGAACAGCTACGCCAAGCGCAAGGCCGAGGAGGCTGAGTCGGCCGAGGTGCCCGAGCCGGCCAAGATCGCGTCTGCCACGCCCGAGCCTGCGCCGGTTCCCGCCTAGAGAGAGCCCGCCATCGCGTCGGCGCTGCGCAGCCGGCGAGTCACGGTGCGCACGACGGCGTTCCGCACGCTGACGATGTCGTCCAGGATCCCGGCGAACTCCAGCGCGCTCATCGCCACCAGCGTCATGGGCGTCTGGGCCGTCACCGTGCCCGTGCGGGGCCCTCGGTCGAGCAGCGCCACCTCGCCGAGCAGCTCGCCCGGGCCCAGGGTGGCAACCGGCCGCCCCCCGATCTCCACGAGCGCCTCTCCCTCGACGATCACGAACGCTTCTCGCGCCGCCCTGCCCTCCGTGCACAGCACGGTGCCGGCATCACGTTCGGCCAACGTGGTGAGGCGACTGAGCCGAACGAGGTCGGCGCGGCCACAACGCGAGAACAGATCGAGGGAGGCCAGGGTGTCCAGCTTGGTGTCGGTTCGGTGTGTGGTTCTCATGGCGGCAGCCTGCGCTCGGTCGAGGACCGCGGACATCGGCCAGATGGCCGAATCTGCGCGCGCCCCGGCACACCTCCCATCTACGCGCTTTCGCTGATGTACCCAGGCGTTTTGTCCGGCAAGGTGCCCATCCATGGAGGAAACTGGTGCGGTGCTACCCGGGGGCACGGTCACGCTGCTGCTGGCCGACGTGGAGGGCTCGACCCGGCTGTGGGAGACCGAGCCCGAGGTCATGGCGGCCGCGCTCGGCCGCTTGGAGGACACCCTGGTCGAGGCCCTCGGTCGCCACAACGGCGCCCGACCCCTCGAACAGGGCGAGGGCGACAGCTTCGTGGCCGCCTTCACCCGAGCCTCCGACGCGGTCGCCGCCGCGCTCGGGCTGCAGCTGGCCGACCTCGATCCCATCCGCCTGCGCATCGGCATCCACACGGCCGAGGTCCAGCTGCGCGACGACGCCAACTACATGGGCCCGGCCATGAACCGCACGGCCCGCCTGCGCGACTTGGGCCACGGGGGCCAGACCCTCCTCTCCCAGGCCACCCACGACATCGTCGTCGAGCGCCTCCCTGCCAAGGCCACCCTCACCGACCTCGGCACCCACCGTCTCAAGGACCTGGCCCGGCCTGAGCACGTCCACCAGCTCGGCCACCCCGAGCTGCGGTCGGAGTTCCCACCGCTGCGCTCGGTTGACGCCTACCCCAACAACCTTCCCATCCAGCTGACGAGCTTCATCGGGCGGGAGGCCGAGCTCGACGAGCTTCGGACCCTGTTTCGCGAGCACCGGCTGGTGACGCTCACGGGCTCGGGCGGCGCGGGAAAGACCCGCCTCGCCGTGCAGGTCGGCGCCGAGCTCCTGGCCGACTTCCCGGACGGGGTGTGGCACGTCGAGCTGGCGCCGATCACGGACCCCGACCTGGTGGCGACGAGTGTCGCCCGCGCCATGGGGCTGCAGGACGAGGTCAACCGGACCGCCACCGAGACCATCATCCGCCACACGGCCGGCCGTCCGGTGCTCGTGGTCCTCGACAACTGCGAGCACCTCCTCGACGCATCCGCCTCGCTCGCCGAGGCCCTTCTGCGCGGCTGCCCGTCCCTCACCATCCTCGCCACCACCCGCGAACCCCTCGGGGTCGCGGGGGAGGCGACGTGGCGGGTGCCCTCACTCGACGACACCCAGGCCCGGCGTCTGTTCGAGGATCGCGCCCGTCGCGCCCGCAACGACTTCGCCGTCAACGACGCCAACGCCACCGCCGTCGACGAGGTGTGTCGGCGGCTCGACGGCATCCCCCTCGCCATCGAGCTGGCCGCCGCGCGCGTGCGGGCGTTCTCACCCGAGCAGATCGCCGCCGGCCTCAACGACCGTTTCCGCATGCTCACGGGCGGCTCCCGCACGGCCGTGCAACGGCAGCAGACGCTGCGCGCATCGGTCGACTGGAGCCACCGACTGCTCAGTGACGCCGAACAGGTGCTGTTCCGCCGGCTCGCCGTGTTCCCGGGGTCGTTCGATCTGGAAGCCGCCCAGGCCGTCGGCGCCGACGGCGACCTCGAGCCCCACCACGTTTTCGACTTGCTTGCCCTGCTGGTCGACAAGTCCCTTGTTACCGCGGACGAGACGGACGGCACGACCCGCTATCGACTGCTCGAGACAGTGCGTCAGTATGCGGCCGAGCAGCTCGACACCGCCGACGAGGCGGTCGGAACCCGGCGCCTTCATCGCGACCACTACGTCGGTGTGACGGCGCTGGTGGGTCTGGCCGGGGCGAACGACCGGGTGCAGCTGGCAGTGGAGCTCGACAACTTCCGGGCCGCCATGAGCTGGAGCCTCGAGGCAGATGAGCTCGACCGAGCCGTGGTGATCGCGGTCTCCCTCAACGCCATCTGGTTCGACGGCCGCTTCAAGGAGGGCCGGACCTGGTTCGACGAGGTCCTCGGACGTGGGCCACTGCAGCCGTCGTTTCGAGCGGCGGCACTCGCCGCCGCCGGTTGGCTCGACAGCTTCGCCTTCGCCGACCGTGCCATCCCTCGCGCCCTCGAAGCCGTCGCGTTGGCCCGCGACGTCGGCGACCCGGCCCTTATCGCCTACGCACTGGCCTCGGCCGGCGTCACCCAAGTATTCACCGCCCCCGAGGCGGCAGCGGAGGCCCTCCGTGAGTCGCTCGCTCTCGCCCGCGGGAGCAACGCGGGCTTGGTCGGCATGGTGCTCTTCTTCCTCGCCAACGCGAGCGCCGATCTGGGCGACGTCGAGGAAGCGGTGGCGTTGCTGGAGGAAGGACTCGTTGTTGGGTCCACGAGGGCCAACGGGTTCGTATCCCGCTCGTGCCAGTATCTCCTGGCGTTCCTGTTGTGCACGCGGGGTGACCTGCGCCGAGCGACGTCCTTGGCGACCGAATCGGTTGCTGACGCGCGGGCCGCAGCCGACCGGTTGTCGATAGGTTTCGCGCTCGCAAATGCAGGACTCATCCACGCGCTCTCCGGTGATGCCAGCCGGGCTTGGACGTACCGCGCCGAGAGCCTCACCGTCGCCGACGATCTCGGGATCCCGATGGTCGACGGCTGGGTCTGCGTCCTGGGGGGGATCGCCTCGCTGGCGACGGGTGATGTCGCCCAGGCCCAGGAGCTGCTGGGTCGCTGGAGTCCGCACGAGGTCTGGGCCCGGTCGGCCCTCGGTCCGCTGGCCGAGGCCGACCTTGCTGCTGGCGACGTCGAAGGCGCTCGGCATCGGGCGGATGAGGCCATGGCGAGGCCGACGCCCGAGATGCGATGGGAGCGGGGCTGGGCACTGACCGCCCGCGCCCGCGTCGCGTCTGCCGAGGGTGATACGGACCTCGCCGAACGGCTTGGCCACCAGGCGCTCGTCGTGCGTGACGAGTACGGCGACAAGGGGGGTTTGTGCGACACGCTCGAGTTGCTGGCGGCTCTGTCCGCTTCGGGCGCGAACCACGAGGAGGCGGCGCGGACCCTCGGCGCCGCGCAGGCGTTGCGGGACCGCGTCGGCTACGTCCGCTTCGTCATCTACCGCGACTGGTACGACGCAGTAGTCGCCTCCTCGCGTGCGGAGCTCGGCGACGACGCGTTCGATGCCGCGTGGGCCGAGGGTGCTGCGCTCTCGCTCGACGAGGCGGTGGCCTACGCCCAGCGCGGCAGGGGCGAGCGCAAGCGACCGTCGGCCGGCTGGGCCAGCCTGACGCCGGCCGAGCTCGACGTGGTGCGCCTCGTCGCCGACGGTCTGCCCAACAAGGAGATCGCGGCGCGACTGTTCATCTCGCCGCGAACGGTGCAGGCCCATCTCACCCACGTCTACGCCAAGGTGGGCGTCAGCTCACGCGTGCAGCTCGCGACCGAGGCGGCGAAGCGGAGCTGACCGCGCCGGTCAGGCGGGTGGGGGAACCCAGCTCCAGCGCCCTGGCCCGCCCTCGAGCCGGTGCCCGCCGTGGGTGACGAGCTCGTGGTCGTGGCGGCAGAGAGTGGCCAGGTTCCAATAGGCGGTCGCTCCGCCCCTGGCGTGGTCGAGCAGGTAGTGGTGCACCTCGAGCCGTTGCGTCGCGCCGCACCCCGGCCGCACGCAGTGGTAGCCGTCACGTTCGTGCACCGCGGTGGCGAGCTCGGCGGGCACGTGGCGCCCGAGGTGGCTCACCGCCGAGACGTCGGTGCCGTCGTGCAGCACCGCCTTGACGAACGCGCCGGCGAGGATCGCACCGATGGCCTCCTCGACCGGCACGCAGCCAGTGCCAACCGCCTCGCACAGACCGCTTCCGCCCGCGAGGCGCCTCTCGTCGACGCGCACGACGACGGTGGTGCCGACGCCGGCGCCGCCACCGGTGACCAGGCGCTCCAGGGCGTCGGCTCGGTACGCGGCCGCCGGTTCGTGGCGACCCTCGGCATAGGCCTCTTTGAACACCCGGTCTGCCTCGGCCGTGATCGCGGCCTCGATGCGGGCACCCACCATGGGCGTGGTCTTGCCCTCGAAGCAGTAGCCCCCGTCGCTGTCGGTCCATGACCGGTAGAAGCGCTGGCGATGCACGCGCTCGTTGCGGGCCCGTTCCTCAGCGATCGAGCGCATCCGGGCCTGTTCCTTGCTACAGGTGCGCTGGAGCTGCTTGAGGTTCTCGACCGACGCGGCGTCGAGCAGGCGCTCCTCGTTCTCCTGGGTGGCCGCGGCTGCGATGGCACGCAGCTTGGGACCCGACAGCTCGCCACGGCGCAGCGCGTCGCTGACCGCCGGCAGCTCGGAAAGCTTGGCCGAGGCTTCCAACGTCGCCGCCGCTTCGCCGTAGCTCGTGCCCGTGGTGGCCGACAGCCACTCTTCGGGGGAGCGGTGCCCGGCACGCGCCCACGTGTTCGCCTCGGCGGCACGATCGGCGACGAGGGTCTTGATCGAGCTGGCCCGCAGTTCGACCGCGGCAGCCGCGGCGAGCACGGCGGCCGCGTCGGTCGACGCCAACCGCTCAGGATCGAGCGACGCCAGCAGCACGTCGAGCTCGGTCCCCATCGTGCGAAGCGACTCCAGCAACACCGCTGCCTCCTCGAGGCCACGGGAGTTCTCAGGGGGAAGTGAGAACTACAACGGTGTTATTTTACTCGCACACGCGTTCGATGGCAAGGGATTCGAGAAGATTTCGCATCTGCCACATGGCAGATGTTCTGGGCGCGTCAACTGCGCCATCCTGTCAGCGTCATGCCCATCCCGACCGGCACGGTCACCTTCCTGCTGACGGACGTCGAGGGCTCGTCCCGCCTGTGGGAGGGTGACGACGGGACCGTCGGGCCGGCGGTCGCCCGGCACTATGAGATCCTCGACGCGGCCATCACCGCCCACGCCGGGACCCGGCCATTGGAACAGGGCGAGGGCGACAGCGTGGTCGCGGCGTTCGCCCGTCCGTCCGACGCCCTGGCCGCCGCGCTGGCGGCGCAACGCGCGTTGATGTACGAGGCATGGCCGACCGATCGCCCGGTCCGCGTTCGCATGGCCATCCACACGGGTGAGGCGCAGCTGCGTGACGACGCCAACTACATGGGCCCCGCCATGAACAGGACGGCTCGCCTGCGTGAGCTCGCGCACGGCGGGCAGGTGCTGGTGTCGAGCGCGACCCAGGAGTTGCTCGGCGACCGGCTGCCCGAGCGCGCAGTGCTCGACGACCTCGGCTCGCACAGGCTCCGCGACCTCGGCCGGCAGGAGCACGTCTTCCAGCTCTGGCACCCCGAGCTCCCGCGCGAGTTTCCGCCACTGCGCTCCGTCGACGCCCGGCCCAACAACCTGCCGGCGCAGCTGACGACCTTCATCGGTCGTGAGGACGAGATCGCCGCGCTGCGCAAGGCGTTCGCCGACCAACGGCTGGTGACCATCACGGGCTCGGGAGGATGCGGGAAGACCCGGCTCGCGCTCCAGGTCGCGGCGCAGGTCCTCGACGACCACCCCGACGGGACGTGGTGGGTCGATCTCGCGCCCGTGGCGGATCCTGGCCTCGTCGCGACCACCGTCGCCAACGCGCTCGGCATCCGCGAGGTGCCGGGGGAGCGAGCGGAGACGACCGTGGCCCGGCTGCTCGCGTCGCGCCGCTGCCTGGTGATCCTCGACAACTGCGAGCACCTCATCGACGCTTGCGCGGCACTCGCGCACACGCTCCTCGTGTCCTGCCCCGGCGTCGTCGTCGTGGCCACCAGTCGAGAACCGCTGGGAGTGGACGGCGAGATCACGTGGCGTCTGCCGTCGCTGACGGTGCCGAGCGACGACGTCGCACTGCACGCCCTCGATGAGTACGAGGCCGTTCGGCTGTTCGTCGATCGTGCCGTGCGGGCCCGCCCGACGTTCGCGCTGACGGCGGACACCGCGCCGGCCGTCGTCCAGATCTGTCGACGGCTCGACGGCATCCCTCTTGCCATCGAGCTGGCGGCCGCGAGGGCCCGTGCCCTCAGCCCGACACGGATCGCGGAAGCGCTGGACGAGCGCTTCCGGCTCCTTGCGGGCGGCGCCCGCACCGCCATGCCACGGCAGCGCACACTCGAGGCGTCGGTCGGTTGGAGCTACACCCTTCTCGACGAGCACCAACGCAGGCTCTTCGGTCGCCTGTCGGTGTTCGCCGGCACCTTCGCGTTGGATTCGGCGGAGGCGGTCTGCAGCGGTGACGGCCTCGACGCGTACGAGGTCTTCGACCTCCTGCTGCAACTCGTCGACAGGTCGTTGGTGCAGGTGGACGAGGGCGACCGCTATCGCCTGCTGGAGACCGTTCGCCAGTACGGCCGACTGAAGCTGGTCGAGGCGGGCGAGAGCGATGACGTGCGGGCGCGACACCTCGAGCACTTCACCGATCTGGTGGAGCGGGCCCAGTCGTTGGTCGAGTCCGGGGGCACCGCGGAGTGGCTCGACCGGCTCGAGCGGGACTTCGACAACATCCGGGGCGCGCTGGAGTGGTCGCTGGCCGCGGGTCGGGCCGCAGACGGCCTTCGCCTCGCGACGGCATGGCCTGAGCGCTGGGCCTTCAGCGGCCGCATACCGGAGGGCCTGACCGTCATCCAAGGGCTCATGGGCGCGGCGGCCCCAGAGGGCCGGTTGCTCGCGCAGTCGCTCGTCGCGCTGCAGACGATCACCGCGTACGGCGCGGTGGACCTCGAGCAGTCGCTCACCGACGGGAAGCGAGGTCTGGCGCTCGCCGAGGAGGCGGGCGACGACCGCCTCGCGGCGCGAGCTCGCGTCTACATCGCGTTCGCGGAGGGGATGCTCGATCCGACGACCGCGGTGCCGAGTCTCGAGGCGGCGGCCGCAGCCACCGTGGCCGTCGGCGACAGCTGGGCTGCGCGTCACGCCCTCAACTGGGTCGGCTTCAACCGGCTCGCGCTCGGTGAGGTCGAGGCGGCCCAGGACGTGTTCGCGGGGAACATCGCGTCAGCACGCGCGGATGGCGATCTCATCGGTTTGCGCACCGGTCTCTACTTCGCCGGGCTCTGCTCGTGGGCACTCGGGCGTTCGCGCCACGCCGAAGCAGAGATGCGCGAGGGCCTCGGCGTGGCGTCCACCGCGCGGGACCGCCTGTGGGTCCCGATGATCGCGGCCAACTTGGCCATCGTGTTGACGTCGCTGGGCCAGTACGAGGAGGCAGAGCTCCTCGCCGACAGAAGCGCGCGCGACGCGGCCGACACCGGGAACCCGTTCGCGCGTGCCCTCGCGATGTGGGGACTGGCGTGGCTGCGCTCAGCGCAGGGCGACGACGCCGCGGCCAAGGAGGCGGCGGCCGAGGCGACCGCTTCCTTCGCCGCGGCCGGCCCACCGTGGGCGGCAGCGATGTCGTGTGCTCTTCTCGCGAGAGCGACGGCCGAGACGGGCGACGTGGGCCGGGCCTACGCGCTCATCGACGAGGCCCTCGACCGGGCCGGGCGGTCAGCGCCCGCGATCGGCCGGGTGCTGACGATCAAGGCACTCATCGCGCAGGCTGCCGGTGAGCTGGACGTGGCCGAGGACGCAGCTCGTCGCGCCGTCGGGTATCCCGACACGTTGAGCACCATCGACGCGCTGGAGGCGCTGGGCTGCATCCTCGTGGAGCGCGAGGACCACGCGGAGGGCACACGACTCCTTGGCGCCGCTGCTCGCGCCCGCGCCGACTCCGGCCTGGTGCGCTGGCCATCGCTCGACGCGGCGCATGCGGACGCCGAGGACGCGGCTCGACGAGTCCTGGGCGACGAGCAGTTCCGGCAGGCATGGGCGTCGGGCCAGGCTTGCGACCTGCCCGAGGCGGTCGCCCAGGCCACGCGCGGGCGTGGCCCACGCGGGCGACCCGCCTCGGGTTGGGACAGCCTCACGCCGACCGAGTTGGACGTCGTGCGTCTCGTCGCCGAGGGTCTCACGAACCCGCAGATCGGCGAGCGCCTCTTCATCTCCCGCGGAACCGTGAAGACCCACCTTGCCCACGTTTTCGCCAAGGTCGGCGTCTCCACCCGCGCCGAACTCGCCACCGAGGCCACGCGGCGTCAGCGCTGACCGGCGACGAGATCCTCGAGGACGGCGTCGATGGTCGCCGACAGCTCGGGATCGGGAAGGGACGTTCCCGCCATCACCTGGGCGACGTGGCCGCCGAACTCGGCCACGGTCGGGATGGGCGGCTCGAGGGCGTGGGCCGTCCCGTCCGCGTGCAGGTCGAACAGGATGCGGCCCAGGAAGAAGTACATCGGCTGAGTCCGGAACCGCCCATCGCGGGCGGCGAGCGCCATGAGCTCGGCACCACCGGCGACGTCTCCCTCGCGCAACGCGATGTACCCGAGGGCGATGACGCAGTCGGTCGCCATGAGCGGGTAGTGGTCGCGCAGGGTCGCGGCGGCGAGATCGGACAGCACGACGCGCGCGTCGCTGAAGCGTTCCAAGCGGGCCAGCGCCATCGACTCAAGGACGGCGCCGTAGCGGAACAATGACCCGCCCCATGACGCGTACGGGCTGAGCATGGCGTCGAGAGTGCGGGCGTCTTCGAGGGCTCGTCCGCCGTCGCCGAGCAGCAGCCTCGCGAGCGCGCAGCCGAGGAGCGCCCACCATCGGTCCCACGTGCGCCGGTCGGGCTCTCCGCTAGCGAGGATGGCCTCGAACCGGGACAGCGCGCCCGGCGGGTTGATGGCGATGGTCGTGCTGGCGGCCCAGCCCTCGCACCATCGGGCCTCGACTTGCTGGTCCAGCTCCCGTGCGACCTCGATCGCCTCGTCGTACCGGCCGAGGGCCCAGAGCGCGATCGAGCGCGTTTCGCCATCGGGTGCGAGCTCGAGTGACCGCTCGGCCAGGGGGCGAACGCGGCCCAGGTCGCCCGCGCCGATGGCAAGACCCGCCATGCAGCCGTAGACGTCGGCGCGCAGCTCGCGCGGCTGCGACTCGTCCTCGGCGACGGCTACCAACCATCGCCACGCCTCGTCGCGGAGCGGCGGTGAATGCATCCACGTGAACCCCACCGTCAACGCCAATCGACCCACCAGGTCCGGACGGTTCTGAGCCGTGCTCCAGTCGAGGGCGGCCCGCTGGTTGCCGTGGTCGGCCAGACAACCGCCGATCGTGTCGAAATCGAGGTACGACTCCCAGCCGATGCGGTCGAACAGCTCGACGTAGTAATCGCGGTGGGCGTCCCGGGTCGACGGCGCCTCTCCGCTGTCGACCAGGCGGTCCTGGGCGTACAGACGCACGGTCTCGAGCAGCCGGTACCGGGTCAGCTCCGCGGCCGGCTCGACATTCACCAGCGATTTGGCCACCAGAGATCGGATCAGCTCGACCGAGCTCGGCATGGCCACGACCGATTCGGCCGCCTCGAGGGTGAACGAGCCCGAGAAGACCGCGAGCCGGCGCAGGCAGCTCTGCTCGACGTCGCTCAGGAGGTCCCAGCTCCAGTCCATCGCGGCCTGGAGGGTCTGCTGTCGTTGCGCCCGGCGACGGCGGCCCCCGACGAGGAGGTCGAAGCGCTCGTCGAGACGCCGGGCGATGTCAGCGACGCTGAGGTGGTCGACGCGTGCGGCGGCCAGCTCGATGGCGAGCGGGATGCCGTCGAGACGCTGACAGATGGCGACCACGTCCGTCGCGATGTCGTCGGTGAGGTCGAACTGGCCAGCCGCGGCGCGGGCGCGAGCCACGAACAGCTCGACCGCGGCACCGTGCGCGTCGGCGGCGGCCAATGACGGCACGCGGTAGCTCTGTTCGCCCTCGAGCTGCAGCGCCTCTCGGCTGGTGGCGAGCACCGTGATGTTCGGACAGCGGCCGAGCATGACGTCGATCACGTCGGCGCTGGCGTCGATGAGGTGCTCGCAGTTGTCGATCACGATGAGCGACCGCCGCGCACCGAGGTAGGTCAGCAGCATGGCCTCGAGGTCAGACTCCTCACCCTGGACGTTCACGCCCGTCGCGACCGCGCTGAGGACGGCGTCGGGATCGGCGATGGGCGCCAGGTCGACGAAGAACACGCCGTCGGGGTGTCGATCGCGATCCCGTCGCGCCGCCTCCAACGCGAGCCTTGTCTTGCCGGAGCCGCCGACACCGGTGAGCGTCACGTGGCGGCTGTGGGCCAACAGTGTCACCACCGCGGCCAGCTCCGCGTTGCGGCCGACGAACGACGTGCGGGGCACGGGAAGATCAACGACGGCCTCGCGCGTGCGAGGCGCCGGGAACGTGCCGGGCAGCTCGGCGTGGCAGACCTGGAACAGCTCGACGGGTTCGGTGACGTCCTTCAGGCGGTGGCGCCCCAGACTGCGTAGCGACACGCGGGGCGGCAGGGCCCCGGCCGCCAGGTCGCGCACGACGGGCGAGACCAGCACCTGCCCGCCGTGGGCGGCGTCGCCGATGCGGGCCGCCTCGTGGATGGCCATCCCGACCACGTCGCCGTCGGCCCACTCGATCTCGCCCGCGTGGACTCCCATGCGCACCCGCAGATCGACGCCGTCCGGCCAGGAGTGGGCGGCCAGCGCGAGCTGGGCTTCCACGGCGGCGGCGAGCGCGTCTCGCGCTGAGTCGAAGATGACGAAGAAGCCGTCGCCTCCCGTCGAGTGCTCCGTGCCGTTGTGGGCGGCCATGGCCGCCCGCATGAGCGCCCGGTGGTCCCCGAGCGCCGCGGGGTACCGATCGCCCAGGGATGCGAGCAGGCGCGTCGAGCCCTCGATGTCGGTGAACAGCAGCGCTCGCGTCCCCACGGGGCCGGTCACAGGCTGCATGTTGCCTCACACCGCAACACCCGTGTAACGCTTCGTTCACACCGGGCATTTACGCTGGAGTCGTGGCCACCTTCGTCGTCCGCGTGTGGATGCCCGACCGCCCCGGTGTCCTGGGGGCGGTGGCCAGCCGGGTCGGGGCGGTCCGAGGCGACGTGGTCGGCATCGACATCCTCGAGCGCGGCGCAGGACGGGCCATCGACGAACTGGTCGTCGACCTCCCTGACGAGGACCTCGTTCCCCTGCTGATCGCCGAGATCGGCCAGGTCGACGGCGTCGACGTGGAGGACGTGCGCGCCGCCAAGTCCCTGCCCGATCCCCGTCTTGCCGCCCTGGAAGCGGCGGCTCTGCTGGTCGAGGAGGCCACGCCCGAGGGCCTGCTCACGACCATGGTCACCCACGCCCGGGCCGACTTCGAGGGTGACTGGGCGGCGGTGATCGGCCCCGATTCGGGCACGATGCTGGCGTCGGCCGGCGAGGCCCCCGACGCGGCGTGGCTTACCGCCTTCGTCGACGGCAGTCGCTCGTCCGACGTGCTGGCGGCGGGGGAGGGTGGCCCCGACGACGTGGCCTGGGCCTCGCTCCCCGCCGGCGAGTTGTCCCTCGTGGTCGGCCGTCACGGTCGACCCTTCCGCGCCCGTGAGCGGCGCCAGCTGGCCGCCCTCGCCCGCATCGCCGACCGGCGCTGGGCCGAGGTCAGCCCGGCCAGGGACGCACTCTCGAGGAAATAGCCCACCGAATCGGTGGGCTATTTCCTCGAGAGTGCGTCAGTCAGGAGGCGGCCCAGCCCCTCGAGCGCTCGACGGCGCGCAACCAGCCCGCGTGGCGCGCGTCGGCGCCCGCCTTCGACGCCTTCGGCGTGAACTCCGTGTCGAGGGACCAGTGGGCGGCCAGCTCGTCGAGCGAGCCCCACACCCCTTCGGCCAGGCCCGCGAGGGACGCGGCGCCGAGGGCGGTGGTCTCCTGCACGCGAGGCCGCGTGACCGGCACTTGGAGCTGGTCGGCCTGCATCTGCATGAGCAGGTCGTTGGCCGACGCCCCACCGTCGGCCCGTAGGCCGAGCACGTCGCGCCCGCTGACCGCGCTCATGGCGTCGACGACATCCCGGGTCTGGAACGCCATCGCTTCGAGGACGGCGCGCGCCAGATGGGCGCGGCCCGTCCCGCGTGACAACCCCACCACAGTGCCGCGCGCGTACGGGTCCCACCACGGGCTGCCGAGGCCGGTGAAGGCGGGCACGACGTAGACGCCTTCGGTGTCCGGCACGGAGGCGGCGAGGGCCTCGATCGCGGCCGCGTCATCGATGACCTCGAGACCGTCGCGCAGCCACTGCACTGCGGCGCCGGTGACGAAGATGGCGCCCTCGAGCACGTAGGCCAAGTCACCCGAGGCCAGCTCCCAGGCGACGGAGGTGAGGAGACCGTCGGCGGGAGCGGGGAGGTCGGGGCCGACGTTCATGAGCACGAAGCTGCCCGTGCCGTAGGTGTTCTTGGTCATGCCCGGCTCGAAGCAGGCCTGGCCGAACAGGGCCGCCTGCTGGTCGCCGCCGATGCCGCTCACCGGGATGCCGTCGGACGTCGTGCCGAACCGTCCGCTCGACGGGCGGACCTCGGGGAGGCACGAGGCCGGGACGCCGAGCAGCGCACACATCTCGTCGGACCACTGCCGCGTGCGGATGTCGTAGAGCAGGGTGCGGCTGGCGTTGCTCGGGTCGGTGGCATGGACGGCGCCGCCCGTGAGGTTCCACAGCACCCAGCTGTCCACCGTGCCGAACGCGAGGTCGGGTCCCGCCTCCACGCCGCCCTCGGTCAGCAGCCACTCGAGCTTGGTGCCGGAGAAGTACGGGTCGAGCACCAGGCCCGTGGTCGAGCGCACCAGCTCGAGGTGACCCGCCTCGCGCAGCTCGTCACACCGCGCCGCGGTGCGGCGGTCCTGCCAGACGATGGCCCGGTGCAGAGGCCGGCCGGTGCGCCGGTCCCACACCACCGTCGTCTCCCGTTGGTTGGTGATGCCGATCGCGGCGACCGGCTGATCGAGGCGCTCGCGGAGCTCGGCGAGGGTGGCTTCGACCGCGTCCCAGATCTCGGCCGCGTCGTGCTCGACCCAGCCAGGCTGCGGGAAGTACTGCGGGAACTCCCGGTACGCCCAGCCCGCGGGCTGGCCCTTCTCGTCGATCGCGAACGCCCGCACACCTGTCGTCCCCGCGTCGATGGCCACCACGACCGCCACGGCCGGGCACCGTAGTCAGTGGGAGAACGGGTCTGTGTTCCCCGCCGAGGCGCTGTTTACCCTCGCCCCTCCGCGGGCACGCCTATGGCAGCGACGACCATCGGCGAGGAGGAAGACATGTACATCGGCATCGGCACCCTGGTGCTCATCATCCTGCTGATCCTGCTCCTCACCTAGGGACACGGATCGGGACCCCTCCAGGCTGCGCCGCAAGGCTGCGCCGGAGGGCGCAAAACGGACGAGGGCGGCCCGCTGGGCCGCCCTCGTGCGCGCGTGCACGAATGCGAACCTTCGCGAACGGCCCCTGACCTGCGGGTTCGCGAGAGGGCAACCATTGCGCCCGTGTAATTACGGTGCTGTAATTGGGTCCCCGCGACATCTCGCGTAGGATCGGTCGGCCCACCACAACATCTTGTGTCTCTGAGGACAGAGGCATGGATCTGGGGCCCGGAACAGGAGGACGGCAAGCATGGCGATTGCCCCGGAACGGATGGGGATCGGCATCCGTCGCTACTTCACCACGGAGGGGATCCACCCCTACGAGACGGTCGAGTGGCAACAGCGGGACGCCCGCATCACCAACTACCGGGACGGCACGGTCGCCTTCGAGCAGGTGGGCGTCGAGGTCCCGGCGACATGGAGCGTCAACGCCACCAACATCCTCGCCCAGAAGTACTTCCGGGGCACCCTCGGCACGGCCGAGCGCGAGTGGTCCCTCAAGCAGGTGGCCGACCGGGTGGTCGACACCGTCACGGCGTGGGGCCTGAAGGACGGCTACTTCCTCGACGAGGCCGAGGCGGCCATCTTCAGCGACGAGCTCAAGTACCTCATCGTCCACCAGAAGGCGGCGTTCAACTCGCCGGTCTGGTTCAACATCGGCGTACGCAACACGCCGCAGCAGGCGTCGGCGTGCTTCATCCTCTCGGTCGACGACCAGATGAAGTCGATCCTCAACTGGTACGTCGAGGAGGGCACGATCTTCAAGGGCGGCTCGGGGGCCGGCATCAACCTCTCCCGCATCCGCTCGTCGGTCGAGCTGCTCGAGGGGGGCGGCACCGCCAGTGGTCCCGTCAGCTTCATGCGGGGCGCCGACGCGTCGGCCGGCACCATCAAGTCCGGGGGCAAGACGCGGCGCGCGGCCAAGATGGTCATCCTCAACGTCGACCACCCCGACATCGAGGACTTCATCTGGTGCAAGGCCCTCGAGGAGCGCAAGGCCCGCGTGTTGCGCGACAACGGCTTCGACATGGACCTCGACGGCAAGGACAACCACTCGATCCAGTACCAGAACGCCAACAACTCGGTGCGGGTCAGCGACGAGTTCATGCAGGCGGTGCTCGACGACGCGGATTGGGATCTCATCGCGGTCACGCACGACGAGGTCGTGAAGACGGTCAAGGCGCGCGAGCTGTTCCGCCAGATCTCCACCGCGGCGTGGGAATGCGCGGATCCCGGCATGCAGTTCGACACGACCATCAACAAGTGGCACACCGCCGCCAACACCGGTCGCATCAACGCGTCGAACCCCTGCAGCGAGTACATGCACCTCGACAACAGCGCATGCAACCTGGCCAGCCTCAACCTGCTCACCTTCCACAGCGAGGACGACGTCTTCGACGTGGCCGGCTTCAAGGCCGCCGTGGAGGTCGTGTTCACGGCTCAGGAGATCCTGGTCGGCAACGCGGACTATCCCACCGAGCCCATCGCCGAGACGTCGCGCCGCTTCCGCCAGCTCGGCCTCGGCTACGCCAACCTGGGCGCGCTGCTGATGGCCCTGGGCCTGCCGTACGACTCCGACGAGGGTCGGGCCATGGCCGCGGGCATCACCGCCCTCATGACGGGCCACGCGTACGCCACGTCGGGGCGCACCGCGGCCCGCATGGGTCCGTTCGCGGGGTACAGCGAGAACGCCGAGCACATGAACCGCGTGCTCGGCATGCACCGCGACGAGGTCGCCAAGATCAACGAGGAGCTGGTCGCCACCGACCTGCTGTCTGCCGCGCAAGAGGCGTGGGACGAAGCGGTCGAGCTCGGCAACCAGTACGGCATGCGCAACTCGCAGGCGACCGTCCTCGCACCCACCGGCACCATCGGCCTGCTGATGGACTGCGACACCACCGGCATCGAGCCCGACCTCGGGCTGGTGAAGATGAAGAAGCTGGTCGGTGGCGGCACCATGTCCATCGTCAACCAGACGGTGCCCCGGGCCCTGCGCCGCCTCGGCTACACCGACGCGCAGGTGGGCGACATCGTCGACTACATCGACGAGCACAAGTCCATCCTCGGCGCCCCGCACCTGGCGGGCGAGCACATGCCGGTGTTCGCCTGCTCGATGGGCGACAACACCATCCACTACCTCGGCCACGTGAAGATGATGGCGGCGGTGCAGCCGTGGATCAGCGGCGCCATCTCCAAGACCGTCAACATGCCCACCGAAGCCACCATCGAAGACGTCGAGCAGCTGCACATCGATGCGTGGAAGATGGGCGTGAAGGCGGTCGCCATCTACCGCGACAACTGCAAGGTGGCCCAGCCCCTCGCCACCGCCAAGAAGGGCGACGGAGCCGACGCGCCGGTCGTCATCGAGGGCGCCGACGTCGAGCTGGCCCGCAAGGTGGCCGAGCTCGAGAAGGCGCTCGAGATTCAGACGGTCGTGGTCAAGCAGCCGGTGCGCGAGCGCCTGCCGAAGCGGCGCAAGGGCTCGACGTTCAAGTTCCGCGTGGCCGACTGCGAGGGCTACGTCACCATCAGCGAGTACGCCGACGGCCGCCCGGGTGAGATGTTCCTGAAGGTGTCGAAGCAGGGGTCCACCCTCGCCGGCATCATGGACGCCTTCTCCATCTCGATCTCATTGGGACTGCAGCACGGCGTGCCGCTGCGCACCTACGTCGAGAAGTACTCCAACATGCGCTTCGAGCCCGCGGGCATGACCGACGACTCCGAGCTGCGCATCGCCTCGTCGATCCTCGACTACGTGTTCCGGCGCCTGGCCATCGACTACCTGCCGTACGACGAGCGGGCCGAGATGGGCATCCTCACCACCGACGAGCGCATGCAGCCCACCCTCCCCGGTGTCGAGGAGGAGGCGACGGAGAGCGTCGGCATGGTCGTCCCCGACCAGCCCACCGCCACCCACCCGAAGCCGGAGACGCCGCACTCCGACGCTCCGTTCTGCATGCAGTGCGGTGTCCAGATGCAGCGGGCCGGCAGCTGCCACGCCTGCCCCAGCTGCGGCACCACGTCCGGCTGCTCCTGACCCGGCCCTGAATCGACGCCCCGAGGAGCAGGACCCCGAACTTTCGGGGTCTTGTTCCTCGGGGGTGACGGGAATTGTCGCGGCGGCGACACGCGTTACACTGTGAGAGTCCTGCTCCCGTCCGTGTGGACGGTGGAGCGGGCGTCGTCCTCCGTGCGGAGGGCGTTGCGGCGCAGGGACGCCGACGCATACATGGATCAAGGGACACAGGCCCTCGAGGCCGCCGCTTGGGCGGTGACCGAGGGGCAGGCGAGCGCCGAACAGGTCGCGCTGCTCGAGGGCGACCCCGAGGGGACGCGGCGCACCTTCGAACGGCTCCTCGACGAGGTCGAGGCCAACCTCGACGCGGTGCTGGCGACCAACGGGCCGGAGCGGGAGATGGCGATCGCCGACCTCGACGGCGAGCTCGATCGTCTCGAGGCGGCCTACGACCGCTTCCATCCACGCCCCGACGAGCCCGACCCGCCTGACGAGGACGACCGCGCGGGACCCAAGCAGGTCGCGCCGCCTGCCGGCGCGCCGGCCAAGACCGAGCGCCCCGCGGCGATCGTCACGGGCGTCGGCGAGCCCGCGGGTGAGGTGCGCCTGCAGGCGTCCTGGTCGGGCGGACTGGTCGTGGTCTGGGCGGCCGGGCCCAGCGCGGAGCCCGCCAACATCGACGGCCTGGCCGATCGCCTCGAGGCCATCGGCGGTCCCGCCCTCGGGTGGAGCCAGCACCGCGACGTCGCGCTCCCTGCCGGCGCCAAGGCGGCCGCCCTCTCGATCCCGGTCGAGGAGGCGCTCGGGTGGCTCGTCGCGGTGGGCGGGGGCCTGGGCGGCGACGGTGTGGGGTCGAGCGTCGTGTGGCTGGGTCGCGTCGCGGTGATGGCGGTGCGCCTGGTCGCGCGCGGCGGCGTGGTCCCGACCCTCCGAGGCGTGAAGCGCCGCGACGGCCGCGCCCTGGAGATGTCGGTGCGGTGGGCACCCGCGGCGGTCGACGAGCGCGAGCTCGCGGCGCTGGCCGCGGCGATGCCCGGTGCGGTGACCGCCATCGCTCGCGCCGACGCGCGCGTCGTGGCCCACGACGTCCTCGGCACGGCGGTGCACGCGATCGCCAGCGACGCGGCGCGCCGGCTCGAGCTCCCGGCCCCACCGCCGACGACCCGCACCACCGCCCAGGTGGCAGAGGCGGTGCTCACCCGTCTCGACGGTTCGACGTTCGAAGCCCCCGTCGCGGCGGGGGCCGAGGTGTCCAAACGGCTCGAGCGATGGGTCAAGCCCGTCACCGGACAGGGCCGCCTGCGCCTTGTCGTGCAGCTCGACCCGCCCGACAAGGGCGACGCCTGGTTCCTCTCCGTCCTCGGCCCCGGCGCGCGGGGCGGGTTGCTGCCCATCGAGCAGGCGCTGGCCGACAGCAAGTCCACCAAGCCGGTCGCCGACGAGCTGGCCCGTCTCGAGCGGGCGCTGCCCGCCCTCCTCCGCGCCGGGGGCATGCGGCGGGGCCAGGTGTACCTGAGCCAGACCGAGGCGTGGGAGCTCATGACCGAGACGGGACCAGCCCTCGAGGCGGCCGGCTTCGAGGTCCGTGTGCCTGCGCTGTCGCGCCGCAAGCCGTCGCCAGGACTGCGCCTCTTCACCGAGCCGGCGGGCGACAGCGTCGTGGGCGCCCACCAGCTCAGCAACGTGCGCTGGTCGGCGGTGTTCGACGACGTGGAGCTCACCGCCGACGACGTCAAGCGCCTGGCAGCCGAGGCCCGTCCGCTGGTGCGATCACGCGGCAAGTGGGTCGAGCTCGATCACGTCGACCTCAAGGAGGCGGCCGCCGCGCTGGCCGAGCGGGCCAGCACCACCCAGCTCACCGGCGCGGAGATCCTCCGTCAGGCCGTCGGCCTCGAAGGGTCGCCTCTCGGTGCCATCTCGGTCGAGGGCTCTGGGTGGGCAACCGACCTGCTGGCCAAGGCCAAGGGCGCGACCACCGAGGCCGTCACCACGCCGGAGGGGTTCGTCGGCGTGTTGCGCTCCTACCAGGCGGAGGCCCTCGGCTGGCTCGGCTACCTCGACACCGTCGAGCTGGGCGGCTGCCTGGCTCTCGACATGGGGTTGGGCAAGACGCCCACCGTGCTCGCCCACCTGGCCCGCACCGGTGGCAACGGTCCCGCGCTCGTGATCGCTCCGCCAGCGGTGGTCGGGAACTGGGCAGCGGAAGCGGCCCGCTTCACGCCGAGCCTGCGCGTGGTCGTGCACCACGGTGCCTCGCGTGCATCGGCCAAGGCGCTGAAGAAGGAAGTGGCGGGCGCGGATCTCGTCATCACCACCTACGGCACCGCCGTGCGCGACGTCGACGCGCTCGCGCAGCTCGCCTGGACGCGGCTCGTGCTCGACGAGGCCCAGGCCATCAAGAACCCGGCCAGCGACACCGCGCAGCTGTTGCGGCGCATCGACGCAGGCTCGAGGCTCGCACTGACCGGGACGCCGATCGAGAACGGACTCGGCGACCTGTGGGCCATCCTCGACTTCACCAACCCGGGCCTGGTCGGATCGCGCGCGACCTTCATCTCGCAGCTGTCGGGCGAGGGTGAGGCGGCACTGCGCGCACTGAACGGCATCCTCGTGTTCCGTCGCACCAAGACCGAGCCCGAGGTGGCGGCCGAGCTGCCCGACAAGATCGACGAGCTGGACCACTGCACCATGACGCCCGAGCAGATCGGGCTCTACCAGGCCGTCCTCGACAGCCTGGTGAAAGGGGCTGACGACGGACAGCCGCCCAAGCAGGCCGCCATCCTCGCGGCGATCACCGCCCTCAAGCAGATCTGCAACCACCCCGCGGCGTACCAGCGCGACGACAAGCCGCTGGGCGGACGCTCGGGCAAGCTGGCACGGCTGGAGGAGATCGTCGAGGCGGTGTTCGCTGCGGGGGAGCGCATCCTCGTCTTCACCCACTTCGCGGAGTGGGGCAAGAAGCTTGCCGATCACCTCACCGAGGTCACCGGCGAGCCCATCGCCTGCTACCACGGCGGACTGGCGCGGGGCGCGCGCGACCGACTCGTCAAGGAGTTCCAGGAAGGCGAAGGCCCGGGCGCGTTGGTGCTGTCGCTGAAGGCGGGCGGCACCGGTCTCAATCTCACTGCCGCCAGTCACGTCGTCCTCTACGACCGGTGGTGGAACCCGGCCGTCGAGGACCAGGCCCGCGACCGCGCCTGGCGCATCGGTCAGGAGCGCACGGTCATCTCCCACCGACTGGTGTGTCCGGGCACGGTGGACGAGCGCGTCGAGGAGGTCGTCGCCGGCAAGCGTCACATCGCCGACCTGGTGCTGCCCAAGTCGAGCTCGCTGGCGGACCTCGACACCGACCAACTACGCGTCGCTCTCGGCCTGCGTCCCGACGAGCTGCTGACGGAGGAGTCATGAGCGATCAGGAGCCGCGCCGTCCGCAGCAGAACAGGCGCAAGTCGCAGAACCGCAAGCGGCGCAAGCAGGGCAAGCCCATCGACCTCTGGCGTCCCGTGCCCGAGCTCGACGCACCCGAGCCGATCCGTCCCGCCAGCGACCCCACCGCCCTCCTGCGTTCCCTGGGCGACCCGCCGTTGCAGGGCCAGGGCGCGGTCGCCGAGCACTACGTCGCGGCGGTCGTGGAGCGGGCTGCAGGCGTGGCCACCGCTCTTGCGGCGGCAGCCGGACTGCTCGCTACCAACCCCGAGGAGCAGTCGGGTGACTAGTCCGGGGTCGTAGCACCATTGTCCAATGGTGCGTGCGACCCCCACGGACCGAAGGTCAGGGAACAAGACCCGCCGATGGCGGCCGACACCAGGGAGCAACCTGACCATGTCCATGCGCAAGCCCTTCATCCGTTTCGCCGCCGCCGGTACCGGCGTCGCCATGTCCCTGCTGCTCACGGCGGCTCCTGCCATGGCCAAGAGCGGCGACGCCCGCTCCCGCAACGCGTGCTCGCTCTCGGGCCGCTCGGAGATGCGGGTCACGCCCGACAAGGGCGCCCTCCGCGTCGAGTTCAGGGTCGAGACCAGGACCGCGGGCCAGACCTATGACGTGAACATCACCGACAACGGCGGCAACGTCTTCACCGGCCAGCGCACCACGAGCGGCTCGTCGGGTGAGTTCAAGGTCCGGCTCAACGTGCCCAACCAGGTCGGCTCCGACACGCTGAGCGGGTCGGCCACCCAGGTGGGCGGCGGCAACAGCTGCAGCTCCACCGCCACCACCACCGTCTAGCAAGCCCCACCGCTGCACCGAGGCCCGGCCCATGAGGTCGGGCCTCGGCGCGCGCCTGGGTACCGTGGAGCGGCCATGGCGGCGACGAGGGCGAGCGGGTTCGAGGTCGACGGGTACGAGCAGGTGCGGGACGTGCGCTCCCACGTTGCCGAGGAGCTCACCGCGTTCGGGTGTGGCGCGCTCGTCGACGACGCGCAGCTCGTCGTCAGCGAGCTGGTCACCAACGCCCTGCTGCACGGTGGCGGTCGAGGCGAGGTCCGGCTGCGCAGGATCGACGACGGGGTGCGGGCCGAGGTCGCCGACCGTAGCCACAACCTCCCCGTGGTCGCAGTGATCGGCGATCGCACCCTCACCGGACGAGGGCTGCACCTCGTGACCCGCGTGTCCAGGCAGTGGGGGGTCGAGCTGTTGGAGTCCGGCAAGATCGTCTGGGCCGACATCGCTCCCGGCGCCGACCGCCCCGATGCGATGAGCGAGGAAGAGCTCCTCACCGCGTGGTCGGACGACACCGGCTGGGACGACAGAGACGGCGCCGAGGGCCGGGTGCACATCACCTTGGGCGACGTCCCCACCGGACTCCTCCTCGACGCCAAGTCCCATGTGGACAACCTGGTGCGCGAGTTCTCGCTGGCCGCGGCCGGTGCCGCCTCCGGGCAGACCGCCAAGCTGCCTCCCGCGCTGGCGCGCGTGGTCGAAGCGATCGTTGGACGCTTCTCGGAAGCCCGCCTCATGATCAAGCGTCAGGCGGTGGCGGCGGCTCGCAACGGTCAGGCGATGACCCGGCTCGAGCTCGACTTGCCCGCGAGTGCAGCCACAGCCGGCGAGGAGTACGTCCTCGCGATGGACGAGGCCGACGCCTACTGCCGTGCGGCCCGACTCCTCACGTTGGAGACCCCGCCCCAGCACCGGGTGTTTCGGCGCTGGTACGTCGGCGAGCTCGTCGCGCAGCTGCGGGCGGTCGAGGCGGGCGTGGACTACGCACCGATCTCGTTCCAAGAACGGCTGCTGATCGAGGTCGACCGCGTCGCCGAGGCGCAACGAGCGTCCGAGCGGGCCGCCCGCCTCTACACCGTTGCCGGGGCGCTGGCGAGCGCAGCCACACCGGAGGCGGTGGCCGAGGCGGTTCTCACCGAGGGAGTCGCCGCCCTCAGCGCGTCCGGCGGCGGACTCATCCTTGCCGACAAAGAAGGGCGCTTGGTCGTGCCCGGCACGGTCGGCTACGGCGAGGAGCTGGTGGAGCGCCTGCGCGGTGAGTCGCCGGAGGCAGAGCTGCCCGCGGCTGTCGCATTGCGTACGGGCAACGCCGTCTGGTTGGAGTCCCGTGAGGAGCGCGACGAGCGCTTCCCGGAGCTGGTCGGACTCGAGCACACCACCGTGTCGCTGTGTGCGGTCCCCCTCGTGGCGTCAGGGCAGCGGATCGGCGCGCTGCGTCTGAGCTTCACTGAGGCGCGTCTCTTCGATCAGGACGAGCGTCGCTTCGTGCAGGCCCTCGCCGCGCAATGCGCGCAGGCCCTCGAGCGGGCCCAGCTGCAGCAGGAGCGCCTCGACATCAGCCGGCGTCTGCAGCGCAGCCTGCTTCCCCCGCAGCTCCCCGTCGTACCCGGGCTCGACGTGGCCGCGGCGTACCACCCCCTCGGCCGAGGGGTCGAGATCGGCGGCGACCTCTACGACGTGTGGTCGCTCGAAGGCGACCGGTTCGCTATCGCGGTCGGTGACGTGGCCGGCAACGGCCCCGAGGCGGCCGCCGTCACCGCCCTCGTGCGTCACACGTTGCGAGCGGTGACGATGAGCGAGACGGAGCCTGTGCGTGTGCTGCACCGCCTCAACACGGCCATGTCCGCCGCTGCCCTCTCGGCGGAGACGGAGACGTTCTGCACCGTGGTGTTCGGCGTCGGCCACGTCGACAGACGGGCCGTGCTGCAGCTGGCGAGCGGGGGCCACCCGCATCCGCTCATGCGCCGCCGTGATGGCACCGTCGAGACGGTGGCGATCGGCGGCAACCTGATCGGTTTGCTGGACGAGATCGAGGTGTCCAGCCGCGAGGTCGTCCTGGAGCCGGGCGACACCCTGGTGCTGTTCACCGACGGGGTTCTCGACGCACGCGCGCGCGGCGCCTTTTTCGAGGTCGAAGGCGTCGTTGAGGTCCTGCGGGCGGAGCACGCCAGCGCTGCGGACACCGCGGCCGCCCTGGAGCAGGCGGTGCTGCGCCACACCGGCGGCCAGCTCGAGGACGACATGGCGGTGCTGGTCCTGCGCGTCCCCGCCTGACCACCCCCGTCTCTGCGGATCTACCCGGGCGATGCCCGGGTAGATCTGCAAGACGGACGACGGCTCGGCCCGGTCCGCCTAGAGGGCGCGGATGAGGAGCAGCACACCCATGCCGACGACGAGCGTGAGCGCGGTGTTGCGCGTGCGCCACGCCACCACCGCGGCGATGAGCCCGGCGTAGAGGCGGCCCTGGGTGACGTCGATGTGTCCCTCGGGGCGCAGCAGGGCGGGCACGACGAGCGACGCGAGGGCGGCGGGCGGGATCTGGCGCAGCAGGCGCTGCACAGCCGGCGGGACGGTGGCGATGCGATGAGCGGCCGCGAGGAACGAGGCCCGCATGGCGAACGTCCCGACGCCCGACAGCACGATGACCACCCACACCCGGCTCATCGCTCGACCACCGCCTCGGTGATGGCGCCCGCGGCGATGCCAACCAGGGCGCCCGCCAGGATCGACAGCGCGCCCGCCCCGAGCTCAGCGCTCACCACGGCGGCGGCCCCGCCGGCGAGGGCCGACATGGCGGCGGCGCGGGTCCGCACCGCCGGGACGAGCAGCACGAGGAACACCAGTGGAACGGCGAAGTCGAGGGGCAGGTCGTGCGGCAGCACGCTGCCGCCCAGGGCGCCGGCCAGCGTCGCCAACTGCCAGCCCGTCCACATGGTCAGACCTGCGCCCATGTAATAAGCCAGGCGGCGCGCCGGCTCCATCTCCTCGTGCTCCCAGCGGGTGATGGAGACGGCGTAGGCCTGGTCAGTCATGAAGTAGGCGGCGACGAGGCGGCGCCACGTCCGCTCGTGGCCCAGGTGGGGCGCGAGGGACGCGGAGTAGAGGAGCATGCGCAGGTTGATGGTCCACGCCGCGATGGCTGCGACGATGGCCGATCCGCCTCCGGCCAGGGCCTGGAAGGCGGCGAGCTGCGACGCGCCGGCGAACACGATCGTCGACATGCCGACGGCAGCGGCCACGCCGAACCCGTCGGACACCGACGTGGCCCCGGCCACGAGCCCGAAGGGGATGACGCCGACCAGCATCGGCGCGACCGCGCGCGCACCGGCCTTGGCGTCTTCGAGGGGCACCGGCCGATGATGGCCGAACGTCCCGGGTTACCCGTAGTGGATTCGACTCGAGCGGTAGGACAGCACCGCCAGGGTCAGATGCTTCATGACGAGATACCCCAGGGCGATGCTCAGGAAGGCGAGGACGAGCAGCGATGCGTTCATCCCCGCGATGCCGCGGCCGATCAGGGCGGGGCGGGTGAGGACGTCCCACGTGTTCAGACGCTCGAAGCGGCCCAGGTGCACGCCGATCGCGCACAACGCGTGCAGCGCCACCTCGACCGGCAGCACCCAGCGGGCCAGCCCGACGCGCTGCAGGTAGCGGCCGACGAGCAGCAGCGACAGGACGTAGGCCTCGAAGCCGACGAGGAAGAACACGGCGTACTGCGGCAGCAACGCGAACGACACGACGGCGGGTGACGAGGTCGTGCGTGTGTCCTCGACCAGATGGATCACATCCGTCAGCACGTACGGCGCGTTGGGAAGGAAGGCCAGGAAGAGGCCGACGCCGAGCCACCACCCGAGCGTCCGACGGGTGGGATGGAGGAACAGCATGACGGCGACGGCGAGCGGGATCAGGGCGAGGAGGAGATTCCACGCCATCCACGAACCGTTGGCGGCCACGCTCTCCGCGGCCAACCGGATGACTGCCGTCATGGTCGAAGTGTAGGGACCACGCGAGCGAACGAGACCGCGGTTTCACGGTGGAAGCGGTTGGGCAGATCATGGTCGCTGTGGACACCCACATCGCCGGCCTGGCCCGGGACGTGTTCGGCTTCCCGCGCCTGCGACCAGGCCAGCGTGAGGCGGTCGAGGCGTTGCTGGAGGGACGCGACGTCCTCGTGGTCATGCCGACGGGCGGGGGCAAGTCGGCGATCTACCAACTGGCCGCCATCGAGCGCCCTGGGCCAACCGTGGTCGTCAGCCCCCTCATCGCCCTCCAGCGCGATCAGGTGCAGTCCCTCGCCGGAATCGACGCCGGCGGAGCGGCCCAGGCCAACTCCACCATGGCGACCGGTGAGCGGCGCGAGGTCCTGCACGATCTCAACCGCGGCGAGATCGAGTTCCTCTTCGTCGCGCCCGAGCAGTTCGCCAACGACGAGACGATGGCGCACGTCCGCTCGGCCCGACCCTCGCTGTTCGTCGTGGATGAGGCCCACTGCATCAGCAGCTGGGGCCACGACTTTCGTCCCGACTACCTGACGCTCGGCCGGGTGGCGGACCAGCTGGGGCGTCCGCCGGTGCTCGCCCTCACTGCCACCGCCTCGCCTCCCGTCCGCAACGAGATCGTGGAGCGCCTCGGCATGCGCGACCCCGTGGTGGTGATCGCGGGCTTCGACCGCCCCAACATCCACCTCTCGGTGGACTTCGCGGCCGACGAGAAGACCAAACACGACGCGTTCCTCGCCGCCGTCGCCGACACGGCCAAGCCCGGCATCGTCTACGTGGCGACCCGGCGTCAGGCCGAGGACCTGGCCGCCGAGCTCACCGAGCGTGGGCTGCGGGCCGAGCACTACCACGGCGGACTCGGACGGCCGGCCCGCACCGCCACGCAGGACCGCTTCATGGCCGACGAGCTCGACGTCGTCGTTGCGACCATCGCCTTCGGGATGGGGATCGACAAGCCCAACGTGCGCTTCGTGCATCACTACGACGTGAGCGACTCGGTGGACGCGTACTACCAGGAGATCGGACGGGCGGGTCGGGATGGCGAGGCGGCGACGGCGCGGCTCTTCTACCGTCCCGAGGACATCGGGGTGCGCCGGTTCTTCGCGGCGGGGGGCGGCGTCAAGCTCGACCGAGTCGTGCAGGTCGTCGACGTGGTTCTCTCCGCCGAGGAGCCGGTGCCGGCCGCGGAGCTCGAGGAGCGCACGGACCTGACCGCGACGCAGCTCACGTCCGTCCTGACCCAGCTCGAAGACGTCGACGTGCTCGAGATCGACCGCGACGGCGCGGTCGCGCCCAACCCCGGCGGGCCAGACCTGCGTACCGCCCTCGAGGAGCTGGTGCGGACGGACGAGGACCGCGAGGCGCTCGAGCGCTCCCGCGTGGAGATGATCCGCGCCTATGCCGAGACGCGGTCGTGCCGGCGCCAGTTCCTGCTCGCATACTTCGGTGAGGCCGCGCCTGCGGTGTGCGGACACTGCGACAACTGCGAGTCGGGACGGGTCGACGCCAGCGATGACGACGACACCTTCCCGGTGAACGGGCGGGTCGTCCACGACGAGTGGGGAAGCGGCGTGGTGGTGCGCACCGATGGCGACGCGGTGACGGTGCTGTTCGACAACGTGGGCTACAAGACGTTGTCCGTCCCGCTCGTGCTCGAACGGAACCTGCTCGAACGCTGCTAGCTTTGAGGGATACCCGATCGAGGTGTTGATCGGGTCTCGTCAGGTCATCGGTTTGGTCAGGTCATCGATCAGACGGATGAGCCCGACGGGCCGTGTTGGGCAAGTTGTGTGAGCAGCCCCTTCCCCGGCCAGCCCCGCAACCACGCCGCCCATATCGCGCGGCCCAACCAACGGAGTTCTTTCGTGCAGTCCACCTTCCCCGATCTCGGCGTGTCCGCCGAGATCACCGCTGCGCTCGCCGAGCGCGGCATCACCGAGGCCTTCCCCATTCAGGCCGCCACCATCGTCGACGCGCTCGCCGGCCGCGACGTGTGCGGCAAGGCACCGACCGGCTCGGGCAAGACCCTCGCCTTCGGCATCCCCCTCGCCATGCGCGTGGGCCGGGGCAAGCCCAACCGCCCCAAGGCCCTCATCCTGGCGCCCACCCGCGAGCTGGCGGCCCAGATCCACGCCGAGCTGGCGCCGCTGCTCCGGCTGCACGGTCGCCGCGTGGCGTCGTTCTACGGCGGCGTGAGCATCGTCCCGCAGCTCAAGGCCCTCAACCGCAGCGTCGACGTCGTCGTCGCCTGCCCGGGCCGGCTCGGCGACCTCGTCGCCCGGGGCGCGTGCAAGCTCAACGACATCGATCTGGTCGTGGTCGACGAGGCCGATCGCATGGCCGACATGGGCTTCTTGCCCGACGTCCGCCGCATCCTCGACGCCGTTCGCCCCAACCGCCAGACCCTGCTGTTCTCGGCCACCCTCGACGGTGATGTCGACGTGCTGATCAAGCGCTACCAGCGCGACCCCGCTCGCCACGACGTCACGCCGCCCGAGCGCGAGGACCGCACCACCCACCTCTTCGTCGACACCCGCCGCGAAGACCGCACCGACATCGTGCGCGACCTCGTGGTCGAGCATGGCTCTACGGTGGTGTTCTGCCGCACCAAGCACGGCGCCGATCGCCTCGCCAAGCAGCTCGGCAAGGCGGGCGTGAACGCCGTTCCCATCCACGGCAACCGCAGCCAATCGCAGCGTGACCGTGCCCTCGCCGACTTCGCGTCGGGCCGGGCCAAGGCGCTGATCGCAACCGACGTCGCCGCGCGAGGCATCCACGTCGACGACGTCGGCTGTGTGGTGCACTTCGACGTACCTGCGGATCCCAAGGACTACCTGCATCGCTCGGGCCGCACCGGCCGCGCCGGCGCGGCCGGCACCGTGGTGTCGCTCGTCACGGGTGAGGACGGCAAGGCCGTCCGCGACATCAAGCGGGCCCTCGGCATGAGCGTGGGGGACGAGCCTCGCCGCGACGCCGGACGTCGTCCGCCGCGGCCCACGGGCGGACCCCGGCCCGCCAACGGCCAGCGCCGGGGCCGCCCCCGTCAGCGGCGCAGAGCGGCGTAGCGGCGGACGGAGTGGTAGTCACTCGGGCGTGGACTTCGCCATCCCGCCCGAGATCCAAGACACCCTGACCGCGCTCGACGCCTTCATCGAGCGCGAGATCAAGCCGTTGGAAGCGGCGGACGACAACGTCCGCTTCTTCGACCATCGGCGCGAGTGGGCCCGCACCGACTTCGACGCGGGCGGCGTCCCCCGCAAGGAATGGGAGGAGCTGCTGGCCGAGATGCGGCGGCGGGCCGACGCCGCGGGCTGGCTGCGGCTGGCGCTGCCCGCCGAGTACGGCGGCCGGGACGCGTCCAACCTCGAGATGGCCATCATCCGAGAGCACCTGGCGACGAAGGGACTCGGACTGCACAACGACCTGCAGAACGAGAGCTCGATCGTCGGCAACTTCCCGACGGTGCTGATGATGCGCGACTTCGGCACCGAGGAGCAGAAGGCGGACTGGATGCCCGGCTTCCTCGACGGCAGCCGCCGCCTCGCCTTCGGTCTCACCGAGCCGGGGCACGGGTCCGACGCGACGTACATGGACACCACCGGTGTCCGCGACGGTGACGAGTGGGTCGTCAACGGCCAGAAGCGGTTCAACTCGGGACTGCACCACGCGACCCACGACATCGTCTTCGCCCGCACGAACGGTGAGCCGGGCGATCCCATCGGCATCACCGCGTTCCTCGTGCCCACCGACGCCGAGGGGTTCTCCGTCGACTTCTTCTGGTGGACCTTCAACATGCCCACCGATCACGCCGAGGTCACCATGACGGACGTGCGGGTGCCGTCGACCGCCGTGTTCGGCCGCGTCGACCACGGCCTCGACCTGGCCCAGCACTTCGTGCACGAGAACCGCATCCGCCAGGCCGCTTCGTCGCTCGGGGCCGCCCAGTTCTGCATCGACGAGGCAGTGGCGTACGCCAACGCTCGCATCACGTGGGGCAAGAAGCTCTCCACCAATCAGGGCATCCAGTTCCCGCTCGTCGAGCTGCACACCGAAGCGGCCATGCTGCGCCAGCTCATCCGCTCGACGGCCGATGCCATGGACCGCCGACATCACATGGAGGTCACCCACCTGGTCGCCATGTGCAACTACCGCGCCAACCGGCTGGCGTGCGAGGCGGCCGACCGCGCCATGCAGACGTGTGGCGGCATGGGCTACAGCCGCCACATGCCCTTCGAGCACATCTACCGCCACCACCGCCGCTACCGCATCACCGAGGGCTCCGAGGAGATCCAGATGCGCAAAGTGGCCCAACAGCTCTTCGGATTCGGGAGGAAATAGTGGAGTACCGCCAACTCGGGGACAGCGACCTCACGGTCAGCGAGATCAGCCTCGGCTCGTGGCTCACGTACGGCGTCGGTGTCGAGCGCGACCAGGGCGAGGCCTGCGTTCGGCGCGCCTTCGATGTGGGGATCAACTTCTTCGACACCGCCAATGCCTACGGCCGAGGTGCAGCCGAGTCGTTCCTCGGCGAGGTGCTCGCGGGCATCGATCGTTCGTCCTACGTCCTCGCCACCAAGGTGTTCTTTCCCATGTCGCGCGAGGACAAGGGCCTGTCGGCGACCCAGATCCGCAAGCAGGTCGACGCGTCGCTGCAGCGGCTCGCCACCGATCACATCGACCTGTACCAGTGCCACCGCTACGACAAGGAGACGCCTCTCGAGGAGACGATGGAGGCGCTCACCCAGACGGTGCGGGAGGGCAAGGTCCGCTACATCGGTTTCAGCGAGTGGAGCCCCGACAACATCCGCGCCGCCCTCGCCCTCGTGGGCTCGGCCGGCGCCGACAAGTTCGTCTCCAGTCAGCCTCAGTACTCGATGCTGTGGCGCCGACCCGAGGCTGAAGTGATCCCGCTGTCAGCCGACAACGGCATCTCCCAGATCGTGTGGTCGCCGCTGGCCCAGGGCGTGCTCACGGGCAAGTACTCACCCGGTACGCCGCCGCCTGCCGACTCCCGTGCCGCCAGCGAGTCGATGGGCCAGATGATGGGGGACTGGACGAGCGACGCAGTGCTCGAAGCGGTGCAGGGACTCAAGCCCATCGCCGACGGCCTCGGGCTCTCGATGGCCCAGCTCGCGCTGGCGTGGGTGCTCCGCGAGCCCAACGTGGCGTCCGCCATCATCGGGGCCAGCCGCCCCGAGCAGGTCGACGACAACGTCGCCGCCTCGGGCGTCACCCTCGACGCCGCCACCCTCCAGGCCATCGACAACGTGCTCGCACCCGTTCTCTGATCGACTTTTTCGCGATTCGACCGGTCATACCGGTCTGATCGCGAAAAAGTCAGGACGACACGGCGGACTCGACGATGCGGCCCAGGGCGAGGAGGCGCTCTTCGCTGTTGTGGGGGCCGATCAGCTGCACGCTGGCTGGGAGCCGGCCGCCGGTCGGGACGGGCAGGGCGAGCGAGGGGACGCCCGCCGCGTTCACCGGCAGGGCCAGATCCGCCATCGACAGGTCGGGGCCCGCGTCGATGCGGGGCGGGAACATCTTGAGGGTGGGCGCGGCGATGGCTTCGACGCGTTCGAAGGCCGCCGCAAGTTCGATCCGCCACGCGCGCATGCGGTCGTGCATCTCGGCCACCGCTTCGGGCGTGAAGCCCTCACCCAGCCCGATGACGAAGCGCACGTCCTCACCGACACCCTCGCTCCCGAGCAGGTGCTTGTCGTTGGCCCACGCCTCGGCGAGGAGCACCGTGCCGGCCGCTTCCCGCGACCCGTCCCATCCGGGCAGCTCGATGGGGATCACGTCGATGTCGGCCGCGGCGAGGGCGCGGTCGACGGCCTCGTCGATGGCGGGGTCGACGTCGGGGACGCGCAGCCTGCCCACCACCCGCGGGGCGGTGTCGGCGACGGTGAAGCCAGGCTCGAGCAGCTCCATGCCGAGGACGAGGCCGGCCACGTCGCGGGCCATGGGTCCGATGGTGTCCAGCGACTCCGACAGCAGCCACACCCCGTCGAGGGGGATGCGGCCCCACGTCGTCTTGAGCCCAGCCGTCCCACAACAGGCGGAGGGGGTGCGGACGGATCCGCCCGTGTCGCTGCCGTAGGCGACGTCGGCCTCGCCCGTGGCCACCGCCACTGCCGAACCGCTCGACGACCCGCCAGGGACCAGGTCCGGATCGAGCGGGTTCACGGGTGTGCCGAACCACGGGTTCACCCCCGTTGTGCCCATGGCCAGCTCGTGCAGGTTGGTCTTGCCGACGATGCGGGCGCCGGCGGCCCGGGCCCCGGCGAGGAGCGGAGCGTCGGCCTTGGCCGGCTCGGCGCTGTCGGCGACGGCCTTGCACGCCGCTGTCGTCGGCACCCCCTCCATGTCGATGAGGTCCTTCACCGCCAGTCGAGGACCGCTCCCGGACGTGTCGAAGCGCTCGATGAAAGTCGCCATGGGCGCGCACCGTAGGTCACCATGGCGACATGTACGAGTGGAGCGATGAGCACCTGATGGTCCGCGACGCCGTCCGCAGCTTCATCGAGGCGGAGATCAAGCCCAACCTCGAGGAGCTGGAGCACGGCGACACCCCGCCGTACGACGTGTTACGAAAGCTGTACAAGACCTTCGGCCTCGACGCCATGGCGGCCGACGGCTTCGACCGTCAGATCGCGGCGGAGGAGGCGGGCGAACCCCGGCAGCGGGGTGGCGGCATGGGCGGCGGCAACGCGGCCATGGCCATGATCCCGATCATCGAGCTGTGCCGGTACTGCCCGGGGATGGTGACGGCGATGGGCGTGAGCGTGGGGCTGACCTCGGCCGCGATCATGTCCAAGGGCACGACCGCGCAGAAGAAGCGGTGGGCACGCGACCTCCTCACGCTCGAGAAGGTCGGCTCGTGGGCCATCACCGAGCCTGATTCGGGTTCCGACGCCTTCGGGTCGATGAAGTCGACGGCCCGACGTGACGGCGACGAGTACCTCCTCAACGGTTCGAAGACCTTCATCACCAACGGGCCGTACGCCGACACCATCGTGTTCATCTGCAAGCTCGACGAGGGCAACGACCCCAAGGACCGCAAGATCCTCAACTTCGTGCTCGACACCGGCATGCCCGGGCTCGAGCAGTCCAAGCCGCTGCGGAAGATGGGCATGCACAGCTCGCCGACGGGGCAGCTCTTCCTGTCGGACGTGCGCGTCGGCAAGGACCGGCTGCTCGGTGAGACCGAGGACATCGTGGGCGGCGGTCGCGAGGGCGCCAAGGAGACGTTCTCCATGGAGCGCACCGGCGTGGCAGCAATGGCCCTCGGCATCGTCGAGCAGTGCCTCGAGCTGTCGATCGACTACGCCAAGAACCGCGTGCAGTTCGGCAAGCCCATCGGCGAGTTCCAGCTCATCCAGCTCAAGCTGGCCAAGATGGAAGTGGCTCGACTCAACATCCAGAACCTCGTCTTCCGGCAGATGGAGATGGCGGGCGCCGGCAAGGGGATGAACCTGGCCGAGGCGTCGGCATCGAAGCTGTACTCGGCCCAGGCGTGCATGGAGGTCGCCCTCGAAGCCGTGCAGCTCTTCGGTGGCAACGGCTACATGGCCGAATACCAGGTCGAGCAGCTGGCCCGCGACGCCAAGGTCCTGCAGATCTACGCGGGCACCGACGAGATCCAGGTCAGTCAGATCGCCCGTAGCCTGCTGGCGTGACGCTTCGGATCATCGGCGCGGGTGTCGGGCGCACCGGTACCAACTCACTCCAGGTCGCGCTGCAGCAGCTGCTCGGCGGGTCCTGCTACCACATGGTCGAGGTGTTCGGGCACCCCGATCACGTGCCGATGTGGCGGGCCGCAGTGGACGGCACCATGCCCGACTGGGACGCGCTCTTCGAGGGATACGTGGCCGAGGTCGACTGGCCGGCGTCGGCGTTCTGGCGCCAGCTCAGCGAGCACTACCCCGATGCGCCCGTCCTGCTCTCGACGCGCGACAGCGCCGAGCAGTGGTGGCACAGCGCGGACCGCACCATCTTCGAGATCTTCAAGATGGAGAACCCGCCGATGCCGCCCGAGTGGTTCGACATGGTGTCGACCCTCTTCCGCACCACCTTCGCCGACCCGCTCGACAAGGACGCGTGCATGGCCGCCTACGAGCGGCACAACGCCGAGGTACGCGCCACCATCGGTGCCGACCGTCTCATCGACTGGAAGCCCCGGGACGGCTGGGCGCCCATCTGTGAGCGCCTCGGTGTCGATGTCCCCGAGGAGCCTTTCCCCATCACCAACACCACGCCGGAGTTCCGCCAGATGCTCGGCCTCGACGCCTGACCCCGTCAGGTGGGGGTGGGCTCGCAGGTCTCGAGGACGCGTAGGAAGTTGAGGCCGAGGATGCCCTCGACGTCGGGCTCGGTGAAGCCGGCGGCGAGGAGGGCATGGGTGACGAGGGGGAGATCGGTCTCGCCGCGGTAGCCGGCCATCAGACCGGGCACGCCGTTCATGTCGGTCCCGATGCAGAGGTGTTGCGGGCCGACGAGGTCGGCGACGTACTGAGCGTGGCCGACGAGGTCGCCCAGGTCCCGCACGCCCTTGCCGCGGTGGTTGTAGGGCCAGAGCCCGACCACGCCGCCGGTGCCGGCGATCGCCCGCAGCTCGTCGTCGGACAGGAAACGCGGGAAGTCCTGGCGGGCCCGGGCGCCGGAGTGGGTGGCGGCCACCGGTGCTGTCGTCCGCTCGACCACGTCGAGGACGGTGCGGTGGTCGGCGTGGGCGAGGTCGATCACCATGCCGACCTCGTTCATGCGGTCGACGACGCGTCCGCCGAACGGGCTGAGGCCCTCCCCGACCTTGCGGCGAACGGGCAGCCGTCCGGCCACGTACTGCTGCCACGGCAGACACGTGGTGCCGATCTGGTTGTCGGCCAGGTGGACGATCGTCACCACCCGCACGCCGCGCTGGGCCCAGGCATCGAGGCGATCGACGTCGTGCCCGATGGCGTCGGCACCCTCGACGCCGAGGACGCCGGCCGGCCCGCGTCCCTGCTGGGCGCGCACTTCGGCCGCGGTGCGCACGGTGCGGCCACCCGCCCGCTCGATCTGCAGCGTGATGACCTCGAGCTGGCTGTCGACCGCCGTCCACGGGTGGTTGCGATGCCAGCGGGTCACGACGGGGTCGCCCACCGCCTTGGCAACCACCGCGTCGACGCCGGCCTGCCCCAGCACGCTGAAGGGCTCGTCGGCCGGCATCGTCGTGCGGTTGACGAAGCGGTAGAGCGATCGGGCCGGTTGCGGGATGAACCCGATGCCGTGGGCGTGGGTGTCGACCACCAACGCGCGGGAGTGAAGGTCGGCGTTCACCAGTCCAAGCAGTCGGGGTGCATGATCATGTCGCACGCCGTCCAGATCGTCTTGGAGAACGGATAGAAGACGAACGGGGTGGCGATGACGACGGCGAGCCCGATGACGATGAGCTTGCCGACGGGTGGGTCGGGGAGGGTCGCGATGACTCCGATCGCGATGAAGGCGACCGCGACCAGCTGGCTCACGCCGATGTTGATCACGTAGGCGCCGAGGAAGAACCCCTCCTCGCGCTCGAACGTGTAGTTGCACCGCGGGCATCGGTCCACCATGCGGAACCAGCCCTTGAACAACTTGCCGCTTCCGCACCGCGGGCAGCGCTTCACCAACCCGCGGACCAGCAGCTTGAACGGCCCTGGGCGCGGGTGGGCTTCAGCCGGCAGCGGATGCCTCCCGCCAGGGCTGGTTGCCGAAGCGATCGAGGTGCGTGACCTCGCCGACCGGCTTGCGCGTCGTGGGCCCGTACCTGCCACGCGGCCACCCCAATGGCACGACGCAGCACGGGTGGACGGACATGGGCAGACCCATCGCCCGCCTCGCGACGGTGGTGCTCCACAGCGGCAGGGTGATGAGCGACGCACCGAGGCCCATCGCACGCGCCGCCAGCAGCAGGTTTTGCACACTCGGATAGATGGAGCCGTAGTACGACGACACGGCCAACGGGGGCATCGGGACGAGTGGCACCCTGCTGCCGCGGAGGCAGGCGACGACCAGCACGGGCAGCTCGGTGAAGTGCTCGACCTGCCACTCGACAGCGCGCAGCACCTTCAGCATGTTCTCGTCGCCCTTGACCATGCGGCGCCCCACGCCCCCGTAGATCGACCACGCCCTTCGGTACTGCGCGCCGAGTGTCTCCTTGACCTGCTGGTCGCGGACGACGATCCACTCCCAGTTCTGCCCGTTGCTGCCCGTGGGCGCCTTGAGCGCCAGCTCGATGCACCGCAGCACGACGTCGTCGTCGACCGGATCGGGGAGCAGCCGGCGCACGGCCCGCTGCGTCTCCATCGCTTCTCGGAGGGCCATGTCCAAGCCGGGCCCGACGTCGACCAGGCCCCGTTCCGTGATGGTCATGGCGTCGACCCTACCCACCCCTTGACGTGTTACCGCTAGTAACGTTACTGTGGGTAACATGCCGACCGACGAGAACCGTGACGCGCTCCGCGAGGCGCGAGAGGCCCGCCGGGCCCAACGGGTGGAGCGCCACGCCCGCCGCCACACCCGCCACGACCACACCGACCGGGACACCCGGCGCCTCGAGCGCCGTCAGGGCCTGCTCGACGCGGCCGTCGAGGTCATCCGCCGCGACGGCCCCAACGTCTCGATGGAGGCCATCGCCGCCGCCGCCGGCGTGAGCAAGCCCATCGTCTATCGCCACTTCGGCGACCGGTCCGGGCTGGTGGCCGCCCTTGCCAACCGCTTCAGCGACGACCTCATGGGCGCGTTGCAGGCGTCTCTCCAGCGCGACGCCGAACCGCGGGACCTCCTGGTCGGCACCATCGACGCCTTCCTTGCTTTCGTCGAGAAGGAACCGAACCTCTACCGCTTCGTCGTCCAGCACGACGACGGTGGGGCCGAGGAGATGGCGGGCTTCGTCCGTCAGGTCGCGCAACAGGTCGCCATCGTGCTCGGTGAGCGGCTGCGCCAGATCGGCCACGACTCAGGCGCCGCCGAGCCCTGGGCCTACGGGCTCGTCGGCATGGTGCACTTCGCCGGCGACTGGTGGATCGAGCGCGGGGCCATGCCCCGGGCCCGTCTGGTCGAGTACCTCACCGCCTTGGTCTGGGACGGCCTGGCCGCACTCGACAACGGCCAGGAAGCGAGCGCGTGATGATCGCCACGGCCGCAGGGGTCGCCACGAAAGGCGCTGACAGTTGGGTGCCGATGCTCGTCATGGTCGGCGCCTTCCTCGCCATCGTTGCCGGACTCACCATCAGGGGCCGATCCGACGCGACAGCGTGGTGGGCCCGGCTGGTTCTGCGACCTGCGGACAGCCTGCAGCGCCTCACCGGGATCCCGGGGTGGGCGGCTGTCACCGTCGGCATCGGGCTGTACGGCCTGCTCATCGCGGGCGCCGGCTTCTACAGCGACGTCTCCTGGCACATCGCCCTCGGTCGCGACAAGGAGCTGTTCACCCCGCCGCACACCGAGATCGTCCTCGGTTTGACGTTGATCTTCCTCGCTGCCGTCGCGGGCGTGGCGGTCGCGTCGCTCTCGAAGGCCGATGTCGGGTTGCGCTGGCGCGGATTGCGCGTGCCGTGGTCCACCATTCCGCTCGGCCTGCTCGGCGCGTCGGCCGTGATGGGCTTCCCCCTCGACGACCTCTGGCACGCGCGCTACGGCATCGACGTCACGATGTGGAGCCCGACCCACATGCTGATGATCCTCGGGGCGTCGTTCAGCGGGCTGGCGTCGTGGCTGGTGCTGGCGGAGGCCGGTGTGTCACCGCGTCGCACGGGCTGGGCGCGCGGCGTGCACGTGGTGGCGGCGTGGCTGACGCTGCAGGGTCTCGTCGCCTCCCAGGGCGAGTTCTCCTTCGGCGTGCCCCAGTTCCAGCAGCTCTACCTGCCGGTGTTGATCTGCCTGGCCGCGGGGTTCGCTCTTGTCGCCAGCCGACTCGTGCTGGGCCCGTGGTGGACGCTCGGCATCGTCGTCGTCAACGTCGTGCTGCAGCAGACGCGACTGCTCAACCCTTCCAGTGACGGCTTGGTGCAGACGCGCGCCGGCGGCATCTACGTCGTGTCCGCCCTCGTCGTCGAGGGCATCGCCCTGCTGTGGGGCACGCAGCACCGGCTCCGCTTCGCGATGCTGTCGGGCCTCGGCGTGGGCACCATCGGCCTGGCGGGGGAGTGGTGGTGGAACCAGCACGCGTACCAGCCGTGGCACGCCAGCCTCCTGCCCGACGCGCTGATCCTCGGTGTGATCGTGGCGGTGGGCTCGGCCGTCCTCGGTGTGGCGTTCGGCAGCTCGGTTGCACGCGAGCCGAGCCACGGCATTCCCCGCGCCGCCCTCGTGGTCGCCGGCGTGGCCGTGCTGGCCGCGTTGGCCTGGCCCTTCCCCCGCGGTGTCGGCCGGGTGGACGCCGACCTCGCCGTCCGCCCCGTCGCGGGCGGCAAGGCCGAAGTGACCGTGCGGCTCGACCCGCCTGGCGCGGCCGACGATGCTCGCTGGTTCCAGGCGAGCGCCTGGCAGGGCGGGAGCCTGGTGCTGGCCGAGATGAAGAAGACCGGTCCTGGCACCTATCGCGCCGACAGGCCCGTCCCTGTGACGGGTCGCTTCAAGACGCTCGTGCGTCTGCACCGCGGCTCCGAGCTCATGGCCGTTCCCGTGCGTCTGCCCGCCGACCCCGAGATCGGCAAGGCCGAGATCCCGGCCGTGGACCGCCACGTGCGGTTCGTGAACGAGCGTCAGTACCTGCTGCGCGAGACGCACGGTGGGGCCGCGTGGTTCGCCGTCGTCATCGACGGACTGCTCGTGCTCGTCGCCATCGCATGGGTCACCGCTTTCGCCGTCGCCAGCCAGCGCATCCGCCCGCGCCGCGCGTCACATGACCCTGACGGTGCCCTTCATGCTGGGGTGGATGTCGCAGTGGTAGGCGTAGGTGCCGGTCGTGTCGAAGGTGTGGCCGAAGCTCCCGCTGGGGTTGAGCGTCGCTGAGAACGAGCCGTCGTCGGCCGTCCAGGTGTGGGTGTGCATCCCCTTGTTGGTGGCGGTGACCTTGGCGCCCCTGGCGACGGTGAGGACAGCCGGGCTGAACGAGTAGTCCGCGACGGTGATGGCCCCCGCCGCGGCCGCAGGTGGGGACGTGGCCGGCGGCGACGTCGTGGGCGCCTTGGTCGCCGGCGGCGCCGCGGCGGCGGCGCGGGGGGCCGCGGTGGGCCGGGTGGTGGCGGGCCGGCCGGTGGTGACGGGCGACGCTGCCGCCGTGGTCGTGGTCACGTCGGCCGCGGCCGCCACCGTCGTCTCCGTGGTGGACGTCGTCGCCTTCACCGCCGCCGCCACCTTGCCCTTGTCACCGCTGCTCGAGCTGCACGCGCCCAGCAGGACGACCAGCGCGAGCGCGGCGATCCAGCGCCCGCTAGTAGCCATTCGACGAAGCGGCCGTCGTGGGCGTCGCGCCGCTGGCACCACCCACCGTTGCGCCCTCCTTGGTGAAGACCGCTCCCTGCATGCCGCTGGCCTGGTGGAAGCGGCAGAAGAAGGCGACGGCGTCCGCGTTGGGGACCGTGATGTCCACCGTCGCGCTCTCGCCCGGCTTGATCTCTTTGTCGACCCCGAGGTCGGTGCTGGTGAACGTGTGGGTGGCGCTGCCCTCGTTCTTCACCGTGACGGTGAGCTTCTGGCCCGCCGTCGCCTTGATGAAGGTGGGGTTGAAGTAATAGTCGTCGGTCTCGATGGCGAGCGTCGTGGCGCCGGTGGCGTCCTTGGTGCCCTTGTTCGTCACCTTGCCCGACAGCTGCACAGGGGTCGAGGTGGCGGCGCCGTTGGTGCCTGGCTTCGCCGTCGTCTTGCTGCTGTTGCTGCTCTTGTCGCTCCCGCACGCGGCCAGGCCCAACGTCAGCAACATCACCACTACCACCAGCTTGCGCATCCGGGTTCCTCCTCGTCGTCCACCAGTAGTACGGGCGAAGCGGCCAATTGGTTTGCTTGACAATCCCTCCCGGCCCCTCGACCGTATTCCTTGGTGTGGGCCGCCCCGGATGATGCGCTGCTCGCTGGCGTGGCCGCCGGCGACCGTGATGCCCTGGTCGCGTTCATCCGCAGGTTCCAGCGCCGGGTCTTCGGGTTGGCGGTGTCCGTCGTCGGTGATCCGGTCCTCGCGGAGGACATCGCCCAGGAGGCGTTCGTGCGGGCATGGCGGAACGCGGCGGCGTTCGACGCTCGGCGCGGCTCGGTTGCCAGCTGGCTCCTGACGGTGACACGCAATCTCGCGATCGACGCCCTCCGGCTCCGGCGGGCCGAGCCCGTCGACCCCGACACGCTGCTCGCGTTGCACCTGCCATCGGCCGAGGCGTCGCCACTCGACGTGACGACCGCTCGCGAGGACGCGGCCCGGTTGGCCGTCGCGCTGCGGGCCCTGCCCACGGAGCAACGCCGCGCCGTGGTGCTCGCCGGCATCGGCGGACGGACCGCTCGCGAGGTCGCGGAGATCGAGGACGTCCCGCTCGGTACGGCGAAGACACGCATTCGCACAGCCATGGCCAAGCTGCGCGAGAGCCTCCTCTCGGAGCACGAGGATGACTGAGCACGACGCCGTGCACGGCGCGGCCGAGCTCGCCCTGGGGCTGCTGAGCGGGCCGGAGCGGGCTGAGGCACTCGCCCATTTGGAGGGCTGCGCCGCATGCCGGACGACGGTCGAGGAGCTGGCCGACGTGGCCGACCGCCTCCTGCTGCTCGCGCCCGAGGCGGAGCCCCCGGTCGGCTTCGAGAGCGGCGTGCTGGCGCGGGCCGGCGCACCTGTCGTCCGCGCCAGGTCGCGTCGGCTGGTGGTGCTGGCGGCCGCTGTGGTGCTGGTGGTCGCGGCTGCCAGTGGCGCGTTCCTGCTCACACGCGATCGGCGAGGAACGCGGCTCGACCGCGAGTACGTCGCTGCCCTCGAGCAGCTGCACGGGCGGGCGCTGGCCGCGACGACCCTGCAGGACTCCACGGGCCAGCAGGCGGGGCAGCTCTTCCTCTACGAGGGCACGACGTCGTGGTTGTTCGTCACCGTCGACGACCCGGGCGCCACCGGCGATCTCGCCGTCGAGGTTCGCTTCGACGACGGCCATCGCGTCCTCGTGCCGGGACTGCACCTGGCGAGCGGCCGAGGGTCGCTCGGCGCCACGGTGGACCTGCGGCTCAGCGACCTCGCGGGCGTCCGGGTGGTCGACGACTCCGGCCGCGTGCGCTACACGATCCGACGTCCGTAGGCCGCTGAATCCCACGAAGAGTGGGAATTTCTTTCGACAAATCGCCCAGACCCTGCAACGCCCCCTCAGGTGTGGGCACATCGGGCCGATATCGCCTTGGTGGACGGGGGCGCGAGAAGGGCGGCAGGCCGGCAAGCGGCGGTGCTTCTCCTCGCCGCGGGGGCGATCACCGTCGCCAACGCGCCGCTGGCCGCCCGCACGGGTGGCAACGGGAGCGCCCTCGCAGTCGTCGGCGCCGTCGCCATGGTCGCGGGCGTCGTCTCGTGGGTCCTGCCATGGTCGCGGTGGAACGAGCACGCGCTGCTGAGCCTGGTCGCGGCTGCGTTCGCCTTGATCACGAGCGGGAACGCTCTGGGCGACCGCAACCCGTACACCTACGGCATCTACTTCGTGCTCGTGTTCGCCTGGGTGGGCCTGCATCGCCCGACCGCGACGGCCCTCTGGCTCGCACCCGCGGCCACGGGTGCGTACCTTGCGCCGTTCGCGGCGTCGTCGGTGCACGACTCCAATGCGTGGACATCGGTGATCGTGGTCATTCCCGTCTGCCTGTTGGTGGGCGAGACCATCTCCCGGGCGATGGCCGGGCTCCGTCAGTCGCGGCAGCTCGACATCCGTCGCGTCGGTGACCTCGAAGCCGTGGTCGGGGCGGCCGCGCTGCTGCAGGCCGAGTCCGATCCCCACAACGTCGGGCCTCTGCTGGCGCGCGTGGCGTGCAGCATCCTCCATGGTGAGGACGCGGTGGTCCTCCTGGAGGACGGAGACGGCGGCCGCCTCACCGCGGGCGTCCACTCCGGTGTCGGCGATCACCGCACCATCGGGCTGCCGCCTCTCGACGCCGTCGACGAGGCGCTGCGGGAAGGCCAGGCCGTGCTGCACGCAGACACCCTGGTCGTACCGCTGCGCGGTGCCAACCGGGTGTTGGGTGCTGTAGCCGTCCGGTTCGCGGCCGGTCAGGTCCCGGACTCGTTCACATTGCACGCGGCTCAGCTGTTCGGTTCCCAGGCCGGCATTGCCCTCGAACAGCGACGCGTCATCGACGAGCTGACCGAGGCGGCGATGCAGGACGCGCTCACCGGCGTCGGCAACCGCCGGCGAGCTGCGCTGCTGCTCGAGGCGCTGCGCCCCGAGGACGCCGTCGTCCTCATCGACCTCGACCACTTCAAGCTCGTCAACGACACGGCGGGCCACGCGACGGGCGACCGCGTGCTCGTTCTCCTCGGGCGCTACCTGCGCGAGGCGGCACGCGACGTCGACGCCATCGCACGCTACGGCGGCGAGGAGTTCCTGCTCGTGCTGCGCAACGCCAACGACGCGGCGCTGAGCGCCACCGCGCGGCTGCTCGACGGGTGGCGTGCCCTGCAGCCGCTCACGACCTTCAGCGCCGGCGTCGCCGTCCACCAGCCGGGGCGCTCGCCCGCCGCCACGCTGGGTCGGGCGGACGCCGCCCTCTACCGCGCCAAGCGCAACGGCCGCGATCGCGTCTGCGAGGACGCGGCCGAGGAGACCGTCTAAGCCCCACACCTCCCCCGACCGCACGTCTCGAGGAAATGGGGTACCGAATCGGTACCCCATTTCCTCGAGACGAAGCGGTTTGAGCGGCGAAGCAAAATTCGTACGGGCGTCGACACGACCCGTCGTTAACGTCGGGTACAGATGTCCGGCTCAGCGCTCTGGCGCCTGCGCGTCTACGTCCGGCCCTACCGCGGCCAGATGGTTGCCATGGTCCTCACGGCCATGGCCGGCCTCAGCGCGCAGATCGTCGTGCCGCTGGTCACCAAATCGGTGATCGACGGGCCCGTGGCCCGCCACGAGCGCGGCGCGCTGCTGCCGATGGTCGGACTGGTGCTCGTGCTCGGCGTCGTCGACTGCAGCCTCGCCTTCATCCGCCGCTGGATCCAGGCCTCCGCTTCCAACGGCATCGAGCAGTCGATCCGCAACGACCTCTACGCCCACCTGCAACGCCTGCCCGTCGCCTTTCACGACCAATGGCAGTCGGGCCAGCTGCTCTCGCGCGCCATGTCCGACCTCTCCACCATCAGGCGCTTCCTCGGCTTCGGGCTGGTGTTCCTGTTCGTGAACGTGGCGACGTTCTTCCTCGTGATCGCGCTCCTGTTCCGCATGCACGCCTTGCTCGCGCTGCTGGCGGCGTCGTCGGTGTTGCCCATCGGGTGGCTCTGCTTCCGGTTCGAGCGGGCCTACATCGAGGTGGCGCGGGTCCGTCAGGACCAGGAAGGCGATCTCACCACCGTCGTCGAGGAAGCGGCCACCGGGATCCGCGTGATCAAGGCCTTCGGCCGGGCCCGCTTGGCCGAGGACCAGTTCGCCGTCCGCGCCACCGCCCTGCGGGGCTCGGGTCTGCGCTCGGCTTACCTCAAGGCCCGCTTCTGGGCCCTGCTCGACCTCGTCCCGACGCTGACCCTCGGCGCCGTTCTCGTCGGTGGCGCCGTCGCCGTCGAGCGCGGCTCATTGACGATCGGCGGACTGGTGGCCTTCGTCACGCTGCTGCTCCTGCTGGTCTGGCCGGTAGAGGCGCTCGGGTTCATCCTTGCGACCGGGCAGGAGGCGGAGACGGCGGCGCGGCGCGTGTACGAGGTGCTCGACACCGAGCCCGCCGTCGCTGATCGCCCGGGCGCGCGCACGATCGAGCGGGTCGAGGGCCGCGTGCGGTTCGAGTCCGTCGGGTTCCGCTACGCCACCGGCGGGGCGGTGCTGCGCGACATCGAGCTCGAGCTGGCGCCGGGGGAGACGGTTGCGTTGGTCGGGGCCACCGGCTCGGGCAAGACCACCCTGACCTCGCTCCTGCCCCGCTTGTACGACGTGAGCGCGGGCCGCGTCACGGTGGACGGCGTCGACGTCCGGGACTTCGCGCTGTCCTCGCTGCGTCGCCACGTCGGCGTGGCCTTCGAGGACCCGATCCTGTTCTCGGCCAGCGTCCGCGAGAACCTGCTCTTGGGCCGGCCCGACGCCAGCGATGCCGATCTCGAGCGCGCCATCGAGACGGCCCAGGCGGGGTTCGTGCACGACCTGCCATGGGGCCTGGACACGCGCGTGGGCGAGCAGGGACTCACCCTCTCGGGCGGGCAGCGCCAGCGCCTGGCGCTGGCGCGCGCCGTCGTCGGTGAACCGTCGGTGCTCGTGCTCGACGACCCGCTCTCCGCCCTCGACGTCCACACCGAGGCCCTCGTCGAGGAGGCCCTGGCGCGGGTGCTGGCCGGCACCACCGCGCTGGTCGTCGTGCACCGCCCGTCCACCGTCGCGCTGGCCGACCGAGTCGCCTTCCTCGCTGACGGGCGCATCGCGGCCACTGGCACCCATTCCGAGCTGTTGGAGCGCGTCCCCGCGTACCGCGCCGTGCTGGCTCAGGAGGCCGAGGCCTCGAGACTCAAGGAGGCGGGATGACGGCGGCGGACTGGCGCGGCGTCGCTCCAGAGTCCGTCGACGAGGTCACCGGCGGCCTGGGCGCCTTCTTGCGCGAGCGCAGCCGTCGCCTGCTCGGCTCGCTGCTGCGACCTCACCGGCGCGTCCTCGTCGTCATGGCCGTGGTCGTCCTCGTGCAGAACGTCGCCACCATGGCCGGGCCCTGGCTGGTGCGCATCGGCATCGACAAGGGCATCCCCGCCCTCGTCGACCACAACGACGCGGGCCCCCTCGTCCGCGTCGCCCTCGCCCTCCTCGTGGCAGCCATCGTGCAGGCGGTCGGCACCGCGTGGTTCCTGCGCCTCACCGGCGACGTCGGCCAAGCCGTGCTCTTCGACCTGCGCACGCGGCTGTTCGCCCACTTCCAGCGCCTGAGCCTCTCGTTCCACGAGCGCTACACATCGGGGCGGGTGATCTCGCGGCTGACGTCGGACGTGGACTCGATCGGCGAGCTGCTGGACACCGGCCTGGAGACGCTGGTGCTGGCCGGCCTGTCGATCGTGAGCACCGCGATCGTTCTCGTCGTCCTCGACGCGCCGATGGGTCTGGTCGCCATGCTCTCGTTCCCGTTGCTGGTGGCGTTGACGGTGTGGTTCCGGCGCCAGTCCGAGAAGGCGTACCGGGCCGGACGCGAAGCGGTCGCCCTTGTGATCGTGCAGTTCGTCGAGTCGCTGGCCGGCATCCGGGCCGTGCAGGCCTTCCGGCGCGAGGGTCGCAACCAGTCCCTCTTCGAGGACGTCAACGCCCGCTACACCGACGCGAACCGCTGGTCGATGCGGCTGGCCGCCGTGTACGGGCCCGCCATCCGCGGTGTGGGCGGCATCACCGTCGCCGTTACCCTGTTCTACGGCGCTACTCGTGTGCTCGACGGCGCCACGACGGTCGGTGTGTTGGCGGCCTTCGTGCTCTACCTGCGCCGCTTCTTCGAGCCCATGCAGGACCTCGCGCAGTTCTTCAACGTCTTCCAAGCCGCGGCAGCCGGGCTCGAGAAGCTGAGCGGCGTGCTCGACGAGCAGCCCACCGTCGCCGAGTCCGCGGCGCCCGTCGCGCTGCTGTCGGCGCGTGGCGAGGTGCGCTTCGCGCATGTGCGCTTCGGCTACCGGCAGGCGGTGGTGCTGCCGGACCTCGAGCTCCGCGTCCCGGCTGGACAGACGGTTGCGCTGGTGGGAGCGACGGGCGCGGGCAAGACCACCATCGTCCGCCTGCTGGCCCGCTTCTACGACCCCAACGAAGGCACCGTCACCCTCGACGGAGTCGACCTGCGCGACCTCTCCGAGGACGCGCTCCGACGGGCCGTCGCCATGGTGACCCAGGAGAGCTTCCTGTTCTCCGGTTCGGTCGCCGACAACATCGCCTTCGGTCGCCCGGGCGCGTCGCGCACGGAGATCGAGCAGGCGGCGCGAGCCATCGGCGCCCATGACTTCATCGCCGCCCTGCCCGACGGCTACGACACCGACGTGCGCAAGCGGGGAGGACGCCTGTCCGCGGGACAGCGGCAGCTCGTCTCGTTCGCACGCGCCTTCCTGGCGGATCCGCGGGTGCTCATCCTCGACGAAGCCACGTCGTCATTGGACCTGCCCAGTGAGCGGCTCGTGCAACACGCGCTGCGCACGTTGCTGGCCGACCGCACGGCCGTCATCATCGCCCACCGCCTCTCGACGGTGGAGATCGCCGACCGGGTCCTGGTGCTGGAGGACGGCCGCATCGTCGAGGACGGCTCGCCGTCCGACCTGCTCGACCGCCCCGGCGGCCATTACGCCGCGCTGCACGCGGCGTGGCAGGAGTCCGTGGCCTAGAGCGGCTGGGTGGCTACGCCGGCCAGGCTGGCGATCGCGACGCCGCGCTTGCCCTCGCGCAGCGGGTTCTTGTCGAGGCCGTTGGTGAGGTAACAGAGCGAGATGCCGGACTCCGGGTCGGCCCAGGCCAGCTGACCACCCGCACCGGCGTGCCCGAACGCGCGCGGCGAGACCGTGCGTCCGAACGCGCGCATGTGGGACTGCCCGTCGTCACCCGCCACGACGACACCCAGGGCCCGGTTGGCCGTGAGCCCGGGGATCCACGGATCGGGGAACGTGTTGCGCACCCGACCGGTGACGTCGGCGAGCACCTCCGGCTCCCAGATGCCGCCGTTGTTGTGGAGCAGTGCCTGGTAGTAGAGGGCCATGTCGGCCGCGGTCATGACCCCGCCGCCGCCGGGCACGCCGACCGCGACGTTGGCGGGTTCGTTGAACAGCAGCAGCGCCTCGTCGGTCACCTCCGTCACCGGAAGGTTCGGGATGCCGAGCACGGCTTCCATCTCCGCGGCGGTCGGGGGCTCGCCGACGTGCACGAGCTCGGCGATCTCCGGCTGCTGGTCCTCGGGGATGCCGAGGCCCAGCTCCAGACCCAGAGGCATGGCGATGCGGGTGCGGATGAAGCTGCGGTAATCCTCGCCGGAGAGACGTTCGATGAGCTCGGCCAGCACCCAGTGGGCCGACGTCGGGTGGTACTCGAAGGCGGTGCCCGGCTCCCAGTTGAGCTTCCAGCGCGCGAACGCCTCGAGCCGCTTGTCGCGTGAGGCCCAGTCGGGCGGACCGAGCGGCGCGTGCGGGAAGCCGGAGGTGTGCAGCATCACCTGCTCGATGGTGATGACGTCCTTGCCGTTGGTGCCGAACTCGGGGATCACGTCGACCACCCGCTGCGAGGGATCGAGCTTGCCCTCGCCGATCAGGATCCACGCCGCGCCGGCGACGATCGCCTTGGTCGCGCTGAACACCACGTAGCGCGTCGTCGGCTTGGCGTCGCCGACGGTCTCGAAGGCGGCGAGCTTGCCGTCGCGTGCCAACGCCAGCTGGCAGGACGGGAGCAGGCCGGCGTCGACCTCGCGGCGGATGCGGGTGAGCAGGGCGTCGAGGCGTTCGGGGATGACGCCGAGGGACTCGGGCTTCTCGATGCTGTACGGGGCAGGCACGCCGCGACCCTAGTGAGCTAGGAAAGGGCCATGCCGAAAGTCGCCATGATCGCCAAGCTCACCGCCGCCGACGGCAAGCGCGACGAGCTCGCCGCCGTCCTCGAGAAGATCTTCCCCGCCGTGGACCAGGAGGACGGCACCGAGGTGTACGCCCTGCACGACGACCTGGGCGAGCCCAACGTGCTGTGGTTCTACGAGCTCTACCGCGACAACGACGCCATGGGCGCCCACGGTTCGAGCGAGGCCATGAAGGAGATGATCGGGGGACTGGCCGGGCTGGTCGGCGCCGCGCCCGAGATGCACATGATCGAGCCCAGGCGGGCCAAAGGCCTCGCCATCTGACCGACATCACCAGCGAACTCGCCCGGATTGGACTGTCCCAGCAGTCCAAACCGGGCGAGTTCGCTGGCTTTCAGGCGTCAGCTCAGCGGGTGGACGTCGTAGAGGACCTGGCCGCCTTCTTCGCGGCGGGTGGCGAGGCCGGACAGCCGCAGGTGCTCCAGGTGGGCGTAGGTCTCGCTCTCGGCCATGTAGCCCCACCGCGCCTTGCGGAACAGGTGGTGCGAGTACTCGGTGACCGTCGAAGGACCCAGTGACGCGGAGAGCTCGCGCAGCTTGTCCATGCGTTCTTCGTGGTGTGCCTTGATGCTGTCGACCCGTCCCTGCAGGTCGCCGAACGGATGACCGTGGGCGGGCAGCACCGTCTGCACGCCCACGAGTCCGGCGACCTTGTCCAGGGAGTCGACGAATCCCTTGAGCGGATCGCGTCCCGCGCCGATGCCGGCGATGTGGGGCGTGATGGTGGGCAGGACGTGGTCGCCCGACAGCAGCAGTCCGCCCTCGGGATCGTGCAGGCACAGGTGGTCGAGGGTGTGGCCCGGCGTGTGCACCGCGAACCACTCGCGCCCCGCCAGCTTGACGACGTCGCCGTCGCGCACGCGCATCGAGGGCTTGGGCGGCACGAACAGTTTGAGGAACGGCAATCGCATCAGCTTGAACATCATCCGGCGCTTGAGCGGTGGCCGCATGCCCTTGGTGCCCCATGGCGTGTCGTCCATCGGCGTCCCCACGAACAGGTCCTCGGGGTCCACCTCGTCGAGCTCACCGTGGTCGTGGTGGTGGACGAAGGGGTTGTGGAACGCAGCGTGTGTCAGGAGATCCGCGCCCGCCTCCTCGGCCAACTTGCCAGCGGTGCCGAAGTGGTCGGGATGGGAATGGGTGACGATCACCGTGTGCACGTCGCGCGGCTTCAGCCCCGCGCTCGTCAGCCGCTCCTGCAGCGCCTTCCACGTGGCCGGACCGGGAAGGCCTGGATCGACGATCGCCGCGCCGCGGTCGTCCAGCAGCGCGTAGGTGTTGACGTGACCGAGGCCGGGCATCTGGATCGGGAGCTGCATCCGAAGGACGTTCGGTCCGACCTCGGTGATCTCGGTCGTGGCCCGTTCCTGCTCCTGTTTGGGCGGCCGGTCCACGCGACGACCATACTTGACCGACCGGTCAAGAGAAGGGGTACGCGATGCGGCTGAGCACGCAGGTTGGATACGCGGGCGGGATCAAGGAAGGCGCCGAACAGGTCGCGGCCTTGGAGAGCGCGGGCATGGACATGGTGTGGGTCGCCGAGGCGTACGGCGTCGACGCGGTCAGCGTCATGGGCTACATCGCGGCCAAGACCGAACGCATCGAGATCGCGTCGGGGATCCTGCCGATCTACTCGCGCACGCCGACCCTCATCGCCATGACGGCCGCGGGCATCGACATGCTGTCTGGCGGACGTTGCGTCCTCGGCCTCGGCGCGTCCGGGCCCCAGGTCATCGAGGGCTGGCACGGCGTTCCCTACGACAAGCCCCTCGGTCGCACCCGCGAGATCATCGAGGTGTGCCGGCAGGTGTGGCGGCGCGAGCGCATCCAGCACGACGGGCCCTCATACCAGATCCCCCTTCCCGCTGGACAGGGCACTGGCCTGGGCAAGCCGCTGAAGATGATCACGCATCCCATCCGCAGTGACATCCCCATCTACGTCGCGTCGATCGGCGCCAAGAACGTGGAGATGACCGCGACGGTGGCGGACGGCTGGCTGCCCATCTTCTTCGTACCCGAGAAGGCCAAGGACGTGTGGGGCGACGCCCTCGCCAAGGGCGCGGCCAACCGCGCCGCGGATCTCAAGCCGCTCGAGGTCGTGGCCGGCGGCATGGTCGCCATTGGCGACGACGTGGCCCACATGCGCGACTTCGGCCGTCCGATGGTCGCCCTCTACATCGGCGGCATGGGCGCGCGCGGCAAGAACTTCTACAACGACCTGGCCTGCCGCTACGGGTACGAGAACGAAGCCACGAAGATCCAGGATCTCTACCTCGACGGCAAGAAGGACGAGGCGGCCGCCCTGGTTCCCGACGACCTGCTCGAGGCCATGGCCCTGGTGGGACCGGCCGGCTACGTGAAGGACCGCATCGACGCCTACAAGGAGGCGGGCGTCACCGTGCTCAACATCACGCCCATGGGGCCGGACCCGATGAAGATCGTGGAGCAGGTCAAGGAGTGGGCGAGCTGACCCGCTGACGGGTTCGGCCCACCAGCAACCATCCCGCGACGAGGACGGCGGCGGCTCCGGCTGCCGCCGTTCCGCCACCTGTGGGCGGAAGCGCGCCGCCCCGACCGGCGCCGGCCGCGCCCACACCCGGCGACGGCGCGGGCGCCGGCGCGGTCGTGCGGTTGAACACGTCGTTGCCGAACGGCGCCAACCCGTCGGCACCTGCGAAGCCGATGTGCTCGAGACCGAAGAGATCCTCGACCGACCGCAACAACGAGTAGTGGTTGTACGGCGTGTCGTTCACGGAGCCGGGCTGCACGAACGGTGAGATGACGACGGTGCCCGTGCGCCCGCCGCCAGGTCCGTTGTCAGGACCACCTGGGACGGGGCTGTTGGGCCCGGCCTGTTCGTTGCAGCACGCCTCGGCACCGCTCTCGGACTCGTCGTAGGTGATGACGAGCACCCCGTCCTGCTGGTAGGCGGGCGACGCGAGGATGGCGGGCACCCACTGCTGCAGGAACTCGTCCTCGCCGGGCAGCCCACCCTTCTGGGCAGGGTTGGCGCAGGTGGCGTCGTGGCCATCGTGGCAGAGGTCCGGCGTGATGAAGGTGAAGTTCGGCGTCGTCGCCGCGGTGGCGAGATCTGCGCCGAGGTCCCCGAGGTCGCGCACCTTGGACTTGCACGCGGCGTCGTCGTCGATGACGCCATGGAAGTAGACGAACGGGTTGTGGCGCGCCGCGTACTGGCTCTGGGCGCTCGCGGTCTGGGTCGTGTCCTGCGCGTTCGCGGCCGGGTGGTTGCACGGCGTGCCCATGTCCTCCATGTAGCCCTTCCACGTCAGGCCCTTTGCTTCGAGCTGGCTCATGAGGGTCGGCACCGCTGTCGGGTAGACGCACCCCTGGCCGACGAACTGACCATTGGCGTCGGGCACGACGCCGGGGAGGAAGTCCTGGAAGACCTGGCAGTCGGATTGGGTGATCACATTGGGTGCCTGACCGCTGACCATGGCGATGTAGTTGTCGAGGCTCAGGTGCCCGATCCCGAAGTACTGAGTCAGCAGCTGACCCTTGGCCACGAGGTCCTTGGACAGGTAGGGCGCGGCCGAGCTGGGTCCGAACGACGAGTCGTAGTTCTTGTTCTCGAGCACGATCACGAACACGTGCTTCACCGCGGGCAGCGCGCGGGCGGGCGCAGGCCCGGCCGCGAACGCGGTCACGATCGCCGCGACGCACACGAGCAGCCGTCTCACTTGAAGACGGCCTGCCGGTAGTGCCGCAGCTCGGCCACGCTCTCACGGATGTCGTCGAGGGCGCGGTGGCCCCCCGCCTTCTGGGGCGCGCCCTTGTACGCCTCGGGGTACCACCGGCGGGCCAGCTCCTTGATGGTCGACACGTCGATCGAGCGGTAATGCAACCAGTCCTCGATGGCGGGGAGATGTACGGCCAGGAAACGACGGTCGGTGCCGATGGAATTGCCGGCGAGCGGGACGGTGCGCTCGGTGGGAACGTGGGCCTTGATGAACTCCAACGTCTTGGCGCCCGCGTCCTCCAAGGACACCGTGGACGCCTCGATCGCGGCGAGCAGGCCGCTGCGCGTGTGCATCTGGCGGACGAAGTCGTCCATGGCCGCGAGGGCCTCGGGCGGCTGGTGCACGACGAGGTCGGGGCCCTCGGCGACGATCTCGAGGTCGTCGTCGGTGACGAGGGACGCGATCTCGACGATGGCGTCCTTCTCGGGGTCCAGGCCCGTCATCTCGAGGTCCATCCACACAAGCATCGGAGGGATCGTAGATTCGGGGCCGCTGTGCTCGACATTCCGGTCATCCGCCTCGACCCCGACCTGCCCCTCCCGTCCTACGCCAGGCCGGGCGACGCTGGCGCCGACCTGCTCGCTCGCGAGGACGCGGTGCTGGAGGCGGGCGGGGGACGGGCACTGGTGGGAACGGGCATCGCGGTCGCCATCCCCGACGGCTACGCCGGCTTCGTGCAGCCGCGCAGCGGGCTGGCGTTGCGCCACGGTGTCACCTGCCTCAACACGCCAGGGCTCATCGACGCCGGGTATCGCGACGAGATCAAGGTGCTGCTGGTGAACACCGATCCGCACCAGCCCTACAAGATCACCCGCGGCGACCGCGTCGCCCAGCTCGTCATCCAGCGCGTCGAGCAGGCCGTGTTCGCGCCGGCCGACGACCTCCCGCCATCGGACCGCGGCACCGGCGGCTTCGGCCACACCGGGAGATAGTCCTCGGTGCCCGACCTCCCGAGCGCCGCCGCAGGCGGCTGCCAGCGACATGAGCCGGAGGCAGCTCGGCTCGAGCGACGCCGGGCGTCAGCACGGAGCGCTCGTGCCTGAGCTGCCGGAGGTCGAGTCGCTGGCGCGGTATCTGGCCGAGCAGGCCACCGGACGAACGATCGAGCGCGTCGAGGTGGCGGCCATCTCCGCCCTCAAGACGTTCGACCCGCCCGTCGACGCGCTGGTCGGCCGCACCATCACCGGCTGCGAACGGCAGGGCAAGTACCTCGAGCTGCACGCCGATCCCTACTGGCTGGTGCTGCACCTGGCGCGGGGGGGCTGGGTGCGCTGGCACGATCAGATGAAGGCCACCAAGCCCACCAAGCCGGGACGAGGTCCGTTGGCCTTGCGGGTGCGCTTGTCGGGCGGCGCCGGCTTCGAGGTCACGGAGATGGGCACCGAGAAGCGACTGGCGGTGTGGGTGGCGCGTGATCCGCAGGACATCGAGCACGTCGCCACGCTCGGTCCCGACCCGCTCGAGCCCTCCTTCGACGCGGCCGCCCTCGGCACGTTGCTGGCAGGCTCGACGGCGCAGATCAAGAAGGCGCTCACCGACCAGCGCCTCATCGCGGGCGTGGGCAACGCCTACTCGGACGAGGCGCTCCACCTGGCCAAGCTGTCGCCGTTCAAGACGGCGGGCAAGCTGTCGCCCGCTGAGGTCGAGCGGCTGCACGGTGCACTGCAGCAGGTGCTGCGCGACGCGGTCGAGCGCTCGGCCGGCCTGCCTGCGGCCGGGCTCAAGGCCGAGAAGAAGAGCGGGCTCCGGGTCCACGGTCGCAAGGGCGAGAGCTGCCCCGAGTGCGGCGACACGATCCGCGAGGTCGCCTTCGCCACCAAGTCGCTCCAGTACTGCGCCACCTGCCAGACGGGCGGCAAGCCCCTCGCAGACCGCCGCATGTCCCGCCTGCTCAAGTAGCCCACGGCCGAAGTCGCGAGGTGTTCACGCGAATCGGACACCGGCCCGGCGTGGCGGGGTTAGCCTCGCGGTTCGCCCTTCGAGCAGCTGGAGGCTCAGGATGCAGCGACTGACAGGCCTCGACGCCACTTTTCTGTACATGGAGACGCCGAGCATCCACATGCACGTGGCGTCCACGTGCGTCTTCGACCCGTCGACGGTGCCGGGCGGGTACTCCTTCGACAAGGTCAAGCAGCTGGTGGAGGAGCGCCTGCCGCTGCTGCCGCCCTTCCGCCGCGTGGTGAAGCCCATCCCCTTCGAGCTCCACCACCCCCTCTGGCTCGAGGACCCGCACTTCGACCTCGACTACCACGTGCGCCGGGCGGCTCTGCCCGCCCCCGGCGGCCCCGTCGAGCTGGCGGAGTTCGCGGCCGAGGCCATGAGCCGGCCTCTCGATCGCACCCGACCGCTGTGGGAGATGTACGTGGTCGAGGGGCTCGAGAACGGATACATCGCGACCGTCACCAAGGTCCATCACTCCGCGATCGACGGCGTGTCGGGCGCCGAGCTCACGGTGAACCTGCTCGACCTGCAGCCGGAGCCCGCGCCGGTGCCGGAGTCGGAGACCCCGTGGGAGCCCGACCGCATCCCGTCGGACATCGAGCTGGTCGGCTTCGCCATCTCCTCGCTCATCCGCCAGCCCGTCCTCGGCTTCAAGGCGATGCGGCGCACCGTCGAGACGGTGCTCAACACCCGCCGCCGCAACCGCCAGCCTGACATCACCCCGCCGCCGGGGTTCTTCTCCGCGCCTCGCAGCTCGATCAACGGGTCCATCACGCCATGGCGCCGGTTCGCGTTCACCGAGGTCAGCCTCGATGACATCAAGATGGTGAAGAACGCGCTGGGCGGCACCGTCAACGACGTCGTGCTCGCGCTTTGCTCGGGTGCGCTGCGGCAGTACTTCGGCGACCGCGGCGAGACGCTCGAGTCGTCGCTGCAGGCCATGGTTCCCATCTCTGTGCGCACCGAGGACCAGAAGGGCGCCATGGGCAATCAGGTGTCGTCGTTGCTGGTGTCCCTCGCCAGTGACATCGACGATCCGGTCGAGCGGCTGCGCGCCATCAGCCAGGGCAGCACCGGCGCCAAGGAGCAGGAGAAGGCCATCAGCGCCGCCACCCTCACCAGTGAGTGGGCCGAGTTCGCTGCCCCTGCGCTTGCGGCCCGCGCCGCTCGGCTCTACTCCCGCACCAAGATGGCCGACCGCACTCGTCCGCTGTTCAACGTGACCATCTCCAACGTGCCGGGGCCGAACTTCCCGCTGTACTCGGCAGGGGCGCGCATGGTCGCCATGTACCCGATGGGCCCGATCATGGACGGTGGCGCACTCAACATCACGGTCATGAGCTACATGGGCAGTGTGTACTTCGGCCTGGTCGCCGACCGCGACGCCGTCCCCGAGGTCTGGAACATCGCACGTCACGTCGACGCCGCCCTCGTCGAGCTCAAGAAGGCGGCAGACCGGCATACGGGGGCCACGACCTCCGCCTGACGCTCAAGGTTCGCCGGTCGGCGTCCGATACCGAGACTGGTGGAAACGGTCGAAGTTCCTGCGCGCGCGCGTGCAGGCACGCGCCCGTGGTGGACCACGGCGGGGTCCCACCTCGTACGCCAACTGCGCATGACCGGCCTGTTCGCGGGCGTCGTACTCCTCGTGATCGGGGGCGTCGCGGCCAGGATCGACGACCGCAACCACGGCAAGACCCAGCTCGACCGCCTCCTGACCGCGCGTGTCGCCGAGGAGGCGGGTTCGGTGGAGGCCTACTTCGAACGGGCACGGGCCATCGTGCTGTTGATGTCCAAGAACCCGTCCATCGAGCAAACGGTCACCGACGGCCACGCCAGCGGTGGTACCAACGCCGCCCTCGCCTACCTGCAGAAGCTCTATCCACAGAGCATCGGTGAGACCTGCATCATCCAGCGGTCGGGGCAGGAGCTCGCCCGCGTCGTGCACGGCAGCCCTGCTGAGCCAGCCGGCCTGTCCCCGAACGAGTCCAGCAACCCGTTCTTCGGGCCGACGTTCGCCCAGGGGAACGGCATCGTCCGTCAGGAGTCGCCCTACGTGTCCCCGGATACCGGCGAGTGGGTCGTGTCCAACTCGACGGTGGTCGTCACGGCGAGCCAGACCGCGCTCGGTATCGTGCATTTCGAGGTCACCGTGGACAGCTTCCGCGACTCGCTCGTGTCTCGCGACAGCGCGGCGAGCGGGATGCTGGTCGATGCCCGTACCGCCCGTGTCGTCGTCGACGGCCGTCAGCCCCAGCGCATCGGCTCTCCCCTCGGTCGTGCGCCGGACGCGCTGAGCCGGGCCATCGTGAGCGCCGGGGAGGAAGAGGGACGGCTCGACGCCCACGGCGTGCGCGCGGCCTACGCCCGGGTGCGCCCGACCGACGGCAACGCGAACGACTGGTACGTGGTCGAGACCGCACCGCTGTCCGCCGCCACCGCAGGCGGTCTGGGCCCAGGACCGCTGGTCATCCTGCTCGCCGGCCTTGCCCTCATCGGCTACGCGCTCATGAGCCTGCGCACCGTCAGGCGCCTGCGCCACATGGCCTGGACCGATGCCCTCACCGGCCTCCCCAACCGCGCCTTCCTGCGCGAACACGCAGCGAGCGCCATGCAGGGCCAGCGCTCGGTGGTGATGCTCATCGACCTCGACGACTTCAAGCGCGTCAACGACACCCTCGGCCACCACAAGGGGGACGTGCTCCTCCAGACGACGGCGCTCCGTCTGCAGAACGCGATGCGCACCGATGACGTGGTGGCGCGCCTGGGTGGCGACGAGTTCGCGATCGTGGCAGCCGCCATGTCGACGGACGCGGCCGCCATGGAGTTTGCGAACAAGCTGATCCGCGTGCTCGGCCAGCCGGTGGACATCGATGGCGTCCCTGTCGATGTCGGCGCCAGCATCGGCATCGCCGTTTGGCCGGACCACGGCGACACGATCGAGCTCCTCATCCAACGGGCCGACGTCGCCATGTACGACGCCAAGCGCCACAAGCTCGGTGCGGTCGTGTATCGCTCGGACTACCACGGGATGACCGAGGAGTGGAAGCTGGGTCTGGCGAGTGGGCTGCGTGACGCGATCGAGCAGCGCAAGCTCGTGCTCCACTACCAGCCCCAGGTCGACCTCTCGACGGGGGAGACCTGCGCCGTCGAGGGCCTGGTCCGCTGGCCCCACGACGATCTCGGGCTCCTGCTGCCGGACGCCTTCCTTTCGCTCGCCGAGGAGCGGGGCCTGATGCCGTCGCTCACCGCGTTGGTGCTCGATCTCGGGCTCGAGCAGTGCCGTCACTGGTTGGACGAGGGGCGACGGCTGCCGGTCGCCATCAACCTTGCGCCGCGGGACCTCACCACCGACACGCTCCGGCTCGTGACCGAACGGCTGGCCCACTGGGGCGTGCCCGGCGACCTCCTGGGCCTCGAGCTCACCGAGAACAGCTTCGTGACGGATCGCACGCGTGCCGTCGAGGTGCTCACCCGGCTCGCGGACCTCGGCGTCAATCTCGCGGTCGACGACTTCGGTACCGGGTACTCGTCCCTCGCCTTCCTGCGCCATTTCCCGATCCACACCCTGAAGATCGACCGCAGCTTCGTCTCCCACATGACCTCGTCGCCGACCGATGGCGCCATCGTGCGGTCGACCGTCGAGCTGGCCCACACGCTCGGGTTGCGGGTCGTGGCCGAGGGCATCGAGGACGAGGCAACGCTGGCCCTGCTCGTCGAGATGGGCTGCGACAGCGCCCAGGGCTACTTCTTCAGCCGGGCCGTCCCCGCTGACGAGGCTCTCGCCTGGGCGTGGGGCGCCGCATCCGTGTCCGGCCGGGCGTCCGACCCCCGCTGATAAAGTCAACGGGTCACTTGCGGACGTGGCTCAGTTGGTAGAGCACAACCTTGCCAAGGTTGGGGTCGCGGGTTCGAATCCCGTCGTCCGCTCCAAAGACCCCAGGTCAGGACCTTGCAACGGTCCGCACACTGCAAGTACCTGGGCACAATTCGCGGAAGCCGGGCACAAATCGCGGTGGGACTGGCTGGTCCAGATCGGCATGGCCAGCCAGGTACCGCGGGCCTCGAGTCGCCCTTTGTGCCGACCGGCTTCGTCCCGCAGGCCTAAAAAGGTTTGGTCGCGCAGCCGGCGGGCGACTCACATCGGCTGGCTCACCCACGAACCACGCGGGCCTCGATGGCGCGAGACCGCGCAATTAATCGTGCCGATAGCGCCGACTGATCGCGGCCGCTCGAGGACCGTTGCGGTGGCTGAAATTCGGACAGTCAGCCTTGACGGTTTTTGGGGTCGCGGGCTAGTTTGTCGGACATGCCAGGTTTGGCCGTCGCGCCTCGGCGCTCGCAGCTTCAACGTCGCACCGAGATGCACGAGCGGCTGCTCAACGCGGCCGTCGAGGCATTGGTCGAGTGCGGATATTCGGGCACGACGACACTGGAGGTCCAGCGGCGAGCCGGGGTGTCTCGTGGAGCGCTCCTGCACTACTACCCATCGCGGCAGGAGCTCGTGCTCGACGCGGTGGGCCATCTGTGTGAGTGCGCGAGCGTTGAGCTCCGGGCACATGTCGACCGCGCCGATATGGGGCCGCGGCGGTTGGAGCGGGCTGTTGAGCTTCTGTGGTCGAGCTTCTCTGGGCCGCTGTTCCGCGGGGCGTTGGAGCTTTGGACGGCCGCGCACACTGACGTGGAGCTTCGGCGCGCGCTGATTCCACGCGAACGCGCGCTCGGCCATGAGATCCGAATGCTGTGCCGGGACCTGTTCGGACCGGAGCTGAGCAACCACCCGCGCTTCGAAGCGACGTGCGAGCTGCTTGTCCAGGCGATGCGCGGCGGGGCGCTCAGCTCGGTCGTCCGCTTTCGGCGCGAGCGCGATCTCGCGTTCGTTGCGCATCTGAAGGAGATGACGGCTCTGATGCTCGAAGGGCCGACAACAACGATTGATACAGGAGGGGAAGGATGAGGGTACGTGTGAGGTTGCTGAGCGCGCTGTGCGCGCTGTTGATTGGCGCCTCTGCGGCCTCGGCACAGGTGGCATCTTCGGCCTCGGCACAGGTGGACGGGTACGTCACCGACAATGTCCAGATTCCTACGCGAGTCCATCAGCTCATGGCGGCTGCGGTGTCGTTCCCGACCTCTCAAGGGCGGCGACTTCCCGGGCCGTTTCCGGTGATCCTGACGTACTCCCCTTACTGCGGCGCGACCGCGGCGACGCAGGCTTTGTGGACGAGTCACGAATACGTCTACGCGTACGTGAACATGCCAGGGACGTGCGAGTCCGAGGGCCGGTGGACGTTGTATCAGAAGCCCGCGGACGAGGCCGGCTACGACATCGTCGAATGGCTTGCCGCTCAGTCTTGGTCGACAGGGAGGGTCGGGATGGTCGGTACCTCGGCCGCCGGTATTTCCCAGCTGCACGTCGCGGCAGAGCAACCTCCTCACCTGGTGACAATCAACCCGACGACTGGGGCGATGAGCATCTACAACACGTTTTCTCCCGGCGGCATCCCGAGCACCGTCGACATCCCCGCCGCCCAGGCGGTCAGCACCGCCTCGATGTACGCGCCCGGGGTCTACGGAAAGCCCCAGAAGAGTCCGGAGGCGGCGCAGCACATGATCGAGACGGGCGACGAGGTATCCCCCGACCAGCTCAACGCCGTTCTGCTCTTGACGCATCCCCTCAAGGACGAGTGGTGGACTTCGCGTGAAGTGAACCCCGCCGACATCAAGGTCCCGATGTTCGTCATGGACAACTGGGATGACTTCTACACCGCCGATGCGACACTTCAATACGCCGCGACGAGCAACCCGAACAACAGGCTGACGATGGGCGGCGGAGGTCACGCCGAACCGGGCCCGCAGTACGACATCACCGGCCAACGCGTCGAGTGGATGGACTACTGGCTCAAGGGCGTCGCCAACGGGGAGAAGCAGAAGATCGCGACCGCCCCGATCGACTACTACGGGCTCGGCGCCGATCGCTGGCAGACGGCCAAGCAATGGCCGCCCTCCCGCAACACTCTGACGCTCCGAGCCGCATCCGGGCCGTCCGCGACCGGCGCCGACGGCCTACTGACCGCCGGCCGGGCCGACAACGGCAGCTCCCAGTACGCCTACGTTCCCGGTGCCTCAACTTCCGTGAGTCAGGACGGCTTCGCAGGAGGGGTGGCCCAGCTCGACCAGCACGGCACTGCGACCGCGCTGACATTTGCGACCGCGCCGCTCGACCGGGATACCGAAGTGACCGGTGAGCCCACGGTCAACCTGCGCGCCGCCACGAACGCTCACGACACCGACTGGGTCGTCAGAGTGCTCGACATCGCGCCCGACGGCAGCGTCAGCAGCAGCGACAACCGCTACGGCACCTGGATCTTCACCACAAAGGGCCAGCTCCGCGCCAGCCACCGCGCCAGCCACTCCTACCTCGTGCCCGTGCCGGCCAACGAGCCAGTCGACTACTCCATCACCCTCCGACCGATCTCCTACCTGTTCAAGAAGGGCGACCGGATCGGACTCCAGATCACCTCAGCCGACCCCACCCGCAACCTCGACACGCCCTACCCGGCCCTCAACACCATCTACCACGGCAGCTCGCTCATTCTTCCGCTCGGTCCCGCGAGCAGATAGAACGGATCCGCGATCACCTGCTGGGTGCCAGTACTGGCCCTGTTCGCCATCCTCGAGCAGCGGATTCTCGCCAACCGGGGGTACCGACGGTCGCCGCCGGCTGTTGCAGACTGCTACACTTCGTGAAGGACGACTGAACGGAGTGGCCATGGCGTCGACCTCACCGGCCCGCATCGACGACGACCTGTATGCCTCGGCAAAGCTGGCCGGAACGGTACAGAGCCGCAGCGCGTCGCAGCAGGTCGTTCATTGGGCCCGGATCGGTCGTGAAATCGAGGCGTCGGCGAGCGTGTCTGCGAAGGAGATCGGTGAGGTGCTCGCCGGTGCGCGGTCCTATGACTCCCTGGACGCGAAGGAGCAGGCTGTTGTGCGCGCCGCGTGGGCGGCCCGTATGGACGACCTGCGCCGCGGCTTGGATCTGGCTGGGTCACTCCGAGAGGCGGGACGGACCTGGGTCGAGTTGGACGCCGCCGGCAATGTCGTCGAACGGGGCCGCCCCGGGCGGGCCAGGACCCCTGAGCGTGCCGCCCGTTCGGCGAAGCCCAGGGCAGCCGCGGCTCGCAGCGCGAAGAAGCAAGGGGCTGCGACGCGCGGCGCGGCCATCGTGAAGAAGGCCGCGGCAAAGAAGGCGGCGCCGAAGAGGGCACGCGCGGCTGGCTGATGGCCGACCCGGTCCTCCACCTGCTCGCAGGACCGAACGGAGCCGGCAAGTCGAAGCTGTTCGCAGAGGTCATCGGCCCGGCAACGCACCTCGAGCTCGTCAACGCCGATGACATTGCGGCCGAGCGTTGGCCTGAGGACCCAGTGGGTCGGTCCTACGACGCGGCCCTCGTCGCGTCGGATCGCCGTGCTGAGCTGCTCGCGGCGCGGACGTCTTTCGTCACCGAGACGGTGTTCTCGCACGAGTCCAAGATTGAGCTCGTCCAGCAGGCGTGCGCCGCGGGGTACCTGGTTACGCTCCATGTTGTCGTGGTGCCTGAGGAACTGGCCGTGGCCCGCGTCGCCAATCGTGTCGAGCACGGCGGACACGCCGTTCCCGAGGACAACGTGCGGACACGGTTCCACCGCCTCTGGCCGCTCGTCGCTGAGGCGATCACGCTCGCCGACGCAGCGTTCGTGTACGACAACTCCAGGATCAAGCCGGCGTTCCGTCTGGTGGCGAGCTTCGACCACGGCGTGCTCGCCGGGGACTCGGACTGGCCACCGTGGACACCGCCGGCGCTGCGAGCGCTCGCGCCCTAACCACATGGGCATGCCGTGCTCGAGCTGGGCGAGCGGCTTCTTCGGTAACGGGGCATGAGGCGGGACCACCCTTTGGGACGCAACGGTACGGGCTGCGATGGATGGCCGCCGTGGGCAACTTTGTGCCCGAAAAATTGTGCCCGGCAGCGACGGCACGCTCGAAACCCTTGTGCCACAAGGCCAAACGCCGGTGAAGGCATCGTTGTGAGCGGTTGACAAGGTTGGGGTCGCGGGTTCGAATCCCGTCGTCCGCTCCAAGTTCTCTGTCAGACGACCTCGATCGTCGCCCGGCCCCGTGCGCCTGCGGTCACGCCGGTGCGGTCGAGCAGCTCGGCCGCCGGTTGCGAGGCGAGCAAGCGCAGGTCGACGTCGTGGCTGGCGGCGCGGTCGATGGCGCCCAGCAGGACGCCGACGCCAGCGCTGTCGAGCAGGCCCAGGCGCTCGAGGTCGATGGTGAGGGAGCGCCCGGCGTCGAGCAGCTCGCCGACCACGGCCGCGAGGCGCTGGGCGGTGGTGCAGACGAGCCCGCCCTGCACCTCGATGAGCGGACCGTCAGGGTCGTCCTGCACGGTCAATGACAGTTCGAGCGCGGGACGCTCCTCGAACGAGGCACTCTCTGCAGACCACTCCGTCAGCACCGCACACCTCCACATGCCGCCGCTCGTAGGGCTGGAGGCTCAACCGCGGGCAAGGTACCCACGCCCTCGGCGTTCGAAACTCCCAGGGTGTGGGGTAGAGGACGGCGATGTTCGTCTTCTTCTCCAACCGCCTGGGCTGCCTCGGCTCGCTGGCCGTCTCCATCGTGGCCAGCCTCGTGCTGCTGGCGCTGTTCCGTCTGTTCTCGGGCTGACGTCGTCGGGGTCAGGGCTCGACGTCGACCAGACGGGTCAGCCCGACCGTCTCGAACACCGTCTTCGTCATCGGGGTGGGGGCGCGGAGGGTGAGCCGCTGGCCCCGCTCCCTGAGGGCGTTGACGGCACGGATGATCGTCCCCACGCCCGTCGAGTCGATGAAGCTGACCTTGGAGAGATCGACGACGACGTGACGGGTCGTCTCCAGCTGGGGCTCCAGCTCGCGCCAGAGCTGCGGGGCGGTGGCCACGTCGATGTCTCCCGTGACAGCGACGACGACGTCACCCTGCTCCACCCGATGCTCGACGCCAAAGTCCATGGTGGGCCCATACCCGACGGGGACGGGGTGGAACCGCGGTCCGGTGGCGGGATCTGGCAGGACGTGCCAGCGCGCGCAACAGGGCCCGGCGTCGTTGCCGGGCCCTGTAAAGGAGTGCGCGTCCGCTGGAGCTACTTGAGCGAGCTGCTGACCGAGCTGAACTTGTCGTTCGCGCGCTGGCCAACGAAGGTGATGGCGACGATGCAGACGACGGCGATGAGCGCCACCAACAGTGCGTACTCCACGAGGCTGGCGCCCCGCTCATCCCGGCCGAAGCGGGCCCGGACGTAAGTTGCAAACGTGTTCCAGAAAGTGACCATGTCCATGTCGCACACCCCTTGAGATCGAGTATTCGGTTCGTTGCCTTCATCGATCGGTCGGGGGATGGGGTGGGTGAATAGGTCGAACGGCCCTTTGCGCTCTCCTCATCGTGCTCTCATGGGGCTCCGGGCATGCTGCTCCTCGAGTCGGGCTCCCGGGGGGTGGGAAACCGATTCGGGGGGGTGTCGAAGACCGCCCGGTGAGGCTGCTCGCCGGTGTGCCCCGGGCGGCCTTCGACGACATCCAGGGCTCGAACCGCGGGTGACTAGTCACAATGGGCCATGACGATTTAGCTCCACCGGGGGATGGTCGGCCCACGCGGGGTTCTTTACCTTTGCGGCAGATGAGCCTTTTGCCACTCCCGTCGCGCCTGCCGGCCCGCAAGCACCTGATGGCGCTCGGCTTCGGCCTGGTCGGAGTCGGGCTCATGGCCGCCGCTGTGCTCACCGCATCGGGCCTCGGCTCGCCCTTCCGTGCCCGCGGCCCTGAGTCGGTGCGCACGGGTGCCGTCCTCGTGAACGAGCCCGGGACCACGACGACCCGCCCGACGACGTCGACGACCGCCGTGGCCGGCGAGCGCAACCGCGCCCTGGCGCCGTTGCCAGCTGCGCCTGCGACCAGCGCGCCTCGGTCCTCGACGCCCACCACCAAGCCGACCGCGCCGACGACCACCAGCTCGCTGCCGCCGCTGCCGTCCACCACCGTGCCGGGCCTGCTCGGCGGCCTGGGCAAGGCCTTCGGCGGTTAGCGCACCGCCCACCGGCGCCCAGGCGCGCCGTCGGTAGAGTGGCCCAGCACTGGCGGCGTGGCCGAGTGGCTTAGGCAAGGGCCTGCAAAGCCCTGTACACCGGTTCGATTCCGGTCGCCGCCTCCAACGAGTTCCCCCTGGTCAAGGGCGGTCGACCTACTCGTCGGTCAACCGCTCGTAGGCGATGTGGACAGCGTTGCTCGACGGGCGGACATCTCGTTGGCGGTATCGCTGGCGCGTCCCCGCCCGAAACAGTGGCGTGCCGCCACCGGTCACCATCGGCGCCAGGTGGACGCGGAACTCGTCCACGAGGTCCTTCTCGAGCGCCTGTCCGATGACGTCGCCGCCGCCCATGATCACGACATCGCCATCCGTCGCGGCGGCCCGAGCCTGATCGATCGCAGTCTCCAGGTCGGACGCGAACGTGAATCGCATACCCAGCTCCCGCTCCAGGCGGACGTCCTGCGGCGGGGAGTGGGTGACGACGAAGAAGGGCGGCGTCCCGACTTGTTCTGCGCCGTAGCCCATGTCCTTGGACCACCCGTCGGGACCGTCGACCGTATCGAACAGCCGTCGACCCATCACGACCGCGCCGCTGGCCGCCGTCGCTCCTTCGAGGATCTCGGCGTCGACAGCGTCCTGCTCGAAGACCCACGCGTGCAGCTCTGGGGCATCTCCGAGCCCGTGTGCAGCGTCGGCGCCGGGCCCCGTCACGTAGCCGTCGAGCGACATGGTGATGTCGGCGATGACCTTCGGCATGGCAACTCCTCTCGGCCGTTCCGTCGACTGTAAGACGACGAGTCCGTCGCAGACTCATCGCTGCCGACCGACGTGCCGACGAGCGGGCGACCGGTCAAGCCGCCGGCGCGGACGGACGCGCATGAACGTCGCGCTGGGCCACCGTCACTCCGGCGTCCCATCCTGGGCCTCTGCCTCCGTCGGGCGGGTGCATGGCCGCCACGTCGAGCCCGGCGCGAACGAGGAGCCACGCGGTGACGGAGTTCGAGTTCCACATCTCGCCGGCGTGCAGCTCGTCGCGACCCCAGACAGGCGTGGGTACGAGCGGGACCAGTTCGAGTACGGCCAACGCGACCGCGGCATCGTCGCTGACGCGCACCGGACTCGCGACTGCACAGGAGATGTCGGGGATCACACCGTGGCGCCAGCGGCGGATCTCATAGCGGAAGACTCGAAACCGGCGCGCCCATCTGGCCCCAACCACGCCTTGCGCGACGACGCCGCGGTCCTCTCGATCGCGCCCGCCCGGGATCGGAGTCATCTCGATGCTGAACGGCGCATCGGACGTGACGGCAACGAGGGCTGAGTGATAGAGCGCACGACGCGGTCGCCGTTGGAGCCGGGAGGACAGCATCTCGAAGATCCATCCGCTGAAGCGCACGACGCGTGCACCGGCGCCGAGCGGGATCCAGTAGAGGTACACGCCGGGCGCGTCGAGCCCTGGCTCGCGCGGGTCGCCACGAGCGTGACGCTCGGGAGTGTCCTGGAGGAGCACCGTCATGGCTGTTCGTCCGATCTCGGGTCGGCTGGCGATAGCCACAATGCGGCCGCGTTCGGCGCCGAACCAGAGTCGAAGGTCCTGCGGGGGAGTCACCGCGGTGGCTCTCGAGAGACGACGCTCGAGCGTGGTCACGAACCGGACGGGCGGTGCTCGCGCCTTTCGTCGAGCCGGGCCGCATGGGCCGCGGCCTGGGTGCGCCGGTCGTAACCGAGCTTGGACAGCACGTTGGACACGTAGTTCTTGACCGTCTTCTCCGCCAGGAACATGTGCTCGCCGATCTGACGGTTGCTGAGCCCCTCGCCGATGAGCTCGAAGATGCGGCGTTCCTGGTCGGTCAGCGCACCCAGCTCGTCGTCCTCCGGCTTCGATCGCAGGCGTTCGAGCACCCGGGTTGTCACGGCGGGGTCGAGCAGGGATTCCCCGCGGCTCACGCGACGGACGGCGTCGACGAGGTCGTGGCCCTTGACCTGCTTGAGGACGTAGCCGGCCGCCCCCGCCATGATCGAGCTGAAGAGCGCCTCGTCGTCGGAGAAGGAGGTGAGCATCATGCAGAACACCTCGGGATGACGGGAGCGGATCTCCCGGCACACCTCCACCCCGCTGCCGTCGGGGAGCTGGACATCGAGCACGGCCACGTCCGGCTTGGTGGGTGGGATCCGCGCCAGCGCCTCCTCGGCCGAGGAGGCCTCGCCGACGATCTCGATGTCAGCCTCGGCCTCGAGCAGCTCGCGCAGGCCGCGTCGCACGATCTCATGGTCGTCGAGGAGGAAGACCCGGATCACGATCGACAGCTTGTCACCCTCACCGACCGAGAAATCAGGCTGCCGTAGTATTTCGACTGATGATCGAAGACTCCCCGCGGGCCACAGGGGCCGAGGGGAGCCTCGAGCACGCCGGACCCGCCGGCCTGCGCAGGCTGTTGGACGCCATGCTCGTCGTGGGCGAAGGGCTCGATCTCGAGGCGACGCTCCGACAGATCATCGAATCGGCCGTCGAGCTCGTCGATGCCCGGTACGGGGCTCTGGGTGTGCTCGACGAGGGCGGTGTCGAACTGGCGCAGTTCATCACTGTCGGCATCGACGACGAGACCCACGCGCGCATCGGCACTCTGCCCAAGGGTCGAGGGATCCTGGGCCTCCTCATCAGCGATCCCCGTCCCCTGCGCCTGCCCGTCTTGGGCGAGCACGCGGCCGCCTACGGGTTCCCGGCCAACCACCCGCCGATGGGTTCGTTCCTCGGCGTGCCCGTGCGGGTTCGCGACGTGGTCTTCGGAAACCTCTACCTCACCGACAAGCGCTCGGCTGAGTTCTTCACCGATGCCGACGAGCATCTGGTCACGGCGTTGGCCACCGCGGCCGGCATCGCCATCGAGAACGCGCGCCTCTACGAGCAGGCGCGTCGCCGGGAAGCGTCGTTGAGCGCCATGCAGGGTGTGGCGACGGCGCTGCTGGCGGGGGCGGCCCGACGAGAGAGCCTGCAGCTGGTCGCCTTCCACGCTCGGAACCTGGTCGGCGCCGACCTGGCCACCATTGCCCTTCCGGGACGCTCGGAGGACTCGATGCTCATCGAGGTGGCCGACGGCCCGGCCGGGGCGGACCTCACCGGTCGGGCGTTTGCTCGGCGCGGGTCGGTGTCCGGGGAGGTCATGAGCACGGGTCGGGCGACGATCCTCACCGGTGCCTCATCCGACGAGCGACGAGACCAGTTCCAGGTGGAGCTGGGCGAGATCGGTCCGGCCGCGTTCCTCCCGCTCTGGGCGGCGGACGGTCCGTACGGCACGCTGGCCGTGGCGCGGGTCGAAGGCGGTTCCCCGTTCGATCCAGCCGATCTCGAGATGCTGCAGGGTTTCGCAGCTCAGGCCAGCATCAGCATCGAGTACGAGCGATCGCGCGCCGATGTGCAGCGGCTGGCGCGGCTGGAGGACCAGGAGCGCATCGCCCGCGACCTGCACGACACGGTGATCCAGCGCCTCTTCGCCACCGGCCTCTCCCTGCAAGGGGCACTGCGCCTGCTCGACGACGAGCAGGCGGCCGGACGGATCCAGCGTGCCGTCGACGATCTCGACGAGACGGTCAAGGAGATCCGATCGGCGATCTTCGGGCTCGGTGCCGCTCGGGACAAGAGCGACGGGCTCAGGGCCCGGGTGCTCGATGTGGTGAACGATTGCGTGGCGGCGGCCAGCTTCGATCCGCACGTCGTCTTCGACGGCCCTGTGGACACGACGGCCGACGATCTCGGCGCCGACCTCCTGGCCACGCTGCGCGAGGCGCTCACCAACGTCGTCCGCCATGCCGTTGCGACTCGCGTCAGCGTCAGCGTGCGTCACACGGGGACGCAGGTGGTCTTGAAGGTGAGCGACGACGGAGCCGGCATGCCCGGATCCGACGTCGTCGCCGGCAGCGGCCTCCTGAACATGCGCGAGCGCGCGGAACGGCGACGTGGATCGCTGGAGCTCCGGCCCGCGTTGCCGCAGGGCACGGTGCTCGAGTGGACGGCGCCGCTCTCCTAGTTCGGAGGGCCGTTCCCGAGAGCGGCGAAGGCATCGACGGTGATGCGCCGACCGGAGATGAGGTCGATCGAGATCGAGATCAGCCGCTCCTCGTCCCCACTCGGTGCCCATCGGGGCGGTGCATGGGGGAGGGCACATGACGCGGCGGAGGGCCCTGCGTTGCGGGCGATGCCGGTCACCAGGACGCTCCAGCCAGAGTGCTCGAAGGGGTCGATGTCGTCGACCTCGAAGACGACGACGGCGTTCCTCGTTGCCGTGTCGAGCTTCGTCCCCTTCCCGGTGCGGACGAAGATGTGTTCGTCGCTCACCATGAAGTTGACGGGCAGGATGACCGGGAGGGCGCCCGAGGTCACGCCGATCCGACCGAGGGTCGATCCGCCCAGCAAGCGAAGGCACTCCTCGCGTCCAAGCACCTCCAGGCCGTTGCGGTCGAAGTCCATGCACCCAGCTTCGGCGGCGCGTGGGCGCGGTGCCAGGGGAGAAGGTCCCGTCGTCGAGCAGGGACCTTTGACTCTGCTTTTCGTTCCACCGCGTCCTTACCCTCGGAGTGGGCAGCCGACGGCTGACCACAGGAGGCCCATCATGCGTGCGCTCGTCTATCACGGTCCGGGAACGATGCTCTGGGAGGACGTGCCGAAGCCGACGCTCCAGGTCGACACGGACGCCATCGTGCGGGTGGACGCGACGACGATCTGCGGCACCGACCTGCACATCATGAAGGGCGACGTCCCCACTGTCACCGACGGACGCATCCTGGGTCACGAGGCGGTCGGCACGGTCGAAGCGGTCGGGACGGGAGTCAAGCGTGTCGCGGTCGGCGACCGTGTCCTCGTGTCGTGCATCACGGCATGCGGGTCGTGCCGGTTCTGTCGAGAGTCGCGCTACGGCCAGTGCATCGGCGGCGGCGGCTGGATCCTCGGCAACACGATCGACGGCACGCAGGCCGAGTACGTGCGGGTGCCCTTCGCCGACACCTCGACCTACGCCGCTCCTGACGGAGTCGCGGACGAGGACCTCCTGATGCTGGCCGACATCCTGCCCACCGGCTACGAGGTCGGCGTCCTCAACGGCCACGTGCGCCCCGGTGACGTGGTCGCGATCGTCGGCGCCGGCCCGATCGGGCTGGCGGCGATCATGGGGGCTCGTCTGTACAGCCCCAGCCACATCGTGGCCATCGACAAGGCCGCCAGCCGGCTCGAGGCGGCCAAGCAGTTCGGGGCCGATGTCGTGGTCGACAACGGCCACGAGGACGCGCTCGAGGCCGTGCGGTCGCTCACGGGTGGACTCGGAGCCGACGTCGCCATCGAGGCCGTCGGCGTACCGGCGACCTTCGAGCTGGCCGCGTCGCTGATCCGACCCGGAGGCCACGTGGCCAACATCGGTGTGCACGGCGAGCCGGTCACGCTCCACCTCGAGGAGCTCTGGATCAAGGACGTGACCATCACGACCGGGCTGGTCGACACCCACTCGACACCGACTCTGCTGCGCCTGATCACCAGCGGCCGGCTCGACCCCGGACGTTTCATCACGCATCACTTCGACCTCGACCAGTGCGTCGAGGCCTATGACGTGTTCTCGCGGGCCGCGGACACCGGCGCCCTGAAGGTCGTCCTCACTCGCAGGGCCTGAGCCGTGCACCGGCTCATGGAGGCGTCGGCCGCCGGCAACGGCCGATGGCAGGCCGACGTCATCCTGGCCGACGGTGGCACGATCCACGTCCGTCCCATCCGACCCACCGATGCTGACGACCTGGTGGCGTTCCACGAGCGACTGTCTGCCGACAGTCGCTATTTGCGCTTCTTCTCGGTGCACCCCCGGCTCTCAGCGGAGGAGGTGGAGCGGTTCACGTGCGTCGACATGGTCGATCGTGTCGCCTTGGTCGCAGAGCTGACGGGTGAGCTCCTCGCCGTCGGACGCTTCGACCGCAGGCCGGGTGCGAATGACGCTGAGGTCGCCTTCGTCGTGGCGGATGCCCACCACGGGCGCGGGATCGCGACGGTCCTCCTGGAGCAGCTCGCGGCGGTGGCTCGGGAGCGCGGCATCGCCCGCTTCACCGCCGAGGTCCTGCCTTCCAACCGGGTGATGCTCGCTGTCTTCGCGGCCGCCGGATGGGCGGTGACGCGGACCTTCGACGAGGGCGTCGTGCACGTGGAGATGTCGATCTCCCGCGGAGTCGGGACCAAGGGCCCTGCCGAAGTCGTCTTCATGCCCTCCCGGACCCAAGCCCGCCCGTCTCACTGTGGAGGCATGACAAACCCTGAGGCCGAGCCTGCGCCGCCGGCCGCGAGCACGGATCCCGACTGCACTGTCCGTCGGTACCGAAATGCAATGTGGGCCTCATCGTTCCGTCACCGCCCCGGCAGACGCAGCGCTGACGCCGGGGTTCAGCGATTCGATTCAGACAAGGAGACGACATGAACAGCGACCATGGGTTGACCTACGAGCAGTGCCTCGAGCTCCTCGCCGACCAGTGCGTCGGGAGGCTTGCCGTCATCGTGGCCGGGCGTCCCGAGATCTTCCCGATCAACTACGTGCTCGACGGTGACGCGGTGGTCTTCCGGACCAACTCCGGCACCAAGCTCTTCGGCACGACACAAGGCGAGGTCGCCTTCGAGGTCGACATCACGCACGCGCCGAGCCTCAGCGGATGGAGCGTCGTCGTCCACGGCATCGCCCAGGAGGTGACCGACGGTGACCGCGCCGACCTGCAGGAGCGCCTCCACGGTCTGCCGCTGGGCGTGTGGGCCGCCGGTGACCGGCCGCATCTCATGCGGATCGCCCCAAATGAGATCACGGGCAGGAAGGTCGTGCCCGAGCACCAGTTGGCCTGAACCGGGACCAAGGTCCCGGTCGCGCCGGACCTACGCCGGTGCCCACAGGCGGGCGAAGCGACCAGAGTGCAACCAGCGGTCGACGACCGCACGGTCTTACGAGAGGAAGAACCACCATGAAGAAGGCATTCCCGGTCACCCTGATGGTCCTGGGTCTGGTGTTCCTGGGCGCCGGGGGCTACACGATCAACCGGGGGTTCAACGCTCGGGACCAAGTGCGTACCGAGCTCATCGCCCAGCGCATCACCACACCGGTGGACGCGTCGATGCCGAACGTCCGAGTCGATTCGGCATCTTCGGCACAGTCGATGGCGGACATCATCGGTCATCACGCCGATGAGGCAACCAAGGGCAAGACCTACGCCGAACTCGGCCGGTTCCTGGCCAAGGACGGCACCGACACCAACGACGAGGCCGCTGCGCTGAAGGGTGGCGACGGCAAGCCGTTGGCCAACCCGGTTCGCAACGTCTCCTTCCAGGCTTCAGCACTGCGCACGAGCCTCTACACCTCGGTCATGGCCTTCAACGTGGCCCAGCTGGTCGAAGGCCTCGGGGCCATGATGCTGGCGCTCGGCTTCGCGGTCGGTGGCGTCGGCGTGGCCCTGGCCGGCCTGGCGATGCCTCGCTTCGCCCACCGGATGCACATCTACCCGGCAGCGGCAGACGCGAAGGCGTAGGCCGTCGAGACAGCACACGACGCAGCGAGCGCGGCGCCCGGCCATCGGCCGGGCGCCCC
>JBEEFP010000084.1:0-39120 GCA_041166085.1 Actinomycetota bacterium
CACCGTGAGCTCGCCGCCCAGGCTGTAGTGGTGGAACGCGCTCGTGCGCCGCGTCGTGGTGACGTCGAAGCGGGTGAGGTTGCCGCACGCTCCGCAGCGGTATCTGGTGGCCACCCGGGCACCTTACCGATAGCGCTCGAGTAGCTCGCCCAGCGCCTCCCGCAGCAGCGACGCCTCCGTGCAGCTGTGCCCACTCAACGGTGATTGCTATCGAACACGTGTTCCCCTACCCTCCGGGGCCGTGCAGCGCTCGTTCGACGACATGGGGACGCCGCTGTGCGACGTGACCTTCGTGGTGATCGACCTCGAGACCACCGGCGGCTCGGCCAACACGTGCGCCATCACCGAGGTGGGCGCGGTGAAGCTCAAGGGCGGTGAATGCCTCGGGACGTTCCAGACCCTCGTCAACCCGGGCGCGGCCATCCCTCCCGAAATCACCTACCTGACCGGCATCACCCAGGCCATGGTGCTGCCCGCGCCACGCATCGCCGAGGTCATGCCCTCGTTGCTCGAGTTCGTCGGCGACGCGGTGATCGTCGGGCACAACGTGCGCTTCGACCTGTCGTTCCTGCACGCCGCGGCCCGGGCCCAGGGCAGGGACAAGTTCGCCAACGCGGTGGTGGACACGTGCGGGCTGGCCCGCCGGTTGGTGCGCGACGAGGTGCCCAACTGCAAGCTGTCCACCCTCGCCCAGCACTTCCGCGTCGGCCATCGCCCGACGCACCGCGCCCTCGACGACGCGCTCGCGACCGGTGAGGTGCTGCACTGCCTGCTCGAACGGGCCGGGTCCCACGGCGTGCTCGCCCTCGACGACCTGATGGCCCTGCCCACGGTGCAAGGGCATCCGCAGCTGGCCAAGCTCAAGCTGGCGACGAGCCTCCCCCGCAAGCCCGGCGTCTACGTCTTCCGTGACGCGGGCGGCCGTCCCCTCTACGTCGGCAAGGCCGTGGACCTGCGCCGCCGCGTCCGCTCGTACTTCTCGGGCGACGACCGCCGCAAGGTCGGACGGCTGCTGCGCGAGGTGCAGCGCATCGACCACATCGTCTGCTCGGGCGAGCTCGAGGCGTCAGTGCTCGAGGTGCGCATGATCCACGAGCTGCGCCCCCGCTACAACCGCCAGTCCAAGCTCTGGCCGAAGTACGCGTATCTCAAGCTCACCCTCGACGAGCGCTTCCCCCGGCTGTCGGTGGTCCGGGTCCCGAAGCCCGGTGACGGTTGCCTCTACCTGGGGCCGCTGTCCTCCACCGGCGCGGCGCGCACGGTGGCCGACGCGATCGAGGAGGCGGTGCCCATCCGCCGGTGCACGGCCAAGCCGGGGAAGTCGGCACGCGCCGGCGCGTGTTTGCCTGCGCAGCTCGGGGTGGCCGCGTGTCCGTGCGCGGGGCTCATCACCGAGGAGGAGTACGGCGAGGTGGTGGCGCGCGTGGTCCGCGGCCTCACCGAGGATCCCGACGAGCTGCTGGCGCCGCTCGGTCGCAAGATGCGCGCCCTCGCCGTCGCCCACCGTTACGAGGAGGCGGCCGACGTGCGGAACCGGGCCGCCGGCTTGAGCCGTGCGCTGCTCCGGCAGCGCCGCCTGGACGGGCTGCGCGACGCGGGCCGTCTGTCCCTCGAGGTCGACGGCACCCCCGCCGTGGTCGCCCACGGCCGGCTGGTGGCGATGGGCGACGTCACGCCGACCCTGCTCGACGACGTCGCACCCGCGGACGGACCCCTGCCCAAGGAGCTGGCCGACGAGGTCAGCTGTGTCGCCGCCTACCTCGAGCAGCGCGCCGCACGCGTCCGCCTCGTCTCCTGCGACGGCACCCTCGCCTGGCCCCTCCCCCGCCTTCCAAGCTTCGAGCCGGTGGCCGCCGCGCCCGCCCTTTAGCGCACCGACGTAGGCCCTGGCCCCCTCTCGTGCGCTAAAGCAGCACGGACGCGCCCGTACGACGTGACAAACGACCGCGTTCGCGCCCACCACGAGCGGGCGTAGGATCACAGGCGATGGCCGTCGTGCTGCTGCTCAGCTTCGTCGTCTTCTGTGCGGGCATGACCGCACTGACTTTGCGCCGCCTCGAGCATCGCAACCGCGTGAGCCCGTCGGTGCGCAGCCGGACGCCCCTCGCGTGGCAGTGGTCCTACCGCTACGCGGCCCGCATGCACCGCCATCTGCAACGCACCGTTGCGGGGGTGCGATCCTGCCTGCTCATGGGCGACGAGCTGGGCCTCGTCGACCTGGTGCAGGAGATCGAGCGCCACGCCTGCGCGATCGACGATCAGCTCGCCGTCGCCGGACGCATGCCCCAGCCCACCCGTCGTCGTCTGCTGCGCGAGCTGCGGGCCGAGGTGAGCGAGGTCGACGCCATGGCCGAGCGGGTCATCCGCCTGCGCCGGGCCTGGTCGGGCGCGGTCCCGTCAGCACGCAGCCTGGCGCCGGTCGCCGAGCGCATCGACGCCCTCGAGGCCGCGCTGCGCGACGTGGCCCGGCTGGACCGAGCCTCAGGCCTCGACGGCGGCCTGGGAGACCTCGACCAGGCGGTCGAGCGTCGCCGCCGCCCTGCCGTCGGCAACTGACGCGGCCGCCAGCTCCACGCCTTCACCCAGCGTCGACGCCACCCCAGCAACCACCAACGCCGCGCCCGCGTTGAGCACGACGATGTCGCGGTGGGCTCCCGTCTCGCCCGCGAGCAGCCGCCTCACCAGCTCGACATTGGCGGCGGTGTCGCCACCCGCCGGTGCGGACTGCACACGCGTGAGCCCGAGCGACGCGGGGTCCACGTCGAAGGAGTGGATCTCGCCGTCGCGCAGCTCGACCACCGTCGACTCCGCCGCGGTCGTGAGCTCGTCCAGCCCGTCGTGGCCGTAGACGACCATGGCCCGCTCGGTGCCGTTGGCCCGCAGCACGTGGGCGACCTTCTCGGCCACCCCGCCGTCGACCACGCCGATGACCTGACGCCTCACCCGCGCCGGGTTGGCCATCGGGCCCAACAGGTTGAACACTGTCGCCACGCCCAGCTCGCGGCGGACGGGGCCTGGGTGGCGCATGCCGGGATGGAACCGGGGCGCCAGGCAGAACCCGATGCCCACCTCGTCCACGCAGCGGGCCACGCCGTCGGGACCGAGGTCGATGGCCACGCCGAGGGCCTCGAGCAGATCGGCCGAGCTGCTGGTGGCCGACGCCCGCCGGTTGCCGTGCTTGCAGACCTTGGCGCCCGCGCCCGCCGCCACCAGCGCGGCGACGGTCGACACGTTGAACGCCGCTTCCCGGCGCTGGCGGCTTCCGCCCGTGCCACACGTGTCGAGGGCGTCGCTCGCCAGGTGCACGCGCTCGCTGGCGTCGAGCATGGCGCGCAGCATCCCGCACAGCTCCTCGGTGGTGGGGGCCTTGGCCCGCTCCGCGATGAGAAAGCCGGCGATCTGGGCCGGGGTGGCGTCGCCGCCCAGCACCTGGGTCATGACGCCGTGGGCCTCGTCCTCGGTGAGGTCCTCGCCCTCGGTCAAGCGGACGAGGACCTCCGGCATGGTCAGTCCCACCAGAGATCCCGGTCGAGCACCCCGCGCCCGATGAGCCCGAGCTGGACCTGGGTCGTGCCCTCCACGATCGTGAGCTGCTTGGCGTCGCGGTAGTAGAGCTCGGTGAGGTGGTCCTTCATGTAGCCGGCGGCGCCGAGCATCTGCAGGGAGAGGTTGGACGCCTTCACGGCCAGCTCGGTGGCGTAGTACTTGGCCATCGACAGATAGGGCACCCACTCCTTGGTGAACTGCCCCCGATCGGCCATCCACGCCGCCCGGTAGGTGAGCAGGCGCCCCGCTTCGATCTCGGTCGCCAGCTTGGCGATCTCCCACTGGATGCCCTGGAAGTCGGCGATGGTCTGGTTGAACGCCTCGCGCTGCTGGACGTACTCGGTGGCATACATCAGCGCGCCCTCGGCCAGCCCGATGCCGCGCGCGGCGACGATGGGCCGCATCGAGTTGAGCCCCAGCATGGCCAGCCGGAACCCGCCCACCTCGCCGATGACGTTGCCGGCCGGCACCCGCACGTCGTGCAACAGCAGCTCGCCGGTGTCGACTCCGCGAACGCCCATCTTGCGGTCGGTGCTGCCCACCTCCACCCCGTCGAGGGACCGGTCGACGAGGAAGGCGGTGATGGAGTCGTGCTTGCGCGCCGTCACGTCCTGCGAGGTCTTGGCGAACACCGTGTACCAGTCGGCCTGCACCACGCCCGACATCCAGCACTTGGTGCCGTTCAGGATCCAGCTGTCGCCGTCCTGCACCGCCTTGGTGCGCATGCCCATGACGTCGCTCCCCGCCTGGGGCTCGGACAGGCCGAACCCGCAGCGCTGCGATCCGTCGGCGATGCCAGGCAGGTACTGCTGCTTCTGAGCCTCGCTGCCGGCGATCATCACCGGTCCGGTGGGCAGCCGGGTCAGCAGCAGCATGAGGGCGGCGGTGTTCGAGTACTTGGCCACCTCTTCGATGGCGACCGTCAGCCCGAGGATGCCGGCCCCCGACCCGCCGTAGGCGGTCGGGATGCACAGGCCGAGCAGGCCCGCGTCGCGGAAGAGCTCGAAGAGGTCCTGGGGGTACTCGCCCGTCTCGTCGATCTCGCGGGCGCGGGGCTTGACCTTGTCCTGGGCCAGTCGGCGCACCGAGGCCTGCAGGTCAGCGAGCTCCTCGGGCAGGTCGAAGTCCATGCCCGAGACAGTAGCTACGAGCCTTGCCTGCGCCCCTCGTCGTCGAGGATCACGTCGCCGCCCGCCTGCTGGTCCAGGGAGTTGGCCACCAGCATCAGGCCGCTCAGGTCCTCGATGCGCTCGCGCGCGTGGCTGACGGCCTGCTCGAAATCGCGTGTCTCTTCAGGGCTCACAGGTTGAACTCCCAGGGGAAGATGACTCATTTGCGCTCATTCCCGCGGGCGCGCTCGGACAAACAAGGAAAGTTCTGGTGCAGACTCAGGCCGATCGCCGACGCTGGCGGATCATCCGGCGCCGTTCCCGCTCGGTGGCCCCGCCCCAGACGCCGTCCCGCTCCCGGTTGGTGAGGGCGTACTCCAGGCACGGCTCGCGCACGGGGCACTCCCGGCAGATGGCCTTGGCCTCCTCGGCCACCTCATCGCTCACCGGGTAGAACACCTCGGGGTCGAGTCCTGCGCACGCGGCGTGGGTGCGCCAAGAGAGGTTCGCCGGAGCGAGGGCTTGCTTCATCCGATGTAGCCGTACCCCGGCCCCCGCCGGGCTATGCCAGAACTCTCACGCGCCCAGGTAGGCAGCCCGCACCTTGGGGTCGGCCCGAACCTCCGACGCCGGTCCCTCGGCGGTGATGGTGCCGCTCTCGAGCACATAGGCCCGGTCGGCGACGGCCAGGGCCTGGTTGGCCATCTGCTCGACGAGCAGAATGGTGGTGCCTTCCGCCGCCAGCTCGCGCACGATGTGGAAGACCTCGGTGACGAGCAGCGGCGCCAGTCCGAGCGACGGCTCGTCGAGGAGCAGGAACCGGGGGCGGGCCATGAGGGCCCGTCCGATGGCCAGCATCTGCTGCTCGCCGCCCGACAGCAGCCCAGCCGCCTGGCTGCGCCGCTCGCCGAGGACGGGGAAGCGGTGGTACACCGCGTCGAGGTCGGTGCCGAAGGTCCGACGCTGCCGGCGCCGGCAGTAGCCACCCAACATGAGGTTGTCCTCGACGCTCGACTGCGGGAAGACGCGCCGGCCCTCGGGCACGTGGGCCATGCCCATCTCGGCCAGCTTGTGGGCGGGCTTGTGCTCGACGCGATCGCCCAGGAAGGTGATCTCGCCTTCGACCGTCTTCAGCAGCTCGGACACGCCGGACACCGTCTTGAGCGTGGTGGACTTCCCGGCGCCGTTGCCGCCGATGATCGTCACCACCTCGCCCTCGTTGACGTCGAAGGAGATGCCGTGCAGCGCACGCGCCGCGCCGTAGTACACCTTCAGATCGCGCACAGACAGGACAGCCGTCACAACTATGCGACCTCCTCATTCGCTCGCTCGCAAGCTTCGCTCGCTGAAATGCGATGGGGACCCCACCGGTTCGCCCTGCAATGCTGATGCGAGTCTGTCCCCCATCGCGACACGTTGGTCACGTCACGCCGGCCGGTCACGCCACGTCCTCGGTGCCCAGGTAGGCGGTGACGACCTTGGGGTCGACCCGTACCTCGGCCGGCGTCCCCTCGGCGATCTTCATGCCGTAGTCGAGCACCGACACCCGGTCGGACAGGCCCATCACCAGCTCGACGTGGTGCTCGATGAGCAGCACCGTGACGCCGGCGGACCGCACCTGGCCGATGAGATCGACGAGGTCGCGGATCTCCGTCGGGTGCATGCCCGCGGCGGGCTCGTCGAGCAGCAGCAGGTCGGGATCGTTGACGAGCGCGCGTGCGATCTCGAGCCGTCGCTGGTCGGCGAACGCCAGCCCGCCGGCAAGCTCCCAGCCCCGCTCGGCGAGGCCGACGAAGTGGAGCAGACCCCACGCCCGCTCGTGCAGCGCTGCTTCGGAACGACGGCTTCCGGGCGTGCCGAGCACCGAACGGGTCAGCCCGACCGAGCTGCGGGAGTGGGCGCCGACGAGGACGTTCTCGACCACCGTCATGCGCCGCCACACCTGCAGGTTCTGGAATGTGCGCGCCACTCCGGCCCGGTTGCGCTGGTACGCGGTGAGCTCGTTCATCTCCTCACCGTTGACGTCGATGCGCCCGTGGGTGGCCTTGTAGAGGCCGGTGACCACGTTGACGAACGTCGACTTGCCTGACCCGTTCGGGCCGATGAGGGCGTGCACCGTTCCCCGCTCGACGGTGATGTCGATGTCGTTGAGGGCGGTGAGACCGCCGAAGCGCTTGGTGAGGCCGGTGACCTCGAGCACGTGCTCCGTGTCGACGGCCGCACGCGGCCGGGGCCGGGCCAGCTCGCCCGCGACGACCGGAATCGGCCGTCCGGCGGTGCCCTCGCCCCGCTTGGTGCGACGCAGCTTGGCCTGGTTGATCATCTTGCGGATGTTGCCCATCGTGCCTTCGGGGGCGGTGGCGACGGTGATGATGCCGAGGGTGCCGAACACCAGGCCGAGGTAGTTGCGGAACGTGTCCTGCACGAACGACAGCCCGAAGAAGGCGGTGATGCTGACCGCGCCGATGACGGGTCCGGCGATGGTGCCCATGCCACCGATCACCACCATGATCACCAAGCGGAACGACTGGTTCTGGACGTCGGCCGCGCCGCCCGACTGCACCGACAGGTAGCGCTCGGCCGCGAACCAGCCCGCCACCGCCACGATGCCGGCCGACAGGGCGAAGGAGCTGACCTTGGCCCAGTACGTGTTGACGCCGCTGACCTTGGCCGCCAGCTCGGACTCGCGGATCGCCATGTAGGCCCGGCCCCACCGGCTGCGCGTCAGGTTCCACGTGATGAAAAGCGTGAAGAGCAGGAAGAGGGCGGCCACGTAGTAGAGCCCGGCCCGGCTGTTGTCCCGGGCGAGGACGGCGTTGCGGGTGTCGGCGAAGTGCTCGACGGTGCGGCCGGCCGACCCGCCGAGCTGCTCCTTGGCCACCTCGTTGAGCGCGGGCAGGAAGGCGCCGAAGGCCAGCGTGACCACCGTCAGGTAGAAGCCTTTGAGGTGGCAGCACATGAGGGCCAACACCGTGCCCATCAGCGCGCCGACGACGAATGCGAACGGCAGTCCGAACCACGCGGCGTTGGTCTGCACGAAGGCGGGGATGAACGAGCGCTGCATGAGCTCCGGCCCGAACACCGCGCCCGCGTACCCGCCGGCGATGATGAAGCCGGCGTGGCCGAGGGAGAGCAGGCCCGTGTAGCCGAGCAGGATGTTGAGCCCGACCGCGGCCGCGCCCAGGTAGAGCGCCTCGGTGGCCAGGTCGATCCACTTGACGTTGGTGCCCTGCGTCGCGCCCATCACGAGGATGGCGACGACGAGCACCGCCACCGGGGCGAAGCGCAGGGCCAGGCCACGGATGTCGCGACGGGCCGCCGGGGGCGGCGGCGCGATCGCAGTGCTCGCGGCGCTGGACGGGGGGGACGGGGGCGCCGTCTTGGGTGGCACGGGGATGGTTGGCGTGGACATCAGACCTTCTCCACCGCGGGCGTGCCGAAGATGCCGGCGGGCCGGATCACGAGCACCCCGAGGAAGAGGGCGAAGATCACGATGGGCTCGTAGCGCGGCGACGACTGGGAGATGCTCTTGACGATCGCGGACGTGAAGGCGATGGCGTACCCGCCGACCACCGCGCCCCGCGTCGACCCCAGTCCGCCCAGCACCGCGGCGATGAAGGCCTGGATGCCGAGCAGGATGCCGTTCTCCAACTTCACGAACAGCTTGGGCGCGAGCAGCACCGCCCCGATGGCGGCGACCGCACCCGCCAGCGCGAACGTCATGCGCACGACCGCCGTGGTGTTGATGCCCATCAGCGACGCGGCCTGACGGTCCTGCGCGACGGCCCGGAACGCCTTGCCAAGCATGGTGCGGGCCTGCATCAGCTCGATGCTCACCATGAGCACGATGGTGCTGACGACGATGAGCAGGTCGGTGGGCGTAACGGCGACGCCCGAGATGCGCGACCCGTCCCACCCGAACACCGAGGTGAGCAGTGGCGGCAGCGGGTGGGCCTGGGCGTCGACGGTGATGCGGATGAGGTCGATGGCGATGAGGCCCACCGAGAAGGTGGTGAGGATCCACGCCACGTTGGTGGACGGGTCGAAGCGGCCGAGGGGCCTGATGGCCACCAGCTCCACGATCACGCCGACGCCCATCGAGAAGATGACCGTCCAGAAGAGCGCCACCCAGATGGGGACGCCGGACCGCGTCAACGCGAAGGCGATGAAGCCGGCGATGACGAGCATCGAGCCCTGGGCGAAGTTGACGATGCGGGTCGTCGAGAACACCAGGTTGTACCCGAGGGCCACGAGGGCGAGAACCGAGCCCACGGTCAGGCCCGACACGAGAATCTGGACGATGTCAGTGCTGTTCATCACGCCCCCCCGGGTCTCCTAGTGGATCTTGCATTCCTTGCCGAGCGTGCCGTCGGGGTGCTTGGTGCACTGCGTGCCGTAGCCCTCCTTGAGCACCTCGGCCATCACGTCGGGATGGGCACGCTTGTTGGCCTCGAGGGTGGGGCGGACCAGGTGAGCCGGTCCGGCGGCGGTGTGGGAGAACACACCCTCGCCCCACTCGCGGCCCACCTTGTACGCGGGGTCGGTGGTGGCGGCGCCCGTGGCCCCGCGCTCCATCGTCACGACGATCATGTCGTCGGGCGTCTTGTTCACGTGGCGCTTGGCGTCGAAGCTGAACGGGATCGAGGCGAACTTGATGGTGCCCATCGTCTCGATGCCCTGCACGATCTTGGCCCGGTCCGTCGAGCCCGCCTTCTTGATGCCGTTGAGCAGGGTGGCCAGGCCGTCGGCGGGCGACTCCTCGCCGCCGGTCGGGTCCTTCTGGATGTACTTCCGCATCCAGCCGGCGATGGCGAAGCTGGGCAGGCTGATGAGGCCGCCCACGTGCCAAGCCGTCACCGTGCCGACCTTGGCCTTGTCGCCTGCGAGCGAGACCCAGCTCTTGTCGCCAGTGCCGGCTGGTGAGCCGAACACGTGCGGGTGCCAGGCGCCGGCCGCCTTGGCCGTCGGCGTGTCGACGTAGGACGCGCCCAGGTCGGCCAGCTGGCTGACGATGCCCGCCGAGTTGGCCGACAGGCCCCAGATCCAGATGGTGTTGGGCTTGGCCGCCTTGATGCGCTGGAGCTGGGCGCCGTAGTCGGAGTCGGTGATGGCGAAGGTCTCCATCCCCTTGTTGGCAATGCCCCACTTCTCCATCGACGCCTTGAAGTACTTGGGCGCGTTGCCCTCGGGGTCGGTGCTGGTGTCGCTGATCAGCGCCGCGCTCGAGTAGCCACGGTCGTTCTTGGCGTAGTCGGAGAGCGTGTCCATGGCGTACAGGCCAGGGATCACCAGCTGGAACGCGGAGCGCCCGGCCGCGTCACCGTTGGGATAGAGCTTGCCGGAGGAGAGCAGGTCATCGAAGACCCCGATGAGGGGCATGCCGTCCCGCTTGATGGACGGCAGCGCCTGCGTCAGCCCCGCGCCCGAGCACCAGAGGATGCCGACGATGCTGCTGTCGGCGCTCAACTCGGTGTACGCCTTCGGCCCGTTCGCCGGATCGACGCCGGTGTCGCGCAGGACGAGCTGCACCTTGCGGCCGCCGATGCCGCCGGTCGCGTTGAGCTGCTTGACCGCGGTGTTCAGCGAGTTGTTCACGATGGTCCCGATGAACGCGCCCACACCCGAGAACGGCGCGACGACGCCGACCTTGATCGTGTCGCCTCCGCCGCTCGATCCGCCGGAGCCCGCCGAGCCACTGTCGTTGCCCTTGGCACACGCGGCGAGGAAGGATCCGCCGACGGTCAGCGCGGCGAGGCTGCCCAGCCCCTGTTTCATGAACAGTCGCCGGCCGAGATCCTTCTGCACCTCGCCCTCGATGAATTTGGCGCGCTCTTCAGGTGTCATGACGCGTTCGCTCCTCTGCAATGCGTCGGAACCGACCGGCTGGCGCCGGTGGTACTTGCGGCGGTCATCGGCTGGGCCTACGACCGGCGGAAGCGGGAAAGAAAGTCCGTGTAGCTGATGAGGTAGGCGGCACCGCCGCCGAGCACCAGCACCATGCCCGCGATGAAGATGTACTTCACCGTGTTGGAGTCGCCGCCTGACCCGCCGGTCTGGCTGGCCGGCGCCGCGACCTCGAGCGACGGGAGGCAGGCCTCACCGTTCGCCGCGACGTTCGCGCCCGCAGGGCACGCCTTGAGGACCGAGTCCCCGTACCCCGTGGCCTGACCGCGCGTCCCCCCGGACGATGGCGCGGCAGTCAACGCGAGGATGATGCCAACAGCAACTGCCCCCAGCAGCAGGAACCGACCCAACTTGCTCATGGTGTCCCGTTATCCCGTCTGCTTTGTCATCCGCCGTCAATCTGACGGTACCACCGCTCTTTCAGTTTGCAAGCACGCCACGCGCGCACAACACCACAAAGCGTGCACATGTAGCCAAGAAGGACAAGCAACGCGGGCCAGAACCAGACAATGCCCCCACCGGCGGGCAATGCGAGCGTGCCGACGGAGGTCGCGCGGGCCCGATGCCAGCCCCGCATCCACCCTGGCGCGGCGGAGCGATTCCAGGTCGCAGCGGGTGACGCGGGCGGCCGCGCGAGCGGCGCGACGACCGATCGGGCCGGGATCCGCCTGCCCGCGTCCGTCACGATCGGTCCCCGCCATCCCCGCACCTCGAACAGCTCGATGGACGCGCTGGTGAGCGCGGGATCGAGGCCTGGATCGGTCGCGATCGAGCGGTACCGGCGCCAGTCCACCTCGTGGATGAGCACCACCCACCGGACGCCGAGCTCGCGGAGCTGGGCGGCGACGACCTCCCCTCGGGCCGCCCGATCCGCCACTCGTCGAGCCATGGGCTCGCGTGCATCGGCCTGCTCACGATGCTGCGGTCCGAGCTCGGGGTTCGACGAGACGAGCACATCACCCCCGAGGTAGTCGGCGAGCGGATTGAGCACGCGCCGCCCGTCGGCAAAGGAGATGTCGAGGTACTGGTGCCACGGGAGGGCGAGCACTGGCCCCGGCGACGCCGCGACGTGGCGGCGCACTGCATGCCACCCCTCCGGGAAGGCCACGGGCTCGAGGCGCCCGCCCACGCCCCACAGCCCCGGCGCGGCGACCACCAGCGCGCACACGACGGGAACGACGCGGAACACGCCCGCGAGGCGGAGCGCGCCGAGGGCAGCGGCGGGCGCCATCCACACCAGGAACAGCGCGAGCCACCTCTGGCTCTCGCGTCCGATCGCACCGAGCGGTGTCGCGCTCCACGCCTCGTAGAGCCCTCGCACACCAGGCACGGCCGAGGCCAATGCGACGGCGGCGCCGACGCCGGCGACGACAGTGGCCCGAGCCCCCCAGCCCACCGGCAGCCGGGATCGACCGAGCAGCGCGAGCACGACGAGCACGAGCCCGATCACGGCCACACCTGTTCCCGCGTCACCGCCCACCTGGCTGCTCGCCCGCCAGAACCCGTGTCCGGCAGGGAGGCCGAACACCCCAGCCAGTCCGTCGACGCGCGTTGCGAACCGACCCGAGGAGTTGAGCCGGACGTCGGCGGCGGCGACGACGACCCCGGGTACCGCCCACGGCAACTGACCGACGAGCGCGGCAGCGACGACCGGCCCCCAACGCCGGCCTCGGTCCGCGACGAGACCGATGGCGATCAACAGCAGCGCGAAGGCGCCGCCCGCGAAGCCGGTCACGCCCAGCGCCGCGCTCCACAGCATCGTGCGCGCCACACGTTCCCCCGGGCGGAGCAGTGTGGGCAGCGCCCACGGCAGGACGGCGACCGCCAGCACCATCCCCACGTGACCGGCGCCGACTCGCGTCAGCACGAACGGGCTGAGCCCGTACAGGAGGCCGGCGCCGAGCCGGACGGCCGCAGGCTCGTCCTCCACGAGGCGAGCCGCTCCGACGACTGCCGTGGCGATGGCGAGCAGCAGCACGACCTTGCCCACCGCCGGTCCCGTCAGCACCCGTGAGCCCCACGCCAGCACCACGCCGTACGGCACCCGCCTCGGCAGATCGGGGCCGAGTCCCCACACGCCCGCAGGCACCGGAATGCGGGGGACGAGCACCAGGTCGAGGCTGAGCAACGACCCCGGCCGCAAGGCGGGACCCAACACGGCGATGCCCGCGCCCATCCCCACGAGCCATGCCGCCACCTGCGCGCGTCTGCGGGTGGCGGCCACGGGCCTCATCTTGGCCCCTCGACCGTCCGATACGGGGGAAGTGGGGGGTCATGGACACCGTGGCTACGTCGAGTCATTTCTTGTCAGTGACTGACCAAAGCGGGGGGCCATGTGCCACATTGGCTACAGAGCGCGCGAAAGGAGCACGGGGGGTGTTGGCGAGATGAAGATCGTGTTCCTGGCCTGGCGAGACCTCGCCAATCCCCTCGCCGGCGGCTCCGAGGTCCTGATCGACAAGCTCGCGAGCGGACTCGCGACGCGGGGCCATGACGTCACGCTTGTATGCGGCGGACCAGTCGAGTCTCATGACTACCGCGTCATCGAGGCTGGTGAGCGCTTCTCGCAGTACTTCAAGGCGCCCGCCGCGGCCATGCGCCACTGCCGTGATGCCGACGTGATGATCGACGTGGCCAATGGCATGTCGTACCTGACCCCGCTCTGGCGTCGGCGCCCCTCGATCTGCTTCGTCAACCACGTTCACACGGCGCAGTGGTCGCAATGGTTCAACCCGACACTGGCCGCTCTCGGTCGCACGATCGAGCGTCGGGTGACACCACGGCTCTACCGCCACCGGCTCTTCATCGCGGTGTCCCCGTCGACCGCGGACAGTCTGATGAAAATCGGCGTCCGAGCCGACCAAATCCGCATCGTGCCGAATGGCGTGGACGTGCTCCAGACGCCGCTCGCCGACAAGTCGACTGAGCCGCTCTTCGTCGCCGTCGGGCGCCTCGTTCCTCACAAGCGATTCCATCTCCTGCTCCCGATGTGGGAACGGGTCCGGGCGACGACGGGAGGACGCCTCGTCATCGTCGGTGAGGGCCCCGAGCGCGAACGGCTCGAAGCGATGGCTGGCCCGGGGGTGGAATTCACGGGTTACGTGAGCGAGGAAGAGAAGCAACGTCTCTACCAGCAGGCGTGGCTGCTACTGCACCCTGCAGAATTCGAAGGATGGGGCCTCGTGATCACCGAGGCGGGATCTGCGGGCACCGCGGCTCTGGGCTTCGACGTTCCCGGCGTACGCGACTCGATCGCCCACGGGGAGAGTGGCGTCGTCGTCTCCACTCCTGTGGAGATGGCTGCGGAGTGGCTCGCGCTCACGGCCGATCCCGACCGCCGAAGGGCGCTCGAGGCCGGTGCGCGCAGTCGGGCTCACGCGTACTCAACTACGAAAACCGTCGACCGGTTCCTCGAGGTGGCGGAGGAGGCAGTCGACCGCCGACGGGTGCGGAGCCGACGTCCTGACGCAGCCGCCGCACGTCCCGCAGCCGCACCCATCAGGCGCTCTGCCATTCCGGCTCGCGCCGGACCGGACGTCAGCATCGTCGTCCCGGCTTACAACGAGGCATTGCGCCTGCGGCGTTCGCTTCCTCTCCTCGCGGAGGCCGCACGTCGCTTCAACAGCGAGCTGATCGTCGTCGACGACGGCAGCACCGACGGCACCGCGGAGGTGGCTGCCGCGCTCCTCGCGAACGCCCCGAGACCATCCCTCCTGCGGCTACCCGTGAATCGGGGCAAGGGTGCCGCTGTTCGCGCAGGGGTCGCCCACGCCACCGGCCGCAACATCGTGTTCATGGATGCCGACCTGGCCACCGACATCTCTCATCTCTCCGAGGTGCTCGAAGCGTTGAAGACAGCCCACGTCGCCGTGGGAAACCGGGCCGCGCGTGGCTCGATAGTGACGGGTGCGACACAGTCGCGCCGAGTGATCGGGCGAGTCTTCAACGAGTGGGCACGCGCAGTGACCGGGGCCGATCTCAGTGACTTCCAATGCGGGTTCAAGGGCTTCCGGGCGCCTGTCGCCAAGATCCTCTTCGACCTTTCGCAAGTCGACGGCTTCGCCTTCGATGTCGACGTGCTCGCGCTCGCGCACCGCATCGGCTACCGCACTGTCGAGATACCGATCCGATGGCACGCCGTGGAAGGGGGCCACGTCCGGCCGCTCCGTGACGCGCCAGCGATGGGCCTGTCCGTCGTCCTCTCCCGCCTTCGCTGGGGTGGCGATCATTCGGTGGCGGCTCTACGGGCAGCCGCCCGGCAGGGATGGGAAGGGGACGAGGTTGCCGCTGCGCTGGCCGCCCTCCTGCCTGGCTCAGGCACCGTCGTCCCCTGGCGCCGAGGGGCGCTCGCACTTCTTCCCTTTGTCGACGATCCCGACGCGGCTCGGACAGCCCTACGGCTTCAGCAGGAGCAGCCCGAGCTGGAGGTGCACAGCGCCCGCTTGGATGCACGCGATCTGCTCTCCGCGACCGGACGCGACCTCCGCAACGCCATAGTCGCCGCCTGACCTGCAACGCTGAGCCCATGGCGTCACGGCGAGAGCTCTTCCGGCTATTTCTCGCCGAGAAGCGGGATCCGGTGCCGTTCCACGAGCATCTGGCGCAACAGACTGTTGCGGAGTTTCCGTTTGATCTCGTCGGTCAGTTGGTGATCGACCTGGGCTGTGGACCGGGGCACTACACGAGAGCATTGCGACGCGCGGGTGCCTCGGTGATGCCCATCGATCTCGATCCGAGTGAGTTCCTTCTTCCGGGTGGGCCGCCAAAGGACGAGACGGTGGCCGACGGCGGCCATCTTCCAATACGCAGCGCATGTGTCGACGGAGTCTTCTGCTCCAACATGCTCGAGCACGTGCCGGATCATCGGCTGGTGTTGGATGAGGTCGAGCGCGTTCTGCGACCAGGGGGGTGGGCGTGGATCAGCTGGACCAACTGGTATTCCCCGTGGGGGGGACACGAGTTGTCACCCTTTCACTACCTTGGTCCGAGGCTCGGGCTCGCCGTCTATCGCCGACTGCGGGGCGAGCCCAAGAACACGCCGGGGCTCGGGTTGTTTCCGGTGCACGTCGGACCCACGCTCGCCGCCGTCCGCCGTCGCCCCGGTTTGGAGATGGTCGCTGTCGCCCCCCGTTATTGGCCACGACAGCGATGGTTGCTACGGGTTCCGGTGATCCGCGAGGTCTTCACCTGGAACTGCGTGATGCTGCTGAGGCGCCGGTGGACCTGAACAAGCTGGGCCGGGCCTGGGATCGGCTCGGTCGAGATGATCCCTTATGGGCGGTGTTGTACGACCCGGCAAAGCGAGGCAATCGCTGGGACGCTGACGAGTTCTTCATGACCGGGCGTGAGGAGATCGGCGCGACGCTCGAGTACGTCGCAACGCTCGGCATTGCTGTCGGAGCGAGCCGCGCCCTCGATTTCGGGTGTGGCGTCGGCCGCATGACCCAAGCCCTCGCAGCGCATTTCGAACTCGTTGACGGCGTCGACATCGCGCCGTCGATGGTCGCGCAGGCGCGCAGTTTCGATCCGCCGGCTAACTGCACGTTTCACGTCAACCAGCGCGAGGACCTCTCCCTCTTCGAGGACGGAGCGTTTGCGTTCGTCCACTCGCGCCTGGTCTTGCAACACATCCCGCCCTCTCTTACGAAGGGCTACCTCCGCGAGTTCGTACGCGTCCTCGCCCCAGGTGGCGTCGCGGTCTTCGACCTCCCGTCACGGCCGGCGGCCACCCTCAATGCGCGGATCGCACGGGTGGTGCCGCCGTTGGTCCTGAACACGCTGCGCCGGGTCCGCTACCGGTCAGGCGCGATGGAACAGCACTGGATCGCTCCGGACGAGGTGCGTGGAATCCTCGAGGCTGCCGGCGGGCGAGTCGCCGACGATGGTCCGGTCCCCGCCGTTTCCAGCGCCCTCATCGCGCAACATCGCTACTGCGTGGTACGGGTGTCGAGCGCGCCACGAGGGGGCGCCGCCAAAGATCGCCCAACACCAAGCCGACCGCCGTCGCCACGATCGGTGCCGTCCAACTCCGGATGTCCCGGCTGCCGAACGTCAAGGCGCTGACGAGAGTGAAGGCCAGCGGTAACCCATAAAAGGGCAGAAGTCTGCGCCAGTTCCGTCGGCGCAACCACAGCCAAACCATGAGCACAAGACTCGCAGCCGCCTCGACGAACACTCCAGGGGCGCTCCCAGGCGTCGTCAGACCGCGCGCGGTCCTGGCCTGTTGAACCCCCCACGGCGCCCAGAGATCCCACGCACGGCCAATCCTGGCACCGACGACAACCGGTGTCCGGGCGCTCCACAATCGCTTGAACCCCTCGTTTCGCCGCGTCGCGTCGACGACGCCCTCGTCGACACCTGACGGCGGCGGCGGCAGCGGGTCGAGCTCACCGATCCGCAGGCCCCTCGTCGTCACTTGGAGGTTGGCCCCGGCCAGCGTCGCGCCGAGGCTGGTCGATGGCAGCAGCGTGCCGAACCGGTCGTGCGTCCAGAACATCCACGGCCCCATGAGGGCTGCCGCGGCGAGAGCGCACGCGACGACCGGGGCCGCGTTCCACTTGCTGCGCATCGCGATCCAAACGACAACCACTGGTAGAGCAAGGCCGGCCTCGGGGCGGCTCAAGGCGCCGAGTGCGAGGCACGCGCCGCTGAGCGCGGCGGAGGGGGCCGAGATCCTGTCTGGCCAAGCAAACAGCACCCCGCACGTGACCCCGAGCGCCGCCAACGCCTCGGGCAGCTGCTGACCCCACATCGAAGGCAGGACCGCGGCCACAAGGCCGGCGCCGACGGCTCCCCGTACTCCCCCGAGGCGCGCACCCAACCCCGCGGTCGCCAACACCACGAGGGCAGAGACCAGCACGTGCACGTTGCTGACGACCCCCGGAAGGATGGCGGCGACGAGCGGGGCCAACGGCGGATGCAGGGCCGTGGCGTCGAGCGCCGGCGCGACGCCTCGGGTGTACCCATCGCCGAGGCGCAGATTGATCACGAGCTGAGCGAAGTCAACGCGGAGCGGCGCCGGAGCGAGGGCGGCCCGAACCGCGATCGCGAGGCTCAGCAACGAGATCCCGCCGACGCCGGCCACAACGACGCGGGACAGCGAGCGGCGGTCGATGGACGAGACCAGGGGTTGGTGACGCTCTCGCTCGGCGAGCGCGAACCCGACGAGCGCATAGAGCGCGGACATGCCGGCGCCAAGAGCAGCGGCAGCGGCCAGCCCGCGGTCGGACGCGAACGCGGGCGTGAGCTCGCTCGCCTTCGGGGTGCCGCCGAGCACTGAGAACACGCCCGCGAGTGCCAAAAGGACAACTGCGGTGAGCCCGGCGACGGTCGGGCCGCTGTCGGCTGTCCTTCGGTCGGCAACCGCGGCCGCGACCATCACCGATGCACCAAACAGCCCGCCGATGACGAAGGCCACCAGCACCAGAAGTGCTGCGACCGGCGTCGCTATCGGGCGATGCATGCCGCCATCACGCACGTCGTGCTCGCCACGCCACGAGGACGAGACAGAGAGCAACACTGCAGAGCGACAAGGACACTGCGATACCGAAGACGCGGTCGGGCTCGTAGCGCATTTGCACCACGACTTCGCCAGTCCCATCGACGAGCCAGGTCGACAGGGTGTCCCCCGGCAGTGGCCGCCCGAGCGACTTGCCGTTCGCGGTCGCGCTCCATCCTGCATCATACGATTGGCCCGTCGTCACCAGCATCGGACCTGTGCCGCGAAAGCGAGCCGTCATGTGGCTCGGGCCCGTAGCGGTCGCCCGCACGGCGACACGAGCAGACGTCTCCGAGAGCGGCAACTCCGCTCGACCTGTCTCGAACCGGAGGGAATCCACCCGGACCTCGCCGTCGCCGTTGAGCTCGTGCCACCCAGGCGCGAGCATCGACTCGCTGCAACTGGTGACCGGCACAGACTCGCCCCTCAACAGCTGTCCGTACGTTGCGTCCACCCGAAGGGAGAGAGGGCGCTGATCCAGTGTTGCGATGACATCAGTGCAGCCGCGGATGGCTTCGGCATCAGCTGGTGGTGGAGGGTTGCCGGCGAAGTCCCAGAACACCTCTATGATCTGCATCGGCTTTGTGACCAGCCCGTCCACGCGGGGCTCCACGCCAGTGACCTCGACCTTGAGCTCCGAAGCGGAGGTCGGCGTGATGCCCGCTAGGCCGCGCATGAGACACAGTGCGTTCGGCGGCGCGCCCGGCGCACGAATGCACTCAGGAGTCGGCGTGAGAGGAATCAGGATCGTCTGGCTTCCGACGGTGGCCCTCACCTGTGTGACCATCGAATACTGCTCGCTCGCCGGCGTGACCACGTCGATGTGGTCGACGAGCTTCTCCGGGAAGCGGACGGTCAGCGTTGTCCCCGTTTTCGCGTCTGCCGTCCACCCGGTATCGAGCCGGCCGTCAACCGCCGACCCACCACGATTGCTCAGCGGTCCATCCGCACGCGACGAGCCGTACGCGCCGACTGGTCCCCCGATGACCGCGTCGACGACTTGGTCAGAGGTCGACGAATCGAGCCGCACGATGCCGGACGTCCGGTAGGAGCGACTGCCGGCCGTTCGGAATCGCCGACGGAGCGCGGTCTCCTCGTCGGAGAATCCGTCCTTCCGGGACCGCTCGAACTGATACGCGACGGGTGCGGTACTCAGCGCATCCGTCAGGGCACTGGAGCGGCTCGCTGCACGAAACAGATCGTCGGGAACCTGAACTCGCTCCTGCAAATCAAGGCCCTTGATCCGGATCTCACGTAGTCCAACCGGCGCGAGGCCGCTGCCCTCAACGGCCTCGATGCGCACCTCCACCGAGGAGGTGCGCCTCGACGTGAAGTCGGTGACTCCCGCGCCGTCCACGAGCGTGATTGACTTGGAGCTCCCGTCCGACAGCCGGATGCTCACCCGGGACGGTCGCCGCTCAGCCCCGATCGGCTTCGCGATTTCCACCTCCACGTGGGAGACCTTGCTCGGCCGCCGGAGGTCTGCCCGGAGCCACGCACCCGCCGCCTGCGTCGTACCGCCGGCGGTCCACCACGCCGTCGCTCGGTTGCCGTCGAATGCATTTGCGGCCCGGAAGGCCGGTTCGAAGCCGTTCAGCGACGCGGGGCTCGATGAATAGACGCGCGTGGCAGACGGGAACCACGCGACCGACTGCGAGCCTGGACGCGGGAAGAGCTGCGGCGTTGGGCGATCGATGTCCTCACCCTGTGCCAGCGTTTGGGAGGAGTTCGGTTCACCACCGTAAAGGAGCGTCAGGCGCCTGCGGTTGGTGTCGGTCACGGTGACAGGGCTGCCACGACGGAGCAAGGTGGCACTCGCCGCCCCGGTGAGATCTCCCGTGTATCTCACGACCCCCGCGCTCGACAGCAGGCCGCGGCTGGCCATCTGGGCCCAGGCATCGCCGTCCCCTGACACAAGGAGAGGAGGCGCGGCCCGCTGCGCCCGGATCGGCCGCACCGCGTCACGGATCCTATAGATCTCGACGGGAGGGAGCTTCGTCTCGGCAAAGGCGACCAGCGATTTGTCGTTCGCGGCGACGACGTTTGAGCCTGGCAGACCGAAGCTCGCGATCCGCTCGAGGCCCGGATCGTTTCGCACTGCATCGAGGAGCCACGGTCTCGGCAGCCGCATGCGTTCCCAGTCGAGATCGTTGCGTACGACGATGGTGCCGATCCCGAGGCGGCGGGCAATCGGAGCCAAGGTGGCCGGGACGAATTCGTTGGTACCAATTCGTCGTGCGACGGAAGCCACAACGTTGGCTGCCTCGGGATTGCTGAGCGGCACCCCCGCTGGTACCACGTGGGGCCGACGGAGCAAAGCATCGAAGATGTCGTCGCCAACGAATCCCCACCGATAGCTCGCACGGGTCGCGCCAGGAAGGACGAGCACCCTCGTGCCGTCGTTGTTTCCATCGAGGTACGACAGAGCCTCCTTCCAATAGTCCGGGACGGGTCCAGCCATGCGGTCACGCTGGGGATACAAATGGCCGGTCCAGAAAGGGAAGGAAACAATCGAGATCAGTCCGATGGCGACCGCGACGGGCCACCACTGGTGTCGAGACCGGCGCAAGAGGGACGCTGGAACGTTCGTGGCTCCCATCGCGAACAGCGCAGCGACCCCCATCGCCAGTCCGGCGCCCGCCTTGTAGCTGGCGCGTAGGCCGCCCAACCACGGCATGTCGCGGTAGGCGGCAAGGAGGAGCCGCCCGTAAGGCGTGGCGTGGCTGTTGTAGGAGCCGACCATGACGCCGATCGAGAGGAGCGCCATAGCCGCGAACGCAAGACGCGGACGCCAGCGGGTGCGGTACAGCGCGAACAGGGCAGCGCATCCCGGGGCAAACGTCAGCAGCACGAGGGGTGCACTGGTGAAGTACGCGGCGGTCTGGGGGCGTACAACGCCCGTCTGGTCGCGGATATAGGAGAGCCAGAAGCCCAGTCCACGCCAGGATTCGGCCCACGATGAGGCGACATTGCTGTTCCCGGGCGCCTCCGTCTCCGCAAGACGGCGCGTGAAGGCCGACGCGCCCATAGCCACCTTGGCGATCGCAATGGCTGAGACAGCGAGCGTGAGCACGCCCGCGACAAGGGTCCATCCCATGACAGCACGCCACCGCGTCGTGCGCTCGACGTGGACGAGGTAGACGGCGGTGGGAATCAGGGGCAGGGCGGCGTACCCGACACCGGGAAGATCGATCGTGCCGGCGCTGAAGATGACCAGAGCAAACACGGCAGCCCAATGCCAGGGCCGTTCCCGTCGCACGCCGTGTGCGAAGGCCGCAAGAAGCCACGGCGCCAGGGCGTACGGAAGGTAAAGGCCGGACGGCAAGAGGAAGGAGGCTGAGAACGGACTGAACATGAAGAACAGGCCCGCGAGGACATGCTCCGCTCCAACGCGAGGCCGGAAGACGCGCATGACCTCGACCATGCCCGCGCCGCCGGTAACCAGAAGGACCGCATGGAACAGGTGCTCGGCGAGAGCCGGCGAGGCGCCCAGGCCACGCAACATCGCAATCATTGCGTTCGACCCGATCCAGAATTCCTCCCGGACCCGGCCAAGGTCCCGGGTTCCGTCCCAGAGGAAGCCTTCGCGCAACATGCGACGACCTGGCGACCAGAACTGCTCGAAGCGGTTGTCGGCGACGTATGAGCCCGGGTGGTTCGTAAGAACAGCGAGGAGCGCCAACGCGGCGAACAGGACAACGGTTGGCCAAAGGCGTTGGGAGAACGCGATCCCGATCCGCCTCGTCCATTGCAGCGCGTCGTCGTCGGGTTCCGTCGATCCCGTTGGACCGAGCTCCCTTCTCACTTCCAACCGCGCTCCCAGTCCGTGCCGGCGGTCAGGGTACCGAAGCGCCTGCCCCGGCTGGGCGATTCACGCGGCTGCGGATGAGGAGGACCGCAGACACGCCGGCCGTGACTAGGTGACCGCCGAGCCATGCGTCGGCCGCTCCGCGAATCCCGTGCTCCGGCACCAAAATGGCCGCCGGCACGAGCACAGCGAGTCCGAGTGTGCCCGTGATCCCCAGCGTCGAACGGGTATCCCCTCTGACCCGCGCGTCGGCCACCGTCACGGATGTGATGGCCCACGGCACCCCGGCAGCCATCAGACGCGGCAAGATCTCCGCTGCAGGCCGGTAGCCCGCTCCGAAGAGCGACGTGATCACGTCCGCTCGTACCCATGCACCGATCGACGCCGTAGCCATGAGTCCGACCGAGATGGACCCGGCGGCGAGGATCGGGGAACGACGAGTGCTCGTCCTCGATGCCTCGACCAGCAGCACCTGACCGATCGTCGCTGGAGCGAGAAAGATGAGCATGGCGACGCTCCATGCCACATAGAAGCTCGCGTTGGCGGACGCGGGCACGGTGACCAGCACCATCACGGGCAGGACGAAGCGGGCCGCGTCGACCGCGAGCGTGGCGACGTAGTTCACCGCCGCAAAGCGAGCGAAGGCACCCAGCGCACTCGGCCGGGGCCGGAGGCCAAATCGTGCACCGGCCACCCGTCGGAGGGCGAACAACCCAACAGCGCCGGACACCGCAGGGAAGCCGGCGGCGAGCACGAAGAGCCAGAGCGCGTCGGCGACCGGCGGTCTTGCCCACAACAACGGCAGGCGCACCACGCCCACTGCAGCCATGCGCAACAGGACGAAGCGCCATTCGCGGGCAAGCATCAGGCGCACGTCGACAAGGAGCGTCATCGACGTCCCGACCACCAACGCCGTGAACAACGCTATTGCGGCACCGCTCCGGCCACCGACGGCCGCTACCGCATGCGGATCGACCACGAGGAAGAACACGACCGCAGCAACCGCCGACGCCACAATCATCGCAACGAGGGCCCAGGTGAACACGACGTCACCATCGCCGTCGGGACCATGGCCGAACCGGGCCAGCGCAACCGGAAGACCGAGGTTGCTCAGGAAGTTGACGAGCAGGACCGACGTGAACAGCGCGGATGCGCGGCCAACCGCGACGCTGGGGTACAACCGAGCCGCGACGAGCCAGAAGAGGGCGCCACTCAGCCCGGTCAGGACAAGTCCCACCACTGAGTAGGCCGAGCCGCGAACGAGGTTGCCGCGGGCCCCCGACATCTCACCAGCGGGCTCGAACGGCACCGTGACCAGTTCGTCCGCGATCGCCATCGGGACGAATGCGGCGCCGTAGGGGGGTTCTTCGGTCACGCTGTCGTCGTCATCCATGCGCCGCGTCGGTACTCACGACGAAGTCATCCCAACGTGCATCGCTCAAGAGTGGTCCCCGACCAATCAGACCGACTGTGCCGGCACTCGGGAACGAGTCGTCCTGCGCCCGAGCTCGCACGCGATGGTCCACCAGGAACACCAGGCTGTTGCCGATCATCCGCACCGTGATCACGGTCCCGTCGATGATCGGCGTCGGCCCGGTATTGGCGACGAACAAAGTCTGCCCGTCGACGACCCGTTCGACGTTCCAGGTCCCGTACGTCGGAGCACCGACGAACGCCCAATAGTTTCGCTCGTCGCGGTAGCGGAACGTGATCCCGCAGTTGTCGGCCACGGTGCCAAGCCGGACCTCCACGAACCCGTTCGGTGTCGGTTGGTCGACCAGTGCCAACGCCAGCCCCTGGCCCGGTCCGATGACCCGGGCGCTCCCGCCCATCGTGACCCACGCGCCGGCCGCGACGTACCAATGCCCGTTGGACTCGTGGAGCGGTGATCCCGAGGGCGCGTCGTCGAAGTCGTCGGACGTCGCTGCACGCGCGTCGAGAGCGGGGGCGGCGCGCCAGTCGCCGCGGGAAACGGCGAGGCCCAACACGGCCAATCCCGCCACGGTGATGGCCCACCACCATGGAATTCCGCGTGCTTGGCTCAAGACGAACTGGCGGGAGATGCCAAGCGATGCGACTCGGCTCGACGGCCGCGTCGCATGGCTGGAAGCTCGATGTAGCGGTACGAGAGCGCTGAACAGCCGAGCGTCGCGACGATGGTCGACGTCAGCAGGACCCAGAATCCGCCTGTGAACAGACGGATACCCAGCCAACGACTGGTTTCATGGAGCCAGAGCACGTGCCAAAGGAACACGCTGTACGACCTCACGCCGACCCATTGCATCGGTCCGCTGGTCAACACGCGCCGAATCCCGTCCGTCGGCGCTGTACCGAGCGCCATGGGAAGGACCAGGAAACCGGCCGCCACGCCGAGTAGGACGTACATCCCCATGAACTGAGTCCCGCTCATCGGGGTGAAGTCGCGGGGTAGATGCAGCTGGACCAGGATCCAGTAGACCTCAACACCGAGTAACCAGGAGAGCGCGGGCCGATCAGCGAGGGTGCGGACGGCTCCCGGGAGCCGTCGGTCGGCTGCTTGCACGGACGCACTGAGCACGGCAAAGAGCATGCCAATGGCAAACCAGTCGATGGTGGAGGTCAGCCAGGAGCCGGTCGGCTCTCGCCACGATGGGGCCACCTCGAGCACCCAGAGCCTGTACAGCACCCCGCTTGCAACAAGTGCTCCGATGCTCCAGAGCTCGACCATCAGCTGGGTCGTCCCGGAGCCATGAGCGCGTCGCCCAACCTGCCGGACCCCGGCGGCGATGAGGGGCAGGAGCAAATAGAACGAAAACTCCACGCAGAGGCTCCAAGCCTGCCCCAACCCCGCAAGCACGGTGTGCTGGTCGTACACCTGGAGCAGCAGATAGAGCTGGGCGACGTCCTTCGGCGAGTGCACCGACGCCTGATGCACGACGAAGATGAGCGCGGTCAAAGCAACCCAATATGCGGGAAAGATCCTCCATAGGCGTCGACGAACGAACTCGCCCGCGACGGGGGGCTCGCGACCGGTCAGATGCGCGAACGCGTACGGGCGGTACAGGAGGAAGCCGGAGATCACGAAGAACACAGCGACTCCGAACGTGCCGAGCCGATTCGTGTACGCGCCGATCCCCGCCGTCTGGGTCAGGCCCGAAGCCGCGGCAACGTGGGAGACGACCACGGCAAGCGCGGCAATGGCGCGGAGTCCGTCGACGGCGGCGAGATGACCACCGGGCGAGGAGATCCTCGCCTCATCCGTCTGGGTTGAGCTCACATCCGCCCCTGTCGCATGCCCGTTTCGAGGGTACCGGTTCGATCTGGTCAGCATGGACCGCTGTGAGGGCATCTACCGCAGCCCCATCGGTCGCCCCCGCCTCTGAATGACCGCGTGACGCGGCATGCCCGTGCGTACCATCGGACGGTGCGCCCCGGCCGTATGCCCGACCTCAAGCAGTGACGAGTGGAGCACCTGCTACACGTGGCAAGACGCGGGGGGGCGTGGCCGCCTCGATTGCCATAGCCGCAGCCACGTTTCTGCAGGCACCTGGTCGCATCGCGGCCGACACGAAGCTCGATCTTGTGGTCGATCCCGCGCGTCTCGTCGGCCGCGCCACTCATCTGTGGCAGCCCGATTCCCTCGGAACCCTCCCCAACCAGATCGTCGGCTACCTGTTCCCGATGGGGCCGTTCTTCGTGGTCGGCCACCTCGCCAGAGTGCCTATGTGGCTCGTGCAGCGGGCTTGGATCGCCGCGCTGCTCGTGCTGGCCTTCTGGGGCGCAGCACGCGTCGCCGAGCGCCTTGGGTTCAACGGGTCATCCACACGCGTGCTCGCAGGAGCGGCGTACGCGCTGTCACCTGCGATGCTCACCTTGGTCGGCTCAACATCCGGTGGGCAGATTCCTACCGCCCTGCTTCCGTGGGTGCTGGTGCCGCTCATGGGCGGATCTGCGGACGGGTCGCCACGACGAGCCGCGGCACGCTCGGCCGGGGCCGTCATCGCCATGGGTGCCGTCAACGCCACGTCGACGTTGGCCGCGCTTCCTCTCGCTGGTCTGTGGCTCCTCACGCGCCAACGAGGACCCCGTCGCCGACAACTGACGGCGTGGTGGGTTTGCCTCGTCGTCGCCGGCACGTTGTGGTGGACCGTTGCACTCGCGGTGCAGGCTCGGTACGGGTTCGACTTCGTACCGTTCACCGAGACTGCGACCGTCACAACCGCGACCACGTCTGCCGTCGAAGTGTTGAGGGGCACCGGGCACTGGCTGTCGCTGCTCGTGACGAACGGTCCGTGGCTGCCGGCCGGTTGGGAGTTGGCAACGGGCGTAGGGGCCATCGCCGGCTCCGTCGCTGTGGCAGCAGCCGGCATCTACGGCCTCGCGCGGAGGGACATGCCGGAGCGCACGTTCCTCATCGCAGGCGTGGGACTCGGTGCCGCTGTCATCGCTATGGGCTACGCCGGACCACTGGGCAGTCCTCTGGCACCAGCCGCGCGATCGCTGCTTGACGGCCAACTCAGCCCGTTCCGCAACCTGTACAAGTTCGAACCGATGCTGCGCCTGCCGCTCGCGTTGGGCTTTGCTCACGGAGTACGGACGCTGGGTTCCGCCAACCGGCGCTCCGCCCCTCGCGACCTCGTCGCGGTGGCCGCCGCCGCCATACTTCTCACTGCGTTGCCTCTGGCCCATGGGCGGCTGCTCGACCAGGGGGCGTTCAAGGCGATTCCTGGGTACTGGAAGCAGGCAGCATCGTGGCTCGATGAGCGCGGCGGGCGGAGTCTCCTCGTTCCTGCATCAGAGTTCGGGGAGTACGGATGGGGCCGACCTCTCGATGAGCCCCTCCAGGCCCTCGGCGCCGGTCCGGCGGCGGTACGGAACCTCGTGCCGCTGGGTTCGGCCGGCGGCACACGGGTCTTGGACGCGATCAGCCAACGTCTGGAGACCGGCCGTACCGACGGGTTGGCGGAAGCGATGAACCGGGCCGGGCTGCGCTACCTCGTCGTCCGCACCGACCTCGACCCGCTGCGCAGCACCGCGCCTCGCGGACCGCTCATGCAGACGATCCTCGACGCGACCCCGGGTCTCAGGCGGGCGGCGGCGTTCGGACCCCCCTCCCCTTCGCCGTCGACCAGCGACCGCTTTCGGCCGGCGGTCGGCCACCGCGAGCCCATCCGCGCGGTCGAAGTCTACGAGGTCGTCGACGCTGGCCCGCGAGTGCGTGCCCTCCCTGCCGACGACCTGCTCGTGGTCACCGGCGGCCCCGAATCAGCTGTTGACGTCGATGACCTCGGTGACCGGCCTGCGATTCTCGCGGGCGATGCCGTCGTGCCGACCCGAGCCCCAGTGCTGCTCACCGACGGGCTTCGGCTCCGGGACGTCGATTTCGGGCGCGTCCGCAACGCCTTCAGCTACGTACTCACCCCAAAGGAGCAGGCGCCGGACACCGGGAAGAAACCGGTCGATCGCACAGCCCTGGCGGGCCAGGATCATGTCGCGTCGATTGCAATGAACGGTGTCGCGAAGCTCACGGCCTCCTCCTATGGACCGGCGTTTTCGCGCACGCCGGAGTCGCAACCGTTCGCCGCCTTCGACGGCAGCACAGCGTCCGGCTGGGCGCCCGATGCATCGAGAGCCGGTCTGGGTCAGTGGGTGCAAGTCACCCTGGACAGGTCGCTGCCGATGCCGTACGTCGATGTCCGACCGCTCCGAACACCTGATTGGCGACAGCGTGTCACCGAGGTGGTCGTCGCGACCGACCGCGGCACGCGCCGGACCCGTCTCAGGGCATCCGGTGTCACCCGGGTCCGCTTGCCCGCGGGTGACAGTCGACGGATGCGCGTCACGATCGCACGTGTCGAGGGCGGCCGCGGGCTCGGCCCTGGACTGGCCGAGGTGACAATGCCCGGGGTCAGGGTGACCCGTCCCCTCCGACTCGCCTCCGACCAGGCGGCTCGCCTGCGGGCCGGCGCCCCGCTCGCCGGCCTCCGGTTGATGCGAAGTGCGAGTGACCCGTTCGACGCCACCAGGCTCGACGAGGAAGTGCGCATCGACCGCGAGGTCGATCTTCCCGTCGGGGCGACCCTCGAGGTGCGAGGTAGCGCCATCGCCCGCCCCGGCGCCGAACTCGACGCGCTCGTCTCGACGCTCGGGTCAAGTGAGCTCCACGTCTCCGCCAGCTCGACGTGGGGCGGCCAGCCTGTGTACCGCGGCGCCGCGGCGAGCGACGGCGACGCAGCGACGGCGTGGATCGCCGCCCCCGGCGACCCGGCGCCCGAACTCGACCTCACGTGGGTCGGCGCTCGCACGATCGACGGGATTGCAGTGCGAGCGGCGCCCGGTCCCGTTGCCCCACCCCGTCGTGTGCGGCTCGAGGCCGGCGAGGAACGGAGGGACGTCCTGATCGACGGAGCACGGAGGACGCAGTTCCGACCGCTCACGACCGACCACCTCCGCGTCACCGTGCTCGAGACTGCCGCACCGCCCGCCCGGTCCGGCGGGCTCGTCACGCCGATCGCCGCCGGAATCGGGGAGCTGGAGCTCAACGGGCTCGACCTACGGACGGTCGCGATCGGCGCGGACACAACAGTCCACGTGCCCTGCGGCGACGGGCCGGAGGTCCTCGTGGATGGAACGGCGCACGCCACGGAAGTCGTCGGCACGGCGGGCGACCTCCTCGCGGGTCGCGGGTTGTTCGTCTCCGGTTGTACGGGCCCAGTCACAGTCGCACCGGGGCGGCACTCCGTGCAGAGCACGACCATCGGGTCAATCGAGCTCGACACCATCGATCTCATGTCACCGAATGCGTCGACCCCGCGGCCCCTGCGACCCACATCAATCATCACCTGGAGCGATGAGCACAGGCGCATACGCCTCGGCGCCGGGGCTGCGGCTTACGTCACGACAAACGAGAATGCCAACGACGGCTGGCGAGCCGAACTCGAAGGACGACGTCTCGAACCGACTCGGCTTGATGGGTGGCGCCAGGCATGGCTTGTCCCGCGCGGCGCAGGCGGCACGCTTGATCTCACGTATGCCCCGGCCCGCACGTACCGATCCGGCCTGCTCCTCGGTGCGGCTGGCGCCCTAGCGGTCCTCGCCCTGTCCCTCATCCGCCCACGCCGGCCACACCAACTCGCACCGTCACCTGCGCGCCAGGTCCCACCTGTTGTGATCGGCGCCATCGGGTCACTCGCAGTCTTTCTGGTCGCCGGCCTCTTGGCGCTTGCCGTCCCAGTGCTCATATTGGCCGCCGGCGCGATCCGTCGGCCTCAGGTGATCCCGGTCATCGCTGGCGGTCTGTATGGGGCAGCCGGCGTGTTCGTGGTGCTGGAGCCGGGCCGGTTCCCGGCCGACACCGCTGGCGCCTACGGCGCGCCGGCGCAGGCTCTCGCTGCAATCGCCCTGGCGGCTCTGGTGGCGTCGCTCGCCACGTCAGATCGTCGATGAGGTTCGGACCCACTCTCCCCGCGCCCCTCGGCGTAACTGCCCGCGCGGTGCTCAACCATCCGGACCGGCGTAGCGGCTGGACGATCGTCGTCGCTGGCACTCTTGCCGGTGCACCCGATCTCGACCGACTCCACGCGACCGTGCCACTTACGTCGGCGCGGTTGGCGCGTGGTCAATGGGTGACGGGTTCACCCGCCGCGCCCGTCCGCGTGGAGGGCGACCCGCTGGGGGACAGCGAGGTGTGGCGCCCCCTCGACCTTGATTCCGAGGCTCCGGTGCGCGTGCTCATCGGCGCAGCCAACCGCGTGGCTGTCGCCGCCCACCACGCCGCGTTCGATGGCTTGTCTGTTCTGACTCTGCTTCGCCTACTCGCCGGCCAATCCCCGGTACTCACGACGATGAGTGCCCCCAAGGAGAAGACATCGCTTCCACATGCCTCCGGCGCGGTAGCACGCCTGTTGCGCCCAGCTGATCGGATAGCGCCCTCGACGCGGGAGCGCGTGGTCGAAACCGGAGCGTGGCGCGCGGTCGCCCTCCAGGGCACCGGAGTGACAGGACGCCTTGCCGCGGCCGTTGCGGGCGCCGTCGCCGCCCACAACAGTGCCGTCGCAGCGCCGTGGCGACGGATCGGCATATCGGTCGGACTCGGTGGCCCACCGGGAATCGGGAACCACGCCACCTACCGGCGTGTCGATCTCGACCGAGGAGCTGATGTCACCGCCGCGGTCTCGGCTGCGATCAAGTCCGATGACGCCGCGCCCTCCGAGCTGCGATGGGCTCCGCTAGCTCTCCGCCTCCTCGCGCCGGTTGTTGCGCGCCTCGGTGACAGCTTCCTCGTTTCCAATCTGGGCCGTCAGGACCTGACGGACCTGAGCGACGTCATCTTCTTCCCTGTCGCCCGAGGCCGATCGGCTGTTGCCCTCGGCGCGGTCGCTGGCGAAAACGGGGCCGGTACCGTCTCGCTCCGGGCGCGGCACCTCGATTCCATCGATGCCGAGACGTTGCTCGACGTGGTCATCGAGCATCTCACTCCTAACATGACTCGACCGTGACGACGACCGACGAGGATCTGGACGAAGACGTCCACCCCGGCCGCCAGCGCCTTTCGCTGCTCATCGCCTTTGCCGCGACGGTGCCGGGCATCGTGCTCGCCGTCGGCTCGCCCCAGCTGACCCACTGGCTGGAGGCGCTGCTGTTCGGGCTGGCCATCGTTGGGTCGGCGTTCCTGCTGTCGTGGGCGGCCGAGGTCGCGCAGCTCGACATCTCGGCGGGGCTGGCCATCGCCGTACTCGCATTTATCGCGGTGCTGCCCGAGTACGCCGTGGACTTCGTGCTCGCGCTCGACGGCGGCCACGGCTACAAGGCCCACGGCGCGCTGTGTCAGTCGCCCGCGGCGGTGCGCGCCGGTGAGGACTCGCCGTGCTCGCTCGCGCTCGCCAACATGACGGGCGCCAACCGATTGCTCATCGGCATCGGATGGAGCCTGGTCGCGTTCATCGCGTGGCGGCAGTGGAAGAAGCGGGGCCAACGCCACGAGGGCATCCAGCTCGACCGCAGCCACTCGGTGGAGCTCAGCTACCTGGCCGTCGCGACCTTCTACAGCATCACCCTCCCGCTCAAGCGGTCGATCACGCTCATCGACGCGGCCATCCTCGTGACCATCTTCGTGATGTACACGGTCCGTATCTCGAAGGCGCCGGCCGAGGAGCCACACCTGGTCGGACCGGCGCAGTGGCTCGGTAGCTTCCGCACCGCCCGACGCAGGACGGTGGTGCTGGTGCTGTTCTTCTTCGCGGCCGGGGTCATCCTGCTCGTGGCCGAGAACTTCGCCCACGCCCTGGTGGCCACTGGACGCGAGTTCGGCATCAGCGAGTTCCTGCTCATCCAATGGCTCGCGCCGCTGGCGTCAGAGGCACCCGAGCTGCTCGTCGCGGGTCTCTACGCGTGGCGCCTCAACACCCAAGCGGGCCTCGGCACCCTCGTGTCGTCCAAAGTCAACCAGTGGACACTGCTCGTGGGCACGCTTCCCATCGCCTTCGCCATCGCGTCGGGGAGCACCCACGGCCTGCCCCTCGCTCCCCGCCAGCGCGAGGAGCTGCTCCTCACCGCGGCCCAATCGGTGTTCGCCCTCGCTGTGCTCGTGAACCGGTCGCTCTCCAACCGCGAGGCACTGGGACTCTTCAGCCTGTTCTGGGCCCAGTTCATCCTGGGCGCCATCGTCCCGGCCCAATGGCACGGCAAGGAACGGGTCGTCGTGTCCGTCGTGTACCTGGCCCTCGCCGTGCGCACGTTCCTCGTCGACCGCCACGCCCTCCCCCGCCTGTTCCGAGACGGCTTCCGCACCCCGTACGCGAGACTGCAGGAAGAGTAGGAAGAGGAGGCTGTGACCGAGTTCGATCGAGCCCAGGCCTTGCGTCGCATGGGTGAGGAACAGTTCGACGTCCTCGTGATCGGCGGCGGGATCACCGGAGCGGGCGTCGCCCTCGACGCGGCCGCCCGTGGGCTGCGGACTGCGTTGGTCGACAAGGGTGACTTCGCCTCGGGAACCTCATCCAAGTCGTCCAAGCTGGTACACGGAGGACTGCGCTATCTGCAGCAGAAGGAGTACGCGCTCGTCTACGAGAACCTCGCCGAGCGCCAGCGCCTGCTCGAGAACGCGCCCCACCTCGTGCAGCCACTCACGTTCCTCATCCCGCTGTTCGGCCGGGACGGGATGGTCAAGAAGGCCGTGGCCAAGGCCTACTCCACCGCCTTGTGGCTCTACGACCTCACCGGCGGCCTGCGCATCGGGAAGCGTCACAAGCGGATCTCCATCGACGAAGCCATGACCCACATGCCGACCCTGCGGCGCGAGTACCTGGTGGCCGGTTTCCTCTACTACGACGCACGCGCCGACGACGCCCGTCTCACCCTCGAGATCCTGCGCACCGCGGTGCTCGACCACGGCGCGGTGGCCGCCAACTACGCACCGGTCATGGGGTTGTTGAAGGACGCGGCCGGCAAGGCGAGCGGAGCCGTCCTGGCCGACGGCACCGAGGTACGCGCCACCACCGTCGTCAACTGCGCGGGGGTGTGGGTGGACGACGTGCGTGCCCTCGACGAGGGCGTGCACCCGTCCTCGCTCCGGCCCGCCAAGGGCATCCACATCACGGTGCCGTGGGAGAAGATCCGCTGCGATATCGCGGCCGTCATCCCCGTCCCCAAGGACCGGCGTTCGATCTTCGTGGTTCCGTGGGACGACCGGGTGTACCTCGGCACCACCGACACCGACTACGAGGGGCCGTTGGACGACCCCGCGTGCACGGCCGAGGACGTCCGTTACGTGCTCGACGCCATCAACCTCGTCGTGCAGGAGCCGCTGACCGAGGGGGACGTGCTGGGCACGTGGGCCGGACTGCGGCCACTGATGAAGCACGGCAGCGAGCGCACAGCCGATCTCTCCCGGCGCCACGCCGTGGTCAGCTCCGACAGCGGCCTCATCACCGTCACCGGCGGCAAGCTCACCACCTACCGAAAGATGGCGGCCGACGCCGTCGACGAGGTCGTGGAGCGACTCGGTCGCGGTACTCGCCGCAGCCCCACCAAGAAGCTGTGCCTGCGCGGCGCCCCTGGCTACGACGCGCTGACGCAGGACGGCGTGGCCGCGCGGCTCGGAGTGAGCGCCACCATCCTCGAGCACCTGGTCGGGCGGCACGGCAGCGAAGCGCGCACGCTGGTGGCCATGATCCAGGCCGACCCGGCCCTCGGCGAGCCGCTCGTCGCCACCCTCCCCTACCTCCGCGCCGAGGCCCTCTATGCCGTGCGCTACGAGATGGCCCAGTCCCTCGAGGACATCCTGAGCCGCCGCACCCGTGCCCTTCTCCTCGCGCGGGATGCCGCCGCGGCCGCAGCACCGGATGTTGCCCGGCTCGTCGCCCCGGAGCTCGGCTGGGACGACGCCGAAGTCGACCGCCAGGTCGCGGCCTTCGTCGCCCGCGCCCAGAAGGAGCGCAACGACGCAGAGCTCCCCGAGACGGTGCTCGCCTAGATGGTCGAGGCCAACCGGGGGGCGCCGACACCGCCGATCGCCATCGAGGGCGACGGCGTCCGGGCCCGCTTCGCGTCGAGCGCGGTCGAGGTCGACGACAAGGTGCTCGCCCGGATCGCGGACGCCTGCGCCGACGTCCGCACCGACACCGCCACGCTGACCGAGGCCGGGCGGGACTGGTGGCCGGTCGCCATGCGCTGGGCCCTCGACGGCGAGGTGCCGGCTCTGGCCGCGGCCGTCGCCCGTCCCGCTTCGGTTGACGAGGTGTCGTCCGTCCTGGCGCTGTGCAACGACAACCGCGTGCCCCTCACCGTCGCCGCGGGCCGCAGCGGCGTGTGCGGCGGCAGCGTCCCCGCCTTCGGAGGCGTGGTGCTCGACCTCACCGGGCTGGCGGGCATCGTCGCAGTCGACGATGCCTCGCAGCTGGTCGACGTGCGCGCCGGCACGTTCGGCGACGTGGTCGAGGACGAGCTGCGCGCCACCCACGGCGTGACCGTGGGCCACTGGCCCCAGTCGGTGAACCTGTCGACGGTCGGCGGATGGCTTGCGTGTCGCGGCGCCGGCCAGTACTCCACGCGCTACGGGAAGATCGAGGACATGGTCGTGGCCCTCGAGGTCGCGCTGGCCGACGGGCGCGTCATCCGCACCGGGGGCTCACCGCGCGCCGCGGCCGGTCCCGATCTCAACCAGCTCTTCGTCGGCAGCGAGGGCACCCTCGGCGTCATCACCGAAGCGACGCTGCGCGTGCACCCGGTGCCCCCGGCCGAGAGGCGCGCGGCCTACGCCTTCGCCAGCTTCGCCGACGGGCTCGATGCGTGCCGGCGCATCCTGCGCCGCGGGGCGACGCCTGCCGTCCTCCGGCTCTACGACGAGCGTGAGTCTCGGCGGTACGTGGGCGACGAGCAGTCCGTCAATGTGCTGTTGGTCCTCGACGAGGGTGACCGCGGGCTCGTCGACGCGGTGTTCGAGGTGGTGGCCGAGGAGTGCGTCGCCGCCGGCCCCCTCGATGGCGCGTACGTGGGTCAGTGGCTCGATCACCGCAACGAGGTGTCGGCCCTGGAGGCGGCCATCCGTCAGGACATCGTCGTCGACACCACCGAGATCGCGGCACGGTGGTCGGCCCTCCCGGCCATCTACGAGCAGGGACGGGCCGCCCTGAAGGCGGTGCCCGGGATCTGGGTCGCCTCGGCCCACCAGTCCCACAGTTACATCGATGGGGCATGCCTCTACTTCACGTGGGCGGGCCAGCCCGTCGACGGCCAGAGCCCAGACGACTTGTACCGCGCCGCGTGGGATGCGGTGACGCGCACCGTGCTCGCGCACGGCGGCGCCCTCAGTCACCACCACGGCGTGGGGCTCAACCGGTCGCGGTTCATGCGAGAGGCGCTCGGTCCCGCCTTCGACGTCCTCGCCACGACCAAGTCCGCCCTCGACCCCAACGGCATCCTCAACCCCGGCAAGCTCGGCCTCACGTCGCCCTTCGGGGCCCTCGACTGGTGATCCGGCAGTTCGACTGGCGGGCCGCCGTCGCCGGGGCGCTGCTCACCCTCGTCATCATCGAGCCACCCGTGCAGGTGATCGCCGCCCTCAAGTCCGACGACCGCACGGGCGCCGAGTCCTACTGGTGGGTCATCGGCGCCGTCGCCGTCCTCGTCGGCTTCGCGGCGGGCGGGTGGTTGGCGGCTCGACGGCGCCCGTCCACACCGTTCCTCCACGGCGCGTCGGCCGCCGCCATCGCCTACGCCGCCCACCTGATCGTGCGCACGCTGATCAAGGTGGCGGGCAGCGACAGCGTCGGGCTCAACGTGGCCAACACGCTGCTGGTCGGCCAGATCGCCATCTCCCTCGGGGTCATCGGCGCCTACGTGGCGACGCGACGACGAGCGCAGGCAGCCGGATGAGCACCGTCCTCGTCATCGACGTCGGCACGAGCGGGGTGCGGGCCGCCATCGTCGACGGCGACGGCGCCGTGCGCCAGGTCCACCATCGCGAGGTGCTGCCGTCGTCGCCCGCCCCCAACTTCGTGGAGTTCGACGCGGCGCAGATGGCCGACGCCGCGCTCGCCGTCGCCTCGGAGGCGCTGGACGCGGCCGGCGGGTCCGTTGACGCGGTGGGCATCGCCAACCAGCGCGCGTCCACCGTCGTCTGGGACCGCGCAACGGGCGAGCCCGTCGGGCCGGGCATCGGGTGGCAGGACCTGCGCACGGTGGGCATGTGCCTCATGCTCCAGGCCCAGGACATCCGCCTGGCACCCAACGCGTCAGCCACCAAGCTCGCCGTCCTGCTCGACATCGGCGACCCCGACCGCACGCGCGACCTGTGCTTCGGCACCGTCGACACGTGGATCGCCTGGACGCTGTCGGGTGGCTCGCTGCACGTCACCGACGCCAGCAACGCGGCCGTCACCGGCCTCCTGCAAGCCGACGCGACCGGCTGGCATCCCGAGATCCTCGACGCCCTGCGCATCCCCGAATCGGTGCTGCCGACCATCGTCGACTCCACCGGGATCGTCGGCGAGGCCAGCGCCCTTCCCGGCGCCCCGCCCATCGCGGGCATCGCTGGCGATCAGCAGGCGTCGCTCATCGGGCAGGGATGCACCCGGACCGGCCTGGCCAAGATCACCTTCGGCACCGGCGGCATGCTCGACATGTGCGGGGGGCCCGAGCGTCCGGCGTTCCACATGCGCGGCGAGGGTGGCTGCTTCCCCATCGTGGCGTGGCGTCAGGGCGGCCGCATCACGTGGGGCGTCGAGGCGGTCATGCTCTCGGCCGGCACCGCCGTCGAGTGGTTACGCGACGACATGGGTCTCATCGAGACCGCGGCCGACTCCGACGCGCTGGCCGCGTCCGTGCCGGACACCGGCGATGTGTGGTTCGTGCCCGCGCTGCTCGGTCTCGGGACACCGGCGTGGGACTTCGGTGCGCGCGGCACCCTTCTCGGGCTCACCCGCGGCACAGGCCGGGGCCACGTGGTCCGAGCGGTGTTGGAAGGAGTTGCCCACCGCGGCGCCGACCTGGTGGAGGCGGCCGAAGCCGACGGTGGCCGCACCATCGAGTCGCTGCGCGTCGACGGCGGCATGACCGCCAACGCGACGTTCGTGCAGGCGCTGGCTGATGCCGCGCAACGACCGGTCGAGGTCTCGCCCGTGCTGGAAGCGACGACGCTCGGCGCGGCCTACCTCGCGGGCATCGCGGTCGGTATGTGGCCGAGCACCGACGCCCTCGCCGACCTGTGGTCCCCGGCCCGCGTGGTCGAGCCGGCCAGGAAGCCGGACCGCGACCGCTGGCGTATGGCCGTCGACCGCGCCAAGCAAACCGTGCCCGAGCTCAGCTCCCTCGACTTCTGAGCCCGCGCTCCTCAGCTCGGTCGGCCGAGATTTCTACCGCCGACGAAGACGGCGTTCGCTCCGCGATACGGCGCCGCGTACGAACAGCGCAGCGCCTCGCTCTTCGACACCTCACACCAACGATTGTCGCGGCTGATGCGTTTCAAGAATCCAACCGTCGGCATGTCACTGGTCCCATGCTCGATCAATGCGTCAATTTGTGGGTTGTATCCGATGGGAAGAGTCACAAGCAGGGCTCCCTCCGCTCGGACAAGCGCGCTAACCGCATCCACGGCGAGCCCGGCCTTCTCCGGCTCGCGCGGTTCTTCGTCCCAGCCGACGTGTTCAAGCGTGGAAATCGAGACGACCACGTCGTACGGCTGTGCCGGATGGAACTCGAGGACGTCCTCGTTTGTCACCGCCGGACCGCGTTCATATTTGTCGACGATGTCGTGCGCGAACGCGCGGTAGTGCGAAAGGACGTTCCCAATCTCCAGCACCCGCCGCGGCGGGGAGAGATCGAGGAGCTCGAACGCCAATGCGAGCTCCACGCTGCGCTCGTTCTGCCAAGCCCGGTTGTACGGGTGACGAAAATACGGGATCGAGTGCCCGCCAAACTCGAACGCGTCGGGGCTCCGGTTCGATCGATACAGGGGAAAGGCGGCGTAGCCGTAGATGACCTCTGACGTCTCACGAAGTGCAGCGGTCACGCCTTGGCCACGACGGATCTCGCCGAATCGTCCGGCGAGCCGCTTCAACTCCACGGAGACGGTGCCGGGGCGCATGCTCAGGTCCAAACCAGCTGGAGGATACCCCCGAGAGCAAGGTGGACAAGCTCGGCCCCCTCGGCCGCTGCCTTGTTGGTCGCGGCGTTGACGGAGGCGAAGGGCTCGATCGCGGCAGCGGGCGCGTGCCCTTGCGCTCGCGTGTCACCGGCCCGTACGTGGCGAGGATGTCTCGGGTGCGGTGACCGCGTGTGCACCGGGCACGCGTTTATGGCACCCAGAACAGCCCCGCCTCCGCGCTCAGCCCAGTTTCGGGAGCGCCTGCTCGAGCTCCACCAGGGGAGCGAAGAGGTCGCCGTGCTCCTGCACCCGGGCCAGCGTGTCCTCGGCCTCGAACACCACCAACGACGCGTCGCCCTCCTTGTGCACGGTCTCCACCTCGTCCCAGGTGAGCGGGGTGGAAACGGTCGGGCGCTCGCGAGCCCGCAGCGAGTACACAGCGACCGTCGTCTTGAAGTCCGTGTTCTGGTACCAGTCGACGAGCACCTTGCCCGTGCGCTTCTCCTTGGTCTGCACGCTCACCACGTCCTTGGGGTGCTGCTTCTCGAGCAGCTGGGCGACGGCCTGGGAGAACCCCGACGTGTCCTCGAAGGTCGCAGGTGTGTTGAGCGGCAGGTAGAGCTGCAGGCCCTTCGACCCCGACGTCTTGATGACGGACTGCAGGCCGAGGTGATCGAACAGCTCTCGGATCCACAGCGCGACCTGGGCGCACTGCACGACATCGGCGGGCGCGCCGGGGTCGAGGTCGAACACGACGTAGGTCGGCCGGCTGAGGTCGTCCTCCAGCTGCAGGCCGGGATGGAGCTCGAGGGCGGCCATGTTGGCGGTCCACACCAACGCAGCGGGCTCGTCGATGAGGCAGTACTGGATGATGGTGCCCTTCTGCGCGCGGCTGTTCCATCCCTTGGCCTCGACGGGGAGCGTGCGCATCCACTCGGGCCGGTGCTGCGGGCAGTTCTTCTCGTAGAAGAACTTGTCGTCCACACCGTTGGGGTAGCGCTTCAACGTGATCGGCCTGCCCTCGAGATGCGGCAGCATCACCGGCGCGATGCGGGCGTAGTAGTCGATCACCTGACCCTTGGTGAAGCCGGCCGCCGGGTACAGCACCTTCTCGAGGTTGGAGAGGGCCAGCGTGCGCCCGTCGACCTCGACCTGCGGCACGTGCCGCTACTTCTTGGCGTCGGCCTTGGCCGCGGCCAGGCTGGCCTCGAGGGCGGCCATCAGGTCGACGACGGGCGTGGGCGCCTCGCTCACCGGCTGGGCCACGATCTCCTGGCCCTCCGCCTTCTTCTCGATGAGCTCGATGACCTTCTCCCGGTAGGTGTCGCGGAACTTGTCCGGGTCGAACTTCTCGCTGAGCGACTCGATGAGCTGCTCGGCCATCTTGAGCTCCCGCTCGGTGAGCTCGGTCTCGATGCCGGGCACGTCGAGCTCCTCGATCGGCAGCACCTCGTCGCCGTAGAGCAGCGTCGCCATGACGAGGGCGCCGTCCTTGGCCCGCAGGGCGGTGAGGTACTGCTTGGTGCGCATGACCATGCGGGCGATGCCGACCTTGTTGCTGTTCTCCATGGCCCGCACCAGCAGGGCGTAGGGCTTCGAGGCGCGGGCGTCGGGCACCAGGTAGTAGGGATGATCGAAGAAGATGGGGTCGATCTGGTCGAGGTCGACGAACTCCTCGATGTCGATGGTGTGG
>JBEEFP010000085.1:0-2631 GCA_041166085.1 Actinomycetota bacterium
CCGCGGTGCACTTCACGTTCGACTCCATGGACGCGCTGGGCGCGGCGCTGGGCACCATCTACCGTTACTTCTCCTCGAAGGATCACCTGCTCGCCGAAGCACAGGTGGAGTGGCTCCTCGACCTCGATCGTCGAGTGTCGAAGAAGCCGCCGAAGGGTGACGTGCTGGCCGACCGCGTGATCGAGGTGCTGCGCCGAGCGACTCGCGCGATGGAGCAGGAGCCGCAGCTGGCGGAGGCGCTGATCGTGGCCCTGACGTCGACGGACCCGCACGCAGCCCGCTGCCAGCGTGAGACCGGCGAGGTCATCACCCGCATCATGTCGAGCTCGTTCCCGCAGGACTTCGACGCCGCGACGCGCGACGACATCGTCCGCGTCCTCGGCCACGTGTGGTTCAGCTCGCTGATCGGTTGGGTCAACCGGTGGTACGGCTTCGACCACGTCGGCGAGGAGGTGGAGCTCGCCACCCACCTCCTCCTCGATCAGTACTCCTAGGCGACGATCTCGCTCGTCTGCATCACCGGGGTGATCGTCGTGTAGTTGGCGACGTCGGCGATGACGGCGCCGGTGCCCTCGTTGCCCATCGCCGCGCCCAGCGCGTCCATGGACTCGAACGTGAAGTGCACGGCGGCCACGTAGGGGCCGTCGAGCCCCTTGTCGATCTCGGCGCCCTTCAGGCCCCACGTCTTCACGGCCAGCGGCACGTGCTTGTCGCGGTAGTAGTCGTGGTCGAACGACGCACCCTCGGTTGTCGGGTAGAGGACGCTGAGTCGGATCATCTTCAGTGGTTCCTTTCGGTGCTCGGGACGTGCAGTCTGCCCGCCTCGAGGTTGTCGCGCCGTGGCGAGGGTTGTCGCGATCTGCCGCGCTCAGCGCGGCGGGGCGCGACGACCTCGGGAGAACGCGACAACCTCGGAGGTCAGATGGCGCGCTGCCTGCCCTCCCAGTAGGGGTCCCGCAGCTTGCGCTTGTAGAGCTTGCCGCTGGGGTCGCGTGGCATCTCGCTCGTGAAGTCATAGGACTTCGGACGCTTGTACGACGCAAGGTTCGCCTCCGCGAACTCCCGCAGCTTCGCCTCGAGCTCAGGCCCCGCCTCCTCCCCGGCGGCGGGCTCGACGACGACCTTGATCTCCTCGCCCCAGTCGTCGTTCGGGATGCCGAACGCGGCGACGTCGCCGACGAGCGGGCACGAGAGGAACGTGCCCTCGATCTCCGCGGGGTAGATGTTCACGCCGCCGGAGATGATCATGTCGATCTTGCGGTCGCGCAGGAACAGGTAGCCGTCCTCGTCGAGCTCGCCGACGTCGCCGACCGTGAAGAACGCCTTCTCCTCCGCGGGGAAGAACACGCGGCTTCCCTGCGTCTTCACCTCGTCGCCCTTGTACTCGAAGGCGGCTTGCGCGAGCGCCATGTAGACGGTGCCGATCTGGTTCGGGCCGAGCACGTTGCCGTCATCGTCGAGGATCCGCACCTCTGCGCCCGCCCACGCCTTGCCGACCGTGCCGGGGCGCTCGAGCCACTCCTTCGCGGTGACGATCGTGCCGCCGCCTTCGGTGGCCGCGTAGTACTCCATGATCGCGTCGCCCCACCACTCGATCATCTTGCGCTTCACGTCCGGCGGGCACGGCGCCGCGGCGTGGACCATGCAGCGCGTCGACGAGCAGTCGTACTTCGCCCGGACGTCCGCCGGCAGCGCGAGGAGACGGTGGAACTGCGTCGGCACCATGTGCGACGTCGTCACCTTGTGCCGGTCGATCAGCTCGAGCATCCCCTCCGGCGTCCACTTGTCCATCACCACGACGGAATGACCCATGTGCAGCGAGTTGGCCGTCCACAGCAGCACGGCGGTGTGGTACAGCGGCGAGCCCGTGATGTGGACGTTGCCGTCCTCGGGTTGCACGCCGAACATCATCAGGAACATCGAGTACAGCCCCGCGAGCTCGTCGGGATCGATGTCGGGCAGCGCCCGCTTCACGCCCTTCGGCTTGCCGGTGGTGCCCGACGTGTAGTGCATGGGACCGCCCGCGGAGCGGTCCGGCGGACGCTCGGTCGGTTGACCGTCGGTGAGGTCCGCGTACGAGCGCCATCCTGGGATGTCGCCGATCGCGAACGCCTTGTCGAGTGGGAACCCGGCCTCCTGCACGGCGACCTGCAGCACGTCGGCGAAGCGCTCGTGGCCGACCAGCACCTTGGCCTCGGAGTCGCTCACGATGTACGCGATCTCCGGGCCGACGAGGTGGTGGTTGATCGGCGTGACGTAGAGCCCGATCGACGTCGCGGCGAGGTACACCTCCAGCATCGCGGCGCCGTTCGGGACGACGACCGCAACGGTGTCGCCCTTGCCGAGACCCGCAGCACGCAACCCGTGCGCCACCTGGTTGGCGCGCGCCGCGAGGTCGCCCGCGGTCACCTCGACGCCCTCAGGATCCACGAGCGCAACCCGCGTCGGGTTGGCCTCAGCCTGCCGGAAGAACCCGAGTTCAGCCATGACCGACAAACTAGAACACGTTCCAGTTTCCCGCTAACGTCCGGATCGATGGGGGACTCCGAGCTTCTCAGTGCGCCCTTGGTCATCGAGTACCCGTTCAAGCGGACGACGGGACCCGTGATCGGGGCGTTCCTCACCGGCCTG
>JBEEFP010000086.1:0-3412 GCA_041166085.1 Actinomycetota bacterium
AGTGCCCCGGATGTCCACGATCTCCAAACCGAGGCCCAGCGCATGGAGCTGCGCGGCCCGGCGCGGTGAGCCCGTGCCGACCCTGCTGCCGACCGGAAGCTCGCCCAGAGTCAGACCGTCGCGAGCCACCACGACGTCGCGAGGGTCCTCTCGCAGGGGTACGGCGGCCAGGGCGATGCCGGCGGCCGGGCCGGTGGGGAGGTCTTTGAGGGAGTGGACGGCCACGTCGATCCGTTCCTCGAGCAGGGCGTCGCGGAGGGCACTGACGAACACGCCGGTCCCGCCCAGCCGGGACAGAGGGCCAGCGTCGCGGTCGCCGTCGGTCGAGACCTCGACCAGCTCGACCTCGCGGCCCAGTGCCTCGAGAATGCGCTCCGCCACCCAGGTGGCCTGGGTGGTGGCCAACAACGAGGCGCGGGTGCCGAGGCGGATCGGGCCGCTCACGAGTCCTCCCGCCGAGCCGCGTCGTCGAGCAGCGGCTCGACCGCGCGTGTGACCGCATCGACCGACTCGGGATCGAGCGCGAAGAGCTCCGCGAGGGCGGTGGCGTAGGAGACCGCGCTCCTGTCGCCCAGCTCCTTGGCCCGGATGGTCGGCTGGTGCACCAGCTTGTCGGTGATCCTCTGCAGCGTCTGCCGCAGCTCGGCCCTGGTGGCGTCATCGAGGCCCGGAAGGCGTCGCTGCAGACGCTCCATCTCGGACTCCACCACGCCGGTGGCCATGGTGCGCAGCGCGACCACCGTCGGAGTCACGCCGGACTGGCTACGGGCGGAGAGGAAGGCGGCGACCTCGTCGGTGACGATGGTGCGGACGGCGTCGACCTCGGCGCCGGCCTCGGAGTCGCGAAGGTCGTCGACCAGGTCCGCCAGGGTGACCAGGGTGACTCCCGGCAGGTCGGCGACTGTGGGGTCGATGTCGTGGGGCAGGGCCAGGTCGACCAGCGCGAGGGAGTGGTCCGCCGCAGCGCCCACGACCTCGTGGCCGAGCAGGATCCCCGAGGCGCCGGCGCAGGCGACCACCAGGTCGGCGGCGGCCACCTCGGTGGCCAACGACGAGAGCGGCGCCGACCGGACGGCGTACTCGCCCGCGAGTCGCTGCGCTCGCTCCAGCGTGCGGTTGGCGACGACCACGTCAGCAGCCCCGCGTCGTACGACGGTGGCGACGGCCAGCGCGGCCATGGCACCCGCGCCGACGACCACGACGCGACAGCCCTTGACGTCGTCGACCGCGCGGTCGAGAGCGGCGGAGACCAGGGTCGGGGCCGCGCGGTCTATGCCGGTCTCGGCGTGGGCACGCTTGCCGACGCGGAGCGCCTGCTGGAAGAGCGTGTTGAGCACCGGCCCGACGGAGCCCAGCTCCTGTCCCAGCTGCAGGGCGTCGCGCGTCTGACCGAGGATCTGCGCCTCCCCGACAGCCATCGAGTCGAGACCGGCCGCGACCCGGAAGAGATGGGAGACGGCACCGTCGTCGTAGTGGATGTAGAGGTTGGGCAGGAGCTCCTCGACGCTCTGACGGGCGGGTTCGAGCAGCCGCTGCGACAGGTCCTCGACGCTGCCGTGGAAGCGGTCGACCGCGGCGTAGATCTCGAGCCGGTTGCAGGTGGCCACGACCGTGGCCTCGGAGACGTGGGGGTTGGCCAACACGTCCTCGGTGAGCTTGGTGGCGCCGTCGACGTCGACTGCAAGGCGCTCGAGCAGCGCGATCGGCGCCGAACGGTGCGAGATGCCCACGACCAGGATCGTCATGCGGGCTCCGCCAGCAGGTGCCAGAGGCGCGAACGGATGCGGGGGATGCTCATGCCGTCTCCTGAGCCTTGCGCTGCTCGTGGTAGGCGAGGATCTGCAGCTCGATGGAGAGATCGACCTTGCGCACGTCCACCCCTGGGTGGACGTTGAGCACGGTCGGCGCGAAGTTCAAGATGCTGGTGATGCCGACTTCGACCATCTTGTCCGCGACGGACTGCGCGGCCGCCGCGGGCGTGGCGATCACCCCGATGGCCACGCCCTGCTCGCGAACGATCTGGGCCAGGTCATCGAACGGCCGGACGTCGACGCCGGCCACGATCTCGGTGTGTCGTCGGGGATCGGCGTCGAGCAGAGCGACCACCCGGAAGCCGCGACTTCGGAAGCCGGAGTAGTTCGCGAGGGCGTGCCCCAGATTGCCGATCCCGACGATCACCACCGGCCAGTCCTGGGTGACCCCGATCTCGCGAGCGATCTGGTAGCGCAGGTAGGCCACGTCGTACCCGACCCCACGGGTGCCGTAGGAGCCGAGGTGGGAGAGATCCTTGCGCAGCTTGGCGCTGTTCACGCCGGTGGCGGTCGCGAGCTCCAGGCTCGAGCAGGTCGCCGTGCCCGCCTCGATCATGGCGTTCAGCGCCCGCAGGTACACCGGGAGACGTGCCACCGTCGCCTCGGGGATCCGGGAACTGCTCACTGTTCAGACACGCTCCAAGATGGGGAACTTGGTCACTCTAGGAGTTTGTGAACGTGCGAACAAAATCGTCCCGGGCCGCTGGCTACCACATGTGAGATGTCCCACTGCCAGCGGGGGCCCTCACTTCAGGACAGCGCTGCGCGGAGCCGGTCCTCGTCGACGCGCCAAAAGTCGTGGCGACGGCCATCGACGAGGGTGACCGGGACCTGCTCGCCGTAGGCCTCCACGAGGTCGGCGGAGGAGTTGATGTCGATCTCGTCGTACGACGTGCCGAGCTCGGCGCAGACCCGCTCGACGACCACGCGGGCGTCGTCGCACAGGTGGCACCCGGGGCGCGAGTAGAGGGTGACGCGGGCGGTGCCCGTCTCCGGGTCCATGGGCGAGCTCACTCCAGCAGGCCCAGCGAGCGTCGCCGCTCGGTGGCGCGCAGCCGACCTTTCTGCACCTTGCCGGTCACCGTGTACGGCAGCTCCTCGACCACGTGGATCAGGCTGGGCTGCTTGAACCGCGCCAGCCGCAGCTGGCAGTGACGCCGTACGAGGTCGACCAGCCCCTCACTGTCCCCGGCGGCCGTGGGTCGCACGTAGGCCACCACCGCCTCGCCGGTCTGCTCGTCCTCGATCCCGATCACGGCTGCCTCGGCGACCTCGGGCAGCTCGGCCAGGACGTCCTCGACCTCGCTGGGGTAGACGTTGAACCCCGAGACGATCACCAGCTCCTTGACCCGATCCACCAGGTAGAGGTCACCGGTCGGGTCGAGGTAGCCGACGTCCCCGGTGGCCCACCACCCGTCGCCGTCGGGTCCGTCGGCGCCGTCGGGCCAGTAGCCGGAGAACAGGTTGTCCCCGCGCAGGTGGATCTCTCCGCCGTCCTGGTCGTGGGGCTCACGGCCGGCGTCGTCGACCAGCCGGATCTCGATCCCCGGCAGGGCCGCGCCGACCGACCGCGCTCCGGGCTCCTTGCTGCACAGGGTCGA
>JBEEFP010000087.1:0-6569 GCA_041166085.1 Actinomycetota bacterium
GTTCGGGATGAAGCTCGACAGCACGTTGAGCAGCGTCGTCTTCCCGGTGCCGGTACCACCGCTGACCACGATGTTGAGGCGGCCCTTCACGCACTGGTTGATGAAGTGCGCGACCTGCGGGGTGAAGGACCCGAAGTTGATGAGGTCCTCGACCGTGTAGGGATCCTTGGAGAACTTTCGGATCGTCATGAACGGACCGCCGATCGACAGCGGGTGCACGACGCAGTTGACGCGGGAGCCGTCGGGCAGACGGGCGTCGACCATCGGTGAGGACTCGTCGATGCGACGGCCGACGGCCGAGACGATCTTCTCGATGACCTGCCGGTACTGGACCTCGTCGGTGAACGCCAGGTCGGTGGGCTCGATGCGGCCCGCCTTCTCGACCCAGATGTCGTCGTGGCTGTTGCACATGATCTCGCTGACGGCGGGGTCCTGCAGCAGCGGATCGAGGGGGCCATAGCCGAGCGTGTCCTGGATGACCTCCTGGACGAACTTGCGCCGCTCGAGCGGGGACACCTGCACGTCCTGGCGCTGCAGGATCGTGTCGAGCGCCGACTTGACCTCGTTGATGAGGGCGTCGCCCTTGAGCTTGCCCATCTTGGGTGCGACCTCGGCGAGGACGAGCTGGCGCACCTTGCGCTTCGACTCCTCCCACGACGCGGCGTCGCGCTTGCTCTTGGTGGCGGGGCGGGCGGCTCGGGCGCGCGCGGGGCGGGACTTTGTCATGTCCGCCTTGTGCGCCTCCTTGCGCTCCTCCTCCTCGAGGGCGGCGAGCTTCTCGGAAAGCTTCATCTCGGTCTCCTGCTAACGGGCCTGGGGGGCGGGCTGGCGGCGGAACATCCGGCGGAAGCGACTCGCCTCGAGGGCGGGCGCGGAGGCCGGCATCTTCTCCTGGTCACTCGTCGGGAGGAGCTCCCGAAAGCCGTCCAGGATGAGCTTGCTGACAGGTGCGCTCGGCGACGATGCGAGCACCGGCACGCCGAGGTTGATGGAGCGGCTGACCTCCTTCGCGTAGGGCAACACTGACGCGAAGCCCTGCGGGAACAGGCGGGTGACCTGGTCGACGTCGATGCCGACATCGGTCTCCGCCTTGTTGAGGATCAGCTTGATGTTGTCGTTGGGGATCTTCAGCTTCTCCAGCGTCCCGAGGAACACGCCCATGTTGCGGACGCTCGGGAGATCGAGCGTGGCCATGGTGTAGAGCGAGTCCGACAGGTCGAACGCGGCCAACACCACCTCGGTCAACGCCGACGGCGTGTCGACGACGACGTAGTCGAACCGCGTTCGCGCCGCGCTGATGATGCGGGTGACGTCCGGCGGATCGATGCGGTCGGCTTCGGCCGGGTCCTTGGGAGCCGCCAGCACCCAGACGCCCGACTCGTGGGCGACCATGTACTCCTCGATGTGCTCCTGCAGATCGGCCTCGTCGGTGTCCTCCCGCTGCAGCGCGTCGTAGATCGTGAACTTCGGACGCAGGCGCAGCGCCGTCGACACCTCGCCGAACTGGAGGTCGAGGTCGATGATGCACGCCCGCTTCCCCGTGTAGTGGCTCAGCAGGTAGGCGAGGTTCGTGGCGAGGAAGGTCTTGCCGCACCCGCCGGTGGCCGACGACATGGTGAAGACGCGGCCGAGGGCGTCCTGCGGGTTGGCGACCGAACCAATGGTGGCGGCCGCTGCGGCCGCGACGGTGGACGTGGCCGTCTTCCGGGCCAGCTCGAGCACCCGGTTCAGGCTCTCCTTCAATGACTCGTCGTCAGCGGGTAGCTGCACGAGGTCGACAGCGCCAGTGCGGACGATGTCGCGCAGGGCGGCGTCGGGCCGACGAGAGAAGGCGAGGAGCAACTGCATGTCGGGGAGCTCGTCGTGGATGACCTCGAGGCGGGCCAGCCCGGAACGGGTGGCCAGGCTCGGTCCGGCGATCAGGACGTCGAAGGGCCCTTCGCCGTCGAGCAGATCGCCGACCGCTCCGACGCGGGTCACGGTGTGCACCTCGGGACGTGGGCGGAGGTCGTCGACGACGCGCTCGAGCTGTTCGCCGAGGCCCTCGCTGCGATCGAGGATGAGGATCTTGGGGTTGCGCATGCCGTTCTCCCTCAGCTCACGTTGCTCGCGTTGTGACCCGGAGTACCGCCGACCGCCGGGGCGCCGTCTCGGGCCAGCGTCAGCCAGATGCCCTCGAAGCTCGACAGGTAGATGAGCTGCTCGGCCTCGTTGGGGTTGACTGCAAGGACGTAGGTGGCATTGGCGCCGTTGTTGACGGCAGACAGCACCTCGACGTTGCTGAGGACCAGCTTGGCGAGGGGCGCACCCTTCACCGGGCTGTTGGGCTGGTGGTCCTTGAAGGTGCCGTACACGTTCACTCGGTCGCCGGTCTTGGCGAAACCGGCGAGACCCTGGACGGCCGGCAGCTGGAGCTCGAGGGCTTCCTTGCCGGTCGGGATCTTCACTGACGTCGCCGTCGGCGTGGGCGTGGTCTCGGCCGCCTGCTTCACCGTGACGGTGGGAGCGGATGCGGACGCGTTGTCGTTGTTGCTGTTGTCGTTACCGCGCATGGCGAGGACCGCCAGCGCAGCAGCGACGACGAACATCGCCGCCCCTGCGGCGATCATCTGCGTCGAACGGCTGCGTGCTGCCATGGTTCAGGGCTCTCCGTGTGTGATGGTCCGGGTGAGTGGTGCATTCCGATTGTCGGTAGCAGCCCGCGACAACTCCATGGGTCGTTCGGACGTTTGTCTGATGCCCCGATAGGGCTAGTCCTGACTACGCAGCGGACCATCTCGATTGCGGGCATCGCGTCATGCCTCGAACCATCAAATGATCCGATCGGGCTATGGAGGCCTCGTCACGTCGGCCCGATAGTCAAACGCACACCGAAGAACAACGGAGGACAGTTGTGATCCGCCAACGGATGCGTCGCGCAGAACACGAAGAGGGCGTCGTTCTGATCGAGTTCGCCTTTGTGTTCGCCCTCTTCGTCTTCATCCTGTATTCCCTCATCGCGTTCGGCACCGCGCTGGCCCTGAAGCAGAGCGTCACGCACGCTGCGGCCGAGGGTGCCCGCGCCGCCGTCGGTGTCGTGGACGATCCCACGACAACCAACGACGAGCGGGTCGACAAGGCCGTCGCGCAGGTACACGACTCGCTCGACTGGATCGGCGACAAGTACAGCGACAACGACGTCCATGCCTCGGTCGACTACTGCGACCACGGCACGTCCGGTCCGCAGTGCATGTTCGTGAAGATCATCTACCCGTACAAGGACAAGCCCATCGTGCCGTCCGCCCCCGGACTGGGTGTCGTCATGCCAGACACCATGACGTCCAACGCCGTCGTCAAGATCGACTGACCCGAGGAAGAGAACCGATGCCGCGTCCCCTCCCCACCCCGTCCGCCGTCGTCGCCCGCCGTCTCGAACGAGACGAGCGAGGTGTCGTGTTGATCATGGCCGCCGTCGGCCTGCTGCTCGCCCTCGTCGCCTCGGCACTCGCCGTCGACCTCGGCCGGCAGGCGTCGGAGAAGAAGGAAGACCAGCTGATCGCCGACCTGGCCGCCCTCGACGCGGTGCGTGAGTTGCGGCCGCTGGTCGTCAACACACCCGGCGTGTCCCTCAGCACCGTGCTCGCCGACGTGACGAGCGCGGCACGGGCCAGCGCGCAGCGCAACGGCTTCGATCCTGCTGCCGCGGGTCACGCCCTCACCGCCGAGGCCGGCAGCGTCGACAGCCAGAACACCTTCACCCCTGGCGGTGCCACGCCCAACGCCGTGCGTGTGCTCGTCGGTTCGAACATGGACTACGTGTTCGCGCCAGGCGGCAAGGACCTGACGGCCAAGGCCATCGCCAAGCTGGCGTCGACCAGCGGCCCCGGGGGTGTCTGCTGCGGCGGCAACGACGATCAGAAGGCCGGGTTCTTCCTCGGGTCGGCCCTCGCGTCGGCCAACTTCGATTCGGCGACCGCCCCTGTGGTGAATCGGGTGTTCGGTCAGATGATCGGTGGCAACGCCGACATCGTGAGCTGGAACGGACTCGGCAACGCCAACATCACCATGTCCGCCCTGCAGCACGAGCTCGGCAACCTGGGGCTCGACGTGGGCACGCCGCAGAAGTTGCTGGCCGCCGACCTGACCCTGAACAGGCTCTTCACGGCGACGGCCAATGCCCTCGATCAGCAGGGCGACAGCCGGGCCGCCATCTTCCGCAACGGCGCGGGCATCATCGCCCAGTCCACGAACACCACGACGTTCAAGCTGGCGAACATCATGACCTTCGACCAGGGCGCCGGGACCACGGTCGCCGACGCCAACCTCAAGGTGCGCAACCTGGTGGTTGCCGCAGCCGAGGCCGCCAACGGGTCGAACGTGATCAGCGTGCCGAACGCCGGGCTCACCGTGCCTGGTGTGTCCAACACGGCAGTGACGCTGCAGGTCGTCGAGCCCATGAAGTGGGTGTATGGGCCGGTGACCACGACTGGCTCGACTGCGCAGATCAAGCTGACGGTCACCAACACCATCGACCAGGCCTTCACCTTCGCCGGCCTGGTGGGTTCGAAGATCGTTGGCACGCTGCCGTTCACGCTCGACGCCGCCGGTGCGACCGGCACCATCGCCGCCATCGACTGCAGCGCGACATCGCCTGGCATGACCGTCGGCGTCGACACCAAGCCGGTGACCGGCGCGGGCAGCGCGACGATGCAGGTGCTGGCCACCGTCCCGTTGCTCGGCCAGAAGCAGCTGCTCAACGTCCCGACCGTGGCGACCATGCCGACCCTCGGCGCCAGCCACGGCGACCTGCCCTTCGCCTACAGCAGCGAGTTCCATCCCACCTGGGACGGATCGAAGCGTGTCGGCACGTACCCGATGGCGCTCGACACGAAGACGTTGTTCAGCACGACCGGCGCCCAGGTGCTGTTCCTCCCGGTCGGTGTGAGCGCCGGGCCGGTGGCCAACGCCGCGCTCGCCACGCTGGCCCCGCTGCTCGGTCGGGTCGAGACCAAGGTCATCGACCCGCTCATCAAGAGCCTGGGCCTCACCGTCGGCGTGGCCGACGTGATGGCCACCGACCATCTCTGCATCCCCGGCGCGAATCCCACCACGACGCCGGGTGGACCGACCCTCGACTACATCCCGACCCTCGTCGGATAACCGCTTCTCCCCCCGGTGACAGCCACTCGCTCCGCCTCCGTCAGCTTCTCCGGCTGACGGGGGCGGCGCGCAGGAAGCGGTCCATGTCCTCGGCGCGGTAGAGGCGGTGCGTCGCCGGGTGCTGCGGCGCCTTGCCGACGACGGTGCCGGCGTCTGTCACCGCCCAGAAGCCCTCGTACACCTGCTGGGCGCGGTGCGGGTCGGGGACGTAGTGCGGCTCCTGCCGCACCGACATGCCGGCGCCTTCCCAGGCGGGCTCGTCGAGGAAGAGCACGACGCGCGGAACCATGAGGCGGAGTCCCCATGCCAGGCGGTCGGTGTTCTCGCCCACGTGCAGCAGCGTCGTGACCGACAACGCGTCCGGCGTACCCCAGTCCCGCTCGCGCAATCGGGTGATGATCGTCGACCAGCGCCGCACCTCGCCCCAGAAGCCGAGGGGATCGGGATAGAAGAAGCCCTCGTGCGGCTCGCCCAGGGTGGGTGGCTTTTCGGGCCAGAGGACCAGGGTGTCCTGCCAGCTGGGCGGCTTGGTGGTGACGAGAAGGAGCCACGCGTTGATGGCGCCGGGGGACCAGTCCGGCCATCCCTCGGCTCGACGGACGAGACGGCGCCGGGCGAAGCGGCCGAGGCCGCGGGCTGCTTCGGCCCGCGCCGCGGGCTCGGGCGAGTAGAGGTCGGGAGGGGAAGCGATCGCCCGATGGTACGGTCCCGAACTCCCATGCTGGTTGTCGGTCTCACGGGCGGGATCGGGTCGGGCAAGTCGACCGTCTCCGCGATGCTGGCGGAGAAGGGCGCGGTCGTGATCGACGCCGACGCCATCGTGCACGAGGTGCAGGCGCCGGGCGGGCCCGCCTACCAACCCATGCTCGATCACTTCGGGCCGGGTGTCGTCCGGGCCGACGGGTCGTTCGATCGCGGTGCGATCGCCGAGATCGTGTTCAACGATCCGGAGCAGCTGGCCGCCCTGAACGCCATCGTGCACCCCGTCGTCGGTCAGGTGATCTTCGATCGGTTGGCCGCCGAGGCCGAGACCGATCACATCGTCGTGCTCGACGTCCCGCTCCTCGTCGAGTCGGGCCGATCCGACATGGCCGGGCTCATCGTGGTGGACGCGCCGGTGGAGACGGCGGTGGCGCGGGCGGTCGCCCGCGGGCCGGCCAGCGAGGCCGACGTCCGAGCCCGCATCGCCAAGCAGGCCACCCGCGAGGAGCGCCTCGCCAAGGCCGACATCGTCGTCGACAACACCGGCTCCCTCGCCGACCTCCGGCCCCGGGTCGACGAGGTCTGGTCCTGGATCCAGCAGCTGCTGCCCCAACCCTGACCGTCTCGAGGAACTGGGGTACCGGACCGGTACCCCAGTTCCTCGAGACGACGGGCGGAGCGCGCTCGACGCTCGTTCGCTAGGAGACGGGCTGGGTGATGCGCGTGGC
>JBEEFP010000088.1:0-11423 GCA_041166085.1 Actinomycetota bacterium
CTCTGAGGATGGGGAGCGGTCTGCGACCGGAGCGAGCGTCAACGTACTGGCGAGCGTCACCGGAGTGGATTGAGGTGGGGCGCTGTAGCGATCCTGCCAGGGACAAGGGAACTGAGGACAAAGCGTCGCAATCACGAGTACAGAGGCGCAGGCCCGAGGAAAGAAAGTTGTGTGCCTAACGAGGACACCGATGCCCTCCCCTCCCTGAGGGCTACCCCGTCGCGTCGGTCATCACGAAATGCTCGATGACGCCCGGACCGGCGGCTCAGGCGGTGGGAGTCCGATCTCCTCGACGGAGAAGCGCGGAAATCCGTTGATGCGACACGCCGAAGAGCCCGGCGATGGTCGCGATGGTCGCTCCCTCCAGCCGTAGCCCCCTCGCCAGGGCCCGGCGGAGGGCGCCGCTGGCGTCGGTGAGGCGGCCGATGATGCGCGAGGTCAGCCCGAGCACGCCGGGTCGGTCGTCGGGGGTCAGGAGGTCGAGCCAGGTCCGGCCCTTGGCCCGGCCCTCGCGCAGTTCCCGCAGGCGCCGGACCAGGAGCCGCTCGTCCTGGGCGTTCTTCTCGACAGCGGTGGCCAGGCCGTCGACGGCTGCCAGGACCCCGCCGGGGTCGTTTTCCACCTGGATGACCGTCACCTGGGCCTCCTCGTCGGATTGGGCGTTCCTCGCCCCGGGTATGGCGTTCCCGGCAACGGGCGTTGCACAAACGGGGGGGAATGTCCTGAGGCGCGACGACTCGGTGGATGCCAACCAGGCCCACGGGCCGTCGGTGTCGTGGGAAGGGACCTTTGCGCCCGAAGCGACCGCGGTTCGGCGCTCTCGCATCGGCGTGAGCGGGGCCCTGCAGGAAGCCGGCGTCTCCCCGCAGGTCATCACCGACGCCCTCCTCGTGCTGGCCGAGCTGGTGGGCAACGCCGTGCGCCACGCCGGCACCGACCTCACCGTGGCCGTCACCGTCCAGGAGGGGGTGCTCCGCATCGAAGTGTTCGACTACGACACCCGCACTCCGGCGCTCGTCGGCCTCGACGACGAGTCCACCAGCGGCCGAGGCCTGCACATCGTGGCCGGCATCGCCCGTGACTGGGGTTGGCAGACGGCCGAGAGCGACGACGGGGTGTCCGGCAAGCGGGTGTGGGCCGAAATGGCGGCCGACTCGCCCTAGCCCGGGCGGGTGCCCACCGAACCAGCGGCGTGGACGACCACCCGCAAGAATCTCCCGTCGAGCTGTCGATTCCGGCGGATGACGTTCGTGTAGGTGGCGAAGGGCGGGCACGGTGCCGGCCGACAGAGGAGGAAGACCATGAAGCAGTACATGCTCTCCGTGTACATGGAAGAGGGCTTCGAGGCGACCGAGGAAGAGATGCAGACGATGTTCAATGACGTCGACGCCCTCAACGCCGAGATCAAGTCCGAGGGCGCCTGGGTGTTCGCCGGCGGGCTGCACCCGGCCGAGACTTCCACCACCGTCCGGGCCCAGGGCGGCGACGTCCTCACCACCGACGGCCCCTTTGCCGAGGCCAAGGAGCAGCTCGGCGGCTTCTGGGTCATCCAGGCCCCCGACCTCGACGCCGCCCTGGCGTGGGCGTCCAAGGCCACCGTCGCCTGCCGCGGCGCAGTCGAGGTCCGGCCCTTCCAGGACGACGCCGGGGACATGAACGAGGGGTGACACCCGAGGAGTCCGAGGTCGAGAGGGCGTTCCGGCATGAGTCCGGACGAGCGGTTGCGGTGCTGGTCCGCTTCTTCGGAGACATCGACGTCGCCGAGGAGGCGGTCCAGGAAGCGTTCGTGGTCGCCCTCCGAAAATGGCCGGAGACGGGCGTCCCGCCCAGTCCGGCCGGGTGGATCATCACCACGGCCCGCAACCGGGCCATCGACCGCCTGCGGCGGGAGTCGTCCCGCGACGACCGGCACGCCGAGGCCGCGTTCCTGCAGACTCCCGACGAGCCGATGGAGGTGGGCCCCGTGGAGGACGACCGTCTCCGTCTGATCTTCACCTGCTGCCACCCCGCCCTGGCGCCGGCAGCCCAGGTGGCGCTCACCCTGCGCCTCATCGCCGGGCTGCAGACCCCCGAGATCGCCCGCTCGTTCCTCACATCCGAGACGACCATGGCGCAGCGCATCGTGCGGGCCAAGAGCAAGATCCGCGATGCACACATCCCCTACCGCGTACCGAGCGATGCCGAGCTCCCGGCGCGGCTCAGGCCGGTGCTTGCCGTGATCTACCTCGTGTTTAACGAGGGGTACGTCGCAACCGCGGGCGACGACCTCGTGCGCGCCGACTTGTGCGCCGAGGCCATCCGCCTGGCCCGCCTGCTGGCCGAGCTGATGCCGGACGAAGCCGAGGTGGCGGGCCTGCTCGCGCTGCTCCTGCTCACCGAGTCGCGCCGGGCCGCCCGCACCGGCGCCGACGGGTCGCTGGTGCGCCTGGCCGACCAGGACCGCTCGCGCTGGGACCAGTCGTTGATCGCTGAAGGTCAGGCCATCGTGCGCGCCTGCCTGCGCCGCAACATGCCCGGGCCGTACCAGATCCAGGGCGCCATCGCCGCGGTGCACAGCGACGCGCCGACCGCCGCTGACACCGACTGGCGGCAGATCGTGCAGCTCTACGACCAGCTCCTCGCGCTCACGCCGACCGCTGTCGTGGGCTTGAACCGCGCCATCGCGTTGGCCGAGGTCGACGGTCCGGCGCCCGCGCTGGCCGCGGTCGACGAGCTCGCCCTCGACGGCTACCACCTCTTCCACGCCACGCGCGCCGATCTGCTCGAGCGGCTCGGCCGTCCCGACGAGGCGCGTCAGGCCTACGACGCCGCCCTCGAGCGAACGGCGAACGACGCCGAGCGACGCCTGCTCGAGGAACGCCGCGCCGCGCTCAGGTAGGCGCGCCCATCATCTCCCCGATGAAGTCGGGGTCGAAGAACGCGACCGGCGACAGGGTCCCGGCATTGACGCTGACGAAGGCGTCCATGGCCGCTCGATTGCCGTGGACGGCGCCGAGGAGCTGCTGCATCTCGGGCGGCGGTGTCTCGAGCGTGGCCAGCTGAGTCGTGAACTCGTACATCGGAAGCGCGTGGGCGTCACGCGTGCGCTGGTAGTCCGCCATCGCAGCGTCGAACGATCGCGCTCCGCTGAACGTCTCGTCCAGGGCGGTGGCGCACAGCTCGGCGTCGCGGAAGGCGTCGCTGATCCCTTGGGCCGTGATCGGATCCTTTGTGTAGCCGGCATCGCCGACCAGCGCCCAGCCCGGTCCGAACGGCTTGCGGAAGAAGTTGGGGACGGACCCACCGGCGAAACGCTCCTGTCGCGTCGCGGCGCGCAGTCGCTCCGAGAGCTCCGGCACCATGTCGATGGTCTTGCGGTAGTTCGCCTCGACGTCGGTCTTGTACGCCTTCGCCTCCGCATAGGGCCACCCGACCACGAGCAGGGTGAGCCCGTCATTGGTCGGGAAGGCGCCCCAGCCCCGGTCGGGCCGAATCACGATGTCGAAGCCGTCGACGGGGAAGTCGCTCCAGTACGTGTAGTAGCTCCATTGCAACATCGGCTTGTCGTGGTACTGCTCGGGTTGCACGACCTTGGCGATGTGCGAGTTACGGCCGTCGGCGCCGATCACCACACGCGCCCGCTCGGTCACCTCCGTGCCTCCGTCGTCGCGACCACGGATGCCGACGACTGCGCCGTCCTCCACGACCACCTCGTCGACGGTGAAGCGCTCGCGCACCTCTGCCCCGGCACGGGCCGCGGCATCGACGAGGATCTTGTCGAGGACCGTCCGCCGCGGTGCGTACGCGGTCGCGACGCCGTCGTACGGGTGAGGCGAACCCTTGATCACGAAGGGGCCGAAGTCGAAGGCGTAGGTGCTGACCGGAGGGCAGCCTGTGCTCGTCACCTCGTCCAGGAGACCCCACCGTCGGAGGGCTGCGACCCCGGGCGCGTGGATGAAGTGGGTCGAAAGGGTGTCGCTCGGGAACGAGGCCCGATCCACGACGAGGACGCGGTAGCCCTTGCGGGCCAGGAGCATCGCCGTCGGTGCGCCCGCGCAGCGCCCACCCACGATGATCGCGTCGAACTGGTTGGCCATGTCCGTGGTCCTCCCCGAGCTGGTGTTTGCGTCAGGGTGCGCCCGTTCGTCCGTGCCCGCATCGGGGAGATCCCCTATTTCGCTCCTGATCCGCCGGCGTGGACGTGGGCGGCAGCCTCGCCCCGGGTGCGCAGCCCCAGCTTGGAGAGGATGTTGCCGACGTGATGCTCGACGGTCTTGCGGCTGATGAACAGTCGGTCGGAGATCTCCGGATTGGACAGGCCGTGCCCCAGCAGTTGGAGCACCTCCGCTTCTCGCCTCGTGAGGAGGCCGTCGGTGCGGGCGCCGGCGGCGGAGCGGACCCCGAGCGAGCGCAGCACGGCGGCGGCCGCGTCCGCCAGCCGGGCCGCCTGCAGCCGTTCGAAGGCATCCAGGGCCGCGCGCGCTTCGGCCATGGCCACCTCGGGACGATCCGTGATCAGTGCGCCGGCCAGCTCGAGTCGCGATCGCGCCAGCTCCATCGGCATCTGGGCCCGGGTGAAGCCGGCGAGGGCCTCCCTGAGGCAGGCCTGGGGATCCCCGGTTCCCGTCGCGAGGCACACCCGGCCCTTGGCCAGGGCCGCCACGGCCGCGACATAGTGACTCGGATTGCTCGTGGCACAATCGCCGAGCCGTGCTGCGGCCGCTTCCGCCTCCTCGGCCATGCCGGCCGCGAGGTGCACTTCCACCAGCAGGGCCAGCAGCGACGCGGCGGCGGTGCCGACCGCCTCGACCTGGTCGAGGGCGCGCTCGAGGACATCGCGCGCGAGCGCGATCTCGCCTCGGGCCAGACGAAGGGCGGCGAGCGGGCGGGCAGCGTCGGCTTCGGCGTGGAGACCCTCGAGGAGCCGCTCGGCCTCCTCGAAGCGACCCTGGCGCACGCGGAGGTCCGCCAGCCGGATGAGGGCGCCGCCCCGCAGCCCTGAGCGCTGGCCGAGTCCCCACAGGCGCACCGCCTCGGTGAGGGTGGCATCGGCTTCGGGCCATCGGCCCGCCGCGGTCAGGACGCCGCCGTAGTGCGTGCGACAGAACGCGGACACGGCCGGCAGGTTGCGGCGCTGGGCGATGGCCTCGCCGATGCGGATCCATTGGTCCGCTCGCACCACGTCGTGGGCGTGCTCACACGCCGAGAACAGCTGGCAGAAGATCTCCTCCAGCACGAAGAAGTCGTCGACCTCACTCCCGGCCACCGCGGCCAGGGCCTCGTCGAGGAGCACCATGCCCTCCTCGATGTGGTCGCGGTGCACGAGGCTGGCGCCGAGATAGGCGAGCGTCACGAACTCGAGGTCGGTGTCGGCCAGATCGTGCGCGGCCGAGAGCGCAGCCCGGAAGTGCCCCTCCTTCTTCACGCGGTCCGCCTCGAACATGCCCAGGTTCAGCGAGACCCATCCCCGCTCCGACGCAGCGGTGTCGTCGGCCAGCAGCGTCTGGGCCCGGGCCATCCAACCGCTGGCGATGGCCCAGTCGCCCATGACCGTGCCGTACATGCAGCAGAGGCTGCGAGCGACCCGCACGGAGCCGACCGAGTCGCCCTGCTCGCGGTGGGCGGCGTAGGCCCGTTCCCAGGTCTCGATGGCGCGCCCGAAATCGAGCTCGAGGAAGCACACCCGAGCGAGGCCCTCGATGACGTAAGCCGACGGTGCGGCGTCCGCGGCGGTCTCGAACGCCGTGCGCGCGGCAAGGGCGTCTCCGGCCCGCAGCGCGGCCCATCCCTGCTCGACCAGCGCGTGGTGCGGATCGCTCACGGGCCGATCTTCGCGCCGCTCCGCGTCAAAGGCGTTGGGTGAAGTGCCACCAGTGACCGTCGGGGTCGATGACCTCGTAGCGGCGTTCGCCGTACGGCGTGGTCTCGAGCGGGCGTTCGACCACCGCGCCCTCGGCTGTCGCGTGTGCATGGTGCGCATCGACGTCGGCCACGTACACGTTGACCTTCTGGCTGGTGCCGCCCAGCTGGCGCGGCGTGTGCAGGCCCAACCCGACCCGACAGATCATGACCACGCCCCCGTCGTGCTCGAGCCAGATCAGCGTCGAGCCACCTGGGTTGACCTTGCGCTCGTACTCCCGGAAGCCGAAGACCCGAACGAGCCACTCGGCCCCAGCCTCCTCGCTCTCGTAGGCGAGGCGCACGTACAGGTCGCTCATGCCGTCCATTCTCGACCCTTGCGTGCAACGATGCACCCCGCGCCCGGGACGGGAAGCGGAGAGACGAGGACAGAGGGGGCGGCGTGACGCTCAACGCCATGCAGGAAGCGCTGTGCGAGCAGAGTCAGTGGGACTTCTCCAACCTGCGGGCCCTGTTCATCAACTGCACGCTGAAGCGCTCGCCCGAGGTGTCGAACACGCAGGGGCTGGCCGACATCGCCATCGAGATCATGCGGCGCCAGGGGGTGACGGTCGACGTGGTGCGCGCCATCGACCACGACATCGCCACCGGCGTCTGGCCCGACATGACCGAGCACGGATGGGAGCGTGACGAGTGGCCGGCCATCTTCGAACAGGTGATGGCGGCCGACATCCTGGTGCTCTGCACCGCCATCTGGCTGGGCGAGAAGACCTCGGTGTGCAACCAGGTGATCGAGCGGCTGTACGGCAACTCGCACCTGCTCAACGAGTCCGGCCAGTACGCGTACTACGGACGGGTGGGCGGCTGTCTGGTCACCGGCAACGAGGACGGGGTGAAGCACTGCGCCATGAACGTTCTGTACTCGCTGCAGCACCTGGGCTACGTCATACCGCCGCAGGCCGACGCGGGCTGGATCGGTGAGGCGGGGCCCGGCCCGTCCTACCTCGACCCGGGCTCAGGCGGTCCCGATAACGACTTCACCAACCGCAACACCACGTTCATGACCTGGAACCTGCTGCACGTGGCGCGCATCCTCCAGGACGCGGGCGGGATCCCCGCCCATGGGAACCAGCGGTCAGCGTGGGACGCCGGCTGTCGCTTCGACTTCGAGAACCCCGAGCACCGGTAGCGACAGCAGGCGGTCGGCAACCGCGTCGGGGGCTTCGAGCGGCAGCATGTGGCCGAAGCCCTCGAGCACCTCGAGGCGCGCGCCGGCGATGGTCGCGGCCAAGCGACGTGAGAGCGCTACAGGTGTCAGACGGTCGCGGCTGCCGACGAGCACGAGGGTCGGGACGTCGAGGGCGCGGATGCCGTCGGTGAGGTCCATGGCGGTCATCGCGTTGAGGAAGCCGGCGCGCACGTCCGGCGAAGTGGCGACGAACAGCTCGCGCATGGCATCGAGGTGGGACAGGGCGACGGTGCGTCCGACGGTGTTGCGCACGAGGAACGGCCCGACCTGTCCGGACTGCATGGCTCGATCGAGGGCGGGATGGGCGATGACCTGAGCGGCGATGCGGTTGGCGACCGCGCCGCGCGTGAGTCCGCCCGCGGTGGTGGAGACGAGGGCGACCGCGCCGACGCGGTGACGCTGGTCGGGGTGCTCGGTGAGGAACGCCATGGACGCCATGCCGCCCATCGAGTGCCCGGCCAGCACGACGTCGTGGGCGTCGATGTCCTGGAGCACCGCACCCACGTCGTCGCCGAGCGCCTCGACGGTGTGGCCCTTGCCGCCGACGGTCGAGCCGCCGTGTCCTCGCTGGTTCCACGTGACGACGCGGTGGCCGTCGTCGACCAGGCGCTGGCTGACCGCGCCCCACACGCGCCGGTCGTTGGTCCAACCGTGGGCGAGCACGAAGGTCCGTTCCGCATCAGCGGGGCCGGCCACCCGCACCTCGAGCTGGGCGCCGTCGGTCGACACGACGACACGGTCCTCACCGTCGGCCAGCGACAGCCCGACGCCTTCGCCGGCCTTCCAGCGGCGTACGGCCCTGCCCGCGGCCAGCACACCAGCCGCGCCTGCCGCGAGGGCGACGCCGCCGACGAGTGTGCGGCGGCGCATCAGCGGCCGCCGATTCCGCCTCGGGCCATCCTGTCGGTGACGCGCAGCGGCAGGAGTCGGCTGGCGAACCAGCCGAGCTTGGCTTCGAAGCCGACGGGCACGACCGAGCGATTCCTGCGGACGCCGTCGACGATGGCGCGAGCGACGAGCGCGGGCTTGTGGCCGCGGCGGAAGATGCGCTTGGCCCTGGCGACCTTGGTGGGGTCGGCGAGCTCACCGAGGAAGCGGGTGTTGTCGATGATCGGCGTGTTGATCACGCCTGGGCAGACGGCGGTGACGCCCACGCCGTGCTCGGCCCAGTCCGCCCGCAGGCAGCGGGAGAAGGCGAGGACCGCGGCCTTGGTGGTGACGTAGGCGGGCTCGGTTGCGGTCGGCGTGTAGCCGAGACCGGAGGACACGTTGATGACATGCCCACGACCGCGCTCGACCATGCCTGGCCCGAAGGCACGGCATCCGTTCAGCACGCCTCCGAGGTTGATGCCCGCGATCCAGTCCCAGTCCGCGGGGTCCATTGCGAGGAAGCGGCCCGACATGCCCACGCCGGCGTTGTTGACGAGCACGTCGACCGGCCCGACCCGCTGAGCCAGTGCGTCGACGGCCGCCCGGTCGGCGACGTCGGCCTGCTCGGGCACGCCGGTGCCGCCCGCCTCGTCGCACTCGACCGCGGTCTTCTCGGCCGCCGCCGCGTCGATGTCCGCGCACACGACGCGGGCGCCCTCACGGGCAAAGGCGATGGCAGTGGCGCGGCCGATGCCACTGCCGGCACCGGTGACGACGACGGTCGAGTTGCGTAGGTCGAGGCTCACGCGCCCCAAGCTACGTCTCGAGGAAATGGGGTACCGAATCGGTACCCCATTTCCTCGAGACGGTGGGGTGGGGTGGTGGTGGGGCGGGGTGGGGTGGGCTACGGCACGGGGGCGAGGACGAACAGGAGCCGCGCCTCGCACGTGACCTCGCCGTCGACAGTGGCGCGGCCGCGACCCCACCCCGCACGCGACGACATCTTCTCGAGGGTCACGTCGAGCAGGAGCTCGTCGCCGGGGACAACGCGGCGGCGGAAGCGGACGTCCTCCACGCCGCCGAACAGTGGGAGCTTGCCGGCGTAGCGCTCGTCGGCGAGCACCGCGATGCCGCCGGCCTGGGCGAGGGCCTCGAGCTGGATGACCCCGGGAAAGATGGGGTTACCGGGGAAGTGGCCGGCGAGGAACGCCTCTTCGCCAGTGACGCGGTACCGGGCTGTCACCTGAACGCCTGGCACCAGCTCGTCGACCGTGTCCACGAACCGGAACGGCGGACGATGGGGGAGGAGCTCGACCGGGTTGTCCGTCACTACGCGGGTATACGCCGCAGCGCGGCCCGTTCGCTGCGCGACGCCCTGTCGTCGATGGCGTCGTGCAGCGCGGCGATGGCGCGGCGTTGGAAGTTGTACGTCAGCAGCTCGGACACGGCCTGCATGAGGAGGCGGAACGCGGCCACCAGTCGCTCCGCTTCCTCCTTCTGCGGGAGTCCCGCTTCCAACAGGGGCTCGCGGATGTAGCGCAGGAACATCTCCACCGCGCCGTCGGCGGTGTGCTGGAGCGCCGAGATCTGTTCCTTGGCGACCTCCATGAACTCCTCCATGGGCACCCCGCCACCGAGGAGCGAGAGCAGCATGCGTACGGCGCGTACGTCGGCCGTCGTATAGCGGGGCTGGTCGTGGTCGCCCTGCGGACGGAGGATGCCCGACGCCTCGAGCGAACGCAGCATGGACGGCGGGACGCGCGTCCGCTCGGCCAGCTCGACGAGCGTCAACGTCTCCTGCTCGACGACGGCCGACGACGGCTCGATGTCGCTGCCCTGGTCGAGCAGGTTCTTGATGGCGCGCAGCGAGTGGCCGCGCGCCTTGAGGTCGCGGATCGCCTGCAGGCGGTCGAGGTGACGCTGGCCGTACCAGGCCACTCGCCCCTCGTGGCGGGGCGGCGGCAGCAGTCCCCGCGACTGCCACGACCGCACCACTTCGACGCTCAGCCCGGCTCGGCTGGCGAGTGCCTCAACCCGCAGTTCCTGCATTCATCCAATGGTAATACCATCGCGTCCAAAGATTCGATGATGACGTGTAACCATGTCGTCCTTATGGAAGTCGGTTCCGTCATGGCCACGACCGCGGTGATGTTCCCCGGACAGGGCTCGCAGACACCAGGGATGGGCGCCCAGTGGAAGGGCCACCCAGCATGGTCCGTCGTCGAGCGGGCCGAGGACGTCCTCGGTGAGCGGCTGACACCGCTGCTGCTCGATTCGCCGCTGGACCACACGCGAGAGGCGCAGCTGGCCGTCGTGCTCGTGTCATTGATGGCGTGGGACGCATGGGAAGGCCCCGAGCCGGTCGCCTTCGCCGGGCACTCGCTCGGTCAGTTGACGGCCCTCATTGCCGCGGGCGTCCTTGCCTTCGAGGACGGCCTCCGGCTGGTTGCCGTGCGCGCCGACGTGACCCAGGACGCGGCCCGGCGCCGCCCCGGCGCCATGGCCGCCCTGCTCGGGGCCGACGAGAACCAGGTCGAGGCCGCCCTTCTGGCGACACCCGACCGGTGCTGGCTGGCCAATGACAACGCGCCCGGTCAGGTCGTGCTCGCCGGCACGCCGGAGGGGCTGGCGGCCGCGACCGAGGCCGCGAAGCTGGCCGGCGTTCGCAAGGTGATGGGGCTCCCGGTCGAGGGTGCGTTCCACACGCCGCTGATGACGCCCGCACGCGACGCGTTGGTGGAACATCTGGCAGCGGTGCCCTTCGGCGACGCGGCTGCGCCCATCGTGTCCAACGGCGACGCCATGCCGTACGGCGGCGGTGACGGGTGGTGTGGCCGTCTGGCCGACCACCTCGTGCAGCCCGTGCGCTGGCGCCAGTCCGTCGAGCGCCTGTCGGACATGGGCGCGACCGACTTCGCCGAGGTCGGTCCGGGCACGACGCTCACCGGTTTGGTGAAGCGGACCTTGGGAGCCCGTACATGACCGCGACCATTCTCTACGCAGAGGAGCTACGCGTGCCGGAGCGGCTCATCGTCGCCCCTGCCGGTGGCGTCTTCCGACCGGTTCCGCCGGAGACGGTGACGACCGAAGGCGAGATCGTGGCCGAGGGCCAGACGGTCGGCATGGTGTCCGTCTCCGGCGATGACGTGCCGGTGCGCTCGTTCTTCCGCGGCTGGATGATGGGTCTGCTGGCCGTCGAGGGCGAGCGCGTGCGCGAGGGCCAGCCCGTCGCCTGGTTGCGAGCCATATGAGAGCGCCGGCGAGCGCGGTTCAGCGAGCGGCGCCATGAGAGCGCCGGCGAGCTCTCTCGTCACCGGCACCGGCATGGCGGTTCCGGATCAGCGCCTCACCAACGTCGACCTCGAAGCGCGCGTCGACACGACGGACGCGTGGATCGTCGAGCGCACGGGCATCCGCGAGCGGCGCATCGCCGGGGCGAGCGACACCACCGCATCGCTCGCGAGCG